>NZ_JAJKFP010000005.1:0-591469 GCF_020966565.1 Rubrivivax sp. JA1055 | reverse complement strand
GGTCGACGTGCCCGATCGTGCCCACGTTCACGTGCGGCTTCGTGCGTTCGAACTTACCCTTTGCCATGTCAGGTGCTCCTGGCTGAGAGACTCAATCGTGTCGAGTCGATTGTTAGCAAGTCGTGGTGCCCATGGCGCGGATCGAACGCGCGACCTCTCCCTTACCAAGGGAGTGCTCTACCACTGAGCCACATGGGCAATCGTTACGGGTCTGACGACCGGCACTGCCAACCAGATGGACCGGCAGACCCGTAACGACGGCGCGGGACACTCGACGAACCCTGAAAACCTTCCTGGAGCGGGAGACGGGAATCGAACCCGCGTCATTAGCTTGGAAGGCTAAGGTTCTGCCATTGAACTACTCCCGCGGGCACAACCGTCAAGCGTGTCTCTCTGGTGGAGGAGGCTGGATTCGAACCAGCGTAGGCGTAAGCCAACAGATTTACAGTCTGCCCCCTTTAGCCACTCGGGCACCCCTCCGGAGAGCCAACTAGTGTAGCACGGTCAGCGGGAAATACCAGCCCCTCCCCACCAGTCGACACGATCGGCCGTGGCGGCGAAGTGACTGCCGTCGGCCATGAACTCGCGTTTGAAGTCGTGCGAGGGGTGGCGCGTGCGCCAGACCGGCGGCGTGCAGCCGGGCGGGCAGGCGGCATCGAAGAAGGCGTTCGCCGGCTTGCCCCACAGCAGGAAGGCCGGCGGCTCCGCGCGGCGACACAGCACCGAGATGATTTCGGATGTGAGCACCTGCCAACCACAATTCATGTGGCTGCCGGCAGCGCCGATCTCGACGGTCAGCACCGGGTTCAGCAGCAGCACGCCCTGCACCGCCCACGGGTCCAGGCACCAGTCCGCCGGTCGCTGCCAGGCCGGGCGGTCGCTGGCCAGCACGTCGAATATCCGACGCAACGAGTGGGGTTTGCCATGGCCGGCCGAGAACGCCATGCCGTCCGCATGGCCCGGCCGCGGGTACGGGTCCTGACCGAGGATGACGACACGCGCCGCCTCGGGCGACACGAGGCGAAGGGCCCGGAACGGATCCGGCGGACCGATCTCGCGCGCGCCCGACACGGCGCGCACGCGCTCGACGACCGCCGCCTCGGCCGCCGGCGTCCAGCCGGGCAGCACGGCGCGCCAGGCCGGCGGCAGCGTCGCGAACGCCGCCGGCAGCTCGTCGGCCATCATGCGAACAGGCTCGCCAGCGCGGCGCCGGGATCGGCGGCACGCATGAAAGCCTCGCCGACGAGGAAGGCGCCGACGCCGGCCGCGCGCATGCGGCGCACGTCGTCGGGGCCCAGGATGCCGGACTCGGTGACCAGCAACCGGTCGGCCGGCACGCGCGGCAGCAGCCCCAGCGTCGTGTCCAGCGTGACCTCGAAGCTGCGCAGGTTGCGGTTGTTGATGCCGACCAGCGGCGTCGCCAGGCGCAGCGCGCGATCGAGCTCGGCGCCGTCGTGCACCTCGACGAGCACGTCCAGCCCGAGCGACATCGCGCAGGCCTCGAGGTCGCGCATGCGGCCGTCTTCCAGGCAGGCGGCGATCAGCAGGATCGCGTCGGCACCCATCGCCCTCGCCTCGAAGACCTGGACCTCGTCGACGATGAAGTCCTTGCGCAGCACCGGCAGTGCGCAGGCCGCGCGGGCGACCTGCAGCGCCTCGACGCCGCCCTGGAAGAAGCGGCGGTCGGTCAGCACGCTCAGGCAGGCGGCGCCGTGGCGCTCGTACGACGCGGCGATCTCGGCCGGCACGAACGGGTCGCGCAGCACGCCCTTGCTCGGGCTGGCTTTCTTGACCTCGGCGATGACGGCAGCGCGGCCAGCCTCGACGCGGCGGCGCAACGCGGCGGCAAAGCCGCGCACCGGATCAGCCGCCTCGGCCGCGGCACGCCAGTCCTGCAAGCTGCGCGCGCGGCGGGCTTCGGCGATCTCCTCGTGCTTGACGGCGACGATGCGCTGGAGGATGTCGTCCATCGTCAGGCGGCCTTGTAGCGCTGGCTGACCTCGACGTACTGCGCCAGCTTGGCCGCCGCGGCACCGGAGGCCACAGCTTCGCGCGCCCGGCGCACGCCGTCGGCGATCGTGCCGGCGACACCGGCGCAGTAGAGCGCCGCACCCGCGTTCAGCAGCACGATGTCGCGCTGCGGGCCGTCTTCGTTGGCCAGCACACGGCGGATGCAGCCGACCGACTCCTCGCGGTTGGCGACACGCAGCACACGCGCGTCGTAGACCGGCAGGCCGAAGTCGCTGGGATGCACGACGTACTCGCGCACCTCGCCGTCCTTCAGTTCGCCGACCATGGTCTCGCCCGACAGCGAGATCTCGTCCATGCCGCAGGTGCCGTAGACGACCAGCGCGTGCTCGCTGCCCAGCCGCTGCAGCACCCGCACCTGGATACCGACCAGGTCGGGGTGGAAGACGCCGAGCAGCTGGTTGGGCGCGCCGGCCGGGTTGGTCAGCGGGCCGAGGATGTTGAAGATCGTGCGCACGCCCAGTTCCTTGCGCACCGGCGCGGCGTGTTTCATCGCCGCGTGGTGGTTCGGCGCGAACATGAAGCCGATGCCGGTCTCCTCCAGGCAGGCGGCGACCTGCTCGGGCGACAGGTTCAGGTGCGCGCCCAGCGCCTCCATCACGTCGGCCGAGCCCGAGGTGGACGACACGCTGCGCCCGCCGTGCTTGGCGACACGCGCGCCGGCCGCGGCGGCGACGAAGGTCGACGCGGTCGAGATGTTGAAGGTGTGCGAGCCGTCCCCGCCGGTGCCGACGATGTCGACGAGGCCGCGGCGGTCGGCCAGCGGCACCGGCGTCGCGAACTCGCGCATCACCTGGGCGGCGGCAGCGATCTCGCCGATGCTCTCCTTCTTGACGCGCAGCCCGACGGCCAGCGCGGCGATCATCACCGGCGACATCTCGCCGCTCATGATGCGGCGCATCAGGTCCAGCATCTCGTCGTGGAAGATCTCGCGGTGCTCGATGACGCGGGTCAGCGCCTCGGTGTTCGTGATCGGCATGTCTCGTGCTCCGTCTTCAGCGCGCGGCGCCCATCTGCAGGAAGTTCTTCAACATCGCGTGACCGTGTTCGCTGAGGATGGACTCGGGATGGAACTGCACGCCCTCCAGCGGCGCCGGGCCGCCGGCCAGCTCGCGATGGCGCACGCCCATGATCTCGCCGTCCTCGGTCCAGGACGTGACCTCCAGCTCGGCCGGCAGCGTCTCGCGCTCGATCGCCAGCGAGTGGTAGCGGATGACCGAGAAACGCTCGGGCAGCCCGGCGTAGACGCCGCGGCCGTCGGTCGTGATCTCGCTGGCCTTGCCGTGCATCTGCACCTTGGCGCGGATGACCTTGCCGCCGAGCGCGGCGCCGATCGACTGATGGCCCAGGCAGACACCCAGCAGCGGCAGCTTGCCGGTGAAGTGGCGGATGGCCTCGATGCAGACGCCGGCCTCGGCCGGCGAACACGGCCCCGGCGACAGCACCAGACGGTCGGGCTTCAGCGCCGCGATGCCGGCGACGTCGATCTCGTCGTTGCGCACCACGTGCACGTTCTCGCCGAGCTCGCCGAAGTACTGCACCAGGTTGAAGGTGAAGCTGTCGTAGTTGTCGATCATCAGCAGCATGATCAGAACCCCTCTTCCACGAGTTCCGCCGCGCGGATGAGCGCCCGGGCCTTGGCCTCGGTCTCCTTCCACTCCAGCTCGGGCACCGAGTCGGCGACGACACCCGCCGCGGCCTGCACGTACAGCGTGTTGTGCTGGACGATGCCGGTGCGGATGGCGATCGCCAGGTCCATGTCGCCGGCGAAGCTGAGGTAGCCGCAGGCGCCGCCGTAGATGCCGCGCTTGACGGGCTCCAGCTCGTCGATGATCTCCATCGCCCGGATCTTGGGGGCGCCGCTCAGCGTGCCGGCCGGGAAGCTGGCGCGGAACACGTCCAGGCTCGTCGCACCGTCCTTCAGCAGGCCCTCGACGTTGCTGACGATGTGCATCACGTGCGAGTAGCGCTCGATCGCGAAGGCCTCGGTGACCTTGACGCTGCCGGTCTGCGCGATGCGGCCGATGTCGTTGCGCGCCAGGTCGATCAGCATCAGGTGCTCGGCGCGCTCCTTCGGGTCGGCGGCCAGCTCGGCGGCCAGGGCCGCGTCGCGTTCGGGCGTCGCGCCGCGCGGGCGCGTGCCGGCCAGCGGGCGGATCGTCACCTTGCGGCCTTCGGGCGTCGTCTCCTGGCGCACCAGGATCTCGGGGCTGGCGCCGACGATCTGGAAGTCGCCCATGTCGTAGTAGTACATGTAGGGCGACGGGTTCAGCGAGCGCAGCGCGCGGTACAGCGACAGCGGGCTCTCGGTGTAGCGCTTCTTCAGCCGCTGGCCGATGACGACCTGCATGCAGTCGCCGGCGGCGATGTACTCCTTGCAGCGGCGCACCGCGTCTTCCAGCTGCTCACGCGGCGTCTCGCGCTCGACGGCGTAGCTCGGGCCACGCTTGACCTGCGGCGCGGTGACCGAATAACGCAGCCGGTCGGTCAGCTCGGCCAGGCGCTTCTTGCCGCGGAAATAGGCCTCGGGCGCCGCCGGGTCGGCCCAGACGATGAGGTAGAGCCGGCCCGACAGGTTGTCGATGACCGCGACCTCCTCGGTCTGCAGCAGCAGGATGTCGGGCGTGTCCAGGCCGCCCGGCTTCTCGGTCTTGGCCAGGCGCGGCTCGATGTAGCGCACCGCGTCGTAGCCGAAGTAACCCGCCAGCCCGCCGCAGAAACGCGGCAGCCCCGGCGGCAGCGCGACCTTGAAGCGCTTCTGGTAGGCCTCGACGAAGTCCAGCGGGTTGCCGTCGTGGGTCTCGACGACGGCGCCGTCGCTGACGACCTCGGTCACCCAGCCGGTCGAACGCAGCAGCGTGTGCGCCGGCAGGCCGATGAAGGAATAGCGGCCGAAACGTTCGCCGCCGACGACGGATTCGAGCAGGAAGCTGTTGCGCTGGCCACCGGCCAGCTTCAGGTACAGCGACAGCGGGGTCTCGAGGTCGGCGAAGGCCTCGGCGATGAGCGGGATGCGGTTGTAGCCCTGCTCGGCCAGGCTCTTGAATTCGAGTTCAGTGATCACTTCTGGGCCCTCTCGCGGCAGTCGCCCGGCGCGTCGTGGCTCGGGCACTGCACTGTCTTGCGGAAGCGGCGCCGACGGGGATGTCAGCGCTTCGCGGCGTGGCCTGACGCGCGGTCAGGCGAGGCTAGCGAGAGCGGCGCCAGGGCCAAGCCCCCCGGTCGCGGGAACCTTCGGTGGATGCGTGGGCCGTGAACATGAGCACGCCGAGTGTAACCGGCGCGACCGCCGCGCGGCCTGCGCGATGCGAGACTGGTGTTTCCTGCAACCTGCTTCATCCTCCGACGCCATGCACCTCCGCGCCCTGCTGGCCTCCGTGGCGGCCACGCTGCTGCTGTCCCACGCCGCGCACGGACAACCGGCTGCGGAGCCGGCGGGCGTCGCGTATCCCGCCGCGGCCAGCGTCGGCGGCAGCAGCCTGGCGCTGAACGGCGCCGGCGTGCGCTACAAGCTGGTCTTCAAGGTCTACACCGCCGGGCTGTACCTGCCGCAGCGCGCCGACAACGCCGACGCCGCGCTGGCGATGCCCGGCCCCAAGCGCATCCACGTCGTGATGCTGCGCGACATCGACGCCAACGAGCTCGGCCGCCTGTTCACACGCGGCATGGAGGACAACGCGCCGCGGCAGCACTGTGTGCAGTCGATCCCCGGCACGCTGCGCATGGCCGACATCTTCTCGGCGCGCAAGAAGCTGCTGGCCGGCGACCACTTCAGCGTCGACTACGTGCCCGGCGTCGGCACGACGGTGATCGTCAACGGCAAGGCCGCGGGCGAGCCGATCCGCGAGCCCGAGTTCTTCACCTCGCTGCTGAGCATCTGGCTGGGCCCGCGGCCCGCCGACGCGGCACTGAAGGACGCGCTGCTGGGCCGCGAGCCGCGGCCCGCCGGTTCACGCCAGTAGCGACTGCAGCTCGTCGATTCGGTCGACGACCGCGTCGGCCCCGGCGGCCTCGACCGGCTCGCCGTGGTTGTAGCCGTAGCGCACCAGCACCACCGGGCAGCCGGCGGCACGCGCGGCCTGGGCGTCGTTCTGCGAGTCGCCGATCATCAGCGTGCGCGCCGGCGTCGTGCCCAGCGCCTCGCAGGCCTTCAGCAGCGGCAGCGGGTCGGGCTTCTTGCGCTCGAAGGCGTCGCCGCCGTAGGTGATGTCGAACGAAGCCGACAACCCCTTGGCAATGAGCAGCGGCTTCGCGAAGGCCGCCGGCTTGTTCGTCACGCAGGCCAGCTTCAGGCCGCGCGCCTTCAGCGCCGCCACGCCTTCGGCGGCACCGGGATAGACGGTCGACGCCTGGCCGTTGATGCGCAGGTAGTGCTCGCGGTAGCGCTCGTTGGCCGTCTCGTACAGCGCCTCGGGTGCGCCGGCTTCGGCCAGCGTGCGGCGGATCAGGTGCTCGGTGCCCTTGCCGACGGTGCGCGAGATGAAGGCCCGCGACACCGGCGCATAGCCCAGGTCCCGCAAGGCAGCGCCGAGCGCGAGTTCGAAGTCGCCGACGGTGTCGACCAGCGTGCCGTCGAGGTCGACGATGGCGGCGTCGAAGCCGCCCCAGTGCGAGAGATCCATGCGGGCCCCGTGTGACGAAGGGGCCGCATTCTGCCGTGCCGGCCGGCACCGGCCCCCGTCAGCCGATGCTCTCGACCTGGCGCGACTGCTGGTACGCGCGGCCGAAACGGTTGGCCAGGAAGTCCGGCAGCGGCACCTGCTCCTGGCGCACGAAGCCGCGCTGCGGCAGCCGGCCTTCGCGGAACAGGTCGACCGCGGCGCAGATGCCGGCGGCGGTCGTGATCTGGATCGCCGAGCTCGGGTGCGCCGGCGCGCGCTCGGCGAAGATCTTGCGGGCGAAGACCTCCTGCACCAGCGCGCCGTCACGCAGGCCGCTGGCGGTGACGAAGACCAGCACCACGTCCTGCATCGTGCTCGGGATCGCACGCCGCAGGATGTCCTTCAGCGTGCCCTGGTCGTGCTTGAGCAGCAGTTCCTCCAGCAGCAGCTTCATCAGCGCGCGGTGGCCAGGGTAGCGCACGCTCTTGTAGTCCAGCGTGCGCACGCGGCCGGCCCAGGTCTCGCACAGCGTGCCCAGGCCGCCGGAGGTGTTGAAGGCCTCGTACTCGGTGCCGTCCAGCGAGAAGTGCTCCAGGCCTTCGAGCGCCAGCACCTCGGTGGGCCGGCCGTCGCGGATCGCCTCGCAGGGATGGCAGTACTCGTTGATCAGGCCGTCGACGCTCCAGGTGAGGTTGTATTTCAGCGCGTTGGTCGGGAAGGCCGGCAGCGCGCCGACCCGCATCTTCAGCTCGTGCAGCTCCTGGAAACTCTGCGCCAGGTGATGCGCGACGATGCCGATGAAACCCGGCGCCAGGCCGCACTGCGGCATGAAGGCCGTGCCCGCACCTTCGGCCAGCGCCTTGATGGCCCGCGTCGCGGCGACGTCCTCGGTGAGGTCGAAGTAATGGCAGCCGGCTTCGCGCGCCTGCGTCGCGACACGGGTCGCCAGGTAGTAGGGCAGCGCGTTGATCACCGCGTCCTGGCCGCGCAGCAGCGCCAGCAGCACGCGGTCGTCGGCGGTGTCGGCGACGCGGGTGGCCAGCGGCAGGCCGTCCAGCAGCGCCAGCGGCTCGGGCTGGCGGTCGACGACGGTCAGCTGGTAGTCGCCGCTGGTGGCCAGCAGGCGGGCGATGGTCTGGCCGATGTGGCCGGCTCCGAGCAGGGTCACGCGCATCGTTCGGGTCCTTCCGGGCGGTGGGTGGCGATGCGGCGCAGTCTAGGAAGCGGTCTTGACACAAGATAGGCCGAGAACGACGAAATACCCGCGGTGACCGACGTTACGTCGGCGTGCATCGACATAATGCAGCGATGCCCCGCGACCAGATGGACCGTGACCTGATCGCCCTGCTGCAGGCCAACGCCCGCGAGAGCACGGCCGAGCTCGCACGCAAGCTGGGTGTGGCACGCACCACCGTCATCGCCCGGCTGGAACGGCTGGAACGCAGCGGCGTCATCGTCGGCTACACGGTGCGGCTGGGCCTGGACGAAGCCGAACGCGGCGTGCAGGCCTGGGTCGGCATCACGACCGAGCCCAAGTCGGCGCGCGACGTCACGCGCCGGCTGGCGGCGCTGCCCGAGCTGCGCCAGCTGTGTTCGGTCAGCGGCGAGTTCGACTACCTGGCGCTGATCCGCACCGACTCCACCGCGCGCCTGGACGTGCTGCTCGACGAGATCGGCGAGATCGACGGCGTCACGAAGACGACGACCTCGGTGGTGCTCGCGCTGCGTGTCGACCGCACCGCCTGAGCAGTTCTGACGCGCGCCGTCACGGCGCGCTCCGGGTCGGCCCCGCCCCGCTTTCACAGGGACGGGACATCCCCATCCACGCTTTCCCGCAAGCGCCGCGCATGGGGGTTTGACGCTGCCTAGACTGGCCCGGCCGTTCAGCGCCCTGAACCCCGTTCAGCCCATCGAACAACGATGACGACCAGCCTGCCGATCACCGACCGACCTGCCGCCCGGGTGCCGGCGGTCGCGCGTGCGGTGTCGCTGCTGGACTTGCTGGCGCGCGAACGCCGGCCGATGAGCATGGCCGGCCTGGCCGCGGCGCTGAAGCTGCCGCGCAGCAGCGTGCACGGCCTGTGCGGCACGCTGCTGGACTGCGGCTACCTGCGCCGTGTCGACAACGGCGCGCTGCAGATCGGCCCCGGCGTGATGACGCTGGCCGCGGCCTTCGTCGCCAGCACCCACGTCGCCGCCGAGTTCGACGCCTTGTGGCGCGAGGCGCCGGCGCCCGACGAGACGCTGATCCTGTCGGTGCTCAACGGCGCCGACGTCGTCTACGTCGGCGTGCGCAACAGCGCGCGCCCGCTGGGCCTGGCCTTCAGCCTGGGCATGCGGCTGCCGGCCTGGGTGGCCGGCACCGGCAAGGCGATGCTGGCCTGGCTGCCGCCCGACGAGGTGCGTGCGCTGGTGCCGCCGGGCGCCGCCGACCTCGACGCCCTGCTCGCCGACCTGGCCCAGACCCGCGAACGCGGCTACGCCGTCGACGACGGCCACGTGCGCGACGGCGTCTATTCGATCGCCGCGCCGGTGCTCGACGCCGCCGGCCGCCCGCTGGCCGGCATCGCCGTCTGCCTGAACCAGGCCACGCTCGACGCGGACCGGCTCGAGCGCCAGCGGCGCCTCGTGACCGAAGCCGCCCGCACGCTCTCGCGCCGACTCGGCGCCCGCGAGGACCTCCGATGAGCGCCGACTACATCCTCGAGACACAGGACCTGACGAAGGAGTTCAAGGGCTTCGTCGCGGTCAACAAGGTCAACCTGCGTGTGCGCCGCGGCCACATCCACGCGCTGATCGGGCCCAACGGCGCCGGCAAGACGACCTGCTTCAACCTGCTGACGAAGTTCATCCGCCCGACCAGCGGCCGCATCCTGTTCAACGGCGACGACATCACCGGCGAGTCGCCGGCGCACATCGCGCGCCGCGGCGTCATCCGCTCGTTCCAGATCTCGGCGGTGTTCCCGCACCTCACGGTGCTGGAGAACGTGCGCGTGGCGCTGCAGAGAAAACTCGGCACCTCGTTCCATTTCTGGCGCCCCGAACGTTCGCTGCACACGCTGGACGGCCGCGCGCGCGAGCTGCTGCGCGCCGTCGACCTGGGCGAGTACGCCGGCCACCTGGCGGTGGAGCTGAGCTACGGCCGCAAGCGTGCGCTGGAGATCGCGACGACGCTGGCGATGGAGCCCGAGCTGATGCTGCTGGACGAACCGACCCAGGGCATGGGGCTGGAAGACGTCGACCGCGTGCGCCAGCTGATCAAGCAGGTGTCGGCCGATCGCACGATCCTGATGGTCGAGCACAACATGAGCGTCGTCTCCAGCATCGCCGACACGATCACGGTGCTGCAACGCGGCGCGACGCTGGCCGAAGGGCCGTATGCCGAGGTCTCGCGAAACCCGGCGGTCGTCGAGGCCTACATGGGCAGCGCCGACGCCGAGCTGGTGGGGGCGCACGGATGAGCCGCTTCCTCGAGGTGCGCGACCTGCACGCCTGGTACGGCGAGTCGCACGTGCTGCACGGCGTGAACTTCCACGTCGACGAAGGCGAGGTCGTCACGCTGCTGGGCCGCAACGGCGCCGGGCGCACCAGCACGCTGCGCGCGATCATGGGGCTGACCGGCGCGCGCCGCGGCTCGGTCAAGGTGCGCGGCACCGAGGCCATCGCCCTGGCGACGCACCGCGTCGCGCGCCTGGGCATCGGCTACTGCCCCGAGGAGCGCGGCATCTTCTCCAGCCTGTCGGCCGAGGAGAACCTGCTGCTGCCGCCGACGCTGGCCACCGGCGGCATGTCGGTCGAGCAGATCTACGCGATGTTCCCCAACCTGCGCGAACGTGCGTCCAGCCAGGGCACGCGGCTGTCGGGCGGCGAGCAGCAGATGCTGGCCGTGGCGCGCATCCTGCGCACCGGCGCGCGGCTGCTGCTGCTCGACGAGATCAGCGAGGGCCTGGCCCCGGTCATCGTGCACAAGCTCGCCGAGATGGTCGTCACGCTGCGCAAGCAGGGCTACACGATCGTGATGGTCGAGCAGAACTTCCGTTTCGCGGCGCCGCTGGCCGACCGCTTTCTGGTGATGGAACACGGCCAGGTGACGCAGGAGTTCACCCAGGCCGAGCTGCCGGCGCGCCGCGAGCGCCTGCACGAGATCCTGGGTGTCTGAACGCGGCCGCGGCCGCCCCACAACCACGACGGAGACAAGCATGAAACTCGGCAAGATCGCCACCGCCTGCTCGCTGCTGCTGGGGGCCGCTGTCGGCACCAGCGCCCACGCCCAGATCTCGGGCGACGTGATCCGCATCGGCCTGATCACCGACATGTCGGGGCTGTACTCCGACATCGACGGCGCCGGCGGCGTCGAGGCCATCCGCATGGCCATCGCCGACGCCGGCGGCAGCATCGCCGGCAAGAAGATCGAGGTCGTGTTCGCCGACCATCAGAACAAGGCCGACGTCGCCGCCGCCAAGGCGCGCGAGTGGTTCGACACCCAGGGCCTGGACCTGCTGATCGGCGGCACCAACTCGGGCACCAGCCTGGCGATGGCCAAGGTGGCGGCCGAGAAGAAGAAGCCCTTCATCGCCGTCGGCGCCGCGACCTCGGCGCTGACCAACGACCAGTGCAACGCCTACACCGTGCACTGGGCCTACGACACCGTGGCGCTGGCCAAGGGCACCGGCAACGCGGTGGTCAAGGCCGGCGGCAAGAGCTGGTACTTCCTGACCGCCGACTACGCGTTCGGCGCGCAGCTGCAGAACGACACCTCGGCGGTGGTCAAGGCCGCCGGCGGCAACGTCGTCGGCGCGGTCAAGCACCCGCTGTCGGCCACCGACTTCTCGTCCTTCCTGCTGCAGGCCCAGGCCAGCAAGGCGCAGATCCTCGGGCTGGCCAACGCCGGCGGCGACACGATCAACGCCATCAAGGCGGCCAACGAGTTCGGCATCACCAAGTCGATGAAGCTGGCCGGCCTACTGGTCTTCATCAATGACATCCACTCGCTGGGCCTGAAGACGACGCAGGGCATGTACCTGACCGACAGCTGGTACTGGAACCGCGACGCCGAGACGCGCGCCTGGGGCCGGCGGTTCTTCGAGAAGATGAAGCGCATGCCGTCGTCGCTGCAGGCCGGCGACTACTCGGCCGCGACGCAGTACCTCGCCGCCGTCAAGGCCACCGGCACCGACGACGCCGACAAGGTGCTGGCGCAGATGCGCAAGACCCGGGTCAACGACATCTTCGCCAAGGACGGCTTCATCCGCGGCGACGGCCGCATGGTGCACGACATGTACCTGATGCAGGTGAAGGCACCGGACAAGTCGGTCGAGCCCTGGGACTACTACAACGTCGTGCAGACCTTCAAGGGCGAGGAGGCCTGGACCACGAAGGCCGAATCGAAGTGCCCCCTCTGGAAGTGACGGCGGCCTGACGCGATGGAAATCCTCGGCATCCCGCTGCAGGCCTTCCTGGGCCAGCTGATGCTCGGCCTGGTGAACGGCTCGTTCTACGCCATGCTCAGCCTGGGGCTGGCGGTGATCTTCGGGCTGCTGGGGATCGTCAACTTCGCCCACGGCGCGCTGTACATGCTGGGCGCGTACGTGGCCTGGCTGTCGCTGGAGAAGTTCGGCCTGAACTACTGGGCGGCGCTGGTGCTGGCGCCGCTGGTGGTGGGCGCTTTGGGCATCGTCATCGAACGTTCGCTGCTCAAGCGCCTGTACAAGGTCGACCCGATCTACGGCCTGCTGCTGACCTTCGGCCTGGCGCTGATCGCCGAAGGCGTGCTGCGCGACCAGTACGGCGTGTCGGGCCAGAGCTACCCGGTGCCCGAGGCGCTGCAGGGCGCCACCGACCTGGGCTTCATGATCCTGCCGAACTACCGCGCCTGGGTCATCGTCGCGTCGCTGACGGTGTGTTTCGGCACCTGGTTCGTCATCGAGCGCACGCGGCTGGGCTCGTACCTGCGCGCCGGCACCGAGAACCCGTCGCTGGTGCAGGCCTTCGGCGTCAACGTGCCGGCGATGGTGGCGCTGACCTACGCCGCCGGCGCCGGGCTGGCGGCGCTGGCCGGCGTGCTGGCCGCGCCGGTCATCCAGATCACGCCGCTGATGGGCGCCAACCTGATCATCGTCGTCTTCGCGGTGGTGGTGATCGGCGGCATGGGCTCGATCCTCGGCTCCATCCTCACGGGGCTGGTGCTGGGCATCGTCGAGGGCCTGACCAAGGTCTTCTACCCCGAGGCCTCGAACATCGTCGTCTTCGTGATCATGGCGATCGTGCTGATGCTGCGGCCGGCCGGGCTGTTCGGGAAGGAGAAGTGATGGACCGCGACCGTCTCGCCCGCTTCGGCTGGGCCCTGGGCCTGCTGGCGCTGCTGCTGGCGCCGTGGCTGGGCATCTACCCGATCTTCGTGATGAAGGCGCTGTGCTTCGCGATCTTCGCCTGCGCCTTCAACCTGCTGCTGGGCTACACCGGGCTGCTGTCCTTCGGCCACGCGGCCTACTTCGCCGCGGCGGCCTATTCCACCGGCTGGCTGGTGCGCAGCGCCGGCTGGTCGCCCGAGCTGGGCCTCGTCGCCGGCACGCTGATCGCCGCGGCGGTCGGCCTCGTGGTCGGGCTGATCGCCATCCGCCGCCAGGGCATCTACTTCGCGATGGTGACGCTGGCGCTGGCGCAGATGGTCTACTTCGTCTTCCTGCAGGCGCCGTTCACCGGCGGCGAGGACGGGCTGCAGGGCGTGCCGCGCGGCACGCTGTTCGGCGTGCTGCCGCTGGCCGACGACCGGGTGATGTACTACGTCGTGCTGGCGGTCTTCGTCGCGGTGTTCCTGGCGATCATCCGCATCGTGCACTCGCCGTTCGGCCAGGTGCTGAAGGCGATCCGCGAGAACGAGCCGCGGGCCGTGTCGCTGGGCTACGCGGTCGACCGCTACAAGCTGCTGGCCTTCGTGCTGAGCACGGCGATCGCCGGGCTGGCCGGGGCGCTGAAGACGCTGGTGCTGGGTTTCGCGACGCTGTCGGACGCGCACTGGTCGCTGTCGGGCGAGGTGGTGCTGATGACGCTCCTGGGCGGCATGGGCACCTTCGCCGGCCCGGTGATCGGCGCCTTCACGATCATCGGCCTGCAGAACTTCCTGGCCGACCGTGTCGGCTCCTGGGTGACGGTGATCATCGGCGCGATCTTCGTCGCCTGCGTCGTCGCCTTCCGCCGCGGGTTCGTCGGGGAGGCGCTGGCGTGGATGCAGCGGCGCAAATTGGCGCGGGCGGCGGCGGGGGGGTGAAGCTGAGGCGGTTCTCGCCTCGACCCTTCGTCTTCTAGGCCGGGCTTGTTGTAACAGCCGACGCGCCCTCATCGGCGCGGGCCTCGGCCGCCGGGTAGCCGGTTCCGTTCATGTCCCCCGGCCCGGCTGCGCCGGGCCTCCTCCTAATACTTCACTCCACCGGCCACCCGACGTCCGAGGCAGGCGGTGCGGCAGTTGTGCGCCATACACGCCCTCCACTCGAAGGCGGGTGGCAGTCTTGGAGCCTCCGGTGAGCAGGCTCAGAATCGTCTGCAGCCGATCACGTAGTCGCTTGCTTACTTATGCCTGAGGCTTGGGCAAGCCCCCGATTAGAAATCCGGGTCAACAAATAGCAATGCGACATTGCCGGCAGCGATGAAGCGACGACGGGCTTAAGCCGAGCGTCGAGCACCACACACAAGAAGCCAGCTCACGGAGCACCAATGCCTACCGAGGTTCTTTCAGCACTGATTGGTTTTGGCGGAGCGCTGGCCGGCGCAACTATTCAGTGGCTCGTTGCACGCTCAACCATCCGCGCAGAGACCGAGAGACTTCTCCGTCAATTAGGCAATGAGTTTCGACTGCAACAGTATTCTAAATGGCAAGCCGATTTTCGCGCGACGATTTCAGAGCTACTAGCAATAACCGACCCAGAGGCTCAGACACCACCACAAAAGGGTCAGATTACTTCTCTCGTACTTAAGGCACAGTTGATGCTCAACCCAAAATTACCCGCCCATGCGAAGGTAAATGCGCTGATCAATACCCTCGCTTTAGCGACAAATGGTTGGCACGGACCACAGGAGGTCTCATCAATCCTGCGCATCCATGGGGAACTCCTCGATGCCGCAAGAGAAACACTCTTCCTCCCAGGCCAGTAGCCTCCAACCAACCAAACCACCCCACGGGGCACCCGCGCCGGCAACTCAGTTGACCTTTAGCTAGCACTTAGACGTCGCAAATCATGCCGTATGATCCTTTGGATGCTGCGTGGGATGACGCATATGCCGACATGTCCGAGGAACTCTATCCAGAGCATAAGGCTCAGGCGATCATCGAGTTCACCTACACCCGCCTACGTTCGTATTACGTCAACAAGAAGGACGTTCTGATTCCCGCAGCAAGGATGTACAAGCGCGCGGAGGCCATGCTTGCAGCATCTCAACCTGAGGCGTCACTTGTATTCTCTGCGTCGGCAATTGAACTATTTCTAAAAGCCTGCCTGCTTCGCCCAGTCGTTGCAGGCCTTGTACATAGCGAGACGCTCGCCGAGTTGGTCGTAGATGCCTCACTTTCGCAAACAGGCTACAGACGCTATGAGAAATTGCTGGCCTGGCTATATCGCAGCCTACTAGGGACAGAAATAAAAACCCTTAGACGAGAAGGATCCGCCAAACCACTGCTTGAAGAGGCCGCCGCCCTGCACGAACGAAGAAACGCCATTATCCACCGCGGAGCCGAAGCAACAACAGCAGAAGCAGAGGAAGCATTTGCGGTTGCAAGGAGCATATTTGAACTCATCTTGGCCCCCGTCCTCAGCGAACTAGGAATGGCAATCGAGAAGGGCGGAAAACTTATGGACAACGAGATCTGACAGATGCACGGCCACCATGAACACATTAACAGAGGCCCTCGCAGATATTGATTTAGCCTTCAGACACCTCGAGTTCGCAGTGCGCATGATGCTCTATTGCGAACAGGGTCATCTCAACCTAAAAGAGTTCGACAGCGACATAACCCTACTTCTTCCTCGCGAGAATATTGGCTTTAGACCCGGCAGCTTTTCAAGCCAAGAAGCCATTATTCTGCCAGCGCGAGCGATGGTCGGCATTGCGTTTGGCGTCTCCGCCATGGTTCTCGAAGCCGCATTTTGCGCCGCTTCCAAGAAGCGCAAACCTACATCCCGAGATCCAGCGGACGAACTACATGCGCTGATATACATGATCAGATGCGCATTCGCACACAATCCGGCTTTACCTGTTTGGGAAGCACGCGGCAATGACTACGCACGCAACATCCACTTAACAATCGATTCCGAAGTCCTATGTGTAGACCTGAAGACGCTGAATGGAAGGCCATTTGAGTATGAGCACATCGGTGGACTAGCAAACTGGCACAAGATCAGAGAGGCCGCTGAGTCGCTACTGTCATGAGCCCCAACTTACCCAACAGCGAAGGGATCAGAATATGGCCAACACCACTTTCCGCCACAGCGCCGGCTTCGGAAAGCGCATCGAGCACTGGATTGTCGGCCGCATGCTCAAAGAAGGCATGGATGTCTATGTCCCAATAGTTGACGACCATGCAGTTGACGCACTCGTAAAGCGCAAGGATGGAACGATTGCTCAAGTACAGATCAAGGCACGATCCGCCACCGCAAAGGAGGGTGACGCAGCACTGTTCTCCGCCATCCCCCACGCGGAGATCAGGCCTGGATATTGGTTCATCTTCTACTCCGAGCGCCTTGATCAAACATGGGTGATGACATCAGAAGAATTTGACCGCGAAGCGGTGCGCAACAAGACAGGAAAAAATATTGGGCTCCGCTCCATATGGTTTAACGGAAAGCGAAAAAGCAAGCTAACTGGCAAACCGGAGGAATACTGCAAACCTCAATGGCAGAAGTACCTTGCAACCTCCTTCACGCGGATTGCCGAAGGCGGAGCGCTGCCTTCTACCCAACACGTTGAGCATTGATTGCGAAGCGATTGCCCCGGCGCAGAAAACGCCCCCGGGATGCTCGACGTACGATGCTGTCCCGGAGCACGCCATGCGGACCACGCTCGCCATCGACGATGACATCCTGGCAGCCGCCAAGCACCTTGCCGAACGCGAGCAGAAGAGCGTGGGCGAAGTGATCTCGGCGCTTGCCAGACAGGGCCTGGCACGCACCGAGGGCGGCGGCCGCAGCGAGCGCAACGGGATTCCGCTGCTGCCCAGCCGCCAAGCTGCGGTGCCGGTGACCCTCGAACTGGTGAACCAACTCCGCGACGAGAAGCTTTGACAGGTCAAAGCTCGCAACGCTGGATCAAAGACACGCGACCGACGTCGTCGCAGACGGCAAGTCGGCACTGGCCCTGATTTGAGGCAGGCGCTCCACTCAGGAGGCAAGCGCTGCCAGCACCCCTCCCCGCCTCCGAGCCGGACGTCGGGGCGTGTCCCGGAGTGAAGTATTAGGAGGAGGGCGGGCGCAGCCCGCCCGGGGGACATGAACGCAGGGATACGCCCCGGCGGCCGGCTCTCGCGCCGACGCGGGCGTACCGCGAACTCCCCACCATCAAATCCGCGCCACTGAGCCAGCAGCAGCAGCGGCGCGCGAGAAGAACCTCAGCGCGCCAGCTCCGACCGCATCGCCGCGATGACCGCCGCGTAGTCCGGCTGGCTGAAGATCGCGCTGCCGGCGACGAAGGTGTCGGCGCCGGCATCGGCCACGCGCCGGATGTTGTCGACCTTGATGCCGCCATCGACTTCCAGCCGGATGTCGCGGCCCGAGGCGTCGATGATCCGGCGCGCCTTCTCGATTTTCCTCAGCGCGCTGTCGATGAAGCTCTGCCCGCCGAAGCCCGGGTTGACGCTCATGATCAGCACCAGGTCGATCTTGTCGATCACCCACTCCAGCACGTCCAGCGGCTCGGCGGGGTTGAACACGAGGCCGGCCTGGCAGCCCTCGGCCTTGATCAGCTGCAGCGTGCGGTCGACGTGCGTGCTGGCGTCGGGGTGGAAGCTCACCAGGTCCGCGCCGGCCTTGGCGAAGGCCGTGGCCAGCACGTCCACCGGCTGCACCATCAGGTGCACGTCGATCGGCGCCTCGGTGTGCTTGCGCAGCGCCTGGCAGACCATCGGGC
Organism: Rubrivivax sp. JA1055; assembly: GCF_020966565.1. Classification (NCBI taxonomy): domain Bacteria; kingdom Pseudomonadati; phylum Pseudomonadota; class Betaproteobacteria; order Burkholderiales; family Sphaerotilaceae; genus Rubrivivax; species Rubrivivax sp. JA1055. Next base: position 573,728 of record NZ_JAJKFP010000005.1, on the reverse strand, counting down.
CGAAGGTCAGGTTCGGGACGTAATGGTTGTCCATCACGTCGAAGTGGATCCAGTCGGCGCCAGCGGCGACGACGTTGCGGACCTCCTCGCCCAGGCGGGCGAAATCGGCCGACAGGAGCGAAGGAGCGATGCGGTACGTGGTCATCCGGAAATTCTAGGGGCCTGCCTACAATGCCCCGATGGCCCAGCCCCGGTTCGATTGCAGCGTGCGCGTGCAGTATCTGGCGGACCGTTCGGACCCGCCGGACGGCCCGTTCGCGTTCGCCTACACGGTGACCGTGCGCAACACTGGCGACATCGCGGCGCAGCTCGTCGCGCGCCACTGGATCGTCACCGACGCCCAGGGCCAGGTCGAGGAGGTGCGCGGCCTGGCCGTCGTCGGCCAGCAGCCGGTCATCGCCCCGGGCCAGAGCTTCGAGTACACCAGCTGGACGATGATCGCCACGCCGGTCGGCCGCATGAGCGGCACCTTCTTCTGCATGACCGAGGACGCGCACGCGTTCGACGCGCCGGTGGCCGAGTTCTCGCTCGTGTCGCCGAGCCAGCTGCACTGAGCGGCCGCCCGCGCCGATGACGCAGCCGACCTGGGATCTCAGCGCCCTCGTCAACGCCGCCGACCCGTCGGCCGGCCTGGCCGAACGCCACCTCTGGCTGGTGCGCCTGCTCGAGTGGCTGCGCCACGCCCCGGCCGCGCGCCGCGCGCGGCCCGGCGCCGACGTCGCGCCGCAGATGGCGCGCCTGGGCCTGCTGCTCAAGGCCGCCGAAGGCCAGCCCGAGTTCCGCGCCCGGCTGCAGGGCATGCTGGCCGGCTTCTGGCGCGAGGTCGACAAGGCGGCGCTGTTCGCCGAGTTCGGCTTCGGCGCGCGCCACTCGCTGTTCGGCGAGGTCGGCCGCCGTCTGCGCGTGCAGTGGCTGCCGCAGACGCCGGACACGCCCGATCTGGCCGAGCTCTTCCAGCTGCTGTTCCGCCCGTCCGACGCGCGCTGGATCGAGCGCCTGGACGACGCGACGCTGGAGCGCATCGCGACCCTGGTCGACCCCGACGGCGCCAGCGGCTGGCGCACGGCGATGCTCGACGCGATCACGATCCTCGTCAGCGCCGTGCACTCCAGCGGTTACCTGTCGCCGCTGCGCCGGCGCATGGACCGCCAGGCGCTGGCCACCGAGCCGTTCCGCCAGCTCACACGCTCGGCCGATGCGCTGCGCGAGGCGCTGGCCGAGGGCCGCCAGGCCGACGCGCTGCGCGAGGCCAACGTGCTGCGCGGCCTGCTCGACGCCTGCCGCCGCGCCGCGGCCAGCGTCACCGGGCACCTGGAGGAATACGGCGTCTCGGTGGACATCGTCTACGAGCTCGACCAGATGCGCCGGCGCACGCGCCGCATCGGCATGCTGCTGGACTGCGTGCTCGCGCCGCAGCCGATGCCGGCGCTGCGTGCGCTGGTGCTGCACCTGCTGCGCGTGGCCGACGACGAGCGCGGCCTGCGCCGGCTGCTGGCCCGCCACTACTCGCTGCTGGCGCGCCAGGTGGCCGAACGCAGCGCCGAGACCGGCTCGCACTACATCACGCGCGACCGCGGCGAGTGGCGCGAGATGCTGCGCATGGCCGCCGGCGGCGGGGCCGTCATCGCCGGCACCACCTACCTGAAGTTCGCCATCGCGGCGCTCGGGCTGGCGGCCTTCTGGTCGGGCTTCTGGTCAGGCGTGAACTACGCCGCCAGCTTCGTCGTCATCATGCTGCTGCACTGGACGGTGGCGACCAAGCAGCCGGCGATGACGGCACCGGCGATGGCCGAGACGCTGGCCGCCGGCACCGGCGACGCCGAGGTCGAGGCCTTCGTCGACCGCGTCGCGCAGCTGATCCGCTCGCAGGCCGCCGGCATCATCGGCAACCTCGCGGTGTGCGGGCCGCTGGCGCTGGCCATCCAGCTCGCCTGGGAAGGGCTGTTCGGCGTGCCGCTGGTCGGCGAGCAGCAGGCCGGCTACGTGCTGCACTCGCTGACGCTGCTCGGGCCGACGCTGCTGTTCGCGGCGTTCACCGGCGTGCTGCTGTTCGCCAGCTCGCTGATCGCCGGCTGGGCCGAGAACTGGTTCGTCTACCACCGGCTCGACAGCGCGATCGCCTGGAACCCGCGTTTCGTCGCCCGGCTCGGTGCGCCGCGCGCGCAGCGCTGGGCGGCCTGGTGGCGCGCCAACATCTCGGGCCTGGTGGCCAACGTCTCGCTGGGCATGATGCTCGGGCTGGTGCCGGCGCTGGCCTCGTTCTTCGCGCTGCCGCTGGAAGTGCGCCACGTGACGCTGTCCACCGGCCAGCTCGCCGCGGCGGCCGGCGCGCTGGGCCTGGACGTGCTGCGCCAGCCGGCGTTCTGGTGGTGCGTGGCCGGCATCCTGCTGACCGGCGTGCTGAACCTGACGGTGAGCTTCTGGCTCGCGTTCAAGGTGGCGCTGCGCTCGCGCGGCATCCAGGTGCGCGAGCGCCAGCGCATCACCGCGGCGATCCGCCGCCGGCTGCTGCAGGACCCGCTGTCCTTCGTGCGGCCGCCCAAGGGCTGACCGCCGCCGGGCCGGCGAGGAGCGTCAGCCGCCGGCGTCCGTCGCGGCCGGCGTGCCGGCGCCGCGCCGCAGCCGGTAGACGAGCCCGCCAGCGATGCCGAGCGCGCAGCCCAGCGCGTGCGCGACGACGGCCACCGGCATGTCGTAGAACGCGTCGTCGGCCACCGGCACCCACGGGCGCTCGAGCAGGCACTTGACCAGGAGCCCGGCGAGCACCGCCGCGCCGACGAGGCGGCGGCGGCCGGCGGCGCCGGCCAGCAGCCCGATGGCGGCAAACGCCACCGCGCCATGCAGCCAGGCGCTGAGGCCGGCATAACTGCCGAGCGACGTCGCATGCAGCGACACGCCGAGCGCCAGCGCACCGCCGAGCGCCCAGCGCCAGGACGGCAGGTGCGGCCCGAAGACCGAACGCAGGAACACCGCCACGACGGCCAGCCCGGCCATGTTGCCGGCCCAGTGCAACGGGGTCAGGTGCACGAGGTGGGCGCTCAGGTAGCGCCAGGGCTGGCCCGCGGCCGCGGGTGTCCAGCGCAGCGCTTCCAGCAGCGCCGGAGACCCCCAGGCGGCCACGTTCAGCAGGGCCAGCGCCACCAAGGCGCCGGCCGCCGGCGCGGCCCGCCCGGCGCTCACGCCCGCGTGCGGCGCAGCGCCCAGCTCGCGAGGGCCAGCAGCAGCAGCGAAGCGAAGCCGAAGGCGCCGCCGCCACCGGAGCCGCCGGTGCCGCCGCGTGCCGTGACCACGATCTCCAGCGAGCGCGACGGACTGTCGAGCTCGCCGTCGGTGACGTGGTAGACGACGTCGAAGGTGCCGACCTGCGCCGACCCCCAGGTCAGCAGGCCGCTGCTGCTGAGCTTGACGCCCTCGGGGGCGCTGTCCAGCACGAAGGTCAGCGTGTCGGCGTCGACGTCGGCCGCGCCGCCGAGCTGGTGCGACACCGCCTCCAGCCGCGTCGTCAGGCGGCCCGGCGAGTCCAGGGTCGGGGCGTTGTTGACATAGGTGACGCCGGTGCCCGTGACCTGGCTCGAGTCGGGCAGCACCGCGGTCACGTTGAAGCGGATGGGGCCGCTGCGCACGGCCGGCACGGTGAAGCTGAGCTCGCTGCTGCCGCCGTCGGGGGCGTCCAGCTGGGTCGCGCTGACGGTCGCGCCCGACACCTGGGTCCAGGTCCAGACGGTGCCGGCCATCACGCGGTCCAGCGTGGCGCTGAAGCGCACGACGGACTGGCCGCGCTGCGCCCCCGACGGCGCGACCACCGTGAGGATGGGTTGGTCGACCAGCAGCACCGCCTGCGCAGGGTCGAGCATGCCGGCGCCGCAACCGGACGCGATGGCGCAGAAACTGTCGCTGACAAAAGGCTTCGCCGAACTCAGCAGCATCGACTCGACCTGGGACGCGGTCAGGGTCGGCTTGGCCGCCCACAGCAGCGCGGCCGCGGCGGCGACGTGCGGCGTGGCCGCCGAGGTGCCGTTGAAGCGCGCGTGGTCGAGGTCCACGCCCGGCTCCCTCAGGCCGCTGTTGCCCAGCGAGACCGTCAGGTCGGACTGGCAGCTGCCTCCCTGGCGCAGGCAGTCGCCGCCACCCGGCGCCGTCAGCGTGACGCGGCTGGAATAGTTGGAGTAGTCGGCCAGGTCGCCGGATCGGGTGTGCGCCCCGACCGCCAGCACACCGTCGCAGTTGGCCGGGCTGCCGATCGTCGGCAGCCCGTCGTTGCCGGCCGCGGCGACCACCAGCGCGCCCAGCGAGCGCGCGGTGTTCACGGCCTCCTGCATGTAGACCGGGCAGGCGACGCCGGCGTCGCCGCCCAGGCTCAGGTTCAGCACCTTGGCCGGCGTGGCGTTCGGCGCGATGCCGGGCACCGACGCGCCGGCACTCCAGGCGATCGCGTCGGAGGCGTCGCTGAGCCAGCCGCCGCAGCGGCCCAGGGCCCGGACGCTCAGCACCCGGGCATAGCCGCTTGCGGCGCCGACGATGCCGGCACCGTTGCCGCCTTGGGCGGCGATGAGGCTGGCGACCTTCAGGCCGTGCCAGCTTGAGGGGTCGCTGGTGTCGTCGCAGTAGTCGCCCGGGTCGGTGCCGTCACCGCCACGCGCCACGCCGTTGCCGGCGACGGTCGGGTCGGTGATGAAGCTCGGCCCCTTCAGGTAGTCGGCGCCCATGTCGGCATGCGGCAGGTAGCCGGTGTCGATGACCGCCACTACCGGCTTGACCGCCGGCGGGGCCACGTGCGCCCAGGCGCTGACGAAGTCGGCCGCACCGGCCGCGGGGACGCCGCCCGCGCCGATGTTCCACTGGGTGGAGAAGTACGGGTCGTCGTAGTCCAGACGCCGCACGCGGAGGTCGGGCTCGGCGTAGCGGATCGACTTCTCGGCGCCGCGCATCGACGCGGCGATGCGGCGCGCCTCGGCCAGCGAGACTTCGCGGTCCAGGCGCAGCAGCCAGGCGCCGCCACGGCGCGCTTCGGCGCTCTGCAGGCGCAGCGAGCCGTCGGGCCGGGCCGCGGCGACGAGCGCCGACAGGCGGGAGCGGCGCGCATCGGACGCCGCCGTCGTGCGCAGCGTGCTGTCGTCGGACGCATAGCCGACGACGATGCGGTGGGTGGTCGTGGCGTCGGCGGCCCGCACCGCGGGCAAGGCCCCGGCAGTGGCCATGACGGCAACGACCAGCCAGCGGGCTGCCGATCGCAGGCGGTACCGGGTATCGGGAAGTGTCATGTTGCTGTGCATGCAAAGGCGCCGGACCGCGGCGCAGAAGCTGTCGTCGGCAGCGGGTCACCGGCAGGAGCCGACCTTCGGCACGACCGGAGTCGGACGGTCGGCCGCAGCAGGCCAGAGCCCAGCCTGCAGGAGAACGAACGCCCGACCGCGTCCCGTGGACCGGATGGCACGACGCTCGGTGCCGGCCACCATGTCCACATGGATTCTAGGTTTCGCCTCCCGGCCAAACCGGCCGTCGACCTGAGCAGCTTTCCACACCCGCAAGGAAGCCGTGACCCGTGCATGCACCGTCCGGCACCGGCGCTGCTGCGGCGGCGTTCGCTCAACTCCCGCCGCGGATGGTCGAAACACGAAGGGCGTGCCGCCGCGCGGCGGCACGACAGCGCCGGGCAGCCCCCGGCGGATCTCCTGGCCAGACGCCGCGGCGGCTCGATGCGCCGCGGCCTCCATTCATCGACATTCCATGCTCAAGCAGTTCGCCTTCGCCGTCGCCGCCGCAGCCGTCTCCTTCCAGGCCGCGGCCGCCTGCAACGTCACCTACAACACCGCCTCCGACAAGATCGTGAAGGTCGTGCGCCAGAACGGCTGGGGCTTCGACAACTACGACGTCATCTGCAAGAAGCTCAACGCCGCCAACGCCGTTCTGTACATCCACGGCCAGGCCACGGTGCTGGGCAACCAGTCGATCGGCTGGGCGGCGGTGGGCCTGAAGGACAAGAACCTGATGATCTTCACCAACGAGTACAGCGGCGTGTCGACGAGCACGCACGAGTACGCCAGCCAGGACAAGGCCGAGGAGCTGCTGATGGAGGCGATCAACGCCGCGGTCGGCAACGTGGACCTGGACAAGGCCCTGGCCTCGCTGGCCGACAGCCGCCGGCAGGCCAAGGCGGCCTACGGGCGCTGAATGACGCGGCCGTGAGGGGGCACCGCCGCCCCCTCGCCGCTCACCCCCGCCCCGCCCACCTCAGCGTCTGCCGCCGCACGACCTCGTTGAGCAGGTGCTCGCGTGACTGCGTCGCGCGGATCCAGCAGGCGTCGTTGCCGTGGCCGGCGAGTTCGCGGCGCAGGAACTGCAAGGCGCCTTCGGCACGCAGGTCGGCGGCGTGCGGCTCCAGCCGCACCAGCAGCGCCTGCAGGTCCTCGCGCAGCGGGCGGTGCTCGCCGCTGCCGGGGTCGACGTACAGCGCGTCCAGCCCGAAGCGGCAGGCCTGGAAGCGGTTGAAGGTGTACGGCAGGTAGTCGTCCTCGGCCGGCTGGAACGGGCGCTCGATGCGCAGCCAGCGCGCCAGGCACTGGATCAGCCCGGCCATCGCCGCGGCCTTCTCGATCGTCAGCGGGGTGTCCAGCACCCGCACCTCGATCGTGCCGAACTCGGGCTTGGGCCGGATGTCCCAGTAGAAGTCCTTCATGCTCTTGACGACGCCGGTGCGCGTCATCTTGGCGAAGAAGACGCCGAAGTCCTCCCAGGTCAGCACGAACGGCGCACGCCCCGACAGCGGGAACGCGAACACCGAGTTCAGCCGCGCCGAGTGGAACGCGGTGTCGGTGCCCTGCACGAACGGCGACGAGGCCGACAGCGCGATCAGGTGCGGGATGTAGCGCCCCAGGCCGTGCAGCAGCACCAGCGCCTCGTCGGCCGTCGAGCAGCCGACGTGCACGTGCTGGCCGAAGATAGTGAACTGCTTGGACAGGTAGCCGTAGAGCTCGCTGATCTGCTTGAAGCGCGGCTTGTCGAAGATGCGCCGCTGGCTCCAGTCCTGGAACGGGTGCGTGCCGCCGCCCGACAGCGCCACGCCCAGCTTGTCGGCGGCCTGCACCAGCGCGTCGCGGATCTCGGTGAGCTGCGCCAGCGCGTCGGCGTGGTCCTCGCAGATGCCGGTGGACAGCTCGATCATGCTGTCGGTGATCTCGGGCACGATGCTGCCGGGCAGCTTGCGCTTGCCGAGCACACGCAGCAGGTCGGCGGCGGCCGGCGTCAGGTCGTAGTCGTGCGTCGAGACGATCTGCAGCTCGAGCTCGACGCCCAGCGTCAGCGGACGCGAATCGGAGAACTTCTCGAGGCTCATGCCGTGACCTCCGTCTCGGGCGCACGCCAGGTGGGTTCGGGGCGGTGGTCGCCGGCCAGGCGCAGGCCCCACTGCACGGCCAGCGGCCCGAGCAGCTCCATGAAGGCGATCGCCGACAGCACGATCGGCACCACCGCCGGCGCGAAGCCCGGGTGCGTGAGCTGCAGGTCGGTCAGCAGCACCAGCACCGTGCCCGACATCGGCGTCAGCGCCAGCGACAGCCCGGCGGCCTGGCGCAGGCCGATGCCGCTCCAGCGCGCGAAGGCGAACACCGACGCCGTCTTGGCGATGCCGCGCGCGAGCAGCAGCACGATCGCCAGGCCGCCGCCGACCAGCACCGCGTCCAGCGTCACGACGCTGCCGACGACGACGAACAGCATCAGCACCAGCACCCCGCCGGCGGTGCCGAAGTGGCGCGGCCAGACCCAGGGGCGTTCGGTCGAGTTGCGCAGCAGCACGCCGGCCAGCAGCGGCACCAGCAGCGTCGACAGGTTCAGCAGCTGGGCGATGGTCAGCGCCAGCACGATCATGCCGAGCAGCAGCAGCGCGGCGTTCTCGTCGCGCAGGTCCAGGCGGCGCGCGACCCAGGCGACCAGCCGCGACAGCAGCGCCGCCAGCAGCACCGAGCCGCCGAAGACCCACAGCGGCTGCGACACCGCGCGCACCCAGTCGCCGGCCACGTCCAGGTGCAGCCAGCCGATGACCAGCTTGTGCGCCAGCACCGCCAGCAGCGTGTTCAGCGCCGTCAGCACGATCATGCGTTCGGTCACCTGGCCGGCGGACTTCAGCTCGCTGGCCACGCGTGCGATCACCGCGCCCGAGGCGCAGGTGCCCAGCGTCGCGCAGGCCAGCGCGACGTTGACCGGCTGGCCGAAGGCGCGCAGCGCCAGGTAGATCGCCGCCAGGCTGGCGAAGGCCTCCAGCGCGCTGGTCGCCAGCAGCGCCGGGTTGGCCTGCAGCCAGCGCAGCCGCACGCGGCTGCCCAGCTCGAACAGCAGCAGCGCCAGCGCCAGGTCGACGACCAGCCGCGCCGGACCCTGCAGCACGCCGCCGCCCCAGCCGCCGAGGCCGATGGCCAGGCCGACGGCGCTGTAGCCGATGATGCGCGGCACGCCGAACGCCCGTCGCACGCCCTCGCCCAGCAGCGCACCGGCCACGAGCGCCAGCGCGCCCCAGAACGGCATCTGCGGCACGAGCGGCCACGACTCGATCTGCAGATAACCTGCAATGTCCTCGAGCATCCCTCTCTCCTTGTTGAAGAGGAGAGACCCCGGCCGCGGGGCGGAGTTCCGTGGGCACGGCCCGGCCGTTGTCGGACGCAGGCTTGCCGGCGTGTCGGCGGACCGGCCGCGCGGGGCGGCGACCCCGCGTGGCGAGTGCCGCGGGCCACTCCCGCACAATCGGCGCCATGCCCTGGACTCTCGCGCCGCGGCGCCACCGGGTCGCGGCCGCGATCGCGGCCGCGGCGCTCGCCGCCTGCACCTCCGTGCCCTTGCCGCCCGAGCGGCCGGCCCCCGTCGAAGACGCCCGCCCGGCGCATCCGCCGGCGCCGCCGGACGCCGGCGTCGAACGCCCGCGTTCACGCTGGATCCCGGCCGACTGGGGCGAGCTGCCCGGCTGGAACGAGGACCGTGTTGCCGAGGTCTGGCCGGCACTGCGCGCCAGCTGCGGCCGGCCGGCGCGCGGCTGGGCCGAGGTCTGCGCCCGCGCGATGCTGGAGCCGCCGGCCGACGACGGCGCGGCGCGCGAGTGGCTCGCGCGCTGGCTGCAGCCCTGGCGCGTCGAATCGCCCGATGGCCAGACCGAAGGCCTGGCCACCGGCTACTTCGAGCCGCTGGTCGAGGCCCAGCGCCAGCCGCGCGGCGCGTTCCGCGTGCCGCTGCACGGCCTGCCGACGCCCGGGGCGATGCCCAAACCCGGCTGGACCCGCCAGCAGCTGGACACGCTGCCGGCGGCCCGGGCGGCGCTGCGCGGGCGCGAGATCGCCTGGGTGGCCGACCCGCTGGACGCGCTGCTGCTGCAGGTGCAGGGCTCGGGCCGGCTGGCGCTGACTGAGCCGGACGGCAGCCGCCGCCTGGTGCGCCTGGCCTTCGCCGGCCACAACGAGCAGCCCTACAAGTCGGTCGGCCGCTGGCTGGTCGAGCGCGGCGAAATGACGCTGGACACCGCCTCCTGGCCGGCGATCCGCGCCTGGGCGCGGCGCAACCCGCAGCGGGTGCAGGAGATGCTGTGGGCCAACCCGCGCGTCGTCTTCTTCCGCGAGGAACCGCTGCCCGATCCGAGCGTCGGCCCGCGCGGCGCGCAGGGCGTGCCGCTGGTGCCGGGGCGCTCGATCGCGGTCGACGCCGGCAGCATCCCCTACGGCACTCCGGTCTGGCTGGACACGACCGAGCCGCTGTCGGCGACGCCGCTGCGCCGCCTCGTCGTCGCCCAGGACACCGGCAGCGCGATCGTCGGCGCGGTGCGCGCCGACTACTTCTGGGGCTGGGGCGAGGAAGCCGAGGCCCAGGCCGGGCGCATGAAACAGCCGCTGAGGCTGTGGGTGCTGTGGCCGCGAGGGCTGCGGCCGCAGTAGTTCTTCAGCCGCGCGCCAGGCGTTCGCGCAGCCGCGGCCAGAACAGGTTCAGCGCCAGCCCGGACATCACCAGCGCCGCCGCCGCCAGCTTCCAGCCCGGCAGCGGCTCGGCCAGCAGCAGCGCCGAGGCGCCCATGCCGAACACCGGCACCAGCAGCGCCATCGGCACGACGGTGGCCGCCGGGTGGCGCGCCAGCAGCCAGCCCCAGGCGGCGTAGCCGAACAGCGAGTTGCCGACCGACTGCCAGGCCACCGCCGCCCAGGCGCCGGCATCGGCGTGGGCCAGCGCGTGCACGATCAGCTCCGGCCCTTCGAGCCACAGCGACAGCGCCGCCAGCGGCGGCAGCGCGAACAGGCTGGACCAGACGACGTAGCCCAGCATGTCGACCTTGCCGCTGTGGCGCGCGACGAGGTTGCCGCCGGCCCACGAGGCCGCGGCGCAGAGCACCAGCGCCAGCCCGAACGGTGTCGTCTGCGCGTCGGTGTGCCAGGCGATGACACCGATGCCGGCCACCGCCAGCGCCAGCGCGCCCCACTGGAACAGGCGCACGCGTTCGCCGGCGAGCACGATCGCCAGCCCGATCGTGAAGAACACCTGGGTCTGCACGACCAGCGACGCCAGCCCCGGCGCGATGTGGCCGCGCATCGCGACGTAGAGCAGGCCGAACTGGCCGGCGCCGATCAGCACGCCGTAGGCCGCCAGATGGCGCCAGGGCACCGGCGGCCGGCGGATGAAGAAGGCAGCCGGCAGCAGCACGAAGGCGAAACGCAGCACCGCGAACAGCAGCGGCGGCAGCGTCGCCAGTGCCAGCTTGATGACGACGAAGTTGGTGCCCCAGACCGCGACGACGGCCAGCGCCAGCAGCAGGTGGCGGCCGGGCAGGCCGCCGTGCCCCGCCGCCGCCGTCACGCGACGACCACCCGGCTCTCGCCCTGGCGCAGCGCGTCCTGCAGCGCCTGCTCGGCGCGTGCGATGGTCTGCTCGACGGTCTCTCCGGCATGGTGTTCGGCGAGCCCCGCCGAGAGGCTGAAGCGCAGCAGCGGCGCCTCGGTGAGCACACGCGCGCCGGCCACGGCCTCGCGCAGGCGGTCCAGTCCGGCGCGTGCCAGCGACGCGCGCGTGTCCGACATCAACAGCATGAAACGGGCATCTTCCCAATGGGCCAGCACGTCGGCGACGCGCACGCGGTGCGCCGCCTCCTGGGCGATGCCGCGCAGCAGCCGCGTCTCGCCGCCGTCGCCGAGCGCACGCGCCTCGGCGGCGAAGTCGTCGATCTGCAGCATCGCGATGCAGAAGGTGTGGCCCGAGCGGATGCAGCGCTGGTGCTCCTGCTCCATCAGCTCGACCATGTGGCGGCGGTTGATCAGCCCGGTGAGCTCGTCACGCGTGGCGAGCTGGCGGATGCGCTCGAGCGCGGCGCTCAGCTCCTCCTTCTGCTCACGCGAGATCTGGCGCAGCCGCGACAGCCGCGCGGCGAGGATCGAGGCCGCCGGCATCATCGTCGCCACCATTAGGAAGTGGCCCAGCTCGATGGCCGGCGGGTAGCGCACCGGGTCGGCCAGCGCCATCGCGGCCATCGTCGCGCCGAGCACGGCCACGCCGAAGACGCAGACCCCGGCCATCTGGCGCATCGTCGACTTGAACATGCCGTACATCAGGATGACCATCACGACCGGGAACACGCCGCCGCGGCCGGGGCCGAGCAGCGCGTAGGCGGCGGCGCTGCAGGCGATCGCGAAGTCCATCTGCAGCACCGACAGCGAGGGGTCGGCGAGGCGCTCGCTCCAGCCGCTGCGGATCGCCGCGTACAGCGCGGCCATGCCGGCGAAGGCGACCGCCGTCCAGACCGCGACGCCGGTGGCCGAGGCGACGCCGATCCAGACGAAGTAGTGCATCGCGGCGATGCCGGCGCACATCGTCGACATCGCCAGCAGCGACTGCAGCAGCCGCGCCCGGCGGACCGGGTCGGGTGTCAGCAGTGCATCGAGCAGACGCATCGGCCGCAGGATCCTCGAGGAATGACGTCAGCCCCCGAGGGTATCGCACTCGCGCGTCCGCGCGGGCTCAGAGCCGCGACAGCAGGTGCGACAGCGGCAGCGCCGCACCGGCCTTCACCTCGCCGAGCGAGAAGCTGGTGTGCAGGTCCTTCACGTTGGGCAGCTTGAACAGCGTCTGCATCGTCCAGCGCGAGAAGGCGTCGAGGTCGGTGGCGACGACGTGCAGCTCGAAGGTGCCGGCGCCGCTGATGTAGTGACAGGCCACGACCTCGGGCAGCGCCGCCAGCGCCTGCTCCAGCGCCTGCGTCGCCTCGGCGTTGTTGCGCTCGGCGTCGATGCGCACGAAGGCCAGCACGCCCAGGCCGACGCGGCGGCGGTCGATCTCGGCGCGGTAGCCGGTGATGTAGCCCTGCTGCTCGAGCCGGCGAACGCGCCGCCAGGTCGGCGCCGGCGACAGGCCGATGCGTGTCGCCAGCTCGGCGTTGGACAGGCGCGCGTCGTGCTGCAGCGCCGCCAGGATCGCGAGGTCGTGGCGGTCCAGGCCCTGGCGCGAGGCGTCGACGGGCTCGGTCTCGCCGCTCGTGGTTTTCCCTGAAACGGCGGTTTTGAGCACGAGTCTTTCTCCTACTGACCGATTGGCGAAACCAGATTGCCCAAATCGTCGCCGACACGGCAAGACCCGGAAAGACAGGGCGAACCCTGCTGCCTACACTGGTCCGCGACCATCGGTCCGCCAGAGGCCGGCAGGAGACGAGATGAACGCACCGATGAGCGATGCGGTCCGCGAGGCGCTGGCCCGCGTGTCGCTGGACGACAAGTACGCGCTGGAAAGCGGCCGCGCCTTCATGAGCGGCGTGCAGGCGCTGGTGCGGCTGCCGATGCTGCAGCGCCGCCGCGACGAGCTCGCCGGGCTGAACACCGCCGGCTTCATCAGCGGCTACCGCGGCAGCCCGCTGGGCGGCTACGACCAGGCGCTGTGGGCGGCAAAACCGCACCTGGAGGCGCAGAACATCGTCTTCCAGCCCGGCGTCAACGAGGAGCTCGGCGCCACCGCGGTCTGGGGCACGCAGCAGCTCGACCTGTTCCCCGAGGCGAAGAAGTTCGACGGCGTGTTCGGCCTCTGGTACGGCAAGGGCCCGGGCGTGGACCGCTGCTCGGACGTCTTCAAGCACGCCAACATGGCCGGCACGGCGCGCCACGGCGGCGTCGTCGCGATCGCCGGCGACGACCACGTCGCCAAGAGCTCGACCGCGGCGCACCAGAGCGACCACATCTTCAAGGCCTGCGGGCTGCCGGTGTTCTTCCCGGCCAGCGTGCAGGAGATCCTGGACCTGGGGCTGCACGCGATCGCGATGAGCCGCTTCAGCGGCCTGTGGACGGCGATGAAGACGATCCAGGACATCGTCGAGAGCAGCACCACCGTCGACATCGACCCGGGCCGCGTGCGCATCGTGCTGCCCGAGGACTTCACGATGCCGCCCGGCGGCCTGCACATCCGCTGGCCCGACACGCCGCTGGAGCAGGAAGCGCGGCTGATGGACCACAAGTGGTACGCGGCGCTGGCCTACGTGCGCGCCAACCGGCTGAACCACGACGTCGTGCGCGGCCCGCACGACCGCTTCGGCATCATCGCCAGCGGCAAGGCCTGGAACGACACGCGCCAGGCGCTGGCCGACCTGGGCCTGGACGACGCCGTCTGCCGCGCACTCGGCATCCGGCTGCACAAGGTCGGCGTCGTCTGGCCGCTGGAGGCGACGACCACGCGCGCCTTCGCCGAAGGGCTGCAGGAGATCCTCGTCGTCGAGGAGAAGCGCCAGATCATCGAGTACCAGCTGAAGGAAGAGCTCTACAACTGGCGCCCCGACGTGCGCCCCAACGTGCTCGGCAAGTTCGACGAGCCCGAAGGCGACGACAGCGGCGGCGAATGGAGCCGGCCCAACCCGAGCGAGAACTGGCTGCTGCGCGCCAAGGCCGACCTGACGCCGGCGATCATCGCGCGCGCCATCGCCCGGCGGCTGAAGAAACTCGGCGTGCCGGCCGACGTGGCCGCGCGCATGGACGCCTGGCTGGCCGTGGTCGACCGGCGCGAACGTGAACTGGCCGCCGCCGGCCCCGACGCCGGCGCGCGCCCGCCGTGGTTCTGCAGCGGCTGCCCGCACAACACCAGCACCCGCGTGCCCGAAGGCAGCCGCGCGCTGGCCGGCATCGGCTGCCACTACATGGCGACCTGGATGGACCGCGCGACGACGACCTTCTCGCAGATGGGCGGCGAAGGTGTCGCCTGGGTCGGCCAGGCGCCGTTCTCCAAGGACGGCCACGTCTTCGCCAACCTCGGCGACGGCACCTACTTCCACAGCGGCATCCTGGCGGTGCGCCAGAGCATCGCCGCCGGCGTCAACATCACCTACAAGCTGCTCTACAACGACGCCGTCGCGATGACCGGCGGCCAGCGTGTCGGCGAACGCCCCGAAGGCCATTCGGTGCCGCAGATCGTCAAGAGCCTGGTCAGCGAAGGCGTGGCCAGGCTCGTCGTCGTCACCGACGAGCCGGCCAAGTACAGCGGCGTGCTGCTCGAGCCGGGTGTCACGGTGCACCACCGTGACGAGCTCGACCGGCTGCAGCGCGAGTTCCGCACGCTGCGCGGCACGACGGTCATCGTCTACGACCAGACCTGCGCCACCGAGAAGCGCCGCCGCCGCAAGCGCGGCACGATGGCCGAGCCGGACTCGCGGGTCGTCATCAACGAACTGGTCTGCGAAGGCTGCGGCGACTGCAGCGTGCAGAGCAACTGCCTGTCGGTCGAGCCGCTGGAGACCGAGTTCGGCCGCAAGCGCCGCATCAACCAGAACAGCTGCAACAAGGACTTCTCCTGCGTGAAGGGCTTCTGCCCGAGCTTCGTCACCGTGCAGGGCGGCACGCTGCGCAAGCCGGCGCCGCAGGCGCGGCCGACGCTGGACGCGTTGCCCGCGGTGCCCGAGCCGGTGCTGCCTTCGGCCGAACAGGCCTGGGGCATCCTCGTCGCCGGCATCGGCGGCACCGGCGTCATCACCCTCGGCCAGCTGCTGGGCATGGCCGCGCACCTGGAAGGCAAGGCCGTCATCACGCAGGACGCCGGCGGCCTGGCGCAAAAGGGCGGCGCCGCCTGGAGCCATGTGCAGATCGCCGAACACCCGGAACTGCTGCGCACGAGCAAGGTCGACACCGCCAAGGCCGACCTGCTGATCGCCTGCGACGCGATCGTCGCCGCGTCGAAGTCGACGCTGGCGACGCTGGCCCCGGGCCGCAGCGCCGTCGTGCTGAACACCCACGGCACGCCGACCGCGGCGCTGATGGGCAACCCCGACTGGCAGTCGCCCGCCGGCGCCTGCGAGGCCGCGCTGCGTGCCAGCGTCGGCGACGCCGCGCTCGGCGCCTTCGACGCCGAGCAGGCCGCCGAGCGCCTGCTCGGCGAGACGATCTACACCAACCCGCTGCTGCTGGGCTACGCCTGGCAGATGGGCCGCATCCCGCTGTCGCGTGCGGCGCTGATGCGCGCGATCGAGCTCAACGGCGTGCAGGTGCAGAAGAACCAGGCGGCCTTCGAATGGGGCCGGCGCTGCGCCCACGACCTCGCCGCCGTGCAGTCGCTGACCGCCGCGCGCCAGGTCATCGACATCGTGCGCCGGCCCTCGCTGGACGAGATCGTCGCGCGCCGCGCCGACTTCCTCGTCGGCTACCAGGACGCGGCCTACGCCGCCGACTACCGCGCCTTCGTCGAGCGTGTGCGAGAGGCCGAGCGGCCGCTGGGCAGCAGCAAGCTCGCCGAAGCCGTCGCGCGCTACCTCTTCAAGCTGATGGCCTACAAGGACGAGTACGAGGTCGCGCGGCTGCACAGCGACCCGGCGTTCCACGCCAGGCTGGACACGATGTTCGAAGGCGACATCAAGCTCGTGCACCACCTGGCGCCGCCGATGTTCGCGTCGCGCAACGAACGCGGCGAGCTCGTCAAGCGCCGCTACGGGCCCTGGCTGCACCACGTCTTCCCGCTGCTGGCGCGCCTCAAGCGCCTGCGCGGCACGGCGCTCGACCCCTTCGGCCGCAACCCCGAGCGTGTCGTCGAGCGCCGGCTGATCGCCGACTACCGCGCCACGATCGAGGAGGTGCTCGCCGGGCTGGACGCGGCGCGGCTGCCGCTGGCGCTGGAGATCGCGCGCCTGCCGGAAGACATCCGCGGCTACGGCCACGTCAAGGAACGCCACCTCGCCGCGGTTCGCCCGCGCTGGGAGGCGCTGCTGGCGCGCTGGCGCAGCAACACCCCCGCGCCGGTCACGCAGGTGGCCGCCAGCGCCCGATAGACTGGGGCGCATGAAAGCCCCGGCGCCATCGACCTGGTACGCACTCGGCGCCGCGATGCGCGCCGACCTGCGGCGAGTGCCGTTCATCGTCGGCGACCTCGTCGTCGGCGCGGTCGCGGCAAACGAACTGGCCGCGCTGGCCGCCTTCGACGAACTGCAGGTGCAAGACGACGGCGTCGTGCTCGCCGTCGCGCCCGAAGAACGCGACGCCGCGCTGGCGCGCGTCAACGGCGCCTTGCGCGACGCCGGCCGGCTGCGTGGCTGGCGCGACGAGCTGTTCCCGCTCTACGACCCGGCGACGCTGACCGTTCTGGCGCACTTCGAACGCGCCGCGACGCGCTACTGGGGCACGCTGACACTCGGGGCGCACGCCACCGGCTGGGTCGCCGGGCCCGACGGCCGCCCGGCGGCGCTGTGGGTCGCGCAGCGTTCGTTCACCAAGTCCACCGACCCCGGGCTGCACGACAACCTGATCGGCGGCGGCGTGCCGATCGGCCAGACGCCCGAAGAGACGCTGGTGCGCGAAGCCTGGGAGGAAGCCGGCCTCACGCCCGCGCTGATGGCGGCCCGCCGCCCCGGCCGCGTGCTGCGCACCGCGCGCGACATCCCCGAAGGCCTGCAGCACGAGCTGATCCACGGCTGGGACCTCGAGCTGCCGGCCGGCGTCGTGCCCTGCAACCAGGACGGCGAGGTGCACGCCTTCCGCCTGCTGGACGTCGAGGCCGCGCTGGCGCTGGCCGCCACCGCGGCGATGACGGTCGACGCGGCGCTGGTGACGCTGGACTTCGCGGTGCGCCACGGCCTCGTCGACGACGAGGCCACGCTGGCGCGGCTGCAACCGCTGGTCGTCGGGCTGTCCGGCTAGGCGCCGTCAAGGCCCGGCAGCGACCGGGCGCTTTCACCTGGGCTCACCGGGGCGATCAAATCCGTTGAACCGTCGCGCGGGGGCCGGCCGGAATACTGCCGGACATGACGCACCCCGCCCGCTACGACGCCGTCGCCGTCGCCTTCCACTGGCTGCTGGCCCTGGCCATCGTCGGCGCCTTCTGCGTCGGCGTTTACATGGCCGACCTGCCGCTGTCGCCGACACGGCTGAAGCTCTACAACTGGCACAAGTGGGCCGGGGTGCTGATCCTCGCCGCCTCGGCGGCACGCCTGCTGTGGCGCCTGGCGCACCGCCCGCCGGCCGACCTGCCGGGCCCGGCCTGGCAGCAGCGTGCGGCGCACGCCGTGCACTGGGCGCTGTACGCGCTGTTCTTCGCGGTGCCGCTCTCGGGCTGGGCCTACAGCTCGGCCGCCGGCTTCCCGATCGTGCTCTTCGGCGTGCTGCCGCTGCCCGACTTCGTCGCCGCCGACCGCGCCTTCGCCGAGACCATCAAGCCGCTGCACGGCCTGCTGGCCTACACGCTGGCCACCGTCGTCGTGCTGCACGTCGCCGCCGCGGTCAAGCACCAGTTCATCGACCGCGACGGCCTGCTCGAGCGCATGCGCTTCGGCCGCCGCTGACCCGTCACCCGAGAAA
Source organism: Rubrivivax sp. JA1055 (assembly GCF_020966565.1). Classification (NCBI taxonomy): domain Bacteria; kingdom Pseudomonadati; phylum Pseudomonadota; class Betaproteobacteria; order Burkholderiales; family Sphaerotilaceae; genus Rubrivivax; species Rubrivivax sp. JA1055. Next base: position 555,966 of record NZ_JAJKFP010000005.1, on the reverse strand, counting down.
GACCCACGATGTCCTCCTCCCTGCTCTCCCGCACCACCGCGCCGCTGGCCCTGGCCGCCGCGCTGCTGGCCACACCCTGGGCCGTGAAGGCCCAGACCCCCGCGACGCTGGTGCCGGCCGCCAGCGAGATCGCCTTCACGACGACGCCGATGGGCGTGCCGGTCGAAGGCCGGTTCGGCAAGTTCTCGGCCCAGGTCGCGCTTGACCCGAAGAAGCCCGAGACCGGCAAGGTCGTGCTGACGATCGACACCGGCAGCGCCCGTTTCGGCACGCCCGAGCTCGACGGCGAGATCGGCAAGCCGGTGTGGCTGTCGACGGCCAAGTTCCCGCAGGCCACGTTCCAGTCGACGCGCATCAGCGCCGCCGGCGGCGGGCGCTTCCAGGTCGCCGGCAAGCTGACGATCAAGGGCGCGTCGCAGGACGTCGTCGTGCCGGTGCAGGTCACGCAGGCCGGCGGCACCAGCACCGCCACCGGCACGCTGAAGATCAAGCGCCTGGCTTTCAAGGTCGGCGACGGCGAATGGGCCGACACCTCGATGCTCGCCGACGACGTGCAGATCCGCTTCAAGCTCGCGCTCACCGGCCTGGCGCCGCTGTGAGCTTGCGTTTTCCCCACCTGCAACCAGGAGTCCCGATGAAGACCTTCGCCACCGCCGCACTGCTCGCCTCCGCCGCCTTCGCCGCCCAGGCCGAGCCCGTGACCTACAAGGTCGACGCGACCCACGCCGCCGCCTTCTACGAGATCGGCCACTTCGCGACCAGCACCAACCGCGGTCGCTTCCCGGTCAAGGAGGGCAGCGTCACGATCGACCGCGCGGCCAAGGCCGGCAAGGTCGACATCACGCTGGACATGGCCGGCGTCAACAGCGGTGTCGCGGCGATGGACAAGCACCTGCGCGGCAGCGACTTCTTCAGCACCGACCAGTACCCGACGGCGCGTTTCGTCGCCGACCGCTTCGAGTTCAAGGGCGACAAGGTGGAGAAGGTCCACGGCTCGCTGACGATGCTCGGCAAGACGCACCCGGTGACGCTGGAGGCCGAACGCTTCAACTGCTACCAGAACCCGATGCTCAAGCGCGAGGTCTGCGGCGGCGACTTCGAGACCACGATCAAGCGCAGCCTGTGGGGCGTGAACTACGGCCTCGAGTACGGCTTCGCCGACGAGGTCGAGATGCAGATCCAGGTGGAAGCCGTGCGCCAGTAAGGCTCGCCGCGTCCCGCCGACACAGGGCCGCCGCGTGCGGCCCTGTTCCGTTTCGCGACACGCGCGGGCGCGGGGAACAGGGGGTTACACCGGGTTGCCCGCGATCAAGCCGGCCTGAATAGTCGTCCAGCCGCCCGCAGCAGACGGGCGATGTCCAGGAGACCCTTCATGCACGACGCCTCCCCGCCGGCCCCCCGCCGCCGCCGATTCCTGAAGAACGCCGCCGCCGGCGCCGCCGGTGCCGGCGCGCTGGCCGCACCGATGGTCGCCACCGCGCAGACCGTCACGCTGCGCTTCCAGAGCACCTGGCCGGCCAAGGACATCTTCCACGAGTACGCCCAGGACTTCGCGAAGAAGGTCAACGACATGGCCGGCGGCCGGCTGAAGATCGAGGTGCTGCCGGCGGGCGCCGTCGTGCCGGCCTTCCAGCTGCTCGAAGCCGTCGCCAAGGGCACGCTGGACGGCGGCCACGGCGTCATGGCCTACCACTACGGCAAGAACACCGCGCTCGCTCTCTGGGGCTCGGGCCCGTCCTTCGGCATGGACGCCAACATGCTGCTGGCCTGGCACAAGTACGGCGGCGGCGACGCGCTGCTGGCCGACATCTACAAGAGCCTGAACATGGACGTGCGCTCGTTCCTGTACGGGCCGATGCCGACGCAGCCGCTGGGCTGGTTCAAGAAGCCGATCGCACGCGTCGAGGACCTGAAGGGCGTCAAGTTCCGCACCGTCGGCATCGCCGTCGACGTCTTCACCGAGATGGGCGCGGCGGTCAACCCGCTGCCCGGCGGCGAGATCGTGCCGGCGCTGGACCGCGGCCTGATCGACGGAGCCGAGTTCAACAACGCCAGCTCCGACCGCGTGCTCGGCTTCCCCGACGTCAGCAAGGTCTGCATGCTGCAGAGCTTCCACCAGAGCAGCGAGCAGTTCGAGATCCTGTTCAACGGCGCCAAGTACAACGGCCTGCCGGCGGACATGAAGAAGATCATCGAGCACGCCGTCGAGGCCTCCAGCTCGGACATGAGCTGGAAGGCGATCGACCGCAACTCCAAGGACTACATCGAGCTGAAGACCAAGGACGGCGTCAAGTTCTACAAGACGCCCGACGCGATCCTGCGCGCCCAGCTCGCCGCCTACGACAAGGTGGTCGAGAAGAAGTCGGCCGAGAACCCGTTCTTCAAGCGTGTCATCGAGAGCCAGCGCACCTTCGCGCAGCGCGCCGGCGCCTGGCAGAAGGACTACGGCGTCGACATGAAGATGGCCTGGAACCACTACTTCGCGCGCGGCTGACGCGGCCGGCCTTCCCCCAGCCAGGCCACCGGCGGCCCCGGTGGCCTTTTCTTCGGTCTCTCGGTCCTCGCGACCGCCCCTCCCGAGGGAGTCGATGCAATCCTTGCTGCTCGCGGTGGACCGCCTGTCCACCTGGATGGGCCAGCTGTTCGCCTGGACCATCGTGCTGCTGACCTTCGGCATCAGCGCCGAGGTGTTCTCGCGCTACGTGCTCAACGAACCGCACGACTGGGCGCTCAACGGCCAGATCATGCTCTACGGCGCGCTGTTCATGATGGCCGGCGCCTACACGCTGGCCAAGAACAACCACGTGCGCGGCGACGTGCTCTACGGCTTCTTCCGCCCGCGCACGCAGGCCGCCGTCGACCTCGTGCTGTACCTGCTGTTCTTCCTGCCCGGCATCGTCGCGCTGACCTGGGCCGGCTGGACCTACGCGATGGAGTCCTGGGCGATCCGCGAGAAGACCTTCTCGGCGACGCCGCTGCCGCTGTATCCGTTCAAGTTCGTCATCCCGCTGGCCGGCGCGCTGCTGCTGCTGCAGGGCGCGGTGGAGATCGTGCGCTGCGTGCTGTGCCTGCGCGACGGCCGCTGGCCCTCGCGCGGCGAAGACGTCGAGGAGGTCGACGTCGACAAGCTGAAGGCGATGGTGCACGTGAAGGACGAGGACATCGCCGAGCTGGACCGCTACGTGCAAGCGAAGGAGCGCTGAGTGAAGCTGCGCAAGGAACTTTGGTTCGGCTTCACGCTGATGGCGCTGATCCTGGCCGGCATCGCCGTCGTGCTCGGGCGTGCCGAGACCATCACCAACGGCCACCTCGGGCTGCTGATGCTGGCGCTGATCGTCATCGCGATCATGCTCGGCTTCCCCACGGCGTTCACGCTGATGGGCATGGGGATGATCTTCACCTGGCTGGCCTACGAGCGCGACACCGGCAAGACGCTGGACCTGATGGTGCAGTCGGCGTTCAAGGTGATGAGCAACGACGTGCTGATCTCGATCCCGTTGTTCGTCTTCATGGGCTATCTGGTCGAACGCGCCAACCTGATCGAGAAGCTGTTCAAGAGCCTGCACCTGGCGATGGCGCGGGTACCGGGCTCGCTGGCGGTGGCGACGCTGTTCACCTGCGCGATCTTCGCCACCGCCACCGGCATCGTCGGCGCCGTCGTCACGCTGATGGGGCTGCTGGCGCTGCCGCAGATGCTCAAGAGCGGCTACGACATCCGGCTGTCGGCCGGCGCGATCACCGCCGGCGGCTGCCTGGGCATCCTGATCCCGCCGTCGGTGATGCTGATCGTCTACGGCGCGACCGCCGGCGTGTCGGTGGTGCAGCTCTACGCCGGCGCCTTCTTCCCGGGGCTGATGCTGGCCGGGCTGTACGTGCTGTTCGTCATCGGCGTCGCGCTCATCAAGCCGGGCTGGGCGCCGCCGCTGGCGCCCGAGCTGCGCACGGTGCGGCTGCCGCTGGCCACCGCGCGTTTCGCCGAAGGCGCGCAGCGTGCGCTGCCGGCGCTGCTGCAGGCACTCAAGGGCCGGCGCAACGCCGACGTGCCGACCGGCCATCTGCTGCGCCAGCTCGCGGTCGTGCTGCTGCCGGCGCTGGTGTTCGCGCTCGTCGCCGTCGGCGCGCACCGGGTCGTGACCGCGCCGGCAGCAGGCCCGGCGCCGGCGATCGAGGGCCTGACCGAACTCGGCGCGGCGGGCGACGCCGGCGGTCTCGCCGAGCCGCCGGCCGGCGGCCTGGAGGAGCCGCCCGGCAGCGCCGATCTGTCCGAGCCGCCCGGTGCCGAGGCGCTGGGCGAGCCGCCGGGCGCGGAGGCCGCGGCGCCACCTGCCGAAGCGCAGGCCCGCAGCGCCCCACGCGGCTACTGGATCGGCGTCGGCACCGGCGCGGTGGCGCTGCTGGCCTTCTACGCGCTGCTCAGCTTCCAGCGGCTCGAGATCTTCAAGATGCTGCTGAGCTCGTTCTTCCCGCTGATGGCGCTGATCATGGCGGTGCTGGGCTCGATCGTCTTCGGCCTGGCGACGCCGACCGAGGCCGCGGCCGTCGGCGCGCTCGGCGGCTTCGTGCTCGCCGCGGCCTACCGTCAGCTGACCTTCAACGTCGTCAAGGAGAGCGTGTTCCTGACGGCCAAGACCAGCGCGATGGTGTGCTGGCTGTTCGTCGGCTCGGCGATCTTCTCGTCAGCCTTCGCGCTGCTGGGCGGGCAGGAGCTGGTCGAGCAGTGGGTGCTGTCGATGAACCTGACGAAGACCGAGTTCCTGCTGCTGTCGCAGGTGCTGATCTTCATCCTCGGCTGGCCGCTGGAGTGGACCGAGATCATCGTGATCTTCATGCCCATCTTCGTGCCGCTGCTGGACCACTTCGGGGTGGACCCGCTGTTCTTCGGGCTGCTGGTCGCGCTGAACCTGCAGACCGCCTTCCTGTCGCCGCCGGTGGCGATGGCCGCGTTCTACCTGAAGGGGGTCAGCCCGCCGCACGTGACGCTGAACCAGATCTTCGCCGGCATGCTGCCGTTCATGGGGATCCAGATCATCGCCATCGCGCTGCTCTACGCCTTCCCGGCGATCGGGCTGTGGCTGCCACAGTTGCTGTACCGCTGAGGCCGGGCGGCGGGGCGAACCCCGCCGCCTGTCGAACGGTCAGTCGGCCAGCGAACGCGCGAAGGCGAACACCGAGTTCGGCGCGCGCGTCGTCACCGCACGCGGCGCCGGACGCGGCATCGCCAGCGCGCGGCGGCGCGGCGTGACGTCGATGTCGACACCCTTGGCACGCTGCTCCTCGAGCAGCGACTCCAGCGTGATGCCGGACATGTGCTGCATCATCACCGCGTCGAGTTCGGACCACAGCGCCTGGCCGGGCGTGACCTCGGCGGCCGGCGCCGGACGGTCCTCGACCGCGGAGACGACGTCGGCGATCGTGATCGCGTCGGCGCGGCGGCCGAGCGTGTAGCCGCCGCCCGGGCCGCGCGTGCTCTCGACGAGCCCCTGGCGACGCAGGCGGGCGAACACCTGCTCCATGTACGACAGCGACACCTGCAGCCGGCCGCAGATGGCCGCCAGGGCCACGGGGCCGGCCTGCTGGCGCAGGCCGAGGTCGACGAGGGCGTTGACCGCGAATCGGGTGCGGGTGCTCATGCGCATGGCAGGTTTCCTTTCTTGGGTCCGACGGAGAATCTAGGGCCGCATTCACTTCGTGTAAATGCGATATTTGAATCAGCAAGCTTCGCTTTTCTCGAAGGATCTTCTTCGAGCACCTGCTCGGGTACCGGGGCACGGCACGCACCCCGGACGGCCTGCGGCGCCCTCGGGCGGCGTCTGGCCGTCCCACGGAAGACCGCCCCCGGCGCGGTTGGTTCCGCACAATCGGCCGACAGCCCCCAAGGCGCAGGTGAGTGCATGCTCACACCCGAGCCGCCGACACCGAGACACCGCTTGCGGGAAGCGTCTCGGTGGCGGAGGAATACGCAGGACATCGGCGGCATCGGGTGGCTGGAGCGAGCATCTGCGCTACAGAAGGCCGGCGCGGGGTAAAAGTTCCCCTTCGTCTTGTCGGACATCGCCGCATCCTGTCGCCCTCGGCTGCAGCGCGTCGCCCGACGGTGGCACCACGACGGTGCCTGCGTACAGTGCTCCCATCGCCCACGGCGCGCCCCGATCACCATGAGTTCCGCCTACCGCTATCAAGACGACATCGACTGGGCGCGGCTGCGCGACCAGACCGTTCGCGCCTTCCACGTCTACGCGAACTGGCTGGTCGGCATCAGCTGGAAGCGTTTCGTCGTGCTGTCCATCCTGCTGCTGGTGGCCGCCTCCATCCTCGAGGAGATGCCGCCGTTCCGCTGGACGGTCACCGAGACGATCGAGAACGACCGGCCGGCCCGCCCGGCGCGCAAGCCGGTCGAGCCGCCGGCGCCGCCCGCGCCGCCGGTGGTCGCAGCGCCGCCGCAGCCGGCCTCCGGCGCCTCCGCAGGCACCGGCGGGTCGCTGGACATCCGCATCGACGAACACGGCATCCGTATCACGCCCAAGGACGCCGAGCCGGCCGCCCAGGCGGCGTCGGCCGCGGCCTCGGCGGCCGAGATCGCGCAGAACGCCGCGTCGACGGCCGACGACGGCATCACGATCAACGTGCCGGCCAACGTCGACCGCGAAGCCATCCGCGAGGCGATCCAGGAAGCGCGCGACGCGATCCGCGAGGCCATCGAGGACCAGAAGCAGGCCGCCCGCGACGCCGCCGAAGCCGCACGCGAAGCTGCCGCCGCCGCGCGCGAGGCGGCGGCCGAGGAGGACGTCGTCATCGACAGCGGCGGCCGCCGCGTGCGCCGCATCCACTGGGGCGACTTTCTCAGCGACCTGGCACTGCTGTGGATCATGGGCTCGGCGCTGATCAAGGCGACCTACAAGGGCCGCATCCAGGCCGAGGCCAAGGCCGCACAGGCCACCGAGACCGCCGAGGCCGAGGCGCTGCGCCGCCAGGTCGTCGAGGCGCGCATGGCGGCGATGCAGGCCCAGGTCGAGCCGCACTTCCTGTTCAACACGCTGGCCTCGATCGACCACCTGATCGAGACCGACCCGCAGCGCGCCAGCCAGATGCAGAAGAACCTGATCGCGCTGCTGCGCGCCAGCATGCCGACGATGCGCGAGACCAGCGACGGCGGCGTGCGCGAGCTCGGCCGCGAGATCGCCGTCATCCGCCCCTACCTGGAGATCCTGAAGGTGCGCATGGAGGAACGCCTGGCCACGGTGGTCGACGTGCCCGACGGCCTGCTGTCGGCCGAGTTCCCGCCGATGATGATCCAGACCCTGGTCGAGAACGCGATCAAGCACGGCCTGGAGCCCAAGCCCGAAGGCGGCTCGCTGACGGTGCGCGCCCAGGTCGTGCACGGCAAGCTGCAGGTGACGGTGGCCGACACCGGCCTGGGCTTCGGCAAGGCCGCGACCGCCGGCACCGGCGTCGGCCTGGCCAACGTGCGCGAACGCCTGCAGATGCTCTACGGCGGCAAGGCCACGCTGGCGATCACCGAGAACCAGCCCGGCGGCACGGTGGTCACGATCACGGTACCGTACCGCCCGGTCGAAGGCGCGGCGACGGCCGCCGCCGCCACGGCCTGAACCCCGTCAGGAACCCACGATGAACGACAACGCCCCCGTGCGCGCCGTGCTCGCCGACGACGAGCGCCTGATGCGCGACCAGCTCCGCGCCCGCCTGGCCGAGGTCTGGCCCGAACTCGAGATCGTCGCCGAGGCGCGCAACGGCCTCGAAGCCGTCGAGCTCGTCGGCCAGCACCGCCCGGACATCGTCTTCCTCGACATTCGCATGCCGGGGCTGACCGGCGTCGACGCGGCGCGCCAGATCGCCCAGCTGCCGCCGCGCGACGGCGGCGACGACGACGAGCCGCTGCCGGAGATCGTCTTCATCACCGCCTACGACCAGTACGCGGTCGAGGCCTTCGAGCAGGGTGTCGCCGACTACGTGCTCAAGCCCGCCGAGCGCGAGCGCCTGCAGCTCACCGTCGAGCGGCTGCGCAAGCGCCTGGCGGCGCGCCGCGGCGACGGCGACGAGGCCCCGACCGGGCCGAACATGCAGCAGCTGCTGCACCGGCTGGCCGCCCAGCTGAACCCGGCGGCCGCACCGCGTTACCTCGAGTGGATCCAGGCCGGCGTCGGCAACGCGATCCAGATGATCCCGGTGCAGGACGTGCTGTTCTTCGTCAGCGACGAGAAGTACACGCGCGTGCAGACGGCGCAGGTCGAGGCGCTGATCAGGAAGCCGATCAAGGAGCTGGTCGACGAGCTCGACCCGCAGCGCTTCTGGCAGATCCACCGCAGCGCGCTGGTCAACGTCAACGCGATCTCGGGCGTCACGCGCGACTTCCGCGGCCGCCAGATCGTCAGCGTGCGCGGCCACCCGCAGAAGCTGGAAGTCAGCCGCAGCTACAACGGCCTGTTCAAGGGCATGTGAGCGTGACGCGGCGCCGGGTGGTGCTCGGAGCCGCCGGCGTGGCGGTGCTGGCCGTCGGCGCCGGCGAGCTGATGCGCCGCTTCGGCCCCGCCGGGGCGTCACCGCTCGTCGACGAACCGGCGCCACCGCTGGCCGGGCCGCGGCTGGACGATCCGGCGGCCGCGTGGTCCTCGGCCGCGCTCGCCGGCCGGCCCTGGCTGCTGAACTTCTGGGCCTCGTGGTGCGCACCGTGCCGCGACGAGCATCCGCTGCTCGTGACACTGGCGGCCGAGCGCCGGCTGGCGATGGTCGGCGTCACCCACCAGGACCGCCGCGACGCCGCACGCGGCTGGCTGGCGCGCCAGGGCAACCCGTACCAGACCGTGCTCGAAGACGCCGACGGCGCGCTGGCCGCGCCCTGGCGGCTGCCGGGCGTGCCGGCGACCTTCGTCGTCGACGCCGCCGGTCGCGTGCGCTTGCGCCGCATCGGCGCGCTGCGCGCCGCCGACCTCGACACCTGGGTCAGGCCGCTGCTGAAGGAGCTGGGCGTCTAGGAGTCAGCGCTCGGCGCCGGCGCCGAGGCCTTGGCCGCGAGCGCGGCGCGCAGCTTGGCCAGGCGTTCGCGCGGATCCTCGCGGCCGGTGGACTCGTTGAGCTTCATCTCGGCGATGAAGCGGCTGGGCACTGCGGCGACGAGTTCGCGCCCCTTCTTGCGCCGGCGCAGCGTGCTGACGACCAGCGTGCGCCGCGCGCGCGTGATGCCGACGTACATCAGCCGCCGCTCCTCTTCCAGGCGCTCGGGCGTCATCTCCTCCTCGCCGGCGCGGAACGGCAGCAGGCCTTCGTTGACGCCGGCCAGCACGACGTGCGGCCACTCCAGGCCCTTGGAGGCGTGCAGCGTCGACAGCGTGACGACGTCCTGGTCCTCGCTGCGTTCGGCCAGGCTGATGATGACGGCGATCGTCTGCGCCACCTCCAGCACCGTCTGCTCGGGCCGGTCCTCGTCGCCGCCGGCGCGGCGCGCGATCCAGTCGACGAAATCGACGACGTTGCTCCAGCGCGAGGCGGCGATCTTCTCGCTCTCCTCGCCGTCGTGCAGGTGGCGCTCGTAGCCGATGTCGGTGAGGAACTCCAGCATCAGCTTGCGCGCCTCCTCGCCGCCGCGCGTGTGGCGCGCGCGCTCCTCCAGCGCGTTCACGTAACGGCCGAACTCGTGCAGCGAGTCGATCGCCTTGCCCTTCAGCGCGGTCTTCAGCGTCGGCGAGAACAGCGCCTCGAACAGGCTCACCTTCCACTTGCCGGCGAACTCGCCCAGCGAGGCCAGCGTCTGGTGGCCGATTCCGCGTTTGGGCGTCGTCACGGCACGCAGGAAGGCCGGGTCGTCGTCGGGATTCACCAGCAGGCGCAGCCAGGCGCAGAGGTCCTTGATCTCGGCGCGGTCGAACCAGCTCTGGCCGCCCGAGACCTTGTACGGGATCTGCGCCTGACGCAGCTTCTGCTCGAGGATGCGGGCCTGGTGGTTGGCGCGGTAGAGGATCGCGAAGTCGGCCCAGGCGATGCGCGCGTCGGCGCCACGCAGCGCCTGGATGCGCGCGACGGCGCGTTCGGCCTCGTGCTCCTCGCTGTCGCACTCCAGCAGCCGCACCGGCTCGCCGTCGCCGAACTCGCTCCAGAGCTTCTTCTCGTAGATCTTCGGGTTCTGCGCGATGACGTTGTTGGCAGCGCGCAGGATGTTGCCGGTGGAGCGGTAGTTCTGCTCCAGCGGAATGACCTTCAGCCGCGGGAAGTCCTGCGGCAGGCGCTTCAGGTTCTCGATCGTCGCGCCACGCCAGCCGTAGATGCTCTGGTCGTCGTCGCCCACCGCGGTGAACGGCGTGTGCTCGCCGACCAGCGCCTTCAGCAGCTCGTACTGCACGGCGTTGGTGTCCTGGTATTCGTCGACGAGGATGTGGCGGAACATGCCCTGCCACTTCTCGCGCGCCTCGGCGTCGCGCGCCAGCAGCTTCAGCGGCAGCGAGATCAGGTCGTCGAAGTCCACCGCCTGGAAGGCCGCCAGCCGTTCCTCGTAGCGCTTCATGACGACGGCGGCGACCCGCTGGTCCTCGTCGGCGGCGGCGCGCGCCGCGGCGTCGGCGTCCAGGCCCTGGTTCTTCCAGAGGCTGATCGTCCACTGCCAGCTGCGCGCCACCGCGTTGTCGTTGCAGCCACCGGCCTCGCGCAGCACGCCCAGCACGTCGTCGCTGTCGAAGATCGAGAACTGCTCCTTCAGGCCGAGGCGAGAGCCGTCGGTCTTCAGCAGACGCACGCCCAGCGAGTGGAAGGTGCTGATCGCCAGCTCCTTGGCGGCGCGGCCGCCGACGATCTGCTTGGCACGCTCGCGCATTTCGGCGGCGGCCTTGTTCGTGAAGGTGATGGCCGCGATCTGGCGCGGCTCCAGCCCGGCCTGCAGCAGCCGCGCGATCTTGTGCACGATGACACGCGTCTTGCCCGAGCCGGCGCCGGCCAGCACCAGACACGGGCCTTCCAGGTGGTGGACGGCGGCGAGCTGGGCGGGGTTGAGCGTGGCGGGAGCTTCGGCCATCGGGGGCGGTGTCGGGGGCGGGCGAAAGGGGCGCGCATCATAGGCCTTGGCCGCCGGCCGTGCCGGGCCCGCGGCACGGCGCCGCTGCCGCCGGCGACCACAGCATGTTGCTTAAATACACGCCGCCGCCGACGTCGGGGAAAACACCAGGGCCGCAAGAGCGCCAACCCACCTGGGTCGCACGGGTTCGCCGACGAAGTTGGTGAAGCGACGGTGTAGCAGGACTACAGTCCGACACACCACCATTGTTCGTCCGAATCATGTCCACGCCCCTCCGCGCCTTCCGCCTGCCCGCCGTCGCCGCCGCGGCCGCCCTGCTCGTCGCCTGTGGCGGCGGCGGCGGAGGCGGCGACGCCCCGCTGCCCGACGTCGACACCAGCAGCGTCACCGCCGCCGACCCCGGCAGCCCGCTGGCCGAAGGCTGGCAGCGCCGCGGCATCGCCCAGGTCTTCGTGCGCAGCTACCAGGACAGCGACGGCGACGGCAAGGGCGACCTGCAGGGCCTGATCTCGCGCCTGGACTACCTGCAGGCGCTCGGCGTCGGCGGCATCTGGCTGATGCCGGTCACCGCCAGCCAGGACGGCGACCACGGCTACGCGGTCAAGGACTACCGCGCGATCGAGCGCGACTACGGCAGCGTCGCCGACCTCGAGGCGCTGGTCGCCGCCGCGCACGCGCGCGGCCTGGGCGTCATCGTCGACTACGTGATGAACCACAGCGCCGCCCAGCACCCGGCCTTCGTGAACTCGCGTGCCGGCAGCACCAACACCTTCCGCGACTGGTACGTCTGGCAGAGCTCGCGTCCGGCCGGCTGGAACATCTACGGCGGCGACCCCTGGCGCTCGGCCAACGGCAGCTGGTATTTCGCGCCGTTCTGGGACCAGATGCCCGACTTCAACCTGCAGAACACGGCGGTCGTGGCCTGGCACCACGACAACCTGCGCTTCTGGCTGAACCTGGGGGTCGACGGCTTCCGCTTCGACGCCGTCGGCAACCTGGTCGAGAACGGCCCGGCAGCCTGGGAGAACCAGCCGCAGAACCACGTGCTGATGGCCGGGGTGCGCGACCTCGTCGGCGGCTACACCCGCCGCTACATGGTCTGCGAAGGCCCGAGCGACCCGGCCGGTTACGCCGCCAGCTGCGGCAGCGCCTTCGCCTTCGGCTACCAGGGCCAGCTGATCGCCGCGGCCAAGGGCGACACGGCGGCCGTCGCCGCCGTCGCCGCCTACCCGGTCACGGCGCCGGCCGGGGCGGCGACCTTCCTGTCCAACCACGACAGCTTCGCCGGCCAGCGCCCCTGGGACCAGTTCGGCGGCAACGTCGCGCAGTACAAGCTCGCCGCGGCCACCTACCTGCTGCAGCCGGGCGTGCCCTTCGTCTACTACGGCGAGGAGATCGGCATGGCCGGCGCCTCGACGCTGGACGGCGACGCCAAGCTGCGCACGCCGATGAGCTGGACGGCCGCCGGCGGCTTCACGACCGGCACGCCGTACCGGGCACGCTCGGCCAACGCCGCGACGCAAAACGTGCAGGCCCAGGCCGCCGACCCGGACTCGCTGCTCGCGTTCTACAAGGCGATGCTGGCGCTGCGCGGCGAGCGGCCGTCGATCTCGGCCGGCGACTACCTGCAGCCGCAGGCCAGCGGCACGCTGCTGAGCTTCCAGCGCACGCAAGGCGGCGAGCGCACGCTGGTGGTGCTGAACTACGGCACGAGCAGCGCCACCGCCACGGTCACCGGCCTGCCGGCCAGCGCGACGCTGGGCAGCCTGTACCCGAGCGGCGGCGGCGACACCACGGCCAGCGCCGGCGGCGAGGCCTCGATCACGATGGCCGCGCGCTCGGTGCGTGTGTTCGACGTGCGCTGAACCGGCGCGGGCGCTGGACGCCGTCCGGCGTCCAGACTCAGCCCTCGGGCGTGAAATCGCGCTCGGCCCTTCGGCAGGCGCAGGACGCCTCCCGGCGCCCTGCGTCCGGCCTCAGAGCTGCTGCAGCACCTCGTAGCGCTTCTGCCGGTACTCCTCGTCGGTGATGAGGCCGTTGTCGTGCAGACGCTTGAGGGTGCGCAGCCGCTGCTCCTGATCCTCGTAGAAGCCCGCGTCACGCGGACGCTGCGGCGCCGGGGCCGGGGCGGCCGCCGGCGGGACGGCGGCGCCCGCCGCCGCGGGCGCCACCGGCGCGGCCGCAGCGGGAGCCGTCGTCGCAGCCCGGGGGGCCGGCGCCGCGGCAGGCGCCACCAGCAGCGACACCCAGTCGGCACGCACGCTGCGGCCGTTGGGCGCAGCGATGCGCACGCCGGCGTCGACCGGCGCCGCGCGGCGGCCAGGCTCGAACGCGACGCGCACGCCGGTCGCCAGGTACTGGCTCTCGAACGGCGCCCAGACCATGCCGGCGATCAGCTGCAGGCCGTCGGCGCTGCGGAACACGCGCCCGGTGGTCACGGTGCGCGGCACCAGCGGCCCGAAACCGCCGTGACGCCCGGTGACCGCGAACGCGACGTCCTGCCCGGGCTCGGCCTGGGCCAGCGCCTTGGCCAGCGCCGGCGCGAGCACGTCGAGCTCGTCGGCGGTGAACAGCTCGTCATCCTTGACGGCGTTGCGCAGCGGCACGAGCAGGGCCCGCAGCTGCTCCGAGGGCACGACGGCCGGGTGCAGCGACGGCGCCGCACCGGGTTCGGCGCGCTCGATGCGCACGTAGTCGTGGGTCGCCGCCAGCACCGTCGACACCACGCGGTCGGCGCTGCTGTCGCGCAGAAAACGCTCGCTGCGCCCACCGGGCGCCTGGGCGAACGCGATCGAGGCGGCGCAGGCCAGCACGGCCGCGCAGGACACCGGGCGCCAGGCGCCGGACGGGAACGCACGCATCGACAAGCTCCTCATGTCTGGAGACGGCCAGTGTCGCACCCCGCGGCCCCGGGCGGCATGGCGCCGCCGCGACACGGCCGAGGGCGAGCCGCCGTAACAATCCTACATCAGCCCGCGGGGTATCACGCTAAGTCCTTGATTCGCAACGATTGACAAAGCCAACCAATAGAGTAAACCCGGTTTCATCGAGGTACACCGATGTATATTCTCTACATCGGCATGCGCCAGGAGCGCAAGGGTCGTGGTGGTCGAGCCCGATCCGGGGCGCGATGGCGGAGGTGCGAGAGGTGGCAGACGTCCGGTTGACGAACGTGAACAAGGCTTTCGGCGAGACGAAAGTGCTTCACGACATCAATCTGGAGATCCACGACGGCGAGTTCATGGTCTTCGTCGGGCCCTCGGGCTGCGGCAAGTCCACGCTGCTGCGCGTGATCGCCGGGCTGGAAGACATCACGTCGGGCGAGTTGCGCATCGGCGGACGCGTCGTCAACGACGTGCCGCCGGCCGAGCGCGGCATCGCGATGGTCTTCCAGTCGTACGCGCTGTACCCGCACATGACGCTGTACGACAACATGGCCTTCGGCCTGAAGCTGGCCAAGATGCCGAAGGACGAGATCGACCGCGCGGTGCACGGCGCGGCGAAGATCCTCAACATCGAGCACCTGCTGGACCGCAAGCCCAAGGCGCTGTCCGGCGGCCAGCGCCAGCGTGTGGCGATCGGCCGCGCGATCGTGCGCAAGCCCGAGGTCTTCCTCTTCGACGAGCCGCTGTCCAACCTGGACGCCGCGCTGCGCGTGCGCATGCGCTACGAGTTCGCCAAGCTGCACGAGAGCCTGAAGACGACGATGGTCTACGTCACGCACGACCAGGTCGAGGCGATGACGCTGGCCAACCGCATCGTCGTGCTGTCCACCGGCAAGGTCGAGCAGGTCGGCGCGCCGCTGGAGCTCTACGAGTACCCGGTGAACCTCTTCGTCGCCGGCTTCATCGGCTCGCCGAAGATGAACTTCATCAGCGGCGAGATCGTCTCGGCCGACGCCAGCGGCGCCAGCGTGCGCCTGCCGTCCGGCGCCGTGCTGCGCGCCGAGGTCGACGCCGCCGCCGCGCGGCCGGGCGACAAGGTGACGCTGGGCGTGCGCCCCGAGCACTTCGAGCTCGGCGCGGCGCACAACACGATCGAGGTCGAGCTGACCTTCGTCGAGTCGCTGGGCAGCCAGACGCACGGCTACGTCAACTGCGCCGGCGTCGACGAGGCGATGACCTGCGAACTCGGCGGCGGCTCGACCGCAATCGCCGGCGACCGGCTGAAGCTGGGCATCCCGCCGTCGCACTGCCACCTGTTCGACGCCGAGGGCCGCGCCTTCCGGCGCCTGTACCGCCTGCCGCAGCGCGAGGCCGCCTGACGGCACCCCGCCCCGCGACGCTTTCGTTCCCACACCGTCAAGACAACGACTGAGGAGCCACCATGACGACAACCATCAAGCCGATCGCCGCCGCAGCAGCCATCGTCGCGTCCTTCGCCTTCGCCGGCGCCGCCAGCGCGCAGGAAGCCGGCAAGCTGCTGGTCTGGATCAACGGCGACAAGGGCTACAACGGGCTGCAGAAGGTCGGCGACGCCTTCACCAAGGCCACCGGCGTGCCGGTCACCGTCGAGCACCCGGAAGACGCCCCGGGCAAGTTCCAGCAGGCCGCCGCCGCCGGCAAGGGCCCGGACGTCTTCTGCTGGCCGCACGACCGCATGGGCGAGTGGGCCAAGTCGGGCCTGATCGTGCCGGTCAACCCGTCGAAGAAGGTGCGCGACGAGATCGAGGACACCGCCTGGAAGGCCTTCGGCTACCAGGGCAAGACCTGGGGCTACCCGATCTCGGTCGAGGCCATCGGCCTAGTCTACAACAAGGCGCTGGTGAAGACGCCGCCGAAGAGCTTCGACGACGTGATCAAGCTCGACAAGGAGCTGTCGGCCAAGGGCAAGCACGCCATCCTCTGGGACTACAACAACACCTACTTCACCTGGCCGATCCTGGCCGCCGGTGGCGGCAGCGTCTTCGGCCGTGACGCCAAGGGCGACTACGACCCGGCCAAGGTCGGCGTCAACTCGGCCGGTGCCGTCAAGGGTGCCGAGCTGCTGGCCTCGATGATCAAGAACGGCAACATGCCCAAGGGTTCGGGCTACGCCGAGATGGAAGCCGCGTTCAACAAGGGCGACGTGGCGATGATGATCACCGGCCCCTGGGCCTGGGACAACCTGCGCAAGAGCAAGATCGACTTCGGCGTCGCGCCGATCCCCGACGTCGCCGGCAAGCCCTCGCGCCCGTTCGTCGGCGTGCTCGGCTGCATGATCTCCGCGCCCAGCAAGAGCAAGGACGTGGCCAAGGAGTTCATCGAGAACACGCTGCTGAAGGTCGACTCGCTGAAGACGATCAACGCCGACGTGCCGCTGGGCACGCCGGCGAACAAGGCGTTCTTCAAGGAGCTCTCCAACGACCCCAACATCAAGGCGACGATGGAGAACGCCCGCCGCGGCGAGCCGATGCCCAACATCCCCGAGATGGGCCGCTTCTGGTCGTCGATGGCCTCGGCGCTGGAGAACATCACCAACGGCCGCCAGCCCCCGAAGGAAGCGCTCGACGCGGCCGCCGCGCGCATGCTCGGCAAGTAAGCCGGCACGGCCGGCCACCGGCGGGCGCCCGCGCGGCCCCGCCCGGTGGCACACGCACGGGGCGGCCTGGCGCCGCCCCGGTTCGAGCGACGGCGCCCGCGAGGGAGGCGCCACGGGACGACGATGGGACGAACCGACTGGGGCCGACTGCTGAAGTGGCCGTTCACGACGGTCACGGCGCTGGCCTGCCTGTGGCTGGTGTTCCGCATCTACGCCAGCGGCCAGCCGCTGTGGGCGGTGGCGCTGCTCGGGCTGTTCGGGCTGGGCTTCTTCGTCTACCTGTCCAACGTCGCCTTCGCCTACCGCTACCTGTTCCCCGGCCTGGCCGGGATGCTGGTGTTCGTCGCCTTCCCGCTGCTGTACACGGTGCAGATCGGGTTCACGAACTACTCCTCGTCCAACCTGCTGAGCTACGAGCGCGCCAGCGCCTACCTGCTGGAGCAGACGACACCCGGCGAAGGCCACGGCTGGGGCTTCACGCTGCATCCCGACGGCGAGCGTTTGCGGCTCGTGCTGGCGCCGGGCCAGGCCGACGACGACGAGGAACCCGAGACCCGCGCGGCGCGCAGCGTCGTCACGCCGGCGCTGACGCTGGGCGGCGCGCAGGAGCTCAGGCTCGAGCCGCTGGCCGCGTCGGGCTACACGCCCGGCGAACCGCTGCCGCTGGGCGCGGTGCTGAAGAACCGCCAGGCGCTGGCAGCGCTGAAGCTCGTGCTGCCCGACGGCAGCGCGCTGTCCTATGCCGGCGTGCGCGAGTTCGCGCCGCTGGTGCCGACCTTCACGCGTGAAGCCGACGGCGTGCTGCGGCAGACCGCCACCGGCGAGCTCTTCCGCGCCAACCACGACACCGGCTTCTACGAGAACGAGGCCGGCGAGCGCCTGCAGCCGGGCTTCAAGGTCGGCATCGGCCTGGGCAACTACCTGCGCATGGTCGAGGACCCGGACTTCCGCGGCCCGTTCATCCGCATCTTCGTCTGGACCGTCGTCTTCGCCGGGCTGACGGTGCTGCTGACGCTGGCCGTCGGCACGACGCTGGCGGTGCTGCTGAACTGGGAGGCGCTGCGTTTCCGCACCGTCTACCGCACGCTGCTGTTCCTGCCGTACGCGGTGCCGGGCTTCATCTCGATCCTGGTCTTCAAGGGCCTGTTCAACCAGAACTTCGGCGAGATCAACCTGATCCTGAACGCGCTGTTCGGCATCAAGCCGTCGTGGTTCGCCGACCCGTTCCTGGCCAAGGTGATGATCCTGCTGGTCAACACCTGGCTGGGCTACCCGTACATCATGGTGCTCTGTACCGGGCTCATCAAGGCGATCCCGTCGGACCTGTACGAGGCCTCGGCGATCTCCGGCGCCAAGCCGCTGACCAACTTCTGGAAGATCACGGCGCCCTTGATCGTCAAGCCGCTGACGCCGCTCCTGATCGCGTCGTTCGCGTTCAACTTCAACAACTTCGTGCTGATCGCGCTGCTCACCAACGGGCGGCCCGACTTCCTCAACACCAAGGTGCCGGCCGGCACGACCGACATCCTGGTGTCCTACACCTACCGCATCGCGTTCCAGGACTCGGGGCAGAACTTCGGGCTCGCCGCGGCGATCTCGACGATCATCTTCTTCCTCGTGGCGATGCTGTCGATGGCCAACCTGAAGCTGGCCAAGGTCAACGACGAACGGAAGTAGCGCATGGCCATCGTCACCGGCAAGTCGCAACGCTGGCGCCTGATCGGCGCGCACCTGTTCCTGATCACGCTGATCGCGGTGACGGTGTTCCCGCTGCTGGCCATCGTCTCGATCTCGCTGCGCCCGGGCAACTTCGCCACCGGCTCGCTGATCCCCGAGACGATCAGCTTCGAGCACTGGAAGCTGGCGCTCGGCATCCCGTACCAGGCCGCCGATGGCAGCCTCGTGCAGCCGCCCTTCCCGGTGCTGCGCTGGCTGTGGAACTCGGTGAAGATCGCCGGCATCTCGGCCTTCCTGATCGTCGCGATCTCGACGACCGCGGCCTACGCCTTCGCGCGGCTGAAGTTCCGCTTCAAGACGCAGATCCTGAACTCGATGCTGCTCTTGCAGATGTTCCCGGCGGTGCTGGCGCTGGTGGCCATCTACGCGATCTTCGAGGCCATCGGCAGCTACGTGCCCTGGCTGGGCATCGAGACCCACGCCGGGCTGATCGTCGCCTACCTCGGCGGCGTCGCGATGCACATCTGGACCATCCGCGGCTACTTCGACACCATCCCCGTCGAGATCGAGGAATGCGCCAAGGTCGACGGCGCGACGCACTGGCAGGCCTTCCGCTACGTGCTGCTGCCGATGGCGGTGCCGATCCTGATGGTCGTCTTCGTGCTCGCCTTCATCGGCGCGGTCATCGAGTACCCGGTGGCGTCGATCCTGCTGCGCCAGGAGCACAACCTGACGCTGGCCGTCGGCTCCAAGTACTTCCTCTACGAGCAACGCTACCTGTGGGGCGACTTCGCCGCCGCGGCGGTGCTGTCGGGCCTGCCGATCACGCTCGTCTTCCTGTTCGCCCAGAAGTGGATCGTCTCCGGCCTCACGGCGGGTGGCGTGAAGGGCTGACGCACCTCACCGGACTGCGCCGCATGATGTTCCGCCGCACCTTCGCCGCGCTCGCGGCCGCCCTTGCCGTCTCGTCCGTCTGGGCCGCCGACGAGCCCGCCGCGCGCCCCGGGCGCTTCGCCGACAACCCGATCGTCTACTTCGTCGTCACCGACCGCTTCGCCAACGGCAACCCGGCCAACGACGGCAGCTACGGCCGCACGCGCGAAGCCCGGCCGCAGGACGACATCGGCAGCTTCCACGGCGGCGACCTCGCCGGCATCACGCAGAAGCTGCGCGAAGGCTGGTTCCGCGAGCTGGGCGTCAACGCGATCTGGATCACCGCGCCCTACGAGCAGATCCACGGCTGGGTGGTCGGCGGCAGCAAGGAGTTCAAGCACTACGGCTACCACGGCTACTTCGCGCTCGACTTCACGAAGCTCGACGCGAACATGGGCACGCCGGCCGAGCTGCGCGAGCTGGTGGCCACCGCGCACGGCCAGGGCATCCGCATCCTGTTCGACGTCGTGATGAACCACCCGGGCTACGGCGACATCCAGAGCCTGTCCGAGTACGTCACCGAGCCCGAGACCGACAGGAAGCGCGGCATGCTCTGGAAGGGCTACGAGGCCGCGACGCTGCGCGACTACCACTCGTGGATCGACTACAACGACCCGGCCTGGCTGCAGTGGTGGGGGCCGGACTGGATCCGCTCCGGGCTGCGCGGCTACACCGAAGGCGGCAGCGACGACCTGACGAAGCAGCTCGCCTACCTGCCCGACTTCAAGACCGAGTCGGACAAGCCGGTCGGCCTGCCGCCGTTCCTGAAGAAGAAGGCCGACACCGAGGCGGTGGAGTTGCCCGACACGACGGTGCGCGGCTACCTCGTCAACTGGCTCTCGCGCTGGGTGCGCGACTACGGCATTGACGGCTTCCGCGCCGACACCGTCAAGCACGTCGAATATGCCTCGTGGACGGCGCTGAAGGACGCGTCCACGAAGGCGCTGGCCGAGTGGAAGGCCGCCAACCCGAAGGCCGCGATCGACGACGCGCCGTTCTGGATGACCGGCGAACACTGGGGCCAGGGCATCGCGCGCACGCGGCACTACGACATCGGCTTCGACAACATGATCAACTTCGACTTCCAGCGCCGCGCCGAGGCCAAGGGAGCCGAACTCGAGCCGGTCTACGCCGAGTACGCCCGCACGCTGGCCGCGCCGGCGACGCACAACGTGCTGTCCTACCTCTCCTCGCACGACACCCAGCTCTTCGACCGCAAGGCGATCCTCGACGGCGCCACGGCGCTGATGCTGGCGCCCGGCGGCGTGCAGATCTACTACGGCGACGAGAGCGCGCGCCCCGACGGCCCGGCGGCCTACGGCGACCCGCAGCAGTCGACACGCTCGGACATGAACTGGGCCAGCCTGGACACGGCGGCGCTGGCGCACTGGCGCAAGCTGGGCCAGTTCCGCGCCCGCCACGTCGCCATCGCACGCGGCCAGCACCGCCAGATCGCGGCCCAGCCCTACACCTTCGCCCGCGTGCTGCCCGAGGACCGCATCGTCGCGGCCATCGGCGCCCGCGGCACGGTGACGATCGACGTCGCCGAGGTCTTCGCCGACGGCACGCGCGTGCAGGACGCCTACGGCGGCGGCCGCGCGACGGTGGCGGCCGGCAAGGTCACGCTCGACGCCGACCCGCGCGGCGTGGTGCTGCTCGAAGCGCTGAAGTGAACCAAGGAGGCCGCGGGTGGGCGGCCCGTTCGAACCCCACCGAAGGAGCAAAGATGAAACGACTCGCCTGGATCGCCGCACTCGGAACCGCCGCCCTGCTCTCGTCCGGCCCGGCCGCCGCGCAGGACGCCGTCAAGGCCGCCGAGGTGCCGGCCGACTCGGTCTCGCTGCACTACTACCGCCCGGACGGCAACTACGCCGGCTGGGGCGTGCACTTCTGGGAATCGTTCGAGAAGGTGCAGGACGGCCAGGTCGTCGGCGCCAAGACCAAGTCCGACGCGCCGATCATGGGCATCACCTGGGGCAACCCGATGCAGCCCACCGGCAAGGACGGCTTCGGCGTGTACTGGCAGGTGCCGGCCAACGAATTCCGCAACGGCAAGATCAACTACATCATCCACCGCGGTGACAGCAAGGACTGCGTGAAGGACTCGGCCTGGTTCCTGCCGCAGGGCCGCCAGATCTTCATCAACCAGGGCGACTGCACGGCCTACCTGACGCTGGAAGAGGCGCTGAAGGCACGCAAGTGACGCGGCCCGCGGGGGCCGGCGACACGGCCCCATGAAAAAAGGCGCTCCGTCGGAGCGCCTTTTTGCTGGCCGGACGGCCGCCCGAGGCGGCCGTCGCTCAGCTCGTCACCACCAGGCCTCGACCTGGAAGCCGATCGTGCTGCCGTGCGTGGCCGTGCCGAACTTGCCACCGGCGATCGCGCCGGCGTAGATGTCGCGCGCCGCCTCGTTCCACTTGGCGTAGGTGTAGAACAGGCGCAGCTCAGGACGCGCCCAGAAGCTCGGGCCCACCGCCAGCGTCGGCGCGATGGTGAACTTCGTCAGGTTGATCGTCTTCTGGTAGCTGGCGTCGTCGTTCGGCTTGATCCGGTCGTGGCCGAGTTCGGCGACGATGCGGAAGTAGTCGTTGATCGCGTAGACCGGACGCACGCCGGCGGACATCCAGGTGCCGTTGAAGCCGATCCAGTCGCTCTTCGGCGTGTCGGACTTCTGGTAGATGAAGGTCGCCATGCCGCCGAACTTCGGCGTCGTCTGCCAGTTCAGGATTTCGACGAAGCGCCACTTCTTGGCACCGTCGGAGTTGGCCATCTCGTCGGTCGCCGGATAGCCGTAGTCGAACTGCGCGACGGTGCCCTTCGAGTACTGCAGCGCCGCCTTGTTGAAGCCGCCGAGCACGCCGCCCTTGAAGTGCTGGACCGTGAAGCCCCAGCCGTTGTTGTCGTTGGCGTCGACGCTGGTGTCGGCGGTGTTGTACTGCAGGCCCAGCGTCAGGTCGCCATAGGCGCCCAGGCCGATGCCGCCGACGCGGAAGTCGTGCCGCGTGGCCGCCGTGTCCTGGCCCATCGTGTTGCGGAACAGCGCATAGCTGAGGTTCAGGCCGCTGTCGCCGATCTTGTAGCCCTCGACACCGAAGCCGGTGCCCGAGGTATCCCAGTAGTAGAAGTCGTTGATGTGGATGTCCTGGCGCTGGTAGTAGCGCTTGCCCACCCAGACCGCCGCACCGTTCATCATCGGCAGGTTCTTCACCTCGATGTAGTTCTGGCGCGCCGCGATGTCACCATCGTCGACCAGGCTCGCGTAGCTGTCGCTGTTGTCGTTGTTGTTGATCGAGTACGACAGCATGCCGTGGTAGATGAACTTCACGCCGTCCTTCTTGGACTCGAAGAGCTCCTGCGTGAAGCCGAGCTCGGCGTAGGTGTCGCATTCGTTGCCGAGGCGGTACTTGGTGCCGGTCAGCCCGGGCGTGCCCGGCAGCGCGAAGCAGACCTGGCCGCCGTCCTCGGAGTTGCTGCCGCCGCCCGAGCGGAGGTAGCCGTTGAAGTCCAGCGCGAACGCGCTGCCGCTGCACAGCGCGGCAGCGGCGGCGAGCGGAAGAAGTCGGGTGTGAAGGCGAGACATCATGAACTCCTCATTCGTGGTCTATTGGTGATGGGGACGGGAAGGGAATTCGGCGGGCGCCCGTCGTGCAAGCCCCGACCCGAATCGCGACCGTCGTCCAGGCGGTCGCGGCTGTGCCGTCGCGCGCGGGGTCTCGCGGTCCCCCGGCCCGACGGGCGCCTGGATGCCACGGCGCGTTCATGCGGCGTGGCCGGTTGAGCCGGCGCGGCGGCGCCGCGCCTCGATGGCCGCGGCGGCGCCATACAGCGCCGCGTACGGCTCGACGATCAGCGCCGTCGGGATCGCCTCGAGGTAGGCGCGGAAACGCCCCTTGGACTCGAAACGCTCGCGAAAGCGCGACGCGAAGAAGAAGTCGGCGAAGTGCGGCACGATGCCGCCGCCGATGAAGACGCCGCCGCGCGCCCCGAAAGTCAGCGCGACATTGCCGGCAAAGCCGCCCAGCATCGCGCAGAAGGTGTCCAGCGTGGCCGCGCACAACGTGTCCTGGCCGCTGGCGCCGCGCGTGCCGATGTCCTCGGCCGTCAGCTCGGCGGCCGTCTCGCCGCGCACCCGGGCGACGGCGCGGTACAGCGTCGGCAGGCCGATGCCCGACAGCAGCCGCTCGGCCGAGACGTGGGCGAACTCGCCGCGCACGGTGCGCAGGACCTCGGCCTCGAAGTCGTCGGCCGCCGCCAGCGTCGCGTGCCCGCCTTCGCCGGCGATCGCGCGCCAGCCGTGCGCGGTCTCGAGCAGGCCGCCGACACCCAGGCCGGTGCCGGGCCCCAGCACGGCCAGCGTTCCGCGCGCGCTGGGCAGCGCGCCGTGGGCGCGCAGCTGCCGCGGCGCCAGCCCGGGCAGCGACAGCGCGAGCGCCTCGAAGTCGTTGAGCATCAGCAGGCCGTCCAACCCGAGCGCGGCCTCACTCGCGGCGCGCGAGAACGACCAGGCGCTGTTGGTCAGCTCGATGCGGTCCTGCCCGACCGGCGTGGCGACCGCGAACGCGGCCCACGACGGCGGGCGCCAGGCAGCCCCGGCCGCGGCCTGCCGCTCGGCCAGGTAGGCGCCCGCGGCCTCGACCGGGCCGGGATGGTCGGCACAGCGCACGCGGTGGATGTCGCGCGGCGCGCCCCCGGGGCCGTCGACGAGCGCAAAACGGGCGTTGGTGCCGCCGATGTCGGCCACCAGCCACGTCTGCCCGGCCGCGGCGTCGAGGTTCACGACAATCCCTCCCCCGCCGCGCTCGACGAGGGCCGGCCGGCGCACACGGCGACGATCGGGTGATGGTTCACGCAAGCCCTCCTCGACTCGAACCAGGCGCGCCGGATCGGCGCCGCTGCGATGCACGGCAAGATGCTTGCAAAGCGGAGAAAAGGTAGCAAAACTACAAGTGCGCGACAAGCCAATGTTGCATGAGGGCAACTGAGGGCTTCCCCCTGACCCCAGGCTCGCCGGGCACGCGGCCTGCTTGGGCTTCCTTGAAGCAGGGCTGTCCTGGCCACCTTCTGGTGCAGGCACCCTTGGACGCGGATCTGACGGGATCGGTAGTCCGGCTACATCGTTACCCCGGCCGCACCGTCAGACGGCCCGGAGCTCGCCAACGGCCATGACGCCTTTCGAACACCCCCGCCTGATCGCCGACATCGGCGGCAACTACGCCCGCTTCGCCGTCGAGGCCGCCCCCGCGGTCTTCGGCCACGTCGCCTCGATTCCCTGCGCGGCGCACCCGGACTTCCATTCCGCGGTGCGCGCCTATCTGGGCTCGCTGCCGGCCGCGCTGGCCGAGAGCATCGAACACGCCGCCGTCGCCATCGCCAACCCGGTCGAGGGCGACCTGGTGCGCATGACGAACTACCACTGGCAGTTCTCGATCGAGCAGATGCGCGAGCGGCTGGGGCTGCAGACGCTGGTCGTCATCAACGACTTCACCGCGCTGGCGATGGCGCTGCCGCGGTTGTCCAACGCCCAGCGCCGCCAGGTCGGCCCCGGCGAGGCGCGCGAGCGCAGCGTCATCGGCGTCATCGGCGCCGGCACCGGGCTGGGCGTCTCGGGCCTGATCCCGACGGCCGACGGCTACATCGCGCTGGGCACCGAAGGCGGCCACGCCAGCTTCGCGCCGCGCGACGAACGCGAGATCGCGATCCTGCGCTACGCCGCGCGCCAGCACGAGCACGTGTCCTTCGAGCGCCTGCTGTCGGGCCCGGGGCTGGAGCTGATCTACCGCGCCGTCTCCGAAGGCCGCGGCGGCGAGCCGCTGGCGGCCACCGAGATCACACGCCGCGCGATCGACGGCGGCGACGCGCTGTGCCTGCAGGCGGTGGAAGCCTTCTGCTCGATCCTCGGCACCGCCGCCGGCAACCTGGCGGTGACGCTGGGCGCCTTCGGCGGCATCTACATCGGCGGCGCCATCGTGCCGCGGCTGGGCGAGTACTTCGAACGCTCGCCGTTCCGTGCCCGCTTCGAGGACAAGGGCCGTTTCAGCGACTACGTGCGCACGATCCCGACCTTCGTCGTCACCGCCGACAACGCGACCTTCGCCGGCGCCTCGGCGATCCTCGCCGAGCAGCTGCGGCGCATGGACGCGCAGCAGGACACCGCCGTGCTCGGCCTGATCCGGCGCGTGCGCAACAAGCTGTCGCCGGCCGAGCGCCGCGTCGCCGACCACGTGCTCGCGCACCCGCGGCCGACGCTGTCGGACCCGATCGCCGAGATCGCACGCGCCGCGTCGGTCAGCCAGCCGACCGTGATCCGCTTCTGCCGCTCGCTGGGCTGCGAGGGCCTGTCCGACTTCAAGCTGCGCCTCGCCTCCAGCCTGACCGGCACGATCCCGGTCACGCACACCCAGGTGACCGGCGAGGACACGATGCTGGAACTCGGCGTCAAGGTGCTGGGCAACACCGCGCCGGCGATCCTGCAGGTGCGCGACCAGCTCAACCGCGACGCCATCGACCGCGCGATCGACCTGCTGACCGCGGCCGAGCGTGTCGAGTTCTTCGCCGTCGGCCACTACGGCGTCGTCGCCGACGACGCGCAGCTGAAGTTCCTGCGCTTCGGCGTGCCGTCGATGGCCGTCACCGAACACCGCCTGCAGGTGCTGACGGCCAACGTGATGCGGCCGACAGACGTCGCCGTGATCATCAGCAGCAGCGGCCAGGTCGAGGACCTGCTGGCGGTGGCCGACAAGGCCCACGAACGCGGCACGCCGGTGCTGGCGATCACCGCCAGCCAGTCGCCGCTGGCGAAGAAGGCCGACGTCGCGATCATCGTCGACCACCTCGAGGACCCGTCGACGCACGTGCCGATGATCAGCCGCATCCTGCACCTGCTGGTCATCGACATCCTGGCCGTCGGCGTGGCGATGCGCCGCGGCGCCGAGCGTGTCGCCGAGCTGCCGCGCGAGGAGATCGCCGGCTTCGACGAGGCGCCGCTGGAGGCGCCGCCGCCGGGCGCGCGCCGCGCCGGCCCCGGCATCAGCACCGCCGGCCCGCTGGCCCATCTGACCGCGCACAGCCGATAAAATCGCGGGCTCCGCCCCGAGGAGCGTTGCGATGGCGTCGGCCACCAGGCTCGGGGCGAGCCGCGGCGCCCGCCGCGGCCCCAGGCAACGGCGCTCGTCCCATTCCTCCGGAGTGACACGATGACCGCTGCCCTGCCCGCGATGCGCCTGTCGGGCCTCGAACCCGTCTCGATCGGCGACGGGACGCTGTTCGTCAACATCGGCGAACGCACCAACGTCACCGGCTCGCGCGCCTTCGCCCGCATGATCCTCGAAGGCCGCTTCGAGGACGCGCTGTCGGTCGCACGCCAGCAGGTCGAGAACGGCGCCCAGGTCATCGACGTCAACATGGACGAGGCCATGCTCGACTCGGCCGCGGCGATGGACCGCTTCCTGAAGCTGCTGGCCACCGAGCCCGAGATCGCGCGTGTGCCGGTGATGGTCGACAGCTCCAAGTGGAGCGTCATCGAGACCGGGCTCAAGTGCCTGCAGGGCAAGGGCATCGTCAACTCGATCTCGCTGAAGGAAGGCGAGGCCGAGTTCAAGCGCCAGGCGAAGCTGGTGCGCCGCTACGGCGCCGCCGCCGTCGTCATGGCCTTCGACGAGCAGGGCCAGGCCGACACCTACCAGCGCAAGACCGAGATCTGCGCGCGCGCCTACCGCATCCTCGTCGACGAGGTCGGCTTCCCGCCCGAGGACATCGTCTTCGACCCCAACGTCTTCGCGATCGCCACCGGCATCGAGGAGCACGCCAACTACGCCGTCGACTTCATCGAGGCGACACGCTGGATCAAGCAGAACCTGCCCGGCGCCAAGGTCTCGGGCGGCATCAGCAACGTCTCGTTCAGCTTCCGCGGCAACGACCCGGTGCGCGAGGCGATCCACACCGTCTTCCTGTACCACGCGATCAAGGCCGGCCTGGACATGGGCATCGTCAACGCCGGCATGGTCGGCGTCTACGACGACCTGGACGCCGAGCTGCGCGAACGTGTCGAGGACGTGGTGCTGAACCGCCGGCCCGACGCCGCCGAGCGCCTGATCGAGATCGCCGAGCGCGCCAAGGGCGCGGCCCGAGACGACTCGGCGCGCCTGGCCTGGCGCGCCGGCACGGTCGAGGAGCGCCTGGCGCACGCGCTGGTGCACGGCATCACCGAGTTCATCAGCACCGACACCGAGGAAGCCTGGCGCGCCATCGAGGCCCGCGGCGGGCGGCCGCTGCATGTCATCGAAGGCCCGCTGATGGCCGGCATGAACACCGTCGGCGACCTCTTCGGCCAGGGCAAGATGTTCCTGCCGCAGGTCGTCAAGAGCGCGCGCGTGATGAAGCAGGCGGTGGCCCACCTGCTGCCTTACATCGAGGCCGAGAAGCAGGCGCTGCAGGACGCCGGCGGCGACGTCAAGCCCAAGGGCAAGGTCGTCATCGCCACCGTCAAGGGCGACGTGCACGACATCGGCAAGAACATCGTCACCGTCGTCCTGCAGTGCAACAACTTCGAGGTCGTCAACATGGGCGTGATGGTCCCGTGCCAGGACATCCTCGAGAAGGCGCGTGTCGAAGGCGCCGACATCGTCGGCCTGTCGGGGCTGATCACGCCCAGCCTGGAAGAGATGCAGCACGTCGCCGCCGAGATGCAGCGCGACGCCTGGTTCCGCGAGCGCGGCACGCCGCTGCTGATCGGCGGCGCCACCTGCAGCCGCGTGCACACCGCGGTGAAGATCGCGCCGCACTACGACGGCCCGGTGATCTACGTGCCCGACGCGTCGCGCAGCGTCGGCGTCTGCTCGGACCTGCTGTCCGAGGAGCGCCAGACGGCCTACGTCGCCGAGGTGCGCGCCGACTACGAACACGTGCGCCGGCTGCACGCCAGCAAGAAGGCGACGCCGCTGGTGACGCTGGCCGCCGCGCGTGCCAACCGCGCCCGCCCCGACTGGGCGGCCTACGAGCCGCCGGCGCCGCGTGCGCCGGGCCGGCGCCTGTTCCGCCACTACGACCTGGCCGATCTGGCGCGCGTCATCGACTGGGGCCCGTTCTTCCAGACCTGGGACCTGGCCGGCCCCTACCCGGCGATCCTCGACGACGAGATCGTCGGCGAGGCCGCACGGCGCGTCTTCGCCGACGGCCAGCGCATGCTGGAGCGCCTCATCGAAGGCCGCTGGCTGCAGGCCAACGGCGTCGTCACGCTGCTGCCGGCCAACACGGTCGACGAGGACACGGTCGAGATCTACACCGACGACAGCCGCAGCCAGGTCGCGATGCGCTGGACGCCGCTGCGCCAGCAGGGCGAACGCCCGGTGATCGACGGCGTGCCGCGGCCCAACCGCAGCCTGGCCGACTTCGTCGCGCCGCGCGGCGTCAAGCCCGACTGGATCGGGATGTTCGCCGTCACCGCCGGCATCGGCTGCGAGGAGCGCGCCCAGCGTTTTGCCGAGGCCCACGACGACTACTCGGCGATCATGGTCAAGGCCCTGGCCGACCGCCTGGCCGAAGCCTTCGCCGAACGCCTGCACCAGCGGGTGCGCACCGAGCTCTGGGGCTACGCGCCCGACGAGGCGCTGGCCGTCGACGAGCTGATCGGCGAACGCTACCGCGGCATCCGCCCGGCGCCGGGCTACCCGGCCTGCCCCGACCACGGCCCGAAGCGTGCGATGTTCGAGCTGCTGAAGGCCTCGGAGATCGGCATGGGCCTGACCGAGAACCTGGCGATGACGCCGGCAGCCAGCGTCAGCGGCTTCTATCTCGCGCACCCGGAAGCGGGCTACTTCAACGTCGGCCCGGTCGGCGACGACCAGGTGGCCGACTTCGCCGCGCGCGAAGGCATCAGCCCGGAGGACGCCGAACGCCGGCTGGCGACGCAGCGGCGCTGAGGTCGCCGCGGCCGCGCAGGCCGCGGCATCCGCTCAAGCCACGCGGCCGAGCCCGCGCTGCAGCTGCAGCGCCTCGGCCGTCGCGGTGACGCCGATCGACGCGGCGCCGTCCAGGTCGGCGATCGTGCGCGCGACGCGCAGCGTGCGGTGCAGCCGCCGGCCCGACCAGCCCAGCTTCTCGGCCGCGGCCTGCAGGAAACGCCGTGCGGCCGGCTCGGCGGCGCAGCAGGCGTCGGTGCGCGCGGCGTCGAGCAGGCCGTTGGGCTCGCCCTGGCGGTCCAACTGGCGCTGGCGCGCCGCGGCCACACGGGCGGCGACCACCGCCGTGGCCTCGCCGTCGGGCGCGGCCATCAGCTCGGCAGGCCGCACCGCGGGCACCTCGATCTGCAGGTCGATGCGGTCCAGCAGCGGCCCCGACAGCCGGCCCTGGTAACGCGCCACCGCGTCGGCACTGCAGCGGCAGGCGCGGCCGGTGGCGGCGAAAGCGCCGAGCCAGCCGCAGGGGCAGGGGTTCAGCGCCGCGACGAGCTGGAAACGCGCCGGAAACTGCGCCTGGCGCGCCGCGCGCGAGATCGTGATGCGCCCGGTCTCCAGCGGCTCGCGCAGCGCCTCCAGTGCCGCACGCGGGAACTCGGGCGTCTCGTCGAGGAACAGCACGCCGCCGTGGGCCAGCGAGATCTCGCCGGGCCGCGGCGGCGAGCCGCCGCCGACCAGGGCCACCGCGCTGGCGCTGTGGTGCGGCGAGCGCACCGGGCGGCGGCCGAAACCCGCGCCGTCGAGCGCCTGCGGCGCCAGCCCCTGCAGCGCGGCGGCGACCAGCGCCTCGTCGTCGTCCATCGGCGGCAGCAAGCCCGGCAGGCGCGCGGCCAGCATCGACTTGCCGGCCCCCGGCGGGCCGACGAGCAGCAGCGAGTGCTGGCCGGCCGCGGCGATCTCCAGCGCGCGCTTGGCCGCGGCCTGGCCACGCACGTCGCGCAGGTCGGGCGGCGCCTCGCCGGGCTCGGCCGGCGGCGGCAGCGCCGGCGGCAACGGCTCGGCGGCCTCGCCGGGCAGCAGCGCCTGCACGACCTCGAGCAGCGTCGCCGCGCCGCGCACGTCGAGCCCGGCGACACGCGCCGCGCTGCCGGCGCTGGCCGCCGGCAGCACCAGCGTGCGGCCGCCGCCGTCGCGCCGGGCGGCCAGCGCCAGGGCCAGCGCGCCGCGCACCGGGCGCAGCTCGCCGGCCAGCGACAGCTCGCCGGCGAACTCGCAGGCCGCCAGCCGCGGCGCGTCGAGCTGGCCGTCGGCGGCCAGGATGCCCAGCGCGATCGGCAGGTCGAAGCGTCCGGACTCCTTGGGCAGGTCGGCCGGCGCCAGGTTGACGGTGATGCGGCGGTTGTGCGGGAACGAAAAACCGCTGGACTGCAGCGCGGCACGCACTCGCTCGCGCGACTCCTTGACCTCGGTGTCGGCCAGGCCCACCAGCGTGAAGCTCGGCAGGCCGTTGGCGAGCTGCACCTCGACGTGCACCGCCGGCGCGTCCAGCCCGTCGAGCGCGCGGCTCATCACGACCGCCAGGCTCATCGTCCACCTCCCGGCGGCGATTGTCCGGCCCGTGCCGGGCGCGCACGGGGGGCCGGGACCGCACCAAAGGAGTGCACCAAAAGAGGGATGCACGGGCGCGTGCACACGCTGCCGGCGGTGGCGGCCCTGCCTCGACGGTGCAGTCACCTTTTGTAGCGACTGGCATGGAAGCTGCAGTAGCGGCTGCGGCACTCGTCACCTCCGCACTGCAGCCCCTCATGAAGAGACTGATCCCGGCCGGCCCCGACACCGCAGCGACTCCCGCGGTGCAGGCAACGGGCCGCGCGCATCCGGTGCCGAAGCACATCCCCGTCGCCAAGGCCGGCCACGTCCGCACGTCGCGCTCCGGCGCGCCGTCGGCGGGCGGGCACACGCAACCCTAGAGGAACCAGAGGACCGACCATGAAGATGGTGACCGCGATCGTCAAACCATTCAAGCTCGATGAAGTGCGCGAGGCCCTCAGCGGCATCGGCGTTCAGGGCATCACCGTGACCGAGGTGAAAGGCTTCGGGCGCCAGAAGGGCCACACCGAGCTCTACCGCGGCGCCGAGTACGTCGTCGACTTCCTGCCCAAGGTGAAGATCGAGGCCGCCGTCGACGAGGCCATCGTCGACCGCGTCATCGAGGCGATCGAAGGCGCTGCCCGCACCGGCAAGATCGGTGACGGCAAGATCTTCGTCAGCTCGCTCGAGCAGGTGGTTCGCATCCGGACCGGCGAGACCGGCTCCGACGCCCTCTGAAGGCGCGACCCGAGACCAACCCGAGAAACCACCCTCACATCATGAAGAAACTGCTCTCGATCCTGGCACTGGGAGTCGCGCTCCTGGGGTCGGTGGACCTCGCCCTCGCGCAGGACGCCGCGTCCGCCGCCGCCGCGACGACCGAAGCGGCCACCGCGCCGGCCGACACGCCGGTGGCCGCTCCCGCCGAAGCCGCTCCTGCCGAAGCCGAAGCCGCAGCTGCTCCGGCAGCCGAGCCCAAGGTCGACTCCGGCGACACCGCCTGGATGCTGACCTCCACGATGCTCGTCATCCTGATGACGATCCCCGGCCTGGCGCTGTTCTACGGCGGCCTGGGGCGCTCGAAGAACATGCTGTCGGTGCTGATGCACGTCTTCGTCGTGTTCTCGCTGGTCAGCATCCTGTGGGCCGTCTACGGCTACACGCTGGCCTTCGCGGGTGAAGGCAGCTTCGTCGGCGGCTTCGACAAGCTGCTGCTGAAGGGCGTCACGCAAGAGACCTTCGGCGCGCTGGCGACGATTCCCGAATACGTCTTCATCGCCTTCCAGGGCACGTTCGCGGCCATCACCTGCGCACTGATCGTCGGCTCGTTCGCCGAGCGCATCAAGTTCGGCGCCGTGCTGCTGTTCACCTTGCTGTGGTTCACCTTCAGCTACGTGCCGATGGCGCACATCGTCTGGGGCGGCGGCCTGCTGGCCCAGGACGGCGCGCTGGACTTCGCCGGCGGCACCGTGGTGCACATCAACGCCGGTGTCGCCGGCCTGGTGGGCGCCTACCTCGTCGGCAAGCGCATCGGCTTCGGCAAGGAAGCGATGGCGCCGCACAGCCTGACGCTGACGATGGTCGGTGCCTCGCTGCTGTGGGTCGGCTGGTTCGGCTTCAATGCCGGTTCCGCCGGTGCCGCCAACGCGCAGGCCGGCCTGGCCTTCGTCAACACCGTGCTGGCCACCGCCGCCGCGACGCTGTCGTGGATCGCCGCCGAGGCGATGATCAAGGGCAAGGCCTCGATGCTGGGCGCCGCGTCCGGGGCCGTCGCCGGCCTGGTGGCGGTGACGCCGGCCGCCGGCTTCGTCGGCCCGATGGGCTCGATCGTCCTGGGCCTGATCGCCGGCGTGATCTGCCTGTGGGGCGTGACCGGCCTGAAGCGCATGCTGCGTGTCGACGACGCGTTCGACGTGTTCGGTGTGCACGGTGTCGGCGGCATCGTCGGCGCCATCCTGACCGGCGTCTTCGCGGCGCCGGCCCTGGGCGGCACGCAGGCGGCCGACTTCTCGATGGCGCACCAGGTCTGGGTGCAAACCAAGAGCGTGCTGTTCACGATCGTGTGGTCCGGCGCGGTGGCCCTCGTGGCCTACAAGATCGCCGACCTGACGATCGGCCTGCGCGTCCCGGAGGAAGAGGAACGCGAAGGTCTGGACATCACCTCGCACGGCGAGACGGCCTACAACAAGTAAGCCGCCTGCTCCGCGACACCAGGGCCGCCTTCGGGCGGCCCTTTTTCATGGTGCGAACGGATGCGGGCGCGGCCGGGCACGCCGCTTGTGCTTCGCCCCGCCGTCCCCACGTGCCAGAATTTCCGCCCCACCCTTCCCGCCTGGCCATGGTCCCCAATCTCGTCACCGCTCTCACCGGCCCGATCAACGAGCTCGAGGCGCGCGTCCTGGAGTCGATGCCGGCGATCGAACGCTGGTTCCGGCTCGAGTGGATGGAGCACACGCCGCCGTTCTACACCTCGGTGGACCTGCGCAACGCCGGCTTCAAGCTCGCGCCGGTCGACACCAACCTGTTCCCCGGCAGCTTCAACCACCTGACGCCGCAGATGCTGCCGCTGGCGGTGCAGGCGGCGATGGCGGCGATCGAGAAGATCTGCCCCGAAGCCAAGAACCTGCTGCTGATCCCCGAGCGCCAGACGCGCAGCCCCGAGTACCTGGCCAACCTGCAGTGCCTGATCCAGGTCTTCAACCAGGCCGGCCTGAACGTGCGCCTGGGCGCGCTGGACGACGAGCTGAAGGCGCCGGTGCCGCTGGCGCTGCCCGATGGCGGCACGCTGCTGCTCGAGCCGCTGGTGCGCGCCCGCGGCCGCCTGGGGCTCAAGGACTTCGACCCCTGCACGATCCTGCTGAACAACGACCTGTCGGCGGGCACGCCGGCGATCCTCGAGGACCTGCACCAGCAGTACCTGCTGCCGCCGCTGCACGCCGGCTGGGCGGTGCGCCGCAAGAGCCGCCACTTCCGCAGCTACGAGGAAGTGGCCAAGAAGTTCGCCAAGCTGCTGGGCATGGACCCCTGGCTGATCAACCCGATGTTCGGGCAGTGCGGCCAGGTCGACTTCGGCGAGGCCACCGGCCTGGAATGCGTGCAGTCCGCCGCCGACCAGCTGCTGGCCAAGGTGCGCCGCAAGTACAAGGAATACGGCATCGCCGAGAAGCCCTTCGTCGTCGTCAAGGCCGACAACGGCACCGCCGGCATGGGCGTGATGACGGTGCGCGACGCCAAGGAGCTCGACGAGCTGAGCCGGCTCACCCGCGAGCGCATGAGCGTCGCCAAGGACGGCCAGCCCATCGGCGAGGTCATCATCCAGGAAGGCGTGCCGACGCACGAGCGCGTGGCCGATGCCGCCGCCGAGCCGGTGGTCTGCATGATCGACCGCTACGTCGTCGGCGGCTTCTACCGCGTGCACGGCGAACGCGGCATCGACGAGAACCTCAACGCGCCGGGCTCGGACGTCGTGCCGCTGGCCTTCGCCGAGTCGACGCAGCTGCCGCGTCCGGGCGCCAAGCCGGGCGCCAGCGCGCCGAACCGCTTCTACATGTACGGCGTCATCGGCCGCCTGGCGATGCTGGCCGCGGCCTACGAGCTCGAAGCCACCGACCCGGACGCCGAGATCTACGAGTAACCGAGCGCGGCCCGCCGGCGTGCGCGCGCACGTCGGCCCGGCTTTCGCTACGATCGCGCCGCACTGCGCGGCCGCGACGGCCGTCGTCTCGTGACCCCGCACCCGCCCACCCCCCGCACGCCTGCCGCCCTCGCCGCGCTCACGCTCGGCGCGCTGGGCGTCGTCTACGGCGACATCGGCACCAGCCCGCTGTACGCGCTGAAGGAGGTGTTCCACGCCGGCCACGTGCCGATGTCGCGCGAGAACATCCTCGGCGTGCTGTCGCTGATCTTCTGGACGATGACGATCATCGTCTCGCTGAAATACGTGCTGCTGATCCTGCGCGCCGACAACCGCGGCGAGGGCGGCCTGATCGCGATGCTGGCGCTGGCGACGACGGCCGTCGCCGAGAAGCCCCGGCTGCGCCGCGGCCTGCTGGCACTGGGCATGTTCGGCACCGCGATCTTCTACGGCGACGGCGTCATCACGCCGGCAGTCTCGGTGCTGTCGGCCGTCGAGGGCCTGGAAGTGGCCGCACCGCAGCTCGAGCACTGGGTCGTGCCGATCACGCTGATCGTGCTGACCGGGCTGTTCACGGTGCAGCGTTTCGGCACCGGCGGCATCGGCCGCGCCTTCGGGCCGGTGACCCTGGTCTGGTTCGCGACACTGATCGCGCTGGGCGCGCCGCAGATCGCCGAGCACCCGGGGGTGCTGATCGCGATGCTGCCGACCTACGCGCTGCACTTCATCGTCGACCAGCCGCTGATCGCCTTCATCGCGCTGGGCTCGGTGGTGCTGGTCGTCACCGGCGGCGAGGCGCTCTACGCCGACCTGGGCCACTTCGGCAAGCTGCCGATCCGCATCGCCTGGTACGGGCTGGTGGCGCCGGCGCTGGTGATCAACTACTTCGGCCAGGGCGCGCTGCTGCTCGAGGACCCGACGGCCGTCGAGAACCCGTTCTTCCTGCTCGCCCCCGGCTGGGCGCGGCTGCCGCTGGTGCTGCTGGCGACGGCGGCCACCGTCATCGCCTCGCAGGCGCTGATCACCGCGGCGTTTTCGGTGACCAAGCAGGCGATCCAGCTCGGCCTGCTGCCGCGGCTGCGTGTGGTGCACACCTCGGTGCGCGACACCGGCCAGATCTACGTGCCGTTCGTGAACTGGGGGCTGTACGCCTGCATCGTGCTCGCCGTCGGGCTGTTCGGCAGCTCGTCCAAGCTGGCCGCGGCCTACGGCATCACGGTGACGCTGGACATGACGATCACGACGATCATGACCTTCTTCGTCATCCGCCACGGCTGGAAGTACCCGTTGTGGCTGGCGCTCGGCGCGACCGGCTTCTTCTTCGCGATCGACATCACCTTCTTCGCCTCCAACGTGCTGAAGCTGCTGGCCGGCGGCTGGTTCCCGCTGGTCATCGGCATCGCGATGTTCACGCTGATGCGCACCTGGGTCGACGGCCGCCGGCTCGTCGCCGAGCGCCTGCGCGACGAAGCGATCGACCTGAAGAGTTTTCTCGAGGCAGTGTTCGTCAGCCCGCCGACACGCGTGCCGGGCACCGCGATCTTCCTGTCCGGCGAGGCCGGGCTGACGCCCAACGCGCTGATGCACAACCTGAAGCACAACAAGGTGCTGCACGACTTCAACGTCTTCGTCACCGTGCAGCACCACGAGGTGCCGTGGATCGGCTTCGACAAGCGGCTGGAGGTCGAGCCGCTGGGCCACCGCTGCTGGCAGGTGCGGCTGCACTTCGGCTTCATGAACGACCCCGACGTGCCCGAGGCGCTGAAGCTGCTTCAGGGCCGCGGCGTGCCGCTCGACGAGATGGAGACCAGCTACTTCCTGTCCCGCGACGCCATCATCCCCAGCCTGGGCAGCGGCATGGCGATGTGGCGCGAGAAGCTCTTCGCCAGCATGCACCGCAACGCGGCCGCGGCCGGCGACTTCCTGAACCTGCCGGCCAACCGCATCGTCGAGCTCGGCGCGAAAGTCGAGATATGACGGCTTGGCTCCCTCGCCCCCGCAGGGCGAGAGGGTTGGGGTGAGGGGCCGCGGCCGCACCCTCACCCCAGCCCTCTCCCGCAAGCGGGAGAGGGGGCAAGACGAACCTGTACGGCCGACAGCGCCGCCCTCTTCCGTGCACCTGCCCCGTCCCGAAACACGCCCCCGCCCGTCGCTGCGCGACCTGTCCCTGCCCGCCGTCGTCGCCGGGTTCGTCGCCGTGCTCGTGGGCTTCACGAGTTCGGTGGTCATCGTCTTCCAGGCCGCCGCGGCCTTCGGCGCGACGCCGGCGCAGACGGTGTCGTGGATGTGGGCGCTGGGCCTGGGCATGGGGCTGACCAGCGCGGGCCTGAGCCTCTGGTACCGCCAGCCGGTGCTGACCGCCTGGTCGACGCCCGGCGCGGCGCTGCTGGCCACCGCCGGCCACGGTTTCTCGATGGGCGAGGCGGTCGGCGCCTTCGTGCTCTGCGCGCTGCTGATCACGGCCGCCGGCGCCAGCGGGTTGTTCGCGCGCGTGATGAACCGGCTGCCGCAGTCGCTGGCCGCGGCACTGCTGGCCGGCGTGCTGGCGCGGTTCGCCTTCGACGCCTTCGGCGCGATGCAGCACGAGTTCACGCTGGTCTTCGCGATGCTGCTGGCCTACCTGGCCGGCCGGCGCTGGTGGCCGCGTTACGCGGTGCCCGGCGTGCTCGCCGTCGGCGCGGTGATCGCCGCGGCGCGCGGCCAGCTGCACCTGGGCGGCATCGCCTGGCACTGGGCCGAGCCGGTGTTCACGATGCCCGAGTTCAGCCTGGCGGCGACGATCAGTCTGGCGCTGCCGCTGTTCATCGTCACGATGGCCTCGCAGAACCTGCCGGGTGTCGCCGCGCAGCGCGCCGCCGGCTACGACACGCCGGTGTCGCCGGTGGTCGCGACGACCGGCATCGCCTCGCTGCTGCTGGCGCCGTTCGGCGGCTACGCGCTGAACCTCGCCGCGATCACGGCCGCGATCTGCATGGGCCGCGAAGCCCACGAGGACCCGGCGCGGCGCTACTGGGCCTCGACGATGGCCGGCCTGTTCTACATCGTCGTCGGCCTGCTCGGCGGCGCCGTCGTCGGCCTGATCGCCGCCTTCCCGAAGGAGCTGGTGCTGGCACTGGCCGGCTTCGCGCTGCTGGGCACGATCGGCAGCGGTCTGGCGATCGCGACGAAGGACGAGAAGAGCCGCGAGGCGGCGCTGATCACCTTCCTCGTCACCGCCAGCGGCCTGAGCCTGTGGGGCGTGGGCGCCGCCTTCTGGGGCGTGGTCGCCGGCGCGCTGGCGCTGGCCGTGCAACACTGGCGCCCCACCCGTTAGGACCCTGCATGGACCTGCTCTTCGTCGCCGACCCGCTGGAAGGCTTCAAGACCACCAAGGACAGCACCTTCGCGATGATGCGCGAGGCCGCGCGCCGCGGCCACGGCCTGCTGCACTGCGAAGCGCGTGCGCTGCGCTGGCACAGCGGCGGCAGCGTCGTCGCCGACACGCGCCGCATCGAGCTCACCGGCGACGCGCACGACTGGTTCCGCGTCGTCGAGACCGTCGAGACGCGCATCGCCGACACCGGCGCCGTGCTGATGCGCCAGGACCCGCCGTTCGACAGCGAGTACTTCTACGCCACGCACCTGCTCGGCCAAGCCGAACGCGAAGGTGCGCGTGTCTTCAACAAGCCGGCGGCGCTGCGCGACCACCCCGAGAAGCTGGCGATCATGGAGTTCCCGCAGTTCACGCCGCCGACGCTGGTGACCCGCGACGCCGCGGCGGTGCGCGCCTTCCATGCCGAGCACCGCGACATCATCCTGAAGCCGCTGGATGGCATGGGCGGCATGGGCATCTTCCGCGTCGGCGCCGACGGCCTGAACCTGGGCAGCATCATCGAGACGCTGAACGCCGGCGGCACGCAGACGCTGATGGTCCAGCGCTACCTGCCCGAGATCGTGCAGGGCGACAAACGCGTGCTGATCATCGGTGGCAAGCCGGTGCCGCACGTGCTGGCGCGCATCCCGCAGGGCAGCGAGATCCGCGGCAACCTGGCCGCCGGCGGCAAGGGCGTGGCCCAGCCGCTGGCGCCGCGCGACCGCGAGATCGCCGAGGCCCTGGGCCCGGTGCTGGCGGCACGCGGGCTGCTGCTCGTCGGCCTGGACGTCATCGGCGAGCGCATCACCGAGATCAACGTCACCAGCCCGACCTGCTTCCAGGAGATCCAGCAGCAGACCGGCTTCGACGTCGCGGCGATGTTCGTCGACGCGCTGGAGGCGGCGCTGGCGGGGTGAGTCTGGCCGGCGGGGTCTAGCGGCCGGCGGGGTCTAGCTGAGCGGCCGGCGGGGTCAGGTCTCGCAAGACCTGACCCCGGACTTCTAGACCTGACCCCAGACTTCTGCGAGACCTGACCCCGGACTTCCGAGCGGCCGACGGGGTCAGGTCTCTCGAGACCTGACCCCGGACTCGAGCGGCGACAATCCCGCCATGGCCCTGATCACCCTCGCCGACGCCCACCTCGCGTACGGCCACGTGCCGCTGCTCGACGGCGCGGCCCTTGCCCTCGAAGCCGGCGAACGCCTGGCGCTGATCGGGCGCAACGGCGCCGGCAAGTCCTCGCTGCTGAAGATCCTCGCCGGCCTGGAGAAGGCCGACGACGGCACGCTGCAGCTGCAGACCGGCGTGCGCCGCGTCTACGTCGCCCAGGAGCCGGTGTTCGAGGCCGGCAGCACGGTCTTCGACGCCGTCGCCGAAGGCGTGGCCGAAGCGCGCGAGTTGCGTGCGCGCTTCGAGGCCCATGCGGCAGGGGATGACCTGGACGCGCTGCAGTCGCGCATCGAGGCGCTGGACGGCTGGACCTGGGAGCAGCGGGTCGACGAGGCGCTGCAGCGCCTGCAGCTGGCGCCCGAGGCCCGCGTCGACGCGCTGTCCGGCGGCATGAAGAAACGCGTCGCGCTGGCGCGCGCGCTGGTCGCCGCGCCCGACGTGCTGCTGCTCGACGAGCCGACCAACCACCTCGACGTCGACGCCATCGAGTGGCTGCAGGACCTGCTGACCGGCTGGCGCGGCTCGGCCGCCGGGGCGCGCGGCGCGATCGTCTTCGTCTCGCACGACCGCGCCTTCATCGACGTGGTGGCCACGCGCATCGTCGAGCTCGACCGCGGCCAGCTGCGCAGCTACCCGGGCGACTTCGCCGCCTTCGAGGCCGCCAAGCAGCGTGAACTCGAAGCCGAGGCGCTGGCCAACGCCCGCGCCGACAAGCTGCTGGCGCAGGAGGAGGTCTGGATCCGCAAGGGCGTCGAGGCGCGACGCACACGCAGCGTCGGCCGCGTCGCGCGCCTGGTGAAGCTGCGCGAGCAGCGCCGCGCGCGCCGCGAGGTGCTGGGCCAGGTGCGGCTGGAGCTCGACGCCGGCCTGCCGCCGGGCAAGATCGTCGCCGAGCTGCAGGACGTGACGATGCGCTACGGCGAGCGCACGCTGATCGAACGTTTCACCGCCACCATCCTGCGCGGCGACAAGGTCGGCCTGATCGGCCCCAACGGCGTCGGCAAGACGACGCTGCTGAAGCTGATCCTCGGCCAGCTGGAGCCGACCTCGGGCAGCGTGCGCCGCGGCACCAACCTGCAGGTCGCCTACTTCGACCAGATGCGCGCCGGGCTGGACCTGGACGCGACGCTGGCCGACACGATCAGCCCGGGCAGCGAGTGGGTCGAGTTCGGGGGCACGCGCAAGCACGTCAAGAGCTACCTCGGCGACTTCCTGTTCTCGCCGGAACGTGCCAACTCGCCGGTGCGCACGCTGTCCGGCGGCGAGCGCAACCGCCTGCTGCTGGCGCGGCTGTTCGCGCTGCCGGCCAACGTGCTGGTGCTCGACGAGCCGACCAACGACCTGGACATCGACACGCTGGACCTGCTGGAGGAACTGCTGCAGGGCTACGCCGGCACCGTCTTCCTCGTCAGCCACGACCGGCGCTTCCTCGACGACGTCGTCACCAGCACGATCGCCTGGGAAGGCGACCCGGCCTGGGGCGGGCGCCCGGGGCTGTGGCGCGAGTACGAAGGCGGCTACGAGGACTGGAAGATCCAGCGCGCACGCTCGCGTGCCGCGGCCGAAGCCGCCGCACCGCCGCCGCCGGCGGCCCCTGCGGCGCCCGCGCTGCGGCCGGCCAGCGTGCGCACCAAGCTCAGCTACAAGGAACAGCGTGAGCTGGACGCGCTGCCCGCACGCATCGAGGCGCTGGAGGCCGAGCAGAAGCAGATCGCCGAGCGCCTGGCCAGCAGCGAGCTCTACGTCAAGGAGCCGCAGGCCGTCGCCGGGCTGCAGACCCGTCACGACGAGATCGAGACCGAGCTGATGGCGGCGCTGGAGCGCTGGGAGACGCTGGCCTCGTTCGGTGGCTGAGGCTGGACGCAGGACGCCGGAAGGCGTCATGCGCCTGCCGAGGGCCCGAGCGCGATTGCACGCGCGAGGGCTGAGCAGCAGACTCAGAACCAGCCGTCGCCGCCGGCGGCCGGATGGGTGCGCGAGACGATCAGCCCGGCTTGCAGGTACAGCCCGTTGAGCAGGCGCATCGCGCGGCCGCGGTCGAAACCCGGCCATTCGGCGATCTCGCGCAGCAAGCTCGCCGATCGCCGCAGCCGGTGCACCGCTGCGGCCTGGGTGCCGGCCATCTTCAGCGCCGACAAGTCGGCGCCCGGCGCCAGACGGTAGGCCGCGGGGCCGGCGATCTCGGGCAGCAGCTCCTCGCGCGCGCCGTGCAAGGCCAGTTCCCACAGCAGCGGACCCAGCGGCGCGTGGCATTCGGCCTCGCCGACACGCGCCCGGTCGGGGTCGCCAGGCGGGCGCAGCAGCGCCGGCTCGACGTGCAGCACACGCAGCGCGGTCGGGTCGCCGGCCAGCAGCTCGGCCGGCGCCACCGGGGTGTGCACCAGGCGCTGCGCCGGGAACACCGTCAGCGGCACGACACGCTGCCCGTCCTGCAGGTGCAGCAGCAGCGCGCGGCCGTGGCGCACGCAGGCGGCCAGCACCTCGAGCACCTCCAGCCCGTCGGCGTCGTGGGCATCGAAACGCAGCAGGTCCTGCAGCAGCGACGGGTTCAGCCCGGACAGCCGGCTGGCCCCGGCGTCGACGTCGGGGCGCCGGGAGATCTCGTCGAGGTAACGCCGGAACGCGCTGACGCTCAGCAGGTCGGGGACGCCTGCCGGCAGCGTGGACTCGAACATGCCGCTCATGCCCGCCTCACTCGGAAGCCGTGGGACCGATGGTACGGACGCCCGGTGACAAGTGGAACGCCCATCAGCCGGCACGCGACAGCTGCTGCAGGCGCTGCCAGAAGCCCGGTTCCGACGAGGTGGCGAAGTTCACCCGCATCAGCGTCGTCGGCCGCCGCGTCGGATGGAAGAGCACGCCCGGCGCCGTCAGCCAGCCTTCGTCGAGCAAGTTCTGAGCCACTCGCTCGGTGTCGGCGCCGACGTCGATCCAGCCGAACAAGCCCTGCGGCGGCGTGACGAAACGGCAGCCCGCCGCCTCGGCCAGCGCCACGACCCGGTTGCGCGCGACCTCCAGCCGCGTGGTGATGCGCTCGGCATGGCGGCGCAGCAGGCCCTGCGACAGGCACCAGGCCAGCGCGTGTTCCAGCGGCCCCGGCGTGCCCAGCGAGCCGAGCAGCTTGGTGTCGATGAACCGTTCGACCAGCGCCGGCGCCGCGGCGACGAAACCGACGCGCCACTGCGGCGTCAGGATCTTCGAGAAACCAGAGACGTAGACCGTGCGCCGCAGACCGTCGAGCTGCGCCAGGCGCAGCGCGTGGGCCGGTGCCAGCCAGGCGTAGGTGTCGTCCTCGACGACGACGAAGTCGTGGGCCTCGGCCAGGCGCAGCACCTGGTGCGCGGCGGCCGCGGTGAGCGAGGTGCCGGTCGGGTTGTGCAGCACCGAGACGGTGACGTACAGCCGCGGCCGGTGCTCGCGCGCCAGCGCCTCCATCGCCGCCAGGTCGGGGCCGTCGGCAGCACGCGGCACCGGCAGCAGGCGCATGCCGGCGGCCGTCAGGCGCGCGAACTCGACCGACCAGCCGGGCTCGTCGACCAGCACCGCGTCGCCCGGGCGCAGCAGCGTGCGCGAGACGATGTCCAGCCCGTGCGTCGCGCCGATCGAGGTCATGATCTGCGCCGGCGACGCGGCGATGCCCAGGTCGGCCAGGCGCTGCGCCAGCGCCTCGCGCAGCGCGGCGTCGCCGGCCGGCTCGCCGTAGCGCAGCCAAGCGCCGGTGTCGCCGCCGCCCAGGCGGCGCAGCGCACGCTGCAGCAGCTCGCCGTCCAGCCACTCCTGCGGCAGCGTGCCCATGCCGGGCGCCGGCCGGCCCGACTGCGCCTGGAACATGCTGCGGATCAGCGCCGTGGCGTCCACCGGCAGCGGCATCGGCGCCGCGGCGCGCGACGCGGGCAGCGCGCGCGCCGGCTGCGTCTCGCGCACGAAAAAACCACGCTGCGGCCGGGCCTCGACCAGGCCGCGCGCCTGCAACCGCTCGTAGGCGCCGACGACGGTGCTGGCGCTGACACGGTGCCGGCGCGCGCAGTCGCGCACCGACGGCAGGCGTGCGCCCGGCGCCAGCAGGCGCTGGGTGATGCGCTCGGTGAAACGGGCGGCCAGTTGTTCGGCCAGCGTCTCGCCGGCGGCGCGCGCCAGCACGGGGGTCTCGTCCATCGCCGTCGGTGGCTGTATCGGTGGCGACATCGATACAGATCGTGGTTGTGTACCGGGAAAGTGTACTGACACTGTGCTGCTTGTCGACCCTAGACTGCGGCCATGACGATGCCGCCCCCTGCCCGAGACGCCCGCCGCGGCCTGTGGCTGGGTCTGCTCGCCGTCGTCGTCTTCGGCATGACGCTGCCGGTGACGCGGCTGGCGGTCGGCGACGCGTCCGACCCGCAGCTGCCGCCAGGTTTCGTCACCGCCGCACGCGCGGCGATCGCCGGGCTGTGCAGCGCGGCCTATCTGCTAGCGGTGCGCGCCCGGCCGCCGCGGCGCTCGCTGTGGCCGGCGCTGGCGGTCTGCGCCGCCGGCTCGGTGGTCGGGTTCCCGCTGTTCAGCGCGCTGGCGCTGCGCCAGGTCGACGCGATGCACGCCGCCGTCATCAGCGGCGTGCTGCCGCTGGCCACCGCCGTCGTCGCCGCGATCTGGCTGCGCCAGCGGGCATCGGCCGGCTTCTGGGCCTGTGCCGTGGCCGGCTGCGCGCTGGTGCTGGGCTTTGCCGCCTGGAGCGGCCACGGCCGCGTGCAGGCGGCCGACGGGCTGCTGCTGCTGGCTTTGTTCAGCGCTGCGGCGAGCTACGTCGCCGGCGCACGGGTCTCGCTGGAGATCCCGCCGGCGCAGACCGTCTGCTGGGCGCTGCTGTTCATGCTGCCGCTGACACTGCCGGCCGCGCTGCTGCAGTGGCCGGCCGCGCCGGTGCGCGCCGGCGCCTGGGCGGCGCTGGGCTACGTCGCGCTGTTCTCGATGTGGCTGGGCTTTTTCGCGTGGTACCGTGGCCTGGCCCTGGGCGGCGTGCTGCGTGTCAGCCAGGTGCAGCTGCTGCAGCCGTTCGTCGCCCTGCTGGCCGCCGTGCCGCTGCTGGGCGAGACCCTGGATGCGACCACCGTCGGCTTCGCCGCCGCGGCGGTGGGCCTGGTGGCGCTGGGGCGCCGCGTTTCGGCGGCCCCCGCGGCCGCCCCCCGCGCGCCGTCACCGGCCTGGCCGCCGGCCGAACCCGATCCCGAACCTGGAGCAATGATCCGATGAGCTGGCAGATGGCCCGCCGCGCCGAGCGGCTGAATCCTTCGACGATCCGCGAGATCCTGAAGCTGACCGAGAAGCCGGGCATCGTCTCGCTGGCGGGCGGCCTGCCGGCGGCCGACGGTTTCCCGGTCGAGGCGATGGCCGAGGCCACCGCCCGCGTCTTGCGCGACAGCGGCCGCGAGGCGCTGCAATACGCCGCCAGCGAAGGCTACGGTCCGCTGCGCGAATGGATCGCCACGCGCCTGGCGGCGCAGGGCCTGGACGCCGATCCGGCGCGCATCCTCGTCACCACCGGCTCGCAGCAGGGGCTGGACCTGGTCGGCAAGGTGATGATCGACCCGGGCAGCCGCGTCGCCGTCGAGTCGCCCACCTACCTCGGCGCGCTGCAGGCCTTCAACGCCTACGAGCCCGA
Source organism: Rubrivivax sp. JA1055 (assembly GCF_020966565.1). NCBI lineage: Bacteria > Pseudomonadati > Pseudomonadota > Betaproteobacteria > Burkholderiales > Sphaerotilaceae > Rubrivivax > Rubrivivax sp. JA1055. Next base: position 511,542 of record NZ_JAJKFP010000005.1, on the reverse strand, counting down.
GTTCGTCGCCGTCGACGGTGACGACCAGGGCCCGCGCCCGGAAGGTCTGGCGGCCGTTGCCGGCGCACGTTTCATCTATCTGCTGCCCAACTTCCAGAACCCGAGCGGCCGCTGCCTGAGCGACGAGCGCCGGCGTGCGCTGGCCGCCGCGGCGGCGGCTGCCGGCCTGCCGATCGTCGAGGACAACCCCTACGGCGACCTCTGGTACGACGAAGCGCCGCCGGCGCCGGTGTCGGCACACGCCGGCGACAACGCGCTCTACCTGGGTTCGTTCTCCAAGGTGCTGGCGCCGGGCCTGCGGCTGGGCTGGATGCTGGCGCCGCGCGCGCTCTTCCCCAAGCTGCTGCAGGCCAAGCAGGCCGCCGACCTGCACACGCCGGGTTTCAACCAGCGCATCGTGCACGAGGTCGTGAAGGACGGATTCCTCGAGCAGCACGTGCCGACGATCCGCGCGCGTTACGCCGCGCACCGCGACGCGATGCGCGCCGCGCTGGAAACACACCTGCCCGCCGGCTGCCGCTGGCAGGTGCCCAACGGCGGCATGTTCTTCTGGGTCGAGCTGCCGGCCGGCCTGGACGCGACGGCGCTGCTGCCGGCCGCGGTGGCCGCCGGCGTCGCCTACGTGCCGGGCGCGCCGTTCTTCGCCGACGGCGGCCACACCAACACGCTGCGGCTGAGCTTCGTCACCGTGCCGCCGGAGCAGATCGAACGCGGCATCGCGCTGCTCGGCGAGGTGCTGAAGGAGGCGGCGAAATGACCACACGCCGCTTCCACCAGGTCGACGTCTTCGCCGCCGAGGCGACCCAGGGCAACCCGCTGGCCGTCGTGCACGACGCCGACGGGCTGGACGACACGCAGATGGCCGCGTTCGCGCGCTGGACCAACCTGTCCGAAACGACCTTCCTGCTGCCGCCCACCGAGCCCGGCGCCGACTACCGGGTGCGCATCTTCACGCCCGGCGGCGAGCTGCCGTTCGCCGGCCATCCGACGCTGGGCAGCGCCTGGGCCTGGCTGGCCGCCGGCGGCACGCCGCGCGAAGCCGGGTTCGTCGTCCAGCAGTGCGGCATCGGCCTCGTGCGGCTGCGCCAGGCCGGCGGCCGGCTGGCCTTCGCGGCACCACCGCTGCTGCGCAGCGGCCCGGCCGACGCGCCGACGCTGTCGCAGGCCGTGCACGCGCTGGGCGTGGCGCCGGAGGACGTCGTCGGCCACCAGTGGGTGGTCAACGGCCCGGAGTGGCTGGCGATCCGGCTGCGCACACGCGCCCAGGTGCTGGCGCTGAAACCCGACATGGCGGCGATGGGGCGGCTGAAGCTCGGCGTCGTCGCCGTCGACGACGACGGCGAGACCGCCGCCGAGGTGCGCGCCTTCGTGCCCGGCATCGGTGTCGCCGAAGACCCGGTGACCGGCAGCCTGAACGCCGGGCTGGCGCTGTGGCTGATCGGCAGCGGCGTGCTGCCCGGGCGTTATGTCGCCGCGCAGGGCACGGCGCTGGGGCGCGCCGGGCGGGTGCACGTCGAATCCGACGGCGACACGGTCTGGATCGGCGGCGAGGTCACGCCCTGCATCGAAGGCCGCGTCACGCTCTGAAGGGACCGCATGCAACCCACCGAAGAACTGTTCCGCGACGACGCGACGCTGGCCGAATGCGACGCGACGGTGCTGGCCGTCGAGGCCGACGGCGGCATCGTGCTCGACCGCACGGTGTTCTACCCGCAAGGCGGCGGCCAGGCCGGCGATGCCGGCGAGCTGCTCGCCGCCGACGGCCGCCGCGTCGCCATCGCCGACACACGCAAACACCCCGAGCACCCGGGCGTCGTCGTGCACCGCGCGGCCGAAGGCGCCGAGCTGTCGTGGCTGGCGCCGGGCACCGCCGTGCGCGCGGCGATCCACGTCGCGCGCCGCCAGGCGCACCGGCGGTTCCACAGCGCGACGCATCTGCTGTGTGCGCTGGTGCCGCAGCCGGTGGACGGCTGCTCGATCACCGCCGGCTACGCGCGGCTCGACTTCCACATGACCGAGCCGCTGGACAAGGACCTGCTCAGCGCCGGCCTGGCGCGCCTGGTCGCCGAGGCGCGGCCGGTGCACACCCGCTGGATCTCGGAGGACGAGCTCGACGCCAACCCGCAACTCGTGCGCAGCATGAGCGTGCAGCCGCCGCGCGGCCAGGGCCGCGTGCGCCTGGTCGAGATCGAGGGCCTGGACCTGCAGCCCTGCGGCGGCACGCACGTCGGCAACACGGCCGAGATCGGCGCCGTCGTCGTGACCAAGATCGAGAAGAAATCAGCCAAGACGCGGCGCGTCGTGCTCGGCTTCGCGGACACCTGAAACGAAATCGGCGAAGCGGGCCGGAACCTCGCTTCGCCGACGGGCGTGGGATCAGCGGCGCCGCAGCGCCGCGGCGATCACTTTTCCTTGAACTTGTCGTGGCAGCCCTTGCACGAGCCGCCGGTCTCGCCGACCGCGGCCTTGATCTGGGCGAAGTCACCGGTCTTGCCGGCCGCGTCGAGCTTCTCGACGGCGGCGACGTACTTGTCGGCGGCGGCCTTGAAGCCGGCGGCGTCGCTCCAGACAGCGGCCTTGGCTTCGGTGCCATGGCCCTTGTCGGTGCCCGGGCCGAAGGCCGTCAGCGGCAGCTTGGCCAGCGTCGAGACGATCGCGATGTTCTCGGCGGCGACCTTGGCATCGAACGGCGCCTTGCCCTGGGCCATCGCAGCAACGCGGCCGAAGTGGCTGGCGATCAGCGTGAACGCGCTCTGGCGGTACTCGATCGCGTCACCGGGCTTCTGGAACTGCGCGGCGGCGGGCAGGGCGGTGACCAGGCCGGCCACGGCAGCGGCGGCGAGGGACATCTTTTTCATGCAGGCACTCCGTTGGGGTTATGCGTGAACGCTCGGGCACGAGACCCGGCGGCGCGAGTCTAAAGCCCCCACGATCGATACCACCCCGGGTTTCGACAAACTCGGCGCGGATCGCCGGCATTCGGCCGCGACGCCCCGGGATGGGGTTATGGTTGCACCTCCCACCTCGAAGAAGGAGCCCCCGCACCCCATGGCCGCGCCCGACCTCTCGCCCCGCCCGACCCGCATCTGGGACCTGCCCACGCGCCTGTTCCACTGGGCGCTGGCCGCCTCGATCGTCGTCTGCTTCGTCAGCGGCAAGATCGGCGGCAACGCGATGGAGTGGCACTTCAAGGCCGGTTACGTCGCCTTCGGGCTGATCGCCTTCCGCCTCGCCTGGGGCCTGGTCGGCGGCCGCTGGTCGCGCTTCGTCAACTTCATCTACGCGCCCGGCACGGTCCTGCGCTACCTGAAGGGCCGCTCGCGGCCCGAGGAGATGATCGAGGTCGGCCACAACCCGCTGGGCAGCTTCTCGGTCTTCGCGCTGCTGGGCATCGTGTCGATCCAGGTCGCCACCGGCCTCGTCGCCGACGACGAGATCGCCAACACCGGGCCGCTGTGGCGTTTCGTCGAAAGCGAGACCGCGCTCGACGCCACGTCCTGGCACAAGGGGCCGGGACAGTGGATCATCATCGCCCTCGTGTCCCTGCACATCGCCTCGATCGTGTTCCACCGCCTGCGCGGCCACAACCTGGTGCTGCCGATGCTCACCGGCGACAAGCCGCTGCCCGCCGGCACGCCGGCCAGCGCCGACGGCTGGTCGCAGCGCCTGCTGGCGCTGGTGCTCGGCGCCGCGGCCTGGGCGCTGGTCAGCTGGGTGGTCTCGCTCGGCGCGCTGAACTGACGCCGTGGACACGCCCGACATCCAGCTCGTCGAACCCGCCGCCAGCGACGAGACCCTGCTGGACGCGGCACGCGAGATCCTGCGCGAATACGCCGAGGGCCTGGACATCGACCTGTGTTTCCAGTCCTTCGACGAGGAACTGGCGCAGCTGCCCGGCGACTACGCCGCGCCGGACGGCGCGCTGCTGCTGGCGTTGGTCGACGGCCAGGTCGCCGGCTGCGGCGCGTTCCGCGCGCTGGCCGACGTCGACTACACCAACGCCTGCGAGATGAAGCGCCTGTACGTGCGGCGCGCCTTCCGCGGCTTCGGCATCGGCCGCATCGTCGCGCAGGCGCTGCTCGAACGTGCGGTGCAGGCCGGCTACTCCAACATGCTGCTCGACACGCTGGACGACATGGAGGCCGCGCGCGGCCTCTACGAGTCGCTCGGCTTCGAGGAGATCCCGCCCTACTACTACAACCCGATTCCGGGGGCGCACTACCTGCGCGCCGACCTGGCCGACGGTCTGACACGCTGGTGACCCGATGACCCCTTCCGCCCTCGAACTGCGCGCCGGCGAGCTGCGCCTGGCCCTTCGCCCCGACCTCGGCGGCGCTATCGCCGGCCTCTGGCTCGGCGAGCTGCCGGTGCTGCGCAGCACCGAGCCGGCCGAGCTGGCGAGTTCGCGCCTCGCCGCCTGCTACCCGCTGGTGCCCTACTCCAACCGCCTGGGCTACCGCCGCCTGCGCTGGCACGGCCACGACCACACGACCGCGCCGAACGAGGCCGGCAGCCCGCACTCGCTGCACGGCATCGCCTGGCAGCGCGGCTGGGAGGTGCTGGAGGCCGACGCCGCCAGCGCCACGCTGGGCCTGGTGCACCCGGGCGACTCGCACTGGCCGTTCGCCTTCGAGGTGCGGCAGCGTTTCGTGCTCGAGCCCGACGCGCTGAAGGTCTCGCTGGAACTGCGCAACACCGGCGCCGAGCCGCAGCCGGTCGGCCTGGGCTGGCACCCGTATTTCCCCAAGCGCGCGCGCAGCCGGCTGCATGCCGAGGTCGCCCAGCGCTGGGACAGCGACCCCAGCGGCCTGCCGACACGCGCCGTGCCGCAGCCGGGCATCGACGCCGACGTCGCCCACCTGAGCTTCGACCACTGCTTCGACGGCTGGCGCGGGCCGGCGCGCATCCGCGACGAGAAGCTGTCGCTGCGCCTGACGTCGTCGATGTCGCGCCTGGTGGTCTACACGCCGCCGACCAAGCCCTACTTCTGCGTCGAGCCGGTGAGCCACGTCAGCAACGCCGTGCACATGGCCGACCCGCTGGCCCACGGCCTGGTCGACGTCGCGCCCGGCGCCGGCACCGAAGCCTGGATGCGGCTGGACATCGCCCCCGTCTGAGGCCATGCAGGTCGACGCGCTGCCCGTCGCGCCCTGCGGCACCGGCGAGTCGCCGTTCTGGTGGCCCGAGCAGGGCGCGCTGTACTGGTGCGACATCCCGGGCCGGCGCGTGCACCGCTGGCGCGCGCGCGACGGCGTGCATGACAGCTGGGACCAGCCCGAAGACGTCGGCTGCATCGCGCCGCACCTGGACGGCGGCCTGATGCTGGCGCGCCGCGACGGCCTGTTCCGCCTGGACCTGGCCACCGGCGCGACGCAGCGCCTGGCGCCGCCGCCCTACGACCGCACCTCGCAGCGTTTCAACGACGGCAAGGCCGACCCGCAGGGCCGCTTCTGGGTCGGCACGATCTGCGAGCCGCGGCTGCCGCCGCGCGCCGCGCTGTACCGCTGGGCCGACGGCGCGCTGGACCCGCAGCTCGACGCCGCCAGCACCAGCAACGGCCTGGCCTGGAGCCCCGACGGAGCGACGATGTACTGGTGCGACACGCAGGCCCACCGCATCGAGGCCTTCGACTTCGACGCCAGCGACGGCTCGCTGTCGCGGCGCCGGGTCTTCCACCAGTTCCCGCCGAAGCCCGCCGACGGCTCGCTGGCCGGCTACGGCGGCCGGCCCGACGGCGCCGCGGTCGACGTCGAGGGCGGCTACTGGGTGGCGATGTACGAGGGCGCGCGGCTGCTGCGTCTCGCGCCCGACGGCCGCGTGCTGGCCGACCTGGCGCTGCCGGTGCGCTGCCCGACGATGCCGTGTTTCGGCGGTGCCGACCTGCGCACGCTGTACGTCACCAGCGCCATGCCCAAGGGCGACGCCGGCCCGCTGGACGGCCGCGTGCTGGCGCTGCGCGTGGACGTGCCCGGTTTGCCGGTGAACTTCGTGCACGCGTGAAGCCCGCCAACGAGGATCGCGCGCGCCGCTGGGCGCGCCTGAGCGAAACACGCGACTGGGACCTGGTCGTCGTCGGCGGCGGCGCCACCGGCCTGGGCGTGGCGCTGGACGCCGCGGCGCGCGGCTTCTCGGTCGCGCTCGTCGAGTCGCACGACTTCGCCCAGGGCACTTCGTCGCGCGCCACCAAGCTCGTGCACGGCGGCGTGCGCTACCTCGCGCAGGGCAACGTGAACCTGGTGCGCGAGGCGCTGCACGAACGCGCGGCGATGCTGTCCAACGCGCCGCACGTCGCCCAGCCGCTGCCCTTCGTGATGCCCGGCTACCACTGGTGGGAGCGCGGCTTCTACGGCACCGGGCTCAAGCTCTACGACGCGCTGGCCGGCGCACGCGGCCTGGGCGCCACCGAGTGGCTGGGCAGCGGGCAGGTGCGCACGCTGCTGCCCGGCGTGCAGCCCCGCGGGCTCTGGGGCGGCGTCAAATACTGGGACGGCCAGTTCGACGACGCCCGCTACGCCGTGCTGCTGGCGCGCACCGCGGCCGCACGCGGCGCGGTCGTGCTGAACCACTGCGCCGCCGTCGCGCTGCAGCGCCGCGACGGCCGCGTGCACGGCGTCGTCGTGCGCGACGCCGAGACCGGCGCCGAGGCGACGCTGTCGGCGCGCTGCGTCGTCAACGCCGCCGGCGTCTGGGTCGACACGCTGCGCGAGCTGGACCGCGAGGCCGGCGCCGCGCCGCGCAAGCCGCTGGTCGCGCCGAGCCAGGGTGTGCACCTGGTCGTCGACAGGCGATTCCTGCCCGGCACGCACGCGCTGCTGGTGCCCAAGACCGCCGACGGGCGCGTGCTCTTCGCCGTGCCCTGGCTGGGCAAGCTGATCCTCGGCACGACCGACACGCCGCGCGAGGACCTGGCGCGCGAGCCGCAGCCCTTCCCGGCCGAGGTCGACTTCATCCTGCGCGAGAGCGCGCGCTATCTGCAGCAGGCGCCGCGGCGCGAGGACGTGCGTTCGGTCTGGGTCGGCCTGCGCCCGCTGGTGCGGCACGACGGCGAAGCCGGCGACACCAAGGCGCTGTCGCGCGAGCACACGGTGCTGGTGTCGCCCAGCGGCCTGGTCACCGTCACCGGCGGCAAGTGGACGACCTACCGCGCGATGGCCGAGGACGTGCTCGACCGCTGCATGGCGCAAGGCCTGCTGCCGCGCCGGCCGGCCGGCGCGACGGCACGGCTGCAGCTCGTCGGCGCGGCACCCGGGCGCTCGCTGACGGCGCCGCCGGGTGAACACCTCTACGGCAGCGAAGCGGCGGCGCTGCGTGGGCTGCCGGGTGCGGAGCACTGGCTCTGGCGCGACGGCGACGGCGGCCTCAGCGAGGCGATGGTGCGTTTCGCCGCCCGCCACGAGGCGGCGCGCACGGTCGAGGACGTGCTGGCGCGGCGCTCGCGCCTGCTGTTCCTGGACGCCGCCGAGGCCGGCCGCCTGGCCGGCGTGGTGGCCACGATCCTCGGCGACGAGCTGGAGCGTGAACTCGATCCGGCGCCGTTCGAGGCGCTGGCCGCGCGCTACACGCGGCTGCCCTGATCAGGCCGGCGCGCCCGAAACCACCGGCGACACGCCCGGCAGCTCGGCCAGCATCTCGCGCACCTCGGCCGGGCTGAGGATCTCGCTCAGCACCCGCGGCGCGCCGCCCCCCGGCGTGTACAGCGCGTAGACCGGCACGCCGCTGCGGCCCAGGCGCGCCAGTTCGGCGGTGATCGCGGCGTCGCGGCGCGTCCAGTCGGCGCGCAGCAGCACGACGCCGCGGGCGCGGAACTCGGCCAGCACCTCGTCGCGCGCCAGCGTCGTGCGCTTGTTGACCTGGCAGGTCACGCACCAGGCGGCGGTGAAGTCGACGAACACCGGTTTGCCCTCGGCCAGCGCCTGCGCGGCACGCTCGGCGCTCCAGGGCTGCCAGTCGGCTTCGACGGCAGCGGTGGCCGCCGGCGGCGCCTCGCGCCAGGCCGGCAGCGCCCAGGCCAGCGTCGCGCCGAACAGCGCCAGCGCCAGCAGGCCGAAGCCGGTGCGTGCCCGCACGCCGAGCGAACGCGAGCCGAAGGCCCAGGCGGCGAAGGCCAGCGCCACGAGCAGCGCCAGCAGCGCCGCGGCACCGTCGATGCCCGTCTGCTGGCCCAGCACCCAGACCAGCCAGACCACGGTGGCGAACATCGGGAAGGCCATCACGACCTTGAAGTGCGCCATCCAGACGCCCGGGCGCGGCAGCGCGCCGGCCAGCCGCGGCCAGGCGCTGGCCAGCAGATAGGGCGCGGCCATGCCCAGACCCAGCGCGGCGAAGACCGTCAGCGCCTGCGCCGGCGGCAGCGTCACCGCGACGCCGAGCGAGGCGCCCATGAACGGCGCCGTGCACGGCGAGGCGACGGCGACGGCGAGCACGCCGGTCAGCAGCGAGTCGACCAGCGGATGGCGCGCGCGCGCCGCCGCCCAGGACGACGGCAGCACCGAGCCGAACTCGAAGACGCCGGCCAGGTTCAGGCCGATCAGCGTGAACAGCAGGGCCAGCGCCGCGACGACACCCGGCTGCTGCAGCTGGAAGCCCCAGCCGAGCTGCTCGCCGCCGGCGCGCAGCGCCAGCAGCAGGCCGGCCAGCGCGACGAAGGAGGCGACGACGCCCGCCGTATAGGCCAGGCCGCCGGCGAGCAGCTTGGCGCGGTCGTGCGCGTGGGCGGCGAAGCCCAGCACCTTCAGCGACAGCACCGGGAAGACGCAGGGCATCAGGTTCAGCATCAGGCCGCCGCCGAAGGCCAGCGCGAGCGCCAGCGCCAGGGAGGTGTCGGCCGGCGGCGCGGCCGGCGGGGCCACGGCTTCGGCGCCCGCCCCGGCCTCGGCCACCGGCGGCCAGGCGCCGGCGACGGCGGCCGTGAGCTCCAGCCCGGCCGGCACGCCGTCGCGCACCAGCACCAGCTCCAGCGCCGGCGGCGCCTCGGTGCGCTGCGCGTCGATCTCCAGCCGCGCGGTCCAGGTCGAGCCCGACCACGAGGCCTGCGGCACGGCGGCGTTGCGCAGCGCGCCGGCGGTGGCCGGCAGCACGTCGAGCGCGGCGCCCTGCCAGTCGGCCGGCAGGCCCTGGATCTCGACGACGACGGCCTGGCCGTCGATGCGGGCGCTGGCCGTCGCGCCGGCGGCCGGCACCGGCCGCGCGGCCTCGGCGGCGGCGAACTCGGCGGCATGCGCCGCGATCGCCTGCTCGCGCGGCAGCGACAGCACGAAGTCGCCCGACTCGGGGATGCAGACCTCCTTGCAGACCAGCCACTCGGCGTGCAGCGTGACGTCGAGACGCTCGGCCTTGAAGCCGTCGGCGATCGCGAGCGGCACCGGCAGCAGCAGCGTGCCGTCGTAGCCGAAGTTCATCAGCGGCCCCACCGGCAGGCGCTGCGGCGTCGGCCAGCGGATGTCGCCGGCGGCAGCGCCTTCGGGCAGCGTCCAGGCGAAGGTCGTCGGCAGGCCCGAGTCACCCGGGTTCTTCCAGTAGCTGTGCCAGCCGGGCTGGTGGCGCAGCAGCAGGCCCAGCGCCATCGGCCGGCCGGCCCCCAGGCCCTCGGGCGCGTGGACGACGAGTTCGGCCCGCACCTGGGGGGTCGTCACGACCGCGCCGGGGGCCGCCGAGACGGGCGGCGCGGCCAGCGCGAGGACAAAGGCGGCGAGGGTCAGCAGCGGGCGCAGGAGCAGCATCGGATGACGGGCCGACGGCCGGGCCGTCGAGTGGGGCGCAGCAGGCGCCGAAGGGCCCCGATTGTCCGCCAGCGCCCGCGCGCCCGAGGGCGCCGACCCGGCCTGCCGAAGGGCCGCCTTACAGCGTTTCCGGGTGTTCCGACTTGACCGGGGTTTATCCGTATAATGCGCCGGCTTTGCTGTCCGCATCCCCCGACTCACCATGGCGATCGACCGTAAATTGCAGGCCGACCCTTGGGAGGACGATGACGCGGCAGCCCTGGCTGCCTTCAAGCCGCTGACCCGCGAGCAAGCTCGTGCCCTGCGCCAGAAGAACCCGCTGCTGTCTCCGTGGCGGGTGATCCTTGCGCAGGTGGTGGTCGGCGTGGTGGTCGCGCTGCTCGCAGCGACGATCACGGGCCGCCTGGCAGCCGGATGGTCGGCGCTTTACGGCGCCGCCACCGTGGTCCTGCCGAGCGCCCTGATGGCGCGCGGTGCGACCAGCCGATTCAGCAGCATGTCGCCCGGCGCCGGTGTCGTCAGCTTCATGTTGTGGGAGTCGGTGAAGATCGCGGTCTCGGTCGCCATGCTGATGCTGGCGCCGAAGCTCGTGCAGGACCTGAACTGGCCGGCATTGCTGGCGAGCCTGGTGCTGTGCATCAAGACATACTGGGTCGCGCTCCTGTGGCGCGGCCGCTGACACGACGACACGGGACGACCAGAACATGGCAGCCGAAGGAACCGCAGGACACGCGCCGACCGCGGGCGAGTACATCGTCCACCACCTGCACCACGCGCAGACCGGTCACCAGACCGGGGTCGTCGACTTCTCGGTCATCAACCTCGACTCGGTGTTCTTCGCCGTCACGCTGGGCATCCTGACCTGCGGCCTGCTGTGGATGGCGGCGCGCAAGGCCACCTCGGGCGTTCCGGGCCGCTTCCAGGCCGCCGTCGAGATGCTCGTCGAGATGGTCGACAACCAGGCCAAGGACATCGTCCACAACGCCCAGAGCCGCAAGTTCGTCGCGCCGCTGGCGCTGACGGTCTTCGTCTGGGTGTTCATGCTCAACGCGATGGACCTGCTGCCGGTCGACCTGCTGCCCTGGCTGTGGCAGACCGCCAGCGGCAACCCCGAGGCCTACCTGCGTGTCGTGCCGACCGCCGACCTGTCGATCACGATGGCGCTGTCGGGCACCGTGCTGCTGCTGTGCCTGTACTACAACCTGAAGATCAAGGGCCTGGGCGGCTGGGCGCACGAGCTCGTCACCGCTCCGTTCGGCACGAGCAAGAACCCGCTGTTCGCCGTGCTGCTGGGCATCGTCAACCTCGCGATGCAGCTCGTCGAGTTCGTCGCGAAGACGGTTTCGCACGGCATGCGGCTGTTCGGCAACATGTACGCCGGCGAGCTGATCTTCCTGCTGATCGCGCTGCTCGGCGGTGCGTTCACCCTTTCCGCCAGCGGTCTGGCGCTGTCCCTGCTGCACATCGTGGCCGGGACGGTGTGGGCCATCTTCCACATCCTGATCATCACGCTGCAAGCGTTCGTGTTCATGATGCTGACGCTGGTGTACGTCGGTCAGGCGCACGACTCGCACTGACGGTTTGCCCCGGGGCAGTTCCTGCCCCTTCTTCCCCTTTCTCCACTTTCGCATTTAGCAAGGAGTCATCATGGAACTCATCGGTCTCGTCGCTCTCGCCGCCGGCCTGATCATCGGTCTCGGCGCCGCCGGCGCCTGTATCGGTATCGGCGTCATGGGCAGCAAGTACCTGGAATCGGCCGCGCGTCAGCCCGAGCTGATGGGTGAACTGCAAACCAAGATGTTCCTGCTGGTCGGCCTGATCGACGCCTCGTTCATCATCGGCACGGGTATCGCGCTGTGGTTCACCACCGCCAACCCGTTCCTCGGCCAGATCGCCGCCCTGGCGAAGTAATCCGGCACGCGGCCTGATCGCCGCGAATCGGACGGCTCAGCGCGAGGCAGCCGTTTTTCGCCACAAGCGTTTCGAGGACACAAAGTGAGCATCAACGCGACACTGATCATCCAGATGATCGTGTTCCTGATCCTGGTCGGGTTCACGATGAAATTCGTCTGGCCGCCGATCGTCAAGGCGCTCGACGAGCGCGCCGCCAAGATCGCCGACGGTCTGTCGGCGGCCGACAAGGCCAAGTCCGATCTGGCGGCTGCGAACCAGCGCGTCGAGCAGCAACTCTCGGCTGCGCGCAACGATGCCCAGAAGCGTCTCGCCGACGCCGAGCGTCTCGCGCAGCAGATGATCGAGGAAGCCAAGGGGCGTGCCACCGAGGAAGGGGCCAAGATCATCGCTGCGGCGCGAGCCGAAGCCGAGCAGGAAGCCGTGAAGGCCCGTGAGGCGCTGCGCGAGCAGGTCGCCGGGCTGGCCGTCAAGGGCGCCGAGCAGATCCTGCGTCGCGAAGTGAATCCCGGCGTTCACGCCGAGCTGCTGTCGCGCCTGAAGGCGGAGCTCTGACATGGCAGAGCTCGCGACGATCGCCCGGCCGTACGCCGAAGCGCTGTTCCAGGCCGCCGGCAGCGATGCCGCGGCGCTGGCGCCGCAGATCGACGCGCTGGCCGCCGTGGCGGGCAACGCCGAACTGCGCCAGTTCGCCGACCACCCGAAGGTGCCGGCCTCGCAGGTCTACGACGTCATCGCCGGCGTCGTCGGCCAGGCGCTCGACCCGCGCGCGGCCAACCTGCTGCGCACCGTCATCGAAAACGGCCGCCTCGTGGCGCTGGCCGAGGTCGCGGCGCAGTTCCGCACCCTGGTCAACGCTTCCGGCGGCGTCTCCGACGCGACGGTCTACAGCGCGTTCCCGCTCGACGGCGCGCAGCTCGCCGAGGTCACGGCCTCGCTCGAGAAGCGCTTCGGCCGCAAGCTGAACGCGCACGTCGAAGTCGACCCGGAGCTGATCGGCGGCGTGCGTGTCGTCGTCGGCGACGAGGTGCTCGACACCTCGGTCCGCGCCCGTCTCGAACAGATGAAGGCCGCCCTGACCGCCTGACAGCCGTCGAGCGTGCGCCCTTCGAGGAGAACCTATGAACCTGAATCCCGCTGAAATTTCCGAGCTGATCAAGAGCCGCATCGAAGGCCTTGGCGTCTCGACCGACATCCGCAACCAGGGTACGGTCGTCTCGGTGACCGACGGCATCTGCCGCGTTCACGGCCTGTCCGAGGTGATGGCCGGCGAAATGCTGGAGTTCCCGCCCACCGCGAGCGGCCAGCCGACCTACGGCCTGGCTCTGAACCTCGAGCGCGACTCCGTCGGCGCGGTGATTCTGGGCGAGTACGAGCACATCTCCGAAGGCGACACCGTCAAGTGCACGGGCCAGATCCTGTCGGTGCCGGTCGGCCCCGAGCTGATCGGCCGCGTCGTCAACGCGCTCGGCCAGCCGATCGACGGCAAGGGCCCGATCAACGCCAAGATGACCGACGTCATCGAGAAGGTCGCGCCGGGCGTCATCGCCCGCAAGTCCGTCGACCAGCCGGTGCAGACCGGCCTGAAGTCGATCGACTCGATGGTGCCGATCGGCCGTGGCCAGCGCGAGCTGATCATCGGCGACCGCCAGACCGGCAAGACCGCGGTGGCGATCGACACGATCATCAACCAGAAGGGTCAGAACATGACCTGCATCTACGTCGCGATCGGCCAGAAGGCTTCGTCGATCAAGAACGTGGTGCGCTCCCTGGAACAAGCCGGCGCGATGGACTACACCATCGTCGTCGCGGCCTCGGCGTCGGAATCGGCGGCGATGCAATACGTGTCGGCCTACTCCGGCTGCACGATGGGCGAGTACTTCCGCGACCGCGGCCAGGACGCCCTGATCATCTACGACGATCTGTCCAAGCAGGCCGTCGCCTACCGCCAGGTCTCGCTGCTGCTGCGCCGCCCGCCGGGCCGCGAAGCCTTCCCCGGCGACGTGTTCTATCTCCACAGCCGCCTGCTCGAGCGCGCCGCTCGCGTGAACGCCGACTACGTCGAGGCCTTCACGAAGGGCGAGGTCAAGGGCAAGACCGGTTCGCTGACCGCGCTGCCGATCATCGAGACGCAGGCCGGCGACGTGTCCGCCTTCGTGCCGACGAACGTGATCTCGATCACCGACGGCCAGATCTTCCTGGAAACCAGCCTGTTCAACGCCGGCATCCGTCCCGCGATCAACGCCGGCATCTCGGTGTCGCGCGTCGGTGGCGCCGCGCAGACCAAGCTGATCAAGAGCCTGTCGGGCGGCATCCGTACCGACCTGGCGCAGTACCGTGAACTGGCCGCGTTCGCGCAGTTCGCCTCCGACCTCGACGCTGCCACCCGCAAGCAGCTCGACCGCGGCGCGCGCGTGACCGAACTGCTGAAGCAGGCCCAGTACTCGCCGCTGCCGATCAGCCTGATGGCCGCGACGCTGTACGCCGCGAACAAGGGCTACCTGGACGACATCGACGTTAAGAAGGTTCTGGCCTTCGAACACGGCCTGCACCAGCACCTGAAGTCGAGCCACGCCGCGCTGCTGGCCAAGCTCGAGAACGACAAGGCGATGGACAAGGCCGCCGAGGAAGAGCTGGCCGGCGCGATCGCCGCGTTCAAGAAGTCCTTCGCCTGAACATGGCCCGCCCCCGGAGCGCCTTCGGCGTCTGTCCCTTCGGCCCGCAACGGGCCGTTGCGGGGCTTCGGGGCGTCGCCGCCGGACCGGCTTCGGCCGGTTCTGCGGCGTCCGCTTGACTGGAGTGCCACATGGCAGTCGGAAAAGAGATTCGCGGCAAGATCAAATCGGTGGAGAACACCAAGAAGATCACCAAGGCCATGGAAATGGTCGCCGCGTCCAAGATGCGCAAGGCGCAGGAGCGCATGCGCGCTGCGCGCCCGTACGCCGACAAGGTGCGCAACATCGCTGCGCACCTGTCGGAAGCCAATCCTGAATACAAGTCGCCCTACCTGCGCGCCGGCGGCACGACGAAGAAGGTCGGCTTCATCGTCGTGACCACCGACAAGGGTCTGTGCGGCGGCCTGAACACCAACATCCTGCGTGCCGTCACGCAGAAGATGAAGGACGTGCAGGCGGCCGGCGGCTCGATCGCGACGGTGGCGATCGGCAACAAGGGCTTCGGCTTCCTGAACCGGATCGGCGCGCAGGTCATCGGCCACGCGATCCAGCTCGGCGACGCGCCGCAGCTCGAGAAGCTGATCGGCCCGGTCAAGGTCATGCTCGACGCCTTCGTGGCCGGCGAGATCGACGAAGTGCATCTCTGCTACACGAAGTTCATCAACACGATGAAGCAGGAGCCGATGGTCGAGCCGCTGCTGCCGCTGGCGCCGTCGCGCCTGGAGCAGACCGCCACCGAGAAGAAGGCCTACGCCTGGGACTACATCTACGAGCCCGAGGCGTCGGTGGTCATCGACGAGCTGCTCACGCGCTACATCGAGGCGCTGGTCTACCAGGCCGTGGCCGAGAACATGGCCAGCGAGCAGAGCGCGCGCATGGTCGCGATGAAGGCCGCCACGGACAACGCCGGCAACCTGATCGCCGAGCTCAAGCTCGTCTACAACAAGACCCGCCAGGCCGCGATCACGAAGGAACTGTCGGAAATCGTGGGTGGCGCCGCCGCCGTCTAAAGATACGAATCGAAGGAAGCTCAAAATGGCACAAGGCAAGATCGTTCAGTGCATCGGCGCCGTCGTGGACGTGGAGTTCCCGCGCGACCAGATGCCCAAGATCTTCGACGCACTGAAGCTCGAAGGCTCGCCGCTGACGCTGGAAGTTCAGCAACAACTCGGCGACGGCGTCGTGCGCACCATCGCGCTCGGCTCGTCGGACGGCCTGCGCCGCGGCCTGATGGTCACCGACACCGGCGCCGGCATCACCGTGCCGGTCGGCAAGGCGACGCTGGGCCGCATCATGGACGTGCTCGGCAACCCGATCGACGAGCGCGGCCCGGTCGACCAGACCCACACCGCGACGATCCACCGCAAGGCCCCGGCCTACGACGAGCTGTCGCCGTCGCAGGAGCTGCTGGAAACCGGCATCAAGGTCATCGACCTGATCTGCCCGTTCGCCAAGGGCGGCAAGGTCGGCCTGTTCGGCGGCGCCGGCGTCGGCAAGACCGTCAACATGATGGAGCTCATCAACAACATCGCCAAGGCGCACTCGGGTCTGTCCGTGTTCGCCGGCGTCGGTGAGCGCACCCGCGAGGGCAACGACTTCTATCACGAGATGTCGGACTCCAACGTCGTCGTGCAGGAGAACCTGTCCGAGTCGAAGGTGGCGATGGTCTACGGCCAGATGAACGAGCCGCCGGGCAACCGTCTGCGCGTGGCGCTGACCGGCCTGACGATGGCCGAGGCGTTCCGTGACGAAGGCCGTGACGTGCTGTTCTTCGTCGACAACATCTACCGCTACACGCTGGCCGGCACCGAAGTGTCCGCGCTGCTGGGCCGCATGCCGTCGGCGGTGGGCTACCAGCCGACGCTGGCCGAGGAAATGGGCCGCCTGCAGGAGCGCATCACGTCGACCAAGGTCGGCTCGATCACCTCGATCCAGGCCGTGTACGTCCCTGCGGACGACCTGACCGACCCGTCGCCGGCCACGACCTTCGCCCACCTGGACGCCACCGTCGTGCTGTCGCGTGACATCGCCGCGCTGGGCATCTACCCCGCCGTCGACCCGCTGGACTCGACCTCGCGCCAGATCGACCCGAACGTCGTCGGCGAGGAGCACTACAGCACGACGCGTGCGGTGCAGGCCACGCTGCAGCGCTACAAGGAACTGCGCGACATCATCGCGATCCTGGGCATGGACGAGCTGTCGCCGGAAGACAAGCTGGCCGTCGCCCGCGCCCGCAAGATCCAGCGTTTCCTGTCGCAGCCCTTCCACGTCGCCGAAGTGTTCACCGGCACGCCGGGCAAGTACGTGCCGCTGAAGGAAACGATCCGCGGCTTCAAGATGATCGTCAACGGCGAGTGCGACCACCTGCCGGAGCAGGCCTTCTACATGGTCGGCACGATCGACGAGGCGTTCGAGAAGGCGAAGAAGCTGCAGTAAGCGGGCTCCGGGGCGCCGGGCGCCCCGCCGCTTCCTGACTTTTCTTCCATCCGAGGACCCCCATGGCCAAGACCATTCACGTCGACGTCGTCTCTGCCGAGGAGAGCATCTTCTCGGGCGAGGCCAAGTTCGTCGCGCTGCCGGGCGAGAACGGCGAGCTCGGCATCCTGCCGCGCCACACGCCGCTGATCACCCGCATCAAGCCGGGCGCGGTGCGCATCGAGCGCGCCGACAACGGCGAGGAGGAGTTCGTCTTCGTCGCCGGCGGCATCCTGGAAGTGCAGCCCAACGTCGTGACGGTGCTCGCCGACACGGCCATCCGCGGCCACGACCTCGACGAGGCCAAGGCCACCGAGGCCAAGCGCCTGGCCGAGGAAGCGATGCGCAACGCCAAGAGCGACATCGACCTGGCGAAGGCGCAGAGCGAGTTCGCGGCCATGGCCGCGCAGATCGCCGCGATCCAGAAGCTGCGCCGCAAGTAAGCTGCGACGTCCGCACGACGGGCCGCCCGCGCGACAGCGCCGGCGGCCTTTTCATTGGCCGCATGCCGGGCGCATCATCGGCCCATGAGCAAGAAGACCAAGCACGGCGACGGCACCAACGGCAAGATCTCGAAGGCCGACTACCTGGCGCAGCTCGAACCGCTGGAACTGCAGCTCAACGACCTGGCGCGCTGGCTGCAGCACACCGGCAAGCGCCTGCTGGTGCTGATCGAGGGCCGCGACACCGCCGGCAAGGGCGGGGTGATCTCGGCCATCGCCTCGACGCTGAACCCGCGCCAGTGCCGCACCGTCGCGCTGCCCAAGCCGACCGAGCGCGAGGCGACGCAGTGGTACTTCCAGCGTTATGTCGCGCACCTGCCGGCGGCCGGCGAGATCGTGCTCTTCGACCGCAGCTGGTACAACCGCGCCGGCGTCGAACGCGTGATGGGCTACTGCAGCGAAGCCCAGGCCAAGGCCTTCCTGAAGCAGGCGCCGGTGTTCGAGAAGCTGCTCGTCGACGACGGCATCCTGCTGCTGAAGTACTGGCTCACCGTCGACCAGGAGCGCCAGGAACTGCGTTTCGCCGACCGCCTGGCCGACCCGCTGAAGCGCTGGAAGCTCTCGCCGGTGGACCTGCAGGCGCGCACGCGTTACGCCGAGTACGGCCACGCGCGCGACCTGATGCTGAAGGCCACGCACACCGCGCACGCACCGTGGACGCTGGTCGACTTCAACGACCAGCGCATCGGCCGGCTGCGCCTGATCCGCGACCTGCTCGACCGCATCCCCGACCGCAAGGTGCCCGAGGCGAAGATCGAGTTCCCGCCGCTGGGCCACCCGCCGCTGCTCGAACGTTTCGACGGCCCGCTGAAGCCGATCTGAGCCCGATGCGCTCCCGACGCGGGACGGCCGCGACAAGCGACCCCGGCGCCGCCCGCACGCTGGCGGCTCCAACCGCGGAACACGCGTGACGCAGGGCGTGGACGTCGAGGTGCTTCGCAGCGCGCTCGCATGGCAGCGCGCCGGGCGGCAGGTCGTGCTCGCCACCGTCGTGCGCACCTGGGGCAGCTCGCCGCGTCCACCGGGCTCGCTGATGGCGCTGCGCGACGACGGCCAGGTCGCCGGCTCGGTGTCGGGCGGCTGCATCGAGGACGATCTGATCTCGCGCATGCGTGCCGGCGAACTGGCGTCGGGCATGCCGGCCGTCACACGCTACGGCGTCAGCGCCGACGAGGCGCAGCGCTTCGGCCTGCCCTGCGGCGGCAGCGTCGAGATCGTGCTCGAGCCGCTGTCCGAGGCTTCGGCGCTGCCCGAGTTGCTGGCGGCCGTCGAACAGCATGCGCTGGTCAGGCGCCGGCTGGACCTGGGCAGCGGGCGAGTCACGCTGGAGCCGGCACGCGAAGGCGACACGCTGCGTTTCGACGGCACGACGCTGGCGACGGTGCACGGCCCACGCCTGCGGCTGATCGTCATCGGCGCCGGCCAGCTCTCGCGCTACCTGGCGCAGATGGCGCTGCTGCTGGACTACGCCGTCACCGTCTGCGACCCGCGCGAGGAATACCGCGAAGGCTGGGACGCGCTGCCCGGCGTCCTGCTGTCGCGCACGATGCCCGACGACCTCGTCGTCGAGATGCGCCCCGACGCGCACACCGCCGTCGTCGCGCTGACCCACGACCCCAAGCTCGACGACCTGGCGCTGATGGAAGCGCTGAAGACGCCGGCCTTCTACGTCGGCGCGCTCGGCTCGCGGCGCAACAACGACGCGCGCCGCAGGCGACTGCTCGATTTCGAGCTCGACGAGGCGCAGATCGCGCGCCTGCACGGCCCGGTCGGCCTGAACCTCGGCGGCCGCACGCCGCCGGAGATCGCGCTGGCGATCGTCGCGGAGATGACGGCCGTACGCCGCGGCGCGGCGCTGGACGGGCCGCTGGCCGACTGGCAGGGCGGCCGCGCCCGCAGCGCCGTCGGCTGAACCCGCCGCGGGGGCTGGGGGCCCTTAGAATCAGATGCGAACGCTTCGCATTCCCGACCATTGACCTCAGCTCACCCCGCATGTCCCAGGTCCTGAGCCCCCCACACCAAGAGCTCGCCGGCCTGTACCGCGAGCACCATGGCTGGCTGCACGGCTGGCTCTGGCGCAAGCTGGGCAATGCCTTCGAGGCCGCGGATCTGGCCCAGGACACTTTCGCGCGCCTGCTGTGCACGCCGTCGGCGGCCGAGGTCGGTGCGCTGCGCGAACCGCGGGCCTACCTGGCCACCGTCGCCCGGCGACTGCTGCTCAACCACTTGCGCCGCCAGTCGCTGGAAGCGGCCTACCTGCAGGCCCTCGCGGCGCTGCCGGCGGACCATCAGCCCTCGCCGGAGCAGCGGCTGCTCATGCTGGAAGCGTTGCAGGAGGTCGACACGATGCTCGACGGCCTGCCGCCCAAGGTGCGCACGGTCTTCGTGCTGGCCCAGGTCGAGGGCCTGAGCTACGCCGAGATCGCCGAGGAACTGGGCGTCGGCCTGCGTTCGGTGAAGCGCTACATGGCCCAGGCGATGGCCGAATGCATCCTGCTGGCGGCATGAGACACCCTCAGGGCTTGTCAGGGGCTCCTTCCCGCGTGGCGGGATCGGCCGCAGGCCTTGGGGTGCCCCGGTGAGCCCCCCGCCGGACCGCGTGCTGACACGCGACGTGGCGATGCAGGCGGCCGAGTGGTACGTGCGCCTGAACGACGGCAAGGCGAGTCCGTCCGAGCACGACGCACTCGAGGCCTGGCGTGCCCAGGCCCCGGCACACGAACTCGCATGGCAGCGCGCCCTGCTGGTCAGCCGCCAGGCGGCCGCCGTGCCCGCAGCGCTGGCGCGGCCGACGCTCGCGCGGCCGCAGCGCCGGCGCCAGCTGCGCACGCTGGCGCTGCTCATCGCAGCCCCGGGCGCCGGCTGGCTGGGCTGGCAGATGCTGCCCGCCGCGTCGCGCACTTCGGCCGCTTACACCACGGCGACCGGCGAATGGCGCGAATGGACGCTGGCCGACGGCAGCCGCATGGTGCTGGACACCGCCAGCGCCGCCGACGCGCACTTCGGCCCCGAGCTGCGCCGGCTGCAGTTGCACGCCGGCGCGCTGCTCGTCGAGACCGCACGCGACCCGCAGCAGCCGCCACGGCCCTTCGTCGTCGACGTCGACGCCGGGCGCGTGCGGGCGGTCGGAACGCGTTTCACGGTCCGGATGCTCGACGATCGGTGCCGCGTCGCCGTGCTGGCCGGCGCGGTGGAGATCGCGCCGCGTGACGGCGGCGCGCCCGGCCGCCTGCAGGCCGGCGAACAGGCCGACTTCGACCGTCACGCGGTGCGCACCCCGCGTGCCGCCCCCCGCCGACGGGGCACTCTGGGCGCGCGGCGTGCTGGCCGTCGAAGACCTGCGGCTGGACGAGTTCCTCGCCGAACTGTCGCGCTACCGGCCAGGCTGGATCCGCTGCGAGCCCGCCGTGGCCGGGCTGCGCCTGAGCGGCGCCTTCATGCTGAACGACACCGACGCCGTGCTGGACAACCTCGCCCGGCTGCTGCCGGTGCGTGTCCTCGAACGCACGCGCTACTGGATCACCGTGGCCCCTCGCGGCCCACGCTGAAACCGCCCGCCTGGCCCCTTTCGGCCCGTTCGCGTGTCCTGTTCGATGGCAGCTCATTGCCGGACAGCGACTACAGCGAAGGAAACTCCATGACCCCAGGACCCCGCAGCCGCCGCGCGCAGACGCGCCGCCGGCCCGGCGCCATGCCCCTGAGCCGCGCCGCAGGCGCTTGCGCCACCGCGCTCGCGCTGGGCGCGATGCCCTCGGCGATCCCCGCCGCCCACGCCCAGGCAAGGACGCAGGCGACCGCCGACGCGGCCATCCACGACTTCCAGGTGCCCGCCGGCCCGCTGGGCGCCGCGCTGCCCGCGTTCGCCGCAGCGGCCCGGGTGAGCGTCAGCGCCGACCCGGCGCTGCTGGGTGCACGCCGCACGCGCGGCCTGCAGGGGCAGCACAGCGCGGCCGACGGCCTGCGCCTGCTGCTCGACGGCACCGGACTTCAGGCCCTGTCTCTCGGCCCGGCGGGCTACGTGCTGCGCGAGGCACCCCCGGCGGGCGGCAGCGAAGCCGCTGCCGGGCAAAGCCTGCCGGCGCTGACGGCACGCGCCAGCGCCGACAACGGCGCCACCGAAGGCAGCGGCTCCTACACCACGCGCCGCATGAACACCGCGACGAAGCTGCCGATGTCGGTGCGCGAAACGCCGCAGTCGGTCAGCGTGCTGACCCGCAGCCAGATCGAGGACCAGAACCTGACGACGCTGGACGACGCGGTGCGCAGCGTCACCGGCCTGACGATGCAGAAGGGCTACTACGCCGGCGAGTCGGGCAGCTTCAGCGCGCGCGGCTTCGCCGTCTCCAACCTGCTGATCGACGGCCTGCCGACCAGCACCGGGGCCAATGGCACCTTCAACGCCGACAACGACGCGCTGGACATCTATGACCGCGTCGAGGTCGTGCGCGGCGCCACCGGCCTGACCACCGGCGCCGGCACGCCGTCGGCCGCGATCAACCTCGTGCGCAAGCGCCCGACCGACGAGTTCCAGGGCAGCGTCGGCCTGAGCCTGGGCCGCTGGAACGACAAGCGCGGCGTGGTGGACGTCAGCGGGCCGCTGAACGAGGCCGGCTCGCTGCGCGGCCGCGCCGTCGTCAGCGCGCAGGACAGGGATCGTTTCTACGACACCGCGCACGACCGCAACCACCTCTTCTACGCCATCGTCGATGCCGACCTGACGCCGGCCACGACGGCGACCCTCGGGCTGTACCACCGCAAGGTGGACAACGACGGCTTCATCCCCGGCCTGCCGACCGCGGCCGACGGCAGCTTCCTGCCGGGCCTGTCCCGTTCGAGCAACTACGCCAACGACTTCGACTACTGGCACCAGACCGACAACACCGCCTTCGCCGAACTCGAGCACCGCTTCGCCGGTGGCTGGCAGGTGCGACTGGCCGCCACCTGGAAGCGCCCCGAACAGGACATGGTGTTCTCCAACCTGAGCCGCATCGACGGCGTGCTGCACCAGGACACCCAGCACTACCGCCTCGACAACCGGCAGGACAGCTACGACGCCTCGCTGCAGGGGCCGTTCGAGCTCTGGGGCCGGCGCCACGAGTTCGTGCTCGGCGCCAGCTACCGCCGCTACGACAACCGCAACTGGGGCGGCTGGGCCGACTACGCCTGGAGCGCCGACGGTCCCGTGGTCGACCCCTACGACTGGGACGCCTCGGCGGTCGCCGAGCCCGACATCGACATGTCGCTGTGGCGCTACTCGTACACGACGCGCCAGAAGGCGCTCTACGCGGCGACGCGGCTGCAGCTCGCCGACCCGCTGAAGCTGGTGCTCGGCGCGCGGCTGAGCGCCTACGAGTTCCGCAACCACGGCGCGGGCACGGGCTACGAGGTCGACGACGAGTTCACCCCGTACGCCGGGCTGGTCTACGAGATCGATGCACGCCACTCGGCCTACGCCAGCTGGACCGAGATCTTCGAACCCCAGTCCAGCCGCGACCGCGACGGCCAGCTGCTCGACCCGATCACCGGCCGCAACTACGAGCTCGGGGTGAAGGGCGAGTACCTCGACGGCCGGCTCAACGCCAGCCTCGCCGTCTTCCTGATCGAGCAGCGCAACCGCGCCACCGACGACCTCGACGGTCCCAACCCCTGCCCCGGCAGCAGCTTGGGCTACTGCAAGCGCGCGTCGGGGGAGGTCGAGAGCAAGGGCGTCGAGATGGAGCTCAGCGGCGCGCTGACCCCGGCCTGGCAACTGACCGCCGGCTACACCTACGCTGCCGCCAAGTACACGCAGGACAGCAGCGCCGCCAACATCGGCCGGCTCTACGACAGCGATCTGCCGCGCCACCAGTTCAAGCTCTCGACGCGCTACCGGCTGCCGGGTGAACTCTCGCGCTGGCGCGTCGGCGCCAAGGTCTACGCGCAGAACAGCGTGGTGTCGAGCGACGACAGCCGCATCCGCCAGGGCGGCTGGGCGGTCTGGGGCCTGAGCGCGGGCTACCAGGCGAGCGCGGCGCTGGACCTGCAGCTCAACGTCGACAACGTCTTCGACCGGCGCTACTACGAGACCCTCGGCTGGGCGACCGGCGGCAACGTCTTCGGCTCGCCCCGGACCGCGACGCTGACCGCGCGCTACTTCTTCTAGCGCCGGGCCGGCGCGCCGCCGTCAGCGCACGTGCGGCGCGTCGGGCAGCTCGTTCGGGTTGGCCTCGCCTTCGGCCAGCGGGTAGTGCCGCACCAGCAGCGCGTCGACGGCGTCGACGGCCTGCGCCAGCCCGTCCTCGAAACGCCCGGCGCGGAACGCTTCGCGCATCGTCGCGACGACGCCGTCCCAGTGACCGGCCGGCGCGTGGCGCATCACGCCACGGTCGGCGACGAGCTCGATCGCATGGTCGGCCAGCAGCAGGTAGATCAGCACGCCGTTGTTGGCCTCGGTGTCCCAGACCCCCAGTTCGGCGAAGACCTCCAGCGCACGTTCGCGCACCGGGCGCTGCAGCCAGCCCCAGGGCAGGCCGGCCTCGACGCACAGCCGGATCTCGCCCGAATGGCGCGCCTCGCTGGCCCGCACGCGCTCGGCCAGGCGCGCCATCGCGGCATCGTCGAGCACCCGGCGCACGTCGCCGTGGTCGGCGAACAGATGGCGCAACGCACGTCCCAGACCCATCACCAGCCCCCCGAGGCGCCGCCGCCGCCGAAACTGCCGCCGCCGCCGGAGCGGAAACCACCGCCGCCGCCGCCACCGCCACGGAACCCGCCACCGCCGAAGCCGCCGCCTCCGCCCCAGCCACCGCCGCCACGGCCGGAGCCGCCGCCGATCTGGCGCAGCGCCGACGCGACGCTGAAGACCAGCGCGAAAACCAGCGCCGCGACGCCGACACCGAGCGCGACCAGCACGCTGGCCGTCACCCACCAGGCGATGCCGCCGGCGATGGCCGCGGTCAGCGGCACGCCGAGCTTGCGCCCCAGCGCCCCGGACAGCACCGAGGCCATCACCGGCACGCCGAAGAACAGCAGCACCACCCAGTCCTCGAACTGCGTGCCGTCCTCGCCGCGGCCGGCGGCGGCCGGCAGCGGCAGGTTCTCGCCGCGGATGCGCGCGATCAGCTGGTCGACGCCAGCCTCCAGCCCGCCGGCGTAGTCGCCTTCGCGGAACGCGGGCCGGATCGCGCGGTCGATGATCTGGCGCGCTGCCAGGTCGGGGATCGCGCCTTCGAGCGCGCGCGCGACCTCGATGCGCACGCGCCGGTCGCCCATCGACACCAGCACCAGCACGCCGTCGCCGACCTCGCGCCGGCCGATCTTCCACTGGTCGGCCACGCGCCAGGCGTAGGCCGCGATGTCCTCGGGCGCGGTGTCGGGCACGATCAGCACGACGATCTGCGGCCCGGCCTCGGCCTCGAAGGCGGCGAGCCTGGCCTCCAGCGCGTCACGCGCCGCCGGCGCCAGCGTCGCGGTCTGGTCGATGACACGCGCCGTCAGCGCCGGCACGGGCTTCAACCCGCCCTGGGCGAAGACCACCGGCACGAACAGCGCCAGCAGCAGGGCCAGCGCGCGCAGCAGGCGCGGCATGCTCAGGCGCTCACCGGGAGGCCGGGCTCTCGAAGTTCACCGCCGGCGGCCGGCTGATCGCCGCCTCGTCCTGCACCTGCAGGCTGGGCTTGACCTCGTAGCCGAAGACCATCGCCGTCAGGTTGCTCGGGAAGCTGCGCGCCAGCACGTTGTATTCCTGCACCGCCTGGATGTACTGGTTGCGCGCGACGGTGATGCGGTTCTCGGTGCCTTCGAGCTGCACCCGCAGGTCCTGGAAGCCCTGGTTGGCGCGCAGGCTGGGGTAGTTCTCGCTGACCATCAGCAGCCGCGACAGCGCGCCCGACAGCTCGCCCTGCGCCGCCTGGAACTTGCGGAAGGCCTCGGGGTTGTCGACCAGCTCGGGCGTGGCCTGGATCGAGGTCGCACGCGCGCGCGCCTCGACGACACGGGTCAGCGTCTCCTGCTCGAAGTTCGCTTCGCCCTTGACGGTGGCCACCAGGTTGGGCACCAGGTCGGCGCGGCGCTGGTACTGGTTGAGCACCTCGGCCCAGCGCGACTTGGCCTGCTCGTCCAGGCGCTGGAAGTCGTTGTAGCCGCAGCCCGACAGGGCCAGCACGACACCGATCGCGGCGATCCACCTCGTCAAACCCATCGTGTCCTCCTTGGTTGGCGCCCGATGCTACGCCGGCCGGTGGCCACGCGGTGGCGCGCCCGCGGCCGACGAGGCTGACGAGAACCAAGCCGAGATCAAATCGGCCGCAGGCCGGCCGGCGATAATCCTCCGATGTTCGCCCCCCTCCAAAACGACCAGTTCCTGCGCGCGTGCCTGCGCCAGCCCACGACCCACACGCCGCTCTGGCTGATGCGCCAGGCCGGTCGTTACCTGCCGGAGTACCGCGCGACGCGCGAGAAGGCGGGCAACAGCTTCATGGGTCTGGCCACCAACCCGCAGTACGCCACCGAGGTGACGCTGCAGCCGCTGGACCGTTACGCGCTGGACGCGGCGATCCTGTTCTCCGACATCCTGGTCGTGCCCGACGCGATGGGCCTGGGCCTGTCCTTCGGCGCCGGCGAAGGCCCGCGTTTCGCCCACCCGCTGCGTGACGAAGCCTCGGTCGCCGCGCTGCAGGTGCCCGACCTGGACAAGCTGCGCTACGTCTTCGACACCGTGACGATGCTGCGCAAGGCGCTCAACGGCCGCGTGCCGCTGATCGGCTTCTCCGGCAGCCCCTGGACGCTGGCCAGCTACATGGTCGAAGGCGCCGGCTCGGACGACTACCGCGTCGTCAAGCAGATGCTGTACGCGCGCCCCGACCTGCTGCACCGCATCCTCGACGTCAACGCGCAGGCCGTCACCGCCTACCTGAACCAGCAGATCGAGTGCGGCGCGCAGGCCGCGATGATCTTCGACAGCTGGGGCGGCGTGCTCGCCGACGGCGTGTTCCAGGAATTCAGCCTCGAATACACGCGCCGCGTCGTCGCCGGCCTGAAGCGCCAGCACGACGGCCAGCAGATCCCGGTCATCGTCTTCACCAAGGGCGGCGGCATCTGGCTGGAACAGATCGCCGCGATCGGCGCCGACGTCGTCGGCCTGGACTGGACGGCCAACCTGGGCGACGCCCGCCGCCGCACCGGCGACCGCGTCGCGCTGCAGGGCAACCTGGACCCGGCGGTGCTGTTCTCCAACCCCGAGGTCATCGCCAAGGAAGCGGTCAAGGTGCTCGACAGCTTCGGCGCGCCGCAGCGTGCCGACGGCGGCTGGGGCGGCCACGTCTTCAACCTCGGCCACGGCATCAGCCAGCACACGCCGCCGGACAACGTCACCGCGCTTGTCGAAGCGGTGCACAACCACGGCCGTTTGCTTCGCTCGGCCGGTAAGTGAGTGCTCAGGGCAGCGTTTGCCCTGCCTGAAGGCTTGACTTATCCCCAGTAAACGTGCTGCGGCACCGGCCCGCAGCAGCTTCCCCGCAACGGCCCCACTGGGGCCGTTTGTCTTCGCTAAGTTGTTGATTCATATACGATCACTCCGCTGCCACGAAATCGCGCAAAGAACCTCGGGGCTTGGAGAATCAACAACTTGGAGGCGCTGGACGCAGCTTCTGCACAAAGTTATCCACAGAAGCTGTGGGCAGGTCCGAAAAGCCTTCCAACACAAGGACTTGGGGACGATCCTTGAGAAGCCACCGAGCTTTCGCACGCAAGTGACGAGCCGATGACCCAGCGCATCGCCGTCGCCGTCGAGACACCCCAGCACACGGGGGTCGGCGTGCTCGACTACCTCGCCGACCAGGCCTGGCCGCCCGGCACGCTGCTGCGTGTGCCGCTGGGGCGGCGCGAGGTGCCGGGCATCGTCTGGCACCGCGAAGGCGACACCGAGCTCGCCGACGACGCGCTGCGCCCGGCTGGCGCGGCGCTCGAGGCGCTGCCGCCGCTGGGCGAAGCCTGGCGCCGCCTCGTCGAGTTCGCCGCCGGCTATTACCAGCGGGGTGTCGGCGAGCTGGCGCTGTCGGTGCTGCCGCCCGAGCTGCGCAAGCTCGACGACGTGCAGCTCGCACGCCGCGTCGCCAAGCTGGCCAAACTCGCGCCGCCGCCGGCCGCCGAGCCGCCGCCGCGGCCCGAACCCAGCGCCGAGCAGCAGGCGGCGCTCGCCGCCTTGGCCGAGGGCACGGCGCCGGCGCTGCTGCACGGCGTCACCGGCAGCGGCAAGACCGAGGTCTATCTGCGTGCCGCCGAGCAGGCGCTGGACGCCGGCCGCCAGGTGCTGGTGCTGGTGCCCGAGATCAACCTGACGCCGCAGCTCGAAGCGCGGTTCGCCGCGCGGTTCCCCGGCCGGCGTCTGGTCAGCCTGCACAGCGCGCTGACGCCGGCGCAGCGGCTGAAGAACTGGCTGCAGGCCCATCTGGGCACCGCCGACCTGGTGCTCGGCACGCGGCTGGCGGTGTTCGCGTCGCTGCCGCGGCTGGGGCTGGTCGTCGTCGACGAGGAGCACGACCCCTCGTTCAAGCAGCAGGAAGGCGCACGCTACTCGGCGCGCGACCTCGCCGTCTGGCGCGCCCACGACGCCGGCGTGCCGGTGCTGCTGGGCTCGGCGACACCGTCGCTGGAGACCTGGCAGCGTGTGCAAGAAGGCCGCTACCGCCGCCTGGCGCTGGACGCGCGCATCGGCGGCGGCGCGATGCCGCGGGTGCGTGTCTTCGACATGAGCCGGCTGCCGCGCCAGCGCGGTGTCGACGGGCCGCCGCTGGCGCCGCCGGTGCTGGACGCGCTGCGCCAGCGGCTGGAGCGCGGCGAGCAAAGCCTGCTGCTGCTCAACCGCCGCGGCTACGCGCCGGTGCTGCACTGCGGCGAATGCGGCTGGAAGAGCGGCTGCCCGCACTGCAGCGCCTGGCGCGTGTTCCACAAGGCCGACCGCACGCTGCGCTGCCACCACTGCGGCTTCACCGAGCGTGTGCCACGCGCCTGCCCGGACTGCGGCAACCAGGACATCGCGCCGATCGGGCGTGGCACCGAGAAGCTCGCCGAGCAGCTCGCCGAGCTGCTGCCCGAAGCGCGTGTCGCGCGCATCGACGCCGACAGCACACGCGGCGCCGGCGCGCTGGAGCAGCAGCTCGGCGCCGTGCACGCCGGCGAGGTCGATGTGCTGGTCGGCACGCAGATGGTGGCCAAGGGCCACGACTTCCGCCGCATCACGCTGGTCGTCGCGGTGAACCCCGACTCGGCGCTGTTCGCCAGCGACTTCCGCGCCCCCGAACGCCTGTTCGCGCTGCTGATGCAGGCCGCCGGCCGCGCCGGGCGCGACGCCGAGCAGGCGGCACGCAGCGAGATGTGGATCCAGACCTGGAACCCGCAGCACGCGCTGTTCGACGCGCTCAAGCGCCACGACTACGCGGCGTTTGCCGCCAGCCAGCTCGACGAGCGCCGCAGCGCCGGGCTGCCGCCATTCAGCCACCTGGCGCTGCTGCGGGCGGAAGCCAGGAGCGCCGAGGTCGCCACCGCCTTCCTCGACGAAGCCGCGACGCTGGCCGAGGGCATCGACAGCATCGGCCTGTACCCGGCGGTGCCGCCGGCGGTGTCCCGCGTGGCCGATGTCGAACGCGTGCAGATGCTCGTCGAGTCGACGTCGCGGCCGGCGCTGCAGCGTTTCCTCTCCGGCTGGCTGCCGCAGCTGCACGCGCTTCGGCCGCATCACAAGGGCCTGATCCGCTGGGCCGTCGACGTCGACCCGCTGGCGATCTGACGATGCCTCTGGATCTGCTGCACCTGACCATCGAGGTCGCCGGAACGCTGGCCTTCTTCATCGCCGGGCTGCTGACCGCAGCGCGCAAGCGGCTGGACGCCGTCGGCTCGTTCTCGGTGGCCTGCCTGTCGGCCTTCGGCGGCGGCACGATGCGCGACCTGCTGCTCGACCGCCGGCCCTTCTTCTGGGTGCACAACGCCGACTGGCTCTGGGGCCTGCTGCTGCTGACGCTGCTGGCGATGCGCTACCTCGACCGGCGCCACGTCGCGACGACGCAGCGCGCGATCCAGTGGCCCGACGCGCTGGGCCTGGGCCTGTTCGCCGCCAGCGGCACGCAGATCGCGCTCGCCGCCGGCATGCCGGCGCTGATCGCGGTGCTGATGGGCACGATGACCGCGGCCTGCGGCGGCGTGCTGCGCGACATCGCCTGCGCCGAGGTGCCGGCCGCTTTCAACGACCACCAGCCCTACGCCGTCTGCGCCTTCGCCGGCGGCTGGCTCGTCGTGCTCGGCGAGCACCTCGGCTGGCCGCCGGGCCCGGGCCTGTTCGCCGGGGCCGCGCTCGCGTGCGGCCTGCGCGGCTGGACGCTGTGGCGCGGCATCCGCCTGCCCGAGTGGCGCGCCGGCCGGCGCTGACACACACCGGCCCGGTGCACGACGCTGCCGCTCAGCCCGGTCCCAGCCAGCCGACCAGCGCGCTGAAGCTGCCGAAGGCCAGCGCCGTCGACAGCATCACGATGCGCGCGATGCGCCCGGCGTCGGCGCGGTAGCGCTCGGCCAGCAGCGGCACGTTGCTGGCGCTCGGCAGCGCCGCGGCCAGCGTCAGCACCGTCAGCTGCGCCGGCGTCAGCGGCACGCCGGCGGCGACCAGCACCAGGCCCAGCCCGGCCACCAGCGCCGGGTGCACGAACAGCTTGACGGCGGTGATCGCCGCCACGTCGCCCCAGCGCTCACCGTGGCCGGCGCGCTGGCCGGCGCGCCAGAGCACGGCGCCGACGGTGAACAGCGCCACCGGCGTCGCCGCGTCGGCCAGCAGGCGCACGACGGTGTCCACCGGGCCCGGCAGGCCGACGCCGGCCACCGAGAACACGGCGCCCAGCGCCGTCGCCCAGGGCAGCGGGTTGCCGACGGCGCCGCGCAGCGCCAGCGCCAGCGCGCGCCGCGTGCCGTGGCCGGCGGCGTCGCCGGCCTGGGCCAGCGCGATGCACAGCGAGCTGGTCACGAAGACGTCGATCAGCAGCACCGCGATCGTCGGCCCGGCGGCTTGCGGCCCGAGCAGCGCGACGAGCAACGGCACGCCCATGAAGCCCGAGTTCGGGAAGGTGGCGACGAGCGCGCCGAAGGCCGCGTCCTTGAGCCCGGCGCGCCGCCAGGTGGCCGCGAGCACCGCGCCGACGACGAGGGCCGCCGCGCCCAGCCAGCACAGCAGCACCGCCGGGTCGAGCAACTGCGAGATCGGCGTCGCCATCGCCAGGCGCAGCAGCATCGCCGGCAGCGCGAAGCACTGGACGAAGACGTTGAGCCCGGGAATCGCGCTCTCGGGCAGCAGGCGCAGCCGCCCGGCCGCGTAACCCGCCGCCACCAGCGCGAAGAAGGGCGCCGTCACGGCGAGAATCGACAACATCGCTGCGAGTATCGCAATCGACTCGAAAGCCGATGGAGCCGCTCGGAACCGTGCGCCGGAGTGTCGTGCAGGGCCCATGCTCGCGGGCCACACAACGGACTGCTGCGAGGCCATCACGACCGACACCCTGTGCACGCTTGCGGCGAGCGCGACGAACGTGCCGCCCAGAATCCGTCGCAGCCTGTTATCCGTCGCCCTGTTCGGGTTCGTGCACACGGCCTGCGCGCAAGTCCTCAGCTTCAGCTTCGACGACGGCCTGGACCCACGATCGCAGCCGATGGCGATGGCCTGGACGCAAGCCCTTCTGGACGGACTGAAGGCCGCGAAGGTGCAGGCGATGTTCTTCCCCGCGGGCCGGATCGTCGACTCGCCGCTAGGACTGCAGCAGGTGGACGCCTGGAGCCGCGCCGGCCACGACGTCGGCAACCACACCTACTCGCATCGCAGCTTCGGCTCGCCGCGCATGACGGTCGAGGCCTTCACCGAAGACCTGATGCGCGCCGACGAACTGCTGTCCCGCACGCCGCGATGGCAACGGCGGCTGCGCTTCCCGTACCTGAAGGAAGGCGAGACCGCGGAAAAACGCGACGCACTGCGGGCCTGGATGGTGGACCACGGCTATCGGCCGGCAGCGGTCAGCATCGACACCAGCGACTGGTACTACGACCAACGTTATGCCGCCCGCGGGCCGAGGTCGGCCGAGTCGGTCGAGCGCTTCCGGCGCCTGTACCTGCACCACCTCGAACAGCGCGCGCTCTATTACGACGAGCTGGCCCGCCGGGTGCTGGGCCGCAGCCCTGCCCATGTGATGCTGCTGCACACCAACCGCCTCAACGCCGAGTTCATCGGCGACGTCGTCCGCATGTTCCGCAGCAAAGGCTGGACGATCGTGCCGCCCGCAGTGGCCTATCGCGACCCGCTCTACAGCACCGCGACCCGCAGCCTGCCGGCCGGCGAAAGCACCGTCTGGGCCTTGGCCCGACAGGCCGGCGTGTCAGGCCTGCGCTATCCGGCGGAAGACGGCGCCTACGAACAACGACTGCTCGACGTCGCCGACGAATGAACGCCCTGCCGACCGCTCCAACTCGAACCCGCAATCGATCGATGCAGATCCAGGCCCGGTTGACGCTCGCAGCGCTGGCGCTGCCATTCGCCGCGATGAGCAGTGCGGCGTTCGCGCAGACACCGGCCGCAGCGCCGGACTGCGCCACGATGCTCGAGCAGTCGCAGCGGCTCGCCGTCAGCCAGACCTATGAGCAGTTCGACCAGGCGGAAGACGCCGGCTTCCGGTTCCTGGCTCGCGCCGGGTGCTTCGTCGAGGCAGCGGCGCTGATCGAGGCGTATGCCGCCCAGCACGACGGGCACACCGAGATACTGCAGTGGCATGCGGCGCAGATGCTGGCGAAAGCGGGGCGCTACGACGCAGCGGTCGACAAGGCCAGGCTGGCGCTGCTGAAACAGGAGCACGCCAGCTTCCGCTGGAACGACTATGTGCTGGGAACGATCGGATTCCTGGAGCGCGACATGCCCGCGCTGCTGCGCCACCGCGACCGCGTGGCCGTTGCAGCCGCGACGCATCCCGGGAACCAGGCCAACCTGCGGGTCCTCGACCGTCTGATCGAGCGCTTCGACAAGCCCTATGCCGTCGCGATCAGCGTGTCGCCATGACACGCCGGGTCTGAGCCGCCGATGTCCCCGCACCACCGTTGACGCGAACAGTCGCACGACGTCCTGCTAGCCTCGCACCCGTCAGAGGAGGATTCGATGGCCGACGAGACGAAACCCCGTTCCCGGACGATGCGCGTGCTGCACGGCCTGTGGTGGCTCGTGGACACCGGACGGCGGGCGATCCTGAACCTGCTGCTGCTGGCGGTGCTCGCCGCCGTGGCCTGGGCACTGCTGCACCGCGGCCCGCCGCCGCTGGCCGACAAGACGGTGCTGGTGCTCAACCCGCAGGGGCCGATCCGGGAGCAGTTCAGCGGCAGCCTGCGCGACAACGCGCTGCAGAAGGTGCGCGGCTCGGACCTTGAACAGACCCGGCTGCGCGACCTGCTGACCGCGCTGGACGCCGGTGCCACCGACGCCCGCATCACCAGCGCGCTGCTGGTGCTCGACGACTTCGCCGGCGCCGGCCTGCCGACGCTGCGCGAGGTGGCCGCCGCCGTCGACCGCTTCCGCGCCGGCGGCAAGAAGGTCGTCGCCTGGGGCTCCAGCTACGACCAGCGCCAGTACTACCTGGCGGCCCACGCCGACGAGGTCTGGCTGCACCCGATGGGCGGCATCGAGATCAGCGGCTACGGCGGCCGGCGCACCTACTTCAAGGACGCGCTGGACCAGCTCGGCGTCACCGCGCACGTGGTGCGCGCCGGGCGCTTCAAGAACGCCGCCGAGACGCTGGCCGCCAGCGGGCCGTCGCCCGAGACCGAGCAGGCCGACCGCGAGCTCTACGACGGCCTGTGGGCCGACTACGCGGCGACCATCGAGCATGCGCGCCGCCTGCCCGCCGGCAGCCTGTCGCGGGCCATCGCCGAGCTGCCCGAGCGCCTGGCCGCCGCCGGCGGCGACGCCGCCAAGCTGGCCGCGCGTGAAGGCCTGATCGACGCGATGAAGACCCGCGACCAGATGCGCGCGGCGCTGATCGCCCGCGGCGAACGCGACGGCGAGAGCTTCCGCCAGATCGGCTTCGCCGCCTACGCGGCGCGTTTCACGCCGCCGGCCGCCGGCCCCGCGGTGGCGGTGGTCGTCGCCGAGGGCATGATCGTCGACGGCGAGGCCGCCCCGGGCACGGTGGGCGGACTGTCGACCGCGGCGCTGGTGCGGCGCGCCCGCGACGACGACGCGGTGCGCGCCATCGTGCTGCGCGTCAACTCGCCCGGCGGCAGCGCCTTCGGCTCGGAGCTGATCCGCCGCGAGCTGGAGCTGGCCCGCGCCGCCGGCAAGCCGGTGGTGGTGTCGATGGGCGACGTCGCGGCCTCGGGCGGCTTCTGGATCTCGACCTCGGCCGACGAGATCGTCGCCGACCCGGCGACGATCACCGGCTCGATCGGCGTCATCGCCGTGCTGCCGACCGCCGAACGTGCGCTCGAACGCCTGGGCCTGCACACCGAGGGCTACCGCACGAGCTGGGCGGTCGACGCCTACGACCCGCGCGCGCCGCTGGACGCACGCACCGAGCAGGTGCTGCAGTCGAGCATCGGCCACGTCTACGGCCAGTTCCTCGAACGTGTCGCCACGGCGCGCAAGACGACGCCGGAGCGCATCGACGAGATCGGCCAGGGCCGCGTCTGGAGCGGCGCGCAGGCCCGCGTGCGCGGCCTGGTCGACCGCACCGGTGGCCTGCGCGACGCGCTGGCCGTGGCCGCGGCGCGCGCCAAGCTGGCGCCGGGCTACCGCGTGCAGTACATGGAGGAGATGCCCGGCCGCGCCGAACGCCTGATGGCCTGGTTCGGCGACCTCGGCGTCACGGCGCTGCAGCCGGCCCTGCAGGCGGCGCTGCCGCCGCCGCTGCCGGCGCCGCTGGCCGAACTGCGGCAGCAGGCAGCCTGGCTGATCCAGGCCAGCGACGGCCGCCGCCCGGCGGCGATGGCGCACTGCGAGTGCGCTGCACCTTGAGCCCCCGGCCGCCCCCGAGGGGGCTCCGGATCCGACCGGGAGACCCGGATCGGATCCGGCCCGTATGCCGGCGCCTCTCGCCAGAGGGCGCCAAAGGCGCCCTCTGGGATGCGGACACGGCGGCGATCAGGCCGCCGCGACCAGCCCGGTGAACAGCGGGTCGCGGCGCGAGCGCGGCCGGTAGGCCGAGACGCGGCGCGCGATCTCGGCGATGTGGTCCGGCGTCGTGCCGCAGCAGCCGCCGACGATGTTCAGGAAACCGGCCTTGGCGAAGTCGGCCATCAGCGCGCCGGTGACCGGCGGCGTCTCGTCGAAGCCGGTCTCGCTCATCGGGTTGGGCAGGCCGGCGTTCGGATAGCAGCTGACGTAGGTGTCGTCGGCGATGCGCGACAGCTCCTCGATGTACGGCCGCATCAGCGCCGCGCCGAGCGCACAGTTCAGGCCGATGGCCAGCGGCCGCGCATGGCGCACCGAGTGCCAGAACGCGCCCACCGTCTGCCCCGACAGGATGCGGCCCGAGGCGTCGGTGACGGTGCCCGAGACGATGACCGGCAGGCGCTCGCCGCGCGCTTCCATCAGCTCGTCGAGCGCGAAGATCGCGGCCTTGGCGTTCAGCGTGTCGAAGATCGTCTCGACGAGGAACAGGTCGACGCCGCCGTCGAGCAGCGCCTCGGCCTGCTCGCGGTAGGCCTCGCGCAGCTGGTCGAACGTGATGTTGCGCGCGCCGGGGTCGTTGACGTCGGGGCTGATGCTGGCGGTGCGCGGCGTCGGGCCCAGCGCGCCGGCGACGAAACGCGGCTTGTCCGGCGTGGCCGCGGCGTCGGCGGCTTCGCGCGCGACACGCGCCGACGCGAGGTTCATCTCGCGCGCCATGGGCGCCAGGTCGTAGTCCTCCTGGGCGACGGTCGTCGCGCCGAAGGTGTTGGTCTCGATGATGTCGGCGCCGGCCGCCAGGTACTGGGCGTGGATCTCGCGGATCACGTCGGGGCGCGTGATCGACAGCAGGTCGTTGTTGCCCTTCAGGTCTTTCGGGTGCTCGCGCAGCGCGTCGTTGCGGAAGTCGGCTTCGCCGAGCTTCCAGCGCTGGATCATCGTGCCCATCGCACCGTCGATGACGACGATGCGCCGGGGCAGCAGGTCGGCCAGGGCCTGGCCGCGGGTGTAGGCGGGCGTGCGGGCGTTCATCGCGCCATTGTGCCCGCCCGTTCAGTGCAGGGTCAGCGGCTGCTGGGCGAGCCGGGCGTAGCCGGCGATGAAGTCGTCGAAGGCCTCCGGGCCCGGGTCGCGCTCGACCAGCGCCTCGACGCCGCGGCGAAAGCTCTCGGCCACCGCCCCTTCGATCCAGATGTCGGTGCGCGCGAGCTTGTCGACGATCTCGTAGCCGCCGCGTGCCGGCGCGCCGGCTTCGGCCGGCAACTCGACCTGGACGACGACGAAGGTGTCGGACTGGTACAGCATCTGCATGGGCCGCAGTTGGCCCCGGCAACGGCCATTTCAAGAGCCGGCCGCGACGAGGCGGTGGTCGGCCTCGGCGCCGGTCTCGGCGACGCGGCTCGTCCAGCGCACCGGCAGCCAGCCGCGCGCCGGGTCCAGCCAGACCTCCCAGCGCGGCTGGTAAGGCCCCGGCGCGGCGCTGGCCAGCCGCAGCGCCGTGGCCGGGCCGGCCGGCAGGTCCAGCGGCTCGACGGCCTCGACCTCGAAACGCCGCCACGCGGCGTCGCCACGGGTGCCGACGACGAAGAGCTCGACCACCGCGCCGGGGGCAAAACGCTCGGGTGCCGCGGCGACCACGGCCGCCAGCTGCAGCAGCCAGCCGGCGCGGTCCTGCGCGCCCGGCAGCAGTGCATGCTCGGCGCCGCCGCCGGAGGCGCTGACGACGCCGACGTCACGGCGGAAGTTGGCCGCCCGCACCTCGCGCGTGCGGCGGCGCTCGACCAGGCGCTCGGGTTCGAGCCCGTGCGGGCCGATGCGGCCGCGGCTGCTCCAGCCGTCGCCGCCGTCGTCGGCCAGCACGAGGTGGTAGCCGTCGGCGCCGGGCTGCCAGTCCAGCCGCAGCTCGCCGTCGGCCCGGCCGCCACGGCGCTGCCAGCGCAGCTGCAGCGCCGGCGGCAGGCGGGCGGCGTACAGCGGCGGCGCCGGGCCGGCGGCGGCCGACGGCAAGGCCCCCGCGGCGGCAGGGCGCAACGGTCGCCGTGCGGCCGGCCGCACGGCCGGCGCCTCGGCCGGCACCTCGGCCGGCACCCGGCGCACGTGCATCGCGGCACGCGCCGCGTCGGGCCGCAGAGGCGGTGACGGCGGTGACGGCGGCGGCGGCTGCAGCGCGTCGAGCAGCAGCAGGTGCAGCGCCAGCACCGCGGCGCCCGCCGGCAGCACGGCAGGCCGGGCGCGGCGCGGCGCACGACCGGGACACGAAGCCATCGGACAATGCTGCCCACCCGCGGAACGCCCGCCGATCCCCCTCGCCCATGAAACTTGTCACCCTGAAGGACGGGTCGCGCGACGGCCAGCTCGCCGTCGTCTCGCGCGATCTGGCGCAAGCCCATTTCGCCACCGGCATCGCCACCCGCATGCAGCAGGTGCTGGACGACTGGAACTTCGTCAGCCCGCAGCTCGAGGACCTGTACACGACGCTGAACCACGGCAAGGCGCGCCACGCTTTCGCCTTCGACGCGCGCCAGTGCATGGCGCCGCTGCCGCGCGCCTTCCACTGGGTGCAGGTCGACGCCTACCCCGACGCCGCCGAACGCATGCTGCGCGCGCTGGGCGTCGAGCCGCCGGCGGCGCTGCGCGAGACGCCCGCGGTGCGCGCCGCGGCCGGCGACGGCCTGCTCGGCGCCCACGACGAGGCCCGCTTCGCCGCCACCGCGCCGGCGCCGGACTTCGGGCCGCAGCTGGCCGTCGTCACCGGCGACGTCGAGGCCGGCACACCGGCCGACCGCGCGCTCGACGGCGTGCGGCTGGTGCTGCTGGCCAACGCCTGGCGCAGCGGCGAGGAGGCCGCGGCCGCGCCGCCGGCGGCGTTCGCGCCGGTGGCCGTGACGCCCGAGGAACTGGGCGAGGCCTGGCGCGGCGGCAAGCTGCAGCTGGCCATCGAGACCCGACTGAACGGCCGGCGCTTCTCGCGCCTGGACGCCGCCGCCGGCATGCGCTGGCACTTCGGCCGCCTGATCGCGCGTGCGGCGACGACACGCACGCTGGGCGCCGGGGCCATCGTCGGCACCGGCCCGGTCGGGGCCCGCGACGCCGCCGACGGCGCCGGCTGCATCGCCGAGCGCCGCGCCGTCGAGGCCGCGGCGGGCGGCGAGCCGGCCACGCCCTGGCTGGCCTTCGGCGACACGGTGCGCGTCGAGGCCTTCGGCGCCGACGGCGCCAGCGTCTTCGGCGCGCTCGAGCAGCGTGTCTCGGAGCGCGACGAATGAGCCCGCTGGCGCGCTGGCGCCGCCGCATCGCCGCCACGCTGGCCGCGCTGTGGCTGCTGCCGCCGGCGCTGGCCCAGGACTGCCCGCCACCGCCGGACCCGCAGCCCGCGGCGCTGGCCGACCGCGGGCCGCTGTGGGAGATCGAACGCGACGGCCGCCGCTCCTGGCTGTACGGCACGCTGCACGTCGGCAAGGCCGGGTGGACGACGCCGGGGCCGCGCGTGGCCGCGGCGCTGGAGGCCAGCGACCTCGTCGCGCTCGAGCTCGACCCCGAAGACCCCGGCGTGCAGCGCCAGCTGATGGCCGAGGCGCTGCGCCCGACGCCGCCGCTGCCGCCGGCGCTGGCCCGGCGGCTGACCGACGCGCTGCGTGCCGCCTGCCTCGACACGCGGGCGCTGGCGCCGCTGCACCCGGCGATGCAGGCCATCGTGCTGACGCTGGCCGAGGCGCGCCGCGCCGGGCTGGACCCGGCCTGGGGCCAGGAAGGCGCGCTGGCGCGCAGCGCGCGCGACCGCGGCCGGCCGCTGGTGGCGCTGGAGCGCGTCGAGCAGCAGCTCGCGGTGCTGCTGCCGCGTGACGCCGCAGCGATCGCCGGGCTGGTCGAACGCACGCTGGCGCCGCTGGAGTCGGGCCGCGGCACGGCCTCGCTGGCGCGCCTGGCCCGGGCCTGGGAAGAGGCCGACGTGGCCACGCTGGCCAACTACGAACGCTGGTGCGACTGCATCGCCGACGACAGCGACCGCGCCGCGATGCGCGAGATGGTCGACGCGCGCAACCCCGGCCTGGCCGACGGCATCGCCGCGCTGCATGCACGCGGCGCGCGCGTGTTCGCCGCCGTAGGCGCGCTGCACATGGTCGGCGAGCAGGGGCTGCCGCGGCTGCTCGCCGAACGCGGCTTCGCCGTGCGGCCGGTGCCGGCACACTGAACGGCCGCAGCGCACAATCGCCCGACCACGCCGCCAGGAGACAGGGATGACGGGACCGACCGACTTCGCGAAGATGCTGCCGGGTTACGACTTCCTGCAGGGCCTGCTGCAGAACGCCGGGGCCGGGATGCCGAACATCGGCCAGTGGATCGCGCCGACGCTGAACCCCGACGAGCTGGAAAAACGCATCGGCGAGCTGCGCACGGTGCAGTTCTGGCTCGAGCAGAACGCGCGCCTGCTGGGCACGACGATCCAGGCGCTGGAGGTGCAGCGCATGACGCTGTCGACGCTGCGCTCGATGAACGTGCCGATGCCCGACCTGCGCGAGGCGCTGAAGCCGCGCCCGGCGGCGGCGGCGCCGGAACCCTCCGCCAAAACGCCGCCCCCGCCGCCGCCGGGCATCGACCCGATGCAGTGGTGGGGCGCGCTCACCCAGCAGTTCGGCGAGATCGCCAGCGCCGCGATGCAGGACGTGCGCAGCGCCGCGACACCGGCCCCGGCACCCGCGCCCGCTCCGGCGAAGAAGGCCGCCAGGAAGGCGGCGGCGCGCCCGGCCGCCCCACGCGCGGCCGCGCCACGACGCCAACGCTCGACCTGAGCCGCGCCCCGATGCCGAGCTTCGTCACCGGACACGCCACCCACCCCGACTGGCGCATGGCGCTGGCGCTGGCCGCGGCCCAGATCGACGCGCAGCGAGCCGCGCTCGAGGCCGGCCCCAGCGGGCCGCCGACGCTGGGCTTCGCCTACTTCACCGACGCCTACGCGGCGCAGGCCGAGGCGCTGCTGGAAGACCTGCGCCAGCGCTGGCCCGGCGTCGCCTGGGTCGGCAGCGTCGGTGTCGGCGTCGCCGCCAGCGGCGTCGAGTACTTCGACGAGCCGGCGCTGGCGCTGATGCTGTGCGACCTGCCGGCGGGCTGCTTCGAGGTCTTCTCCGGCGTGCGCCCGCTGCACCGCATCGCCGCCTACAGCGCGCTGGTGCACGCCGACGCCGCGACACCCGACCTGGCCGAGCTGATCGCCGAGCTGAGCGACCGCGTCGACAGCGGCTACCTGTTCGGCGGCCTGGCGGCCTCGCGCGGCAACGCCGTGCAGCTGGCCGACGGCGTCTGGCAGGGCGGGCTGTCGGGCGTCGCCTTCAGCGAGGACGTGGCGCTGCTGTCGCGCGTCACGCAGGGCTGCCAGCCGGTGGGCCCGGTGCGCACGATCACGCGCGCCGAGCGCAACATCGTCGCCGAGCTCGACGGCGCGCCCGCCCTGCCCTGCCTGCTGCACGACCTGGGCCTGGACGCGGACCACGACCCGCGCCAGGCGCTGCCGCGGCTGCGGGCCACGCTCGCCGGCCTGACCGACGGCGACCAGCAGGCCGTCGGCCGCGGCGGCCAGTTCGGGGCCGACGTGCGGGTGCGCCACCTCGTCGGCCTGGACCCGGGCCGGCGCGCGGTGGCGGTCGCCGACATCGTCGAGCCCGGCATGCGGCTCGCGTTCTGCACCCGCGACGTCGACGCCGCGCGGCGCGACCTGGTGCGCGTGTGCAGCGAGATCCGCGAGGAGCTGCACCCGGCGGCCGACGGCGCCGAAGCCGCCCCGGCGCGGCGCATCGAAGGCGCGATCTACGTCAGCTGCGCCGGCCGCGGCGGGCCGCACTTCGGCGGCCCCTCGGCCGAGCTGCAGATCGTGCGCCACGCGCTCGGCGACGTGCCGCTCGTCGGCTTCTTCGCCGGCGGCGAGATCGCCCACCGCCACGTCTACGGCTACACCGGGGTGCTGACGGTCTTCACCGGCCGCGCCTGAAGGCGGAGCTCAGCCGCCCGGCGCGGCGGCGGCCCGGGCGCCGGAACAAGGGCTTACAGCGTCGCCGCGCCGGCACGGCTACCTTCACGGGCCGGAACGCGCGCGATGAACGACCAGCCGACCACCCCCGAACGCCTCGCCCAGGCCGCCCAGCCCCAGCCCCCCGGCGTCAGCGCCTGGCCGCCGGGCCACCGCATCGACGGCTTCGAGTTCCGCGGCGTCGTCGCGCTGCGCGCCACGGCCATCGTCTACCGCGGCTGGGACCACGGCCTGGAGGTGCCGGTGGCGCTGAAGGAGTACCTGCCGGCGGCGATCGCGCGGCGCGGGCCCGATGGCGACATCGGGCCGGCCGAGCCGGCGCAGGCCGAGGCCTTCGAGCGCGGGCTGCGCGCCTTCATCGACGAGGGGCGGCGGCTGGCGCGCTGCGACCACCCGTCGATCGCGCGCGTGCTGCACCTGCTGCCGGCGCACGGCAGCGCCTGCCTGGTGATGCCCTGGTATGCCGGCCGGCCGCTGGCCGAGCTGCGCCGCGAGATGAGCGGCCCGCCCGACGAGCCGGCGCTGCGTGCGCTGCTCGACGCGCTGCTGGCCGCGCTGCACGAGTGGCACCGCGTCAACGGCGTGCACGGCGGCCTGCACCCGGCCGGCGTGCTGCTGCTCGACGACGACCGGCCGCTGCTGCTCGGGCCCGGGTACGCCGAGCGCGCCATCGCACGCGGCGGGCTGACGGCGCTGGAACCCGGGTTCAGCGCGCCCGAACTCGACAGCGACGCGACCCGCGTCGGCGCCTGGACCGACGTCTACGCGCTGGCCCAGCTCGCGCGCTTCGCGATCACCGGCCTGCTGCCGCCGCCGGCCGGCCGCACGCCCGAGCCGCTGGCCGGCGTCGTCGAGCGCCTGTTCTTCGACCACCCGTCGGCACGCTACGGCGCCGCGCTGCTGGCGACGCTGGACGCTGCGGTGTCTCCCGACATCGGCGCGCGGCCGCAGAGCATCGTCGACTTCGCCGCCTGGCTGGCCCACGGGCCGCCGCGGCGGCCGGCAGCGCGCTCGGCGCCGACGCTGGCGCCGTTCTCCTTCTCCGCCGCCGACGTCCCGCCCGCGCGGGCACCCGACGCGGCCACCGTCGACCTGATCCAGCGGGTCATCGACACCCTCCCGCCGGCGACGCCCCGGCGCGAGCCGGCGGCGATGCACGAGCGGGCCGCGCCTTCGCTGGAGCCGCCACCACGCGACGGCGTCGCCGGCTGGATGTTTGCGGCCTTCGCGCTCGCCGCGGCGCTGGGGCTGGGGGTGTGGTGGAAGGAGATGCACGAGGCCGCTCGGCCGCTGCCGCCGGCCCCGGCCGCCACCGCACCCGCCATCGTCGCCCCGCCGCCCGCGGCGACCGAGACGGCGCCGCCACCGGCCGACAACCCGCCCGCCCCGTCGCAGGAGCCGGCCTGAGCGCCGCACGCCGCCCCTGCAAGCCCTGACCCCGGGGCGGCGCGGGGCGTGCCGCGCTTGCTACAGTCCCCCGCAGCCCGCCGCCAGCCCCCGCCGCGCATGAACGCTCCCCTGCCCGCCGACGCCGCGATGCCCGCCGCCGAGGCCCCGCCCGACGCCGCCACGCGCGCCCGCCGCCAGGCCGAGGTCGTCGCCGCGCTCGGCAAGGTGCTGCCGGCGCACGCGCTGCTCTGGCAGCGCGAGGACACCACGCCCTACGAGTGCGACGGCCTCACCGCCTACCGGCAACTGCCGCTGGCCGTGGCGCTGCCCGAGACCGAGGCCCAGGTCTCGGGCGTGCTCCGCGCCTGCCACGCACTGGGCGTGCCGGTGGTCGCACGCGGCGCCGGCACGGGGCTGTCGGGCGGCGCGATGCCGCACGCGCTGGGCGTCACGCTGTCGCTGGCCAAGTTCAACCGCATCCTCGCCGTCGACCCGCTGGCACGCACAGCCACCGTGCAGTGCGGCGTGCGCAACCTCGCGATCAGCGAGGCCGCGGCGCCGCACGGCCTGTACTACGCGCCCGACCCGTCGAGCCAGATCGCCTGCACGATCGGCGGCAACGTCGCCGAGAACTCCGGCGGCGTGCACTGCCTGAAGTACGGGCTGACGATCCACAACGTGCTGCGCGTGCGCGGCTTCACCGCCGAGGGCGAGCCGGTCGAGTTCGGCGGCCTGGCGCTGGACGCGCCGGGGCTGGACCTGCTGGCGGCGGTCATCGGCAGCGAGGGCATGCTGGCCG
The DNA here is from genome assembly GCF_020966565.1 of Rubrivivax sp. JA1055. Taxonomy (NCBI): domain Bacteria; kingdom Pseudomonadati; phylum Pseudomonadota; class Betaproteobacteria; order Burkholderiales; family Sphaerotilaceae; genus Rubrivivax; species Rubrivivax sp. JA1055. The sequence continues at coordinate 468,897 of NZ_JAJKFP010000005.1, read as the reverse complement.
TCGCCACCGAGGTCACGGTGCGCCTGGTGCCCAAGCCGCAGCTGGCGCGCTGCATCATGGCCAGCTTCGACGACGTGCGCCGCGCCGGCGACGCGGTGGCGGCGATCATCGCCGCCGGCATCATCCCCGCCGGGCTGGAGATGATGGACAAGCCGATGACCGCCGCGGTCGAGGACTTCGTGCACGCCGGCTACGACCTGACGGCCGAGGCCATCCTGCTGTGCGAGAGCGACGGCACGCCCGAGGAGGTGGCCGAGGAGATCCAGCGCATGCTGGACGTGCTGACCGGCTGCGGCGCGACGCGGCTGGAGGTCAGCCGCGACGAGGCCCAGCGGCTGCGCTTCTGGAGCGGGCGCAAGAACGCCTTCCCGGCCTCGGGCCGCATCAGCCCGGACTACCTCTGCATGGACTCGACGATCCCGCGCAAGCGGCTCGCCGACATCCTGCTCGCCATCCAGCAGATGGAGCAGACCTACGGCCTGCGCTGCGCCAACGTCTTCCACGCCGGCGACGGCAACCTGCACCCGCTGATCCTCTACGACGCCAACGACCCCGACCAGCTGCGCCGCTGCGAGGCCTTCGGCGCCGACATTCTGGAGACCAGCGTGCGCCTGGGCGGCACGATCACCGGCGAGCACGGCGTCGGCGTCGAGAAGCTGGCCAGCATGTGCGTGCAGTTCAGCCCCGAGGAACGCGCCCAGATGGCGGCGCTGAAGACCGCCTTCGACCCGGCCGGGCTGCTGAACCCCGGCAAGGTGATCCCGACGCTGGTGCGCTGCGTCGAAGGCGGCAAGCAGCACGTGCGGCGCGGCTTGCTGGCCTTCGCCGAACTGGAGCGTTTCTGACGATGACGGCACACGAGGACGCGGCGCTGGGCCGCCTGGTCGAACGCGTGCGGGCCGCGGCGGCCGACGGCACGAAGCTCGAGATCGTCGGCGGCGGCACCAAGCGCTGGCACGGCGAGACGCCCGCCGGCGAGCCGCTGGAGACGGCGGAGCTGGCCGGCATCAGCTCTTACGAACCGAGCGAGCTCGTCGTCACCGCTCGCGCCGGCACGCCGCTGGCCGAGCTGGAGGCGGCGCTGGCCGAACGGGGCCAGTGGCTGGCTTTCGAGCCGCCGCGCTTCGCCGCCGGTGGCACCGTCGGCGGCATGGTCGCCTCGGGCCTGGCCGGCCCCGGCCGCGCGGCCTCGGGCAGCGTGCGCGACTTCGTGCTCGGCGCGACGATGTTGAGCGGCCGCGCCGAGGTGCTGACCTTCGGCGGCCAGGTGATGAAGAACGTCGCCGGCTACGACGTGCCGCGGCTGCTCGCCGGCTCGCTGGGCGTGCTGGGCCTGATCTGCGAGGTCTCGCTGAAGGTGCTGCCGCGGCCGCCGGCGGTGGCCACGCTGCGCTACGAGTTCGGCGAAGCCGAGGCGCTGCAGCGCCTGGCCGCGTGGTCGGCGCAGCCGCTGCCGATCTCGGCCAGCGCCTGGTGGGACGGCACGCTGGTGCTGCGCCTGGCCGGCGCCGCCGCCGCGGTGCAGTCGGCCTACGAGAAGCTGGGCGGCGAGCCGATCGAGCCGACACTGGCCGACGCCTTCTGGACCGGGCTGCGCGACCAGCAGGACGAATTCTTCGCCGGCGCGCGGGCCGCGGTCGACCGGGGCGCCGCGCTGTGGCGGCTGTCGCTGCCGCCGACCGCGCCGCCGCTGGGCCTGGCCGGCGAGCAGCTGATCGAATGGGGCGGCGGCCAGCGCTGGCTGTGCACGCCGCTGCCGGGCGCCGCGGTGCGTGCCGCCGCCGCGGCCGCCGGCGGCCACGCAACGCGCTGGCGCGGCGCCGGCGAGGGCCCGGTGTTCACGCCGCCCAAGCCGCCGCTGGACCGGCTGCACCGCCAGCTGAAGGACGCCTTCGACCCGGCGCGGGTGTTCAACCCCGGCCGGCTGTTCCCGGACCTCTGAGCATGCTCGACTACTACGAACGCCGCGCTGCCGAGTACGAACGCATCTACCGCCGCCCCGAGCGCCAGGACGAGCTGCGCGTGCTGGAAGCCGAACTCGCCACCGCCTTCGCCGGGCGTTCGGTGCTCGAGCTGGCCTGCGGCACCGGCTGGTGGACACCGCACGGCGCACGCGATGCGCGGCGCTGGCTGGCCACCGACCTGAACCCCGGCCCGCTGGCCGTCGCCCGCGCCAAGCCGGTGCCGCCCAGCGTCGAGTGGCGCCTCGGCGACGCGAGCGACCTCGCCCACCTCGGCGACGAGCGCTTCGACGGCGCTTTCGCCGGCTGCTGGTGGAGCCACCTGGAACGCGCACGCTGGGCGCCCTGGCTGCAGGCGCTGCACACACGCCTCGTGCCCGGTGCCCGCGTCGTGCTGCTGGACAACGTGTTCGTGCCCGGGCGCAGCACGCCGATCGCCCGCACCGACGCCCAGGGCGACACCTGGCAGCGCCGCCGCCTGGACGACGGCTCGGAGCACGAGATCCTCAAGAACTACCCGACCCGCGAAGAGGCCGTCGCCGCCGCCGGCCCGCGCGCCCGCGACGTCCGCTGGACCGCGCGCGAGCACTTCTGGGTCCTGACCTACACCCTCGCCTGATGCAGACCCATCTGTCGGCGGAGTTCCGCGGCACGCCCGAAGGCGAGGAGGCCGAGGCCATCCTGCGCCAGTGCGTGCACTGCGGCTTCTGCACCGCCACCTGCCCGACCTACCAGCTGCTCGGCGACGAGCTCGACGGCCCGCGCGGCCGCATCTACCTGATCAAGCAGCTGCTCGAAGGCGCGCCGGTCACGCGCAGCACGCAGCTGCACCTGGACCGCTGCCTGACCTGCCGCAACTGCGAGAGCACCTGCCCCAGCGGCGTGCAGTACGGCCGCCTGGTCGACATCGGCCGCCACCTCGTCGAGCAGCGGGTCGAGCGCCCGCGCGGCGAACGCACCGCGCGCTGGCTGCTCAAGGAAGGCATGACCTCGCCGGCCTTCGGCGCGGCGGTCGCCGCCGGGCGCGCGCTGCGGCCGCTGCTGCCGGCGCGGATCAAGGACAAGGTCACCGCCGCGCCCGGCGCACGCGCCAGGCTCTGGCCGCAGCGCGAGCACAAGCGCAAGGTGCTGATGCTGCTGGGCTGCGTGCAGCCCTCGCTGGCGCCGAACATCAACTCGGCGACCGCGCGTGTGCTCGACGCCGCCGGCATCCAGACCCTGGTCGCCGACGAAGCCGGCTGCTGCGGCGCGATCCGCGGCCACCTCGGCGACACCGAAGGCGCGCTGGCCGACATGCGCCGCAACATCGACGCCTGGTGGCCGCTGATCGAGGGCCTGACCTCGCAGGGGCGTGTCGAGGCGCTGGTGCTCAACGCCTCGGCCTGCGGCACGACGGTCAAGGAGTACGGCCGGGCGCTGGCCCACGACCCGGCCTATGCCGACAAGGCGCGCCGCGTCGCCGAGATGGCGCGCGACGTCGGCGAGCTGCTGCCCGACATCGTCGCGGCGCTCAAACCGCGGCTGAAGATCGCGCCCGGCACGCGGGTCGCCTACCACCCGCCGTGCTCGCTGCAGCACGGCCAGAAGCTGCGTGGCGGCGTCGAGGACGGGCTGCGCGAGCTGGGTTTCGACGTGCGCCTGGCGGGCAGCGAGAGCCACCTGTGCTGCGGCTCGGCCGGCACCTACAGCGTGCTGCAGCCCGAGCTGTCGCAGGCGCTGCGCCGGCGCAAGCTGGCGCAGCTGGAGCCGCTGGAAGCCGGCGTCATCGTCTCGGCCAACTTCGGCTGCATCCAGCACCTGCAGGGCGGCACGAAAACGCCGGTGCGGCACTGGATCGAGCTGCTGGACGAGCTGATCGCGTGATTCAGGCGGCGGCCGGCACCGGCTGCGGCTTCGCACGCAGCGCCCAGGCGACGCCGGCGATCAGCAGCACGATGCCGGCCAGCGTGTCGGCCGGCGGCCACTGGCCGCGCAGCATGAAGGCGTAGGCCAGGCCGGCCAGCGACTCGAAGACGATCAGCTGGCCGGCCAGCGTCGTCGGCAGGCGCTGGCTGGCTTCGTTCCAGCACAGCGTGCCCAGCCAGGAGCACAGCAGCGCGACGACCAGCATCAGGCCGACGAAACGCCACGGCGTCGGCCCCAGCGGCCCGCCGAGCTCGATCCAGCCCGCCGCCGACGCCACGGCCAGCATCAGCGCCCCGGCCAGCGCCAGCGGCAGCGTCGCCAGCCCCTGCGCGGTGGCCCAGGTCGACGGCGATCGGTCGGGGTGGGCGCGCAGCCAGTCGGCGTTGCGGATCGGGTACCAGGTCCAGCAGGCCATCGCGCCGACGGCCAGCAGCGCGCCCAGGGCATAACGGCCGCGGTCGGCATCGGGCGCGAGCTGCGCCAGCTCGGCGCGGTTGACCAGCGCCAGCCCGGCGCCGATCAGCAGCAGCGAGGGCGCCAGCTGGCGCCACGACAGCAGCCCGTCGCGGTGCCGGTTGCGGCGGTTGGAGGCCACCGCGATGACCAGCGGCAGCGTGCCGATGATCATCGTCGGCAGCGGCCCGCCGGCGCGCTGGATCGCCGAGGACAGCAGCAGGTAATAGAGCAGGTTGCCGACCAGGGCCAGGCGCAGCGCATCGGCCCAGTCGGCGCGGGTCAGCTCGCGGATGCGCGCGCGGTCCAGCCAGGCCAGCGGCAGCGCGATCAGGCCGAAGGCCAGGTAGCGCCCGACCGACAGCATCGCCGGCGGGTAGGCCGCGAGCAGCAGCGGGGCGACGAAGATCAGCCCCCACATCAGCCCGGCGGCGAGGGCGAACAGGGTTCCGGAGACGAGCGCGGCACGGTGGGACATGGGGCGATCGTGCCGCAGCGGCCGGCGGCGGTCTTGTACCGGATTGCGCCAGCTTCGTCGGCGCCCGCCGCGCTTCGTCGCACCGGCGGCGCGCCGGCCCGGCCGCCGCCAGAATTGACGGCTTCGCCGTCCACGAGACCTCCCGATGCCGCTTCGCCTGCTGGCCGTCGCCGCCGCCCTGACGCTGGGCAGCGCCGCCACCACCCCGACCGCCCTCGCCGCCCCGGCGGCCACCACCGCCAAGGCCACCACCAAGGCCGACGCCGGCGCGACCCGCACGCTGCACGCGCTGTTCGCGCGCCAGTGGGAGGACAGCGCGCGCCGTTACCCCGAGTGGGCCACCTGGCGCGGCGACCACCGCTACGACGACCGGCTCGGCGAGGTGTCGCCCGAGGCCGAACAGGCGGCCCTGGCCCAGGAACGCCGCTGGCTGGCCGAGGCGCGGGCGATCCCGCGCGCGCGGCTGTCGCCGGCCGACCGCGTCTCGCTGGACCTGTTCATCGAGCAGCGCGAACGCCACCTCGCCGAGCAGCCCTTCGAAGGCTGGCGCAGCCTGCGCATCGCCGCGATGGGCGGCGTGCAGTCCGAGTTCTCCAGCCTGCTGCGCATGATGCCGATGACCGGCCGCGCCGACGCCGCCAAGGTGCTGGCCCGCATGGCGGCGCTGCCGCGGCGCATCGACCAGGAGATCGCGCTGATGCGCCGCGGCCTGGCGCTGGGCTGGGTGCCGGCGGCGCCGGTGCTCGACCGCGCGCTGGCGCAGATCGACGCCCAGCTCCCGGCCGACCCGACCGCCGGCCCGTTCTTCGAGCCCTGGCGCCGCCTGCCGCCGACACTGCCCGCGGCCGAGCGTGCGGCGCTGGAGGCCCAGGCCCGGGGGGCGATCGAGCGCGACGTCGTGCCGGCGATGCGCCGGCTGCGCGAGTTCGTCGCCGGCGAGTACCGCGCGAAGGCGCCGGCCGACGGCTCGCTGGCGCGTTACCCGGACGGCGCACGCGTCTACGAGATGCTGGTGCGCCAGCGCACGACGACCGCCCTCGGCGCCGACGCCATCCACGCGCTCGGCCTGCGCGAGCTGGCCCAGCTGCGTGCCGAGATGGAGGACGTGAAACGCTCGACCGGCTTCAGCGGCGACTTCGCGGCCTTCGTGAAGTGGCTCAACACCGACCCGCGTTTCTTCGTCTCCGGCCCCGACGAGCTGCTGCAGCGCTACCGCGCGATCGCCAAGCGTTTCGACGCCGAGATGCCGCGGCTGTTCGCCGAGCTGCCGCGCGGCACCTACGGCGTGCGCGCCATGCCCGAGCACCTGGGCCCCGATGCCGCCGAGTTCTACGAAGGCGGCGCCGCCGACGGCAGCCGGCCGGGCTGGTTCAACGCCAACCTCGTCGGCTGGCGCCAGCAGACGACCTGGGGCATGGCCACGCTGGTGGCGCACGAGGCCGTGCCGGGCCACCACCTGCAGGGCGCACGCGCGCTGGAGCTCAGCGACCTGCCCGACTTCCGCCGCGAAGGCGGCGGCTACACCGCCTACGTCGAAGGCTGGGCGCTGTACGCCGAGACGCTGATGCGCGAGCTTGGCGCCTACGACGACCCGTACAGCCTGTTCGGCCACCTGCAGTGGCAGGCCTTCCGCGCCGCGCGCCTGGTCGTCGACACCGGCCTCCACGCCCGGGGCTGGAGCCGCCAGCAGGCGATCGACTTCATGGTCGAGCGCACCGGCGTCGACCGCCCCTTCGTCGAGGCCGAGGTCGACCGCTACACCTCCGACCCCGGCCAGGCGCTGGGCTACATGGTCGGCCGGCTGAAGCTCGACGAGCTGCGCGCGCGCGCCCAGGCCCGGCTGGGGCCGAAGTTCGACCTGCGCCGCTTCCACAACGCGCTGATCGACCAGGGCGAGCTGCCGCTGTCGACGCTGGAAACGCTGGTCGACGAGTGGATCGCGCGCGAGGCGCGGCGACGCTGAAAGCGACGCCATCGACTCCCGAGGGCGCGAGGCGCGGCGCTGAGGGCGAGCCCCGCCGCCTCCTGCAACGCGGCACGGCAAAGCGGCTCGTCAAGCTGACTGGAGCCTCCCTCGCGGAGGGAGGCTGGAGGGTGTGGTGGAACGAGCTGGAGCACCCTCCCGGAGGGGGCTCGGGGGAGCTGTGCGTGACAGCCGCAAGCTAGGAGTCTGCGCGGCAGAAGCCGCGCAGACTCCTAGCGCGCGCGCACCTGCCGCTGGTAACGCGCGGGCGTGACGCCGTAACGCGCCGCGAAGGCGCGTGTCAGGTGCGCCTGGTCGGCCAGCCCGGTGGCTGCGGCGACCTCGGCCGGCGCGACGCCGGCGGCGAGCTGGCGCTGCGCGGCCTGCAGGCGCAGCGACATCAGCACCTGCTGCGGCGTCGCACCCTGCGCCTCGCGGAAGCGGCGCAGGAAGTGGAAGGGGCTCAGCCCCGCCACGGCGGCCAGCTCCTCCAGCGTCAGGCGTTCGGCCAGGCGCGCCTGCATGCAGTCCAGCACCACGCCGAAACGCGGTGCCGCCTCGCGTGCCGCGGCGCGGTCGGCACGGGCGTGCGGGCGCAGCACGTCCAGCAGCTCGGCGAGCAGGCCGTCGAAGGCCAGCGGCTCGTCGGCGGCCTGCCACAGCGCGGCCAGCAGCCGGCCGACACGTCGCGCACGCGGCGCGTCGGCCGCCACCGCGTCGGCGAAACACCAGCGCTCGCCGGTCAGCGCCTGGACCAGCGCCTCGTCGACATAGGCCATGCGGTAGCGCCAGCCGGCCTCGGTCTCGGCGCGGCCGGTGTGCAGCTCGCCGGGGTTCATCAGCACCAGCGAATCGGCCGGCGCCAGCAGCTCGCTGCCGCGGTAGCGGAAACGTTCGGCACCGGCCTCGATCGCACCGACGCCGAAGCCGTCGTGCGCGTGCGGCTCGAAGGCATGGCGCACGATCGCCGCGCGGTACAGCTCCACGCCCGGGCGGTGCGCCGGGCGGCGGAACTCGGCGGCATCCTCGCGGGCCTCGAAAGCCTGCGGGACACCGGGCATGGACGCGGCGGGCGTGATCGTCATGGCGGGTGCCGCAATCTACCGCGGCCCGCGGGCGATGGCTTCCGCCGGCGGCGCGCCGCTCCTATGCTCGCCGGCACCGAACAGGAGCACCGCATGTCCCGCCACGTCCTCGCGCTCGACCAGGGCACGTCCAGCTCGCGCAGCATCGTCTTCGACGAGACCGGGCGCATCGTCGCGCTGGCGCAGCGCGAGTTCCGCCAGCACTACCCGCAGCCCGGCTGGGTCGAGCACGACCCCGAGGAAATCTGGCAGAGCCAGCTCGCCACCGCACGCGAGGCCATCGCCCGCGCCGGCCTGACGGCACACGACATCGCCGCGATCGGCATCACCAACCAGCGCGAGACCACCGTCGTCTGGAACCGCCGCACCGGCCAGCCGGTGTGCAACGCCATCGTCTGGCAGGACCGCCGCGGCGAGCCGCTGTGCGCGCGGCTGCGCGCCGACGGGCTCGAGGAGACGGTGCGGCGCAGCACCGGCCTGGTCATCGACCCGTATTTCTCGGCGACCAAGATCCGCTGGATCCTGGACCACGTGAACGGCGCGCACCTCGCCGCGGCCCAGGGCGAGCTGGCCTTCGGCACCGTCGACAGCTGGCTGATCTGGAATCTGACCGGCGGGCGCGTGCACGCCACCGACGTCAGCAACGCGTCGCGCACGATGCTCTACGACATCCGCCACGACACCTGGGACCACGAGTTGCTGGCCGCGCTGCACGTGCCCGACAGCGTGCTGCCGCAGGTGCTGCCGTCCAGCCATGCCTTCGGCGAGACCGACGCCGGGCTGTTCGGCGCACCGATCCCGATCGCCGGCGTCGCCGGCGACCAGCAGGCGGCGCTGTTCGGCCAGGCGTGCTTCGAGCCCGGCCTGGCGAAGAACACCTACGGCACCGGCTGCTTCATGCTGATGCACACCGGCGAGCGTTTCGAGCGTTCGGCCAACGGCCTGGTGTCGACCGCCGCGGCGCGCACCGGCACGGCACGCGAGTACGCGATGGAAGGCAGCGTCTTCATCGGCGGCGCCGTCGTGCAGTGGCTGCGCGACGGCCTGCAGGCGATCCGCGCCAGCGGCGAGGTGCAGGCGCTGGCCGAGAGCGTGCCCGACGCCGGCGGCGTGATGTTCGTGCCGGCTTTCACCGGCCTGGGCGCGCCGTACTGGAACGCCGACGCGCGCGGCACCATCGTCGGCCTGACACGCGGCAGCACGGTGGCGCACATCGCGCGTGCGGCGCTGGAGAGCATCGCCTTCCAGAGCGCGGCACTGCTGCAGGCGATGGCACGCGACGCCGCGGCGCAGCCGGGCGGCCGGCCGCTGACCGAACTGCGCGTGGACGGCGGCGCCTGCGTCAACGATCTGCTGATGCAGTTCCAGGCCGACCTGCTGGGCATCCCGGTGCTGCGCCCGCAGGTCACGGAGACGACCGCGCTGGGCGCGGCCTACCTCGCCGGGCTGGGCGTCGGCATCTGGCGCGACCGCGCGGAGCTGGCGGCGCTGTGGCAGGCCGAGCGCCGCTTCCTGCCGACGATGGCGCGCGACCGCGCCGCCGAGCTGATGGCCCGCTGGGAACGCGCCGTGCGCCAGACCGTCGCCGAATGAGCGCCGGCGGCGCGCCGCCTCAGGCCTTGGACTCTAGGTCGCGCAGCGTCTTGCCGGCGGCCAATGCGTCGCGAACCCATTGCGGGCGCTTGCCGCGGCCGACCCAGGTATTGCCGGCTTCGTCGCGGTATTTGGCGACGACCAGCTTGCGTTTGCGCGCACGCGGCTTGGCGGCCACGAGGCCGAGATCGGCGGCGGTGAGGCCGTATTGGGCGATCTGCTCGCGGATGGTGGTGATGACGGCGTCGAGTTCACGACGCCGGATCTTCTCGGCTTCGGCCTTCAGCGATTCGATCTGCTGGAGAACCTGGCTGTATGTTTTCGTCATTTTCATTCCGTGCTGGACGCAGCCGCCAACGTCCTCCCCACGGGCCGGTTACGTTGACCGGCCCGCCCGCCTGCCGACGACGGCGGGTGATTCGCGCGGGCCGGCGGCCCGCGCAGCGCGGAACTTACCACGACGGCGATCCGAATGCCGTGGCGCCGGCCATCGCCAATGCAATTCGTCAGCGGGCCCCATGAAACGCTCGAATCGCGACCGCAATTTCGCTGAATTGACGGGCGCACCGGCCATTGACGAGGCCGTGTGATCGGCGCTTATGGGCCAGCGTTCGTCCGGCAGATGAAATGCAATGCGCCGTGCGGCCGGCCCGTTACGGCGCGACGTGGCGCCAGACGACGGCACGGTCGCCGAGGAAGTCGATCTCGGTGTCGGCCACCGCACCCAGGCGTTCGGCGAGGCGGATCGAGCGCTCGTTGGCAGGCCGGATCAGGCTGATCGGCGAGACGATGCCGCGCACGTCGCGGCCCCAGGCGAGCGCGGCACGCGCCGCCTCCTCGGCGTAGCCCTGGCCCCAGGCGTCGCGCGCGAGCAGCCAGCCGAGCTCGCAGCCGGGCCAGCCCTCGGGGTGCATGAAGCCGACGCGGCCGAGCATGCGGCCGTCGCTCTGGCGCTCGACGGCCCACATGCCGTGGCCGCGCAGCGTCCAGTGGCCGACGAACATCGCCACCTGGCGCCAGGCGACGTCGCGCCCGACCGGGCCGCCGGCGCCGATGTGGCGCATGACCTCGGCGTCGGCGCACATCTCGGCATAGGGCTCGACGTCGGCCGGGCCGAAACTGCGCAGCACGAGGCGCGCGGTGCGCAGCCGCGTCATGGCTGCGGCTCCAGGCGCACCTCGGTCTTCACCGAGTTGGCGATGAAACACGCCTCGTGCGCACGGTGGTGCAGCACCGCCAGGCGGGCCGCTTCGGGCACGGCGTCGCCGGCCAGACGCACACGCGGGCGCAGCGTCACGGTGGTCAGGAAGGGCCGGCCCTGCTCGTCGCGCCCCATCGTGCCGACGGCATCGTCGACATAGGAGTCGACGCGCCAGCCGGCGCTGGCCGCCAGCGACAGGAACCAGAGCATGTGGCAGCTGGCCAGCGAGGCGACGAACAGCTCCTCGGGGTCGACGGCGCTGGCGTTGGAGTACGGCAACGGCACGACACCGGGCGAAGCCGAGGCGGCGATCTCGGCTCCGCCGTCGAAACGCAGCGCATGCAAGCGGCTGTAGCGCTGGTCGGTGAAGGCCTCGGCGGGCTGGCGCCGCCATTCGACCTGGGCGTGGTGTTCGGACATGGCCCCTCGCGGACGACTGGACCACGGCATTGTGCGCCTGCACACGCCGCCCGGACGGCGATCAGAGGCTGCCGCTGCGGCGCAGGTGTTCGAGACGCAACGCCAGCAGCTGGCGCTTCTCGGCGACACGCTGGCGCTTGGCGCGCCAGGCCGGCGTGTCGGCCTCGGCCGCCGGCGCGGCGTCGAGCTCGGCCTGCAGCGCGGCGATCTCGCGCATCAGCTCGACCTCGGCCGGCACGTGGCCGGCGTCCTTCAGGATCTTGAACGGCATCTTCAGGCCGTCGGGCGTCTGGTCGTAGCCGTCGTCCAGCGCCAGCGGCCGGCCCCAGCTGGGCGCGGACTTCAGCTCGCCGTTGTCCTGGCTCTCGCGCAGCGCGTCGGCGATCTGCTCGTCCAGCGTGCGCAGGCGCTCGAGGCGCTCGTCTTCACGCCGCGTCGCCATGCCCGCGTCCTCAGGCGCGCGCCTCGCGCGCCAGGCCCAGGCGCGAGGCCCAGTGGCGCGTCAGCGCCGTCGCCGGCTTGGCCATCAGGCGTTCGTTGAGCAGCGCGCGGCCGAGGTCGCGCCGCCGGCCCTGCACCGCCGCGGCGAGCAGGGTCTGGTCGATCAGGTCGCGCTGCGCATGGCTGCCGCCGAGCGCAGGCGCCGACATGCGCGCCGGGTAGAGGCTGTCGGCGGCAGTGTCGAAGTCGCCGCGCGCGAAGGCCAGCAAGGCGCGCATCAACGGCAGGCCGACCTCGCGTGCCATCGTGTGGTTGACGCGGCGCGCGTCGTCGAGGGCGAGCGCACGTTCGGCGCAGCGCGCCACCCAGCGTTCGGCGCGGCCGACCTGGCCGGCGGCGAGCAGCGCGATGACACGGTGCAGGTCGTTGAAGGCATAGTGGCCGGGCTCGTCGTCGGCCTCGGCCCAGGCGTCGGCCAGCGCCAGCGCACGCGCCGAGACGTCCTCGCCGACGAGGTGCAGCCGCCACAGCATCGCCGCGGCGTCGACACGCTGCGGCGTCGTCGTCAGCGTCTCGGCCGTCAGGTGGCCGTCGACCAGGCGCAGCACACCGGCGCAGTCCATCGCCTCGACGCGGAACAGCGCCTTGTGCCACCACAGATGCGACGCGAAGGCGTTGCCGTCGGCCCAGTCGTGCTGGTGCAGACGCAGCCAGGCCGAGCCTTCGTCGTGCCGGCCCTGCATCTCCAGCACGTGGGCCACGGCGTGCACCGCCCAGGTGACGCGGCGGTCGGCCTGCAGCGCCTGGCGCGCGGCCTCCTCGGCCTGCGGGTACAGGTTGCACTCCTCCAGCCCGAAGGCGTAGAGGCCGAGCACGAAGGGGTACAGCGGGTCGTCGGCGTCCCAGTCGGGCAGCGAACGCGCCGGGCGCATGCGCATGCCGGCGCTGTCGCCGCGGTGCAGGTCCCACTGGTGCGTCCACTGCAGCGCCAGCGCGTCGCGCGGGTACTCGAGCAGCAGGTCGTCCCAGCGGCGGCAGGCGTTGTGCCAGCGGCCTTCGAACACCAGTTGCAGCGCCTCGAGGTGGGCCCGCTCGCGCACACCGGCACCGCCCAGACGCTCGCGCGCCGCGTCCAGGTGTCGGGCCACCGCGCCGAGCTCGCCGGGGTCGGTGGCGGCGAGCAGCCAGCCAGCCTTCATCAGGTGCGGCATCGCCCAGCCGGGATCGGCCGCGATCGCCGCGTCGAGATCGGCCAGCGGCGAGTCGTAGAACGACATCAGCCGCCACAGCGCCGACTCCGCGGCATCACGCGCCGCGGCGACACCGCAGCCGACGGGGTTGCCTCGCAGATCGAAAAACGCCATGGCGGGACTGTAGCGCGAGCCTGTAACACGCCCCGGCGGGGCTCAGTCCTCGCGCGTGCCATCGCGCTCGGGCCTTCGGCAGGCGCAGAACGCCTTCCGGCGTCCTGCGTCCGGCCTCAGATCGGCGGCCCGGCCGGCAGCGGCGGCCGCAGCCGTTCCCAGGCGCGCGCCAGTTGCAGCACGCCGAGGTCGTCGTGGCGCCGGCCGGCGATCTGCAGCCCGACCGGCAGGCCGTCGGCGGTCATGCCGGCCGGCACCGCGACGGCCGGCTGCTCGCTCATGTTGAACGGCAGCGTGAAGCCGATGTGCGCCATCGCCCGCGCCGGGTCGTTCGTCGGGCTGGCGTGCAGCGCCGGGAAGGCCGGCACCGGCGCCACCGGCGAGAGCACGAAGTCGAACCGCGCGCAGGCGGCGACCGCGGCGTCGCGCAGCGCGGCCATCTGCGCGTGGCCGTGGAAGACCTGGGCGGCGCTGTAGCCGGCCCCGCGGCCGGCCCAGTCGCGGATGAACGGCAGCACACGCTCGCGCCGCTCGGGCGGCAGCGCCTGCAGGTCCAGCCACGAGCGCATGCGCCAGAACAGGTCGATGCCCTCGGCCATCTCGGGCGTCGTGAACGGCGCCAGCGGCTCGACGATGCAGCCGGCGGCCTCGAAGGCGCGTGCCGCGGCGGTGACGACCTCGACGTGGCACGGCTGCGGCGCCAGCCCCCAGCCGGCGTCGAGCAGCAGGCCCAGGCGCAGGCCGCGCAGGTCCAGATCGTCGAGCCGGTCCCAGGCGATGGCCTGCGGCGGCAGGCTGGTCGCGTCGCGCGCATCGGCGCGCGACAGCTCGGCCATCAGCAGCGCCGCGTCGGCCACGGTGCGTGTGATCGGCCCGGCGCAGCGGCCGGCGTACGGCGGCACGATCGGCACGCGGCCCAGGCTGGGCTTGAAGCCGACGACGCCGCACCAGCCGGCGGGCAGGCGGATCGAGCCGCCGATGTCGGTGCCGACGTGCAGCGGGCCGTAGCCGGCGGCGGCCCCGGCGCCCGCGCCGGCGCTGCTGCCGCCGGGCGTCAGCGCCGGGTTCCACGGGTTGCGCGCCGCCGCGTGCAGGCTCGACAGCCCCGAGGACAGCATGCCGTAGTCGGGCATCGTCGTGCGCGCGACGAAGACACAGCCGGCCTCGCGCAGGCGCGCCGCGGGCGGCGAGTCCTCGGCTTCGGGTGCGGCCTCGACGGCGGCGCAGCCCAGCGGCTTGGGCAAGCCGCGTGTGCCGACGTTCTCCTTGAGCATCGCCGGCACGCCGTCCAGCGCCGACAGCGGCCGGCCGCGGCGGTGGCGTTGTTCCGACTCGGCCGCCGCGGCGAGCGCGCCGTCGGGGTCGAAGCCCCAGGTCGCGTGCAGCGTGGGTTCGAGCTGTTCGACACGCTCGATGACGGCCCGCGTGGCCTCCACCGGCGACAGCTCGCCGCGCCGGTACAGCGTGGCCAGCGTCGCGGCGTCGAGCGTGTGCAGCGCCGCCATCAGCCGCCCCAGGAGACGGCGGCGAGGTCGTTGGCGAAGATCGGCGAGCGTGTCCACAGCCCGCGCAGGCCCTTGCGCCAGACCGCCACCTGCGCCGGGTTCCAGAGGAAGACGCTGGCCGCGTCGTCGGCCAGCTTGCGCTGGATCTCGCGCCACAGCCGCGCCTTCTCGCGTGCGTCGTTGCTCGCGGCGTGGGTCGTCACGAGGCGGCGGAAGTCGGCGCTGTCGTAGCCGAAGTAGTACTTCGGGTCGGCGTAGGCGGTGGCGTAGTCCAGCGGCTCGACGTGGTTGATCAGCGTGAGGTCGAACTGGCCCTTGAACGCGCCCGACAGCCACTGCGCCCACTCGACGTTCTCGATCTTCGCGACGACGCCGACCTTGGCCAGCATCGCGGCGACGATCTCGCCGCCCTTGCGCGCGTACGGCGGCGGCGGCAGCGTCAGCGTGACCTGCAGCGGCGTCGTCACGCCGGCGTCCTTCAGCAGCGCACGCGCCTTGTCGGGGTCGTAGGCGACGAGGCCCGACAGGTCGACGTAGCCGCTGTCGGTGGGCGCGAAATGGCTGCCGATCGGCGTGCCCAGGCCTTCCTGGGCGCCGGCGATGAAGGCGCGGCGGTCGATGGCGTGCGTCAGCGCGCGGCGCACGCGCACGTCGTCGAACGGCTTGCGGCGGTGGTTGACCGCCAGGATGCCCTTGCCGGCAGTGGCGCCGACCTCGACGACGAAACGCCGGTCGGCGCGCAACTGCGGCAGCGCCTGCAGCGCGGCGAAACGCGGCATCGCGTCGACGTCGCCGGCCAGCAGCGCCGCGACCTGGGCCGCCGGGTCGTTGATGAAGCGGAAGACGACACGCTCCAGCGCCACGCGCGCGGCGTCGCGGTGGCCGGCCCACTTGGCCAGCGTCACGCTGACGCCGCGTTTCCAGTCGTCGACGCGGTACGGCCCGGTGCCGACCGGCCGCGTCGCGGCATTCGCGGCGCTGGCCGGGTGCAGGATGACGGCGCTGCTCTCGCCGAGGCGAAACGGCAGCGCCGCATCGGCGTGGGTCAGCGTCAGGATGACGGTCTGCGGGTTCTCGACGGTGATGCGGGCGATGTTGTCGAACACCGCCTTCTTCGCCTTGTTCGTGCTGCCCTCGGCGCGCGCGCGCTCGAAGCTCCAGCGCACGGCTTCGGCGTCGAAGGCCGCGCCGTCGGAGAAGGCGACCCCGCGGCGCAGCCGGAAGACGTAGCTCTTGCCGTCGGGCGAGACGGTCCAGGACTCGGCCAGCAGCGGCGACACGCGGCCGTCCATGCCGATCTTCGTCAGCCCTTCGAGCACGTTGTAGTGCACGATCTCGCCGATCGCCGCGGCCGGCGCGACGGTCGGGTCCAGGCCGGGCGGCTCGAGCACCATGCCGAGCACCAGGCGCTTCTTCGCCGCCTGGGCCTGCGCAAGAGGCTGCGCCGCGGCCAGCGGCAGGCCGGCCAGCAGCGTGTTGACGGTTCTACGGGTGGGATTCATGGCCGCGCGATTCTGCGCCAAGGGCCGCGGCCAGCAGCCGGCGCGTGTACGGGTGCTCGGGGGCGCGGAACAGGCGCTCCGGCGTGCCGCGCTCGACGACCCGGCCCCGGTACAGCACCAGCACCTCGTCGCTGACGAGGTCGACGACGGCCAGGTCGTGGCTGATGAACAGATAGGCGACGCCGTAGCGCTGCTGCAGGTCCTGCATCAGGTTCAGCACCTGCGCCTGCACCGAGACGTCGAGCGCGCTGACCGGCTCGTCGGCGACGATCAGTTTCGGCCGCGTGACGAGGGCGCGTGCGATCGCGATGCGCTGGCGCTGGCCGCCGCTGAACTCGTGCGGGTACTTCGGCAGATCGGCCGGGCCCAGGCCGACGGCTTCCAGCACCTCGACGGCGCGTGCGAGCTGCTCGTCACGCCCGGCGCCGTGCAGCACGGCCAGCGGCTCGGTGACGGTCTGCAGCACGCTGCGCCGCGGGTCCAGCGAGCCGTACGGGTCCTGGAAGACCATCTGGAACTTGGCGCGTGCGCGCCGCAGCGCCTCGGGCGCCAGCGTGTGCAGGTCCTCGCCGTCGAGCCGCACGCGGCCGGCGCTCGGCGCCTCGAGCGCCATCACCAGGCGCGCCAGCGTGCTCTTGCCCGAGCCCGATTCGCCGACGATGCCCAGCGTGCGCCCGGCTTCAAGCGTGAAGTCCACGTCGGCCAGCGCCTGCAGTTCGGTCGCCGGCGCGAAGAGCTGTTCGCGCGGCAGGCGGTAGCGCTTGCCGAGCCCGTGGACCTGCAGCAGCGGCGCCGTCATGCGTGCACGCGGATGCAGCGCGCCTCGTGGCCCGGGCCGACGGCCACTGGCGCCGGCAGCGCGGCACGGCAGTCGGCAACGGCCTGCGGGCAGCGCTCGGCGAAGGGACAGCCGGCGGGGCGACGGCCCAGCGCCGGCACGCGGCCGGGGATCGTCGCCAGGCGGGTGCCGCGCGGCAGGCCCAGGCGCGGCTGGGCGGCGAACAGCGCGCGCGTGTACGGATGCGCCAGGCGCTCGAAGACGGCGGCCGTCGGGCCGCTCTCGACGACGACGCCGGCGTACATCACGAGCAGGCGCTCGACCGACTGCGCCATCACGCCGAGGTCGTGGCTGATCAGCAGCAGCGCCATGCCGGTGGCGGCACGCAGTTCGGCGATCAGGTCCAGCACCTCGCGGCGCACGGTGGCGTCGAGCGCGGTCGTCGGCTCGTCGGCAATCAGCAGGTCGGGCGCGCAGGCCAGCGCGATCGCGATGACGACACGCTGGCGCTGGCCGCCGGAGAGCTGGTGCGGGTAGGCGTCGAGCCGGCGCGCCGCGTCGGGCAGGTGCACCCGTTCGAGCAGCCGCAGCGCCTCGGCGCGCGCAGCCGCCGCCGACAGCCCGCGGTGCAGGCGCAGCGGCTCGGCGATCTGGCGGCCGACGGTGTGCAGCGGGTTCAGCGCCGTCATCGGCTCCTGGAACACCATTGCCAGGCGGTCGCCGCGAAGCGCGCACCAGTCGCGTTCGGCGAGCGTCGTCAGCTCGCGGCCGTCGAGGACGATCGAGCCGCTCGTGCGCGCGGCCACGGGCAGCAGGCCCATCAGCGCCAGCGCGGTCAGCGACTTGCCGCAGCCGGACTCGCCGATCAGGCCCAGCGTGCCGCCTCGGCCGAGCGTGAACGAGATGCCGTCGATCGCGGCGGCATGGGCGCCATCGGGCGTGGGCAACCGGACACGCAGGTCGTTGACGGCAAGCAGGGGAGCGGACACGGGCGGCAACGATAGCGCCGTCGTCGGGACGGCATGAAAAAAGCCCCGGCGCCGGGGCGCGGGGGCTTCGGGGAGTGTCGCCACTCCGGATCGACCGGCGGCCGTGGCCGCCGGCGACCGTTCGATCAGAACGAGTGGCGGATGCCGATTTCCAGGCCTTGCGACTTGTCGCCGGCGTCGATCGTCGAGTAGTCGTTGGACACCGTGAACTTGGCGGCGTCGTCGTTGTCGATCACCGCATAGGTGCCGTACAGCGCGGTGCGCTTGCTCAGGTTGTAGACGGCGCCCAGGGCGATGCGGTCGGCATCGCGATCGGTGGCGTCGTTGGACTTGCTCTTCGAGTACGCGGCGCGCAGCACGAAGGCACCGACCGGCACGGTCGCGCCGACGGTGTAATGCTTGTCCTTGTTGCCTTGGTACTTGCCTTGCTGGTAGGCGGCCATCAGCTTGGCGACGCCGAGGTCGTACGAACCGCCGATGACCGTCAGCTTGACGTCGCTGTTGGTGACTTCGGTCTGGCCGTAGCCGACGTTGACGTTCAGCGGGCCGGCGGCGTAGCCGAGGCGACCACCGTAGTACTTCTTGCCCGCGGTGCCTTCGCCAGCGGCGACCGACAGCTGGCCGTACACGCCGCCGAGGTTGGCCGGCAGGAAGTAGGTGACCTGGTTGTCGTTGCGGACCTTGGAGTCGACGCTGCCCCAGACCTTGTAGATGCGGGTGGTGTCGCCGATGCCGGTCGTGCCGAAGGCGTCGAAGTCGGCCAGCGCCGAGTAGGTCGGCGCGAAGTCACGGCCCAGGCGCACTTCGCCCAGCGAGTCGGAGATCAGGCTGACCGTCGCACGGCGGTGCCAGAAGCGGGCGTTCGGCTGCGAACCTTCGTCCGGCTTGACTTCGGACTCGAGCCAGAAGCCGGCCTTCAGGCCGCCGCCCAGGTCTTCGACGCCGCGGAAGCCGAGGCGGCCGGTGCTCAGGCCGCTGCTGCCGAGCACGTCACGCGTGCCGGCGGTGTCGTTGTCCAGATGACGGTAGGCGACGTCCAGGACACCGAACACGGTGACCGACGACTGGGCCGACGCGCTGCCGGCGGCAGCGGCCAGGACGGCCAGAGCGATGAGGGACTTCTTCATATGGATTCCTCGTTGGGGGATGGAGATTCAGACACACAGGCCGCAGCGAGGCGGCACCTCAGCGAACGAGAGGCTACGAACCGTCCGGAGGCTCAACTAGCTCTTCTATTGCAATAGTGCGCTACGCCAGGAGAAATAATAAACCCCGATTGCCTTCGCCAATTCGTCATGACAAGCGCTTACTCGCGCTTGCGCGGCGCGCGCCCCCGCGTAACGGGCCCATATGACAGTTTGCGCGCGCCTGGGCAAGCACCCGCGCGCCAGTTCGACACCGGCTGCAGACGGCGGCTGCTGCGTTCACGCAACAGCCCAGGACGTTGCTGCAGCGCAACGCCGAAGACCGGTTCCACGCTCAGCGCGGGCCTTGCGAGGCCAGAAGATCGGCGTAGGACGGCGCCACACGGGGCGCCGCGGCCAAACCGAGCGCCTCCAGCAGGGCCTCGGCGATGCGCTGCCCGTCGGCATCGGACTGGTCTTCGGCGAGCACGACCTCGACCTCGACGAAGTCGCCCAGACCCTCGACGCGGTCGAGATGCAGCCGGGCGCCAGCCACGAGCGCCAGCCAGCGCTGCTTGCGCACGCGGGCGCGCACGCCCAGGCCGCGGCCGAGCACCCGGTGCAGCGCGTCGGCCGTGCCGCCGACGCCCACACGCTCGTAGTCCGAGGCGCGGGCCGCGTCGGTGTCGGGGCGTTCGTAGTGGATCAGCTCGGCCGTGCCGTCACCGAGGCGGCGCAGCTTGAGCCGCCCGGTGGGCACGGCGTAGAACACGTCGTCCTGCTCGAGGCGGGTCAGCACGCCGCCGGCCAGCGCCCGTGCCCGCTCGCGCAGCGGGTCGATCGAGCCGACCCGGACCTTGATCTCGATGTTGCGTGCCATGCGCTGCCTGCCCGGACACGATCATCGCGCCACGGCGCCGCCACGCGCCAGCCTCGGATCGAGCAGGTCGCGCAAGGCGTCGCCCAGCAGGTTCAGGCCGAGCACCGTGGTCATGATCGCCAGGCCCGGGTAGACGGCCTGCATCGGTGCCTGGAACCACTGCGTCTGCGCCTCGTTGAGCATGCGTCCCCAGCTCGGCCGCGGCGGCTGCGTGCCCAGGCCCAGGTAGCTGAGCGCGGCCTCGGCGAGGATCGCGGTGGCGAAGGCGATCGTCGCCTGCACGACCAGCGCCGCGGCGATGTTGGGCAGCACGTGGTCGAGCGTGATGCGCCAGCCGCCCTTGCCGGCGGCGCGCGCGGCGAGCACGTACTCGCGCACCCAGATGCCGAGCGCGGCGCCGCGCGTCACGCGGGCGAACACCGGCACGTTGTACAGCCCGATGGCGACGACGCTGGTCGCCAGGCCCGGACCGTAGACCGCGGCGAGCAGGATCGCCGACAGCAGCGCCGGAAACGCGAAGGTGAAGTCCGCGGCACGCATCAGCAGTTCGTCGAGCCAGCCGCGGCGCGCGGCGGCCACGCAGCCGAGCGTGACGCCCAGGACGAGCCCGATGGCCACCGCGACGACGCCGACGAGCAGGCTGGTCTGCGCGCCGGCCATCAGCAGCGAGACGATGTCGCGCCCGAGGCTGTCGGTGCCCAGCCAGTGCGCCGCGGACGGCGGCTGCAGCCGCGCGCCGATGTCCAGCTCGTCCGGCGCCCACGGCGTCCAGACCAGCGAGACCAGCGCCAGCAGCAGCACGCTGCCGACCAGGAGCGCGCCGAGCACGAAGCCCGGACTGCGCCGCGCTCGCGCGGCGAAGGAGACGCCGGCCGGCCCCGCCAGGCGGGAGTGAGCCCCGGGGCTCATGCGTGCCGCAGCCGCGGGTCGACGAGCGCGTACAGCACGTCGACGACGAAGTTGACGGCGACGACCAGCGCCGCCAGCAGCAGCACGACGTCGCGCACGACGACGAGGTCGCGGTTGGCCACCGCCTGGAACACCAGCCGGCCCAGCCCGGGGAGCACGAACACGTTCTCGACGACGATGGTGCCGGCGACGAGGTTGGCGAACTGCAGGCCGGCGACGGTCAGCACCGGGATCGCGGCGTTGCGCAGCACGTGGCGGTGCAGCGTCTGGCGCCGCGACAGGCCCTTGGCGCGCGCGGTGCGCACGTAGTCCTCGCCCATCGTGTCGAGCACCGCCGAGCGCGTGACGCGCGCCAGGATCGCCGCCTGCACCGCCGCCAGCGCCAGCGCCGGCAGCGCCAGCGCTTTCAGTCCTTCGAGCAGGCCGCCGCCTTCGTCTGCGCTCCAGCCCGGGAAACCGCCGGCACCGACCCACTGCAGCTGCACCGCGAACAGCAGGATCAGCAGCATCGCC
This sequence comes from Rubrivivax sp. JA1055, assembly GCF_020966565.1. Taxonomy (NCBI): domain Bacteria; kingdom Pseudomonadati; phylum Pseudomonadota; class Betaproteobacteria; order Burkholderiales; family Sphaerotilaceae; genus Rubrivivax; species Rubrivivax sp. JA1055. The sequence continues at coordinate 447,833 of NZ_JAJKFP010000005.1, read as the reverse complement.
AGCCAGAAGCCGGGCACCGCCAGCCCGAGCTGGGTGGCGATCATCACGCCGACGTCACCGGCGCGGCCGCGGCGCGCCGCGGCGTAGACGCCCGCGGCCAGCGCGACCACGGCGGTCAGCACCATCGCCAGCGCCGCCAGCGGCAGCGACACGCGCAGGCGCTCGGCGATCAGCTCGGCGGTCGGCGTGTCATAGGCGATGCTGTCGGCGGTGCGGCCCTGCAGCAGGGCGCCGACCCACTCGGCATAACGCTGCGGCGCCGGCCGGTCCAGGCCCAGCCGGGCCTCGAGGGCGGCCACGGCCTCGGGCGTCGCGGTCTCGCCGAGCACCACCTCGGCGGCACTGCCGGGCAGCCATTCCAGCACCACGAAAACGATCATCGACGCCGCGACGAGCGTCAGCACGAAGGTCGCGAAGCGGCGCAGCAGGAACACGGACATCGCGGGCAATGATGCCCGATGCGTCCGGGCGGCCCGGCGAAAGAACGGCCCCGGCGCACGAGGCGGCGGGGCCGGGGGTGGCGGCCGCGCGGGCCGCCGGGGGGGGGGTGATCAGTCGCCCAGGCCTTCGTGGCGGGCGGCAGCGGCGTACAGGTCGGCGGCGAAGCCGGGGTCGGTGTTCTCGACCTGGTGCGCCAGCTCACGGACCGACGCGATGTCGTGCACACGCGCCGGGGTCTCCGGGTGATGCGCCAGCCGCTTCATCAGGCGGGAGAACAGCTCGGCCGCGATCAAGGCGCCGCGAGGGGTGTCCTGCGCCGGTGCGACCGATTGAACTTCAACGTACATGCCCATCTTGTTTCCTGTCGGCACAGCCCTCGTGGGGCTGCGATGAAGGCATTTTCAGGGTTTACCCGATCACGATCTACTGAATGTTCTGCATCTGGCACATAAGCAGCGTTCATATCAGAATCGGTTCATGAACTTCCGCACGCTGGACCTGAACCTGCTTCGTGTCTTCGACGCGGTGATGACCGAAGGCAGCCTGACGCGGGCGGCGCAGGTGCTCTCGGTGACACAGCCGGCCGCCAGCCATTCGCTCAAGCGCCTGCACGAGGCCGTCGGCGAGCCGCTGTTCGTGCGTGGTGCGCACGGCATGAAGCCGACTCCGCGCGCGCAGGCGCTGTGGCCGGTGGTGCGCGAGGGGCTGGGCGAGCTGCAGCGGGCGCTGGCGCCGGAGGAGTTCGACCCGCGCACCCAGGAGGCGAACTTCCGCATCACGATGCCGGATGCACCGGCCGCCGTGCTGACGCCGATGTTCGTGCGCGCGATCGAGTCGCGGCAGGCCCGGGTCAACCTGCGCATCGTGCCGCTGACCAGCCGCGACCCGCGCGCGATGCTGCGCGACGGCGAGGCCGATCTCGCCGTCGGCCACTTCCCGGAGGCGATCGCCGCGCTCGTCGCCGGCGGCGCGCAGACCGGCCTGCTGCACCGCCAGCTGCACCGCAGCCACTACGTCTGCGTGATGCGCCGCGGCCACCCGCTGGCCGACACGCTGACGCTGGACGCCTTCTGCGAGGCGCACCACCTGCTGGTCAGCTTCTCGGGCCGGCCGCACGGCATGATCGACGAGGCGCTGGCGGCGCTCGGCCGGCGGCGGCGCATCGTGCTGACCGTCAACCAGTACTTCACCGCCGGCCGCGTCGTCACGCAGTCGGACCTGCTCACGGTGCTGCCGCTGTCCTTCGTCGCCGCCACCGGCACCTCGCACCGGCTGGTCACGCGGCCGCTGCCGGGGCCGGTGACGCTGCCGCCGGTGGGCGTGCAGATGGTCTGGCCGGTGCGCCAGGACGCCGACCCGGCACACCGCTGGCTGCGCCAGCTGGTGCAGCAGGCGGTCGGCCGGGAGGTGCCGGCCGAGTGAGCCTCAGACGACCGCGGCGATCGCCTCGGCGGTGCGCTCGACGTTGCCGCTGTTGAGCCCGGCCACGCAGATGCGGCCCGAGCGCACGAGGTAGACGCCGAACTCCTCGCGCAGCCGGTCGACCTGCTCGGGCAGCAGCCCGGTGTAGCTGAACATGCCGCGCTGGCTGAGGAAGTAGCCGAAGTCGCGCCCCGGCTTGCGCGCGCAGAGCACCTCGTGCAGCGCGCGGCGCATCGCCAGGATGCGCTCGCGCATCGCCGCGACGTCGGCCTCCCAGGACGCACGCAGACCCGGATCGCCGAGCACGCGCGCGACGACGCCGGCGGCGTGCAGCCCCGGGCTGGAGTAGTTGCGGCGCACCGTGGCCTTCATCTGGCCGAGCACGAGTTCGGCTTCGGCGCGGTCGGCGCAGACCACCGACAGCGCCCCGGCGCGTTCGCCGTACAGGCTCATGCTCTTGCTGAACGAGTTCGAGACGAAGAACGACAGCCCGGCGTCGGCCAGCGCGCGGATCGCGTGCGCATCCTCTTCGATGCCGTCGCCGTAGCCCTGGTAGGCGATGTCCAGGAACGGGATCAGCCCGCGCTCGCGCACGAGGGTGACGATCTCGCCCCACTGCAAGCGCGACAGGTCGACGCCGGTCGGGTTGTGGCAGCAGGCGTGCAGCAGCACGACGTCGCCAGCGGGCAGGCCGCGCAGCGTCTCGCACAGGCGCTCGAAGGCCACGCCGCCGGTCGCCGCGTCGTAGTACGGATAGGCCTTCACGGCCATGCCGGCGCCCTCGAAGATCGAGCGGTGGTTGTCCCAGGTCGGGTCGCTGACCCAGACGGTGGACTGCGGGAACCAGCGCCGCAGGAAGTCGGCGCCGACCTTCAGGCCGCCGCTGGAGCCGATGGTCTGCAGCGTCGCGACGCGGCCTTCGGCGACCGCAGCGCTGCCGGCGCCGAACAGCAGCGCCTGCACTGCGGCGCGCATCGGAGCCGAACCCTCCATCGGCAGGTAGGGCTTGGGGCCGGCTTCGGCCAGCAGCTGCGCTTCGGCCTGGCGCACGCAGTCCAGCACCGGGATGCGGCCGGCGTCGTCGAAGTAGATGCCGATCGACAGGTTGACCTTGGCCGGGCGCGGATCTCGGCCGAAGGCCTCGTTCAGCGACAGGATCGGGTCGCCCGCGTAGGGCTCGAGGTGGGAGAAGACGGTCATGCCGAAAGCGCTTTCTCGATGTCGGCGGCCAGCGAGGCCGGGGAGTCGGTCGGCGCGTAACGCTTGAGCACGCGTCCGTCGCGGCCGACGAGGAATTTGGTGAAGTTCCACTTCACCGCCTGGGTGCCGAGCACGCCGCGCGCCTCGACGGTGAGCCATTGCCACAACGGATGCGCATCGCCGCCGTTGACCTTCACCTTGGCCATCATCGGGAAGCTGACGCCGTAGTTGAGCTGGCAGAACGAGGCGATCTCGTCGTTGCTGCCCGGGTCCTGGCCGCCGAACTCGTTGCTCGGGAAGCCGAGGATCACGAGACCGCGCTCGCGGTAGCGCTGCCACAGCTCCTCGAGCCCGGCGAACTGCGGCGTGAAGCCGCAGCGGCTGGCGGTGTTGACGACGAGCACCACCTGGCCGGCGTGGGCGGACAACGGTGCGGGGCGGCCGTCGATCGTGACGGCGTCGAAATCGGACAGGGTCGCGGCCATGAGCGCTCCGATCGTGACGAAACGTGCATCGTAAGCCCCCATCCCACGACCGGCGTTGACAGCGCGAACCGCCGCCGCGCAGCATCGCCGCAGACCCCTGCCGCCGCCATGCTGCACCGCCTCCATCTGCTCGGCTTCAGCGCCTTCGAGCGCAGCACGCTGGCCAGCTGCGTGCGCCTGGCGGGCTCGCGACAGCCGGGCTACGTGCAGGTCGCCACGCCGGAGGACGCCGACTTCCTGGTCGTCGACGCCGACAACGTCGACGCCGTGCTGACGGCCAGCGCCGGCGCACGCGTCGGCGACGCGGTTTTCGTCGGCCGCCACGCCCCCGAAGGTGCAGCCGCCTGGATGCCGCGGCCGCTGGACGCGCTGCTGCTGCTGCGTGAGCTCGACGCCATCGTCGCGCTGCGCGGCGCGGCGGCGGCGGCCGACATGCCGGCGCTGCCGCAGGCGCTGATCGTCGACGACTGCGAAGCCGCGACACGCCACCTCGCCGGCCGGCTGCAGCGCCTGGGCCTGCCCAGCGTCGCGGCGCGCACCAGCGGCCAGGCCCTCGAACGGCTGGCGCGCCAGCGTTTCGAGTTCGTCTTCGTCGATGTCGAGCTCGGCGAGGCCAGCGAGCTCGACGGCCTGGCGCTGTGCCGCCGGCTGCGCCGCCAGCCCAGCCCGGGCGCAGGCGACGCGGTGCTGGTGCTGGTCTCGGCCCAGCACGGCGAGGTCGACCGCGTGCGCGGCGCGCTCGCCGGGGCCGACGCCTACCTGGGCAAGCCGCTGGACGACGACGAGCTGAGCCGGCTGGTGTCGCGGCCGCCGCGCGCCGCGGCACCGGCCAGCCACTGAGACGTCAGCGCGCGGCCAGCAGCGCCGCGCCGACGATCAGCGTGCCCCCGATGACCAGCGGCAGCGTGATCGCCGCCGCGCCCAGCAGCACCGCCGAGGCCGAGGCGAACAGCACCTCGGTGATCATGACCACCGCCGTCGCGTTGGCCGGCAGGCGCGCCGCGCCGTACTGCAGCGCCAGGTTGCCGCCGAGGAAACACACGGCCAGCAGCAGCGCACCGGCGATCCAGCCCGGTGCCGGGGCCGGCGGCGGCGGCACGACGCCGTTCAGGGCCAGCATCGCCGCCAGCGGCCCGGCGACGACGACGCCACCGAGGAACATCGCCAGTGCGCGCGCCGACTGCGGCCGGTGCGCCTCGCGGCGCAGCATCACGTTGTTCAGCGCGAAGCTGAAGCCGCCGGCGATGCCCAGCCACTCGGGCAGCGTGCGCGGCAGCGGCAGGCCGCCGCCCTCGGGCCAGAGCACGACGGCCGCGCCGACCAGCGCCATCGCGACGCGAAACGCCGCCGCGCGTGTCAGACGCTCGCCGAGCAGCAGCCGCGCCAGCAGCACCGTCCACAGCGGCATCAGATAGAACAGCAGCACGACGCGCACGACGTCGCCGACGGTCACGCCCCAGTTGAAGGTGGCGTTGGTCGTGCCGGCGGCGGCCACCAGCACCCACAGCACCGGCGTGCGCAGCAGCTCGCGCCAGGCCGACGGCCGCCAGGCGCTGATGGCCAGCACGACGCTGCCGTAGACGAACACGGTGGCCCACAGCGGGTGCAGGCCCAGCGCCTGCAGTTCGCGCAGCGGCCACCACGAGACGCCCCAGACGAAGGCGTTGGCCAGCAAGGCCAGCGCCGGCGCCGCCGCGCCGGGGCTGCCGGCGCGCGGCGCGGCGACGTCAATGGCCATCGGTGCGGGCGATCACGAGCAGGCGCTCGACCTCGTCGCGGTGCTGCAGCAGGTTGCGCCGATGCCAGCGCCGGATCGTCTCCATGATGCCGGCGACGACCAGGCCGAAGACCGTGATCGCGGCGAAGGCCGAGAGCTCGAACCGCGTCATGCCGGCGTAGAAGGCGCCCAGCGCCAGGATGCAGGCCTGCTCGTTGAAGTTCTGCACCGCGATCGAGCGCCCGGCGCCCATCAGGTTGTGGCCGCGGTGCTGCAGCAGCGCGTTCATCGGCACGACGAGGTAGCCGCCGGCGGCGCCCAGCAGCAGCAGGAACGGGATCGCGACGTAGAGGTCGCGGATCAGGTTGAGCCCCATCAGCAGCACGCCCATCAGCACGCCCAGCGGGATCACCGCGGTGGCGCGGTCCAGCCGCATGCGCATCGACGCGACGACGGCCCCGGCGGCCACGCCGATCGACACCACGCCGGCCAGCGACGAGGCCTGCGTCGTCGAGTAGCCCAGCGCCGCCGCGGCCCAGGGGAAGACGATGATGCGCAGGTTGCCGCCGACGCCCCAGAACATCGTCGTCGTCGCCAGCGAGATCTGGCCCAGCTTGTCCGACCACAGGCGGGCGTTGCAGCGCGAGAAGTCGCGCACCAGCCACAGCGGGTTGGACGGCAGCGGCTGCAGCGGCGCGTCGGTGCGCGGGATGTAGAGGTTGAACAGCGCCGCCAGCGCGTAGACGAAGAGCAGCACGCAGATCGCGGCCTCGGCCGGCATGTCGACGCCGGTGTCCACGAACGGCAGGTCCAGGCCCAGCAGCACCGGCGCGATGTGCGGCCCGACGAGCTGGCCGCCGAGCACGGTGCCGAGGATGACGCTGGCGATCGTCAGGCCCTCGATCCAGCCGTTGGCCTTGACCAGCTGCGACGGCGGCAGCAGTTCGGTGAGGATGCCGTACTTGGCCGGCGAGTAGGCCGCCGCGCCCAGGCCGACGATCGAGTAGGCCAGCAGCGGGTGGCCGCCGAAGAGCATCAGCAGGCAGCCGACGATCTTGATGCCGTTGGAGATCAGCATCACGCGGCCCTTCGGGATCGCGTCGGCGAAGGCGCCGAGGAAGGGCGCGAGCACGACGTAGAAGAGCGCGAAGACGACCGCGAGAACCGGCACGTGCCAGCTGGGCGCCTGGCTGCTGCGCAGGAGTTCGATCGCGGCGACGGTGAGCCCGTTGTCGGCCAGCGAACTGCAGAACTGCGCCGACATGATGGTCGAGAAACCTTTTTTCATCTGTCGCGCGCGCAGCCGGGAACGCCGGTTCCGGGCGCCAGTCCTGTCTCTCCATCCTTTCGGGCAGGCGGTTTATAGCACGCGGCCAACGCCGTTCCGAAGGGCGAAACCCACGAGTCGGCTGGCAAAATGGCCCGGCCATGCCGCGCCCGATCGAAGCCCTCGTCCACGTCCCCGCCCTTGCCCACAACCTGCAGCGCGCCCGCGCCCAGGCCCCCGACGCGCGCGTCTGGGCGGTCGTCAAGGCCAACGCCTACGGCCACGGCATCGAGCGTGCGTACGACGGTTTGCGCGGCGCCGACGGCTTCGCGCTGCTGGACCTGGACGAAGCCGAGCGCCTGCGCACGCTGGGCTGGCGCGGGCCGATCCTGCTGCTCGAGGGCGTGTTCGAACCGCGTGACCTGGAACTCTGTTCGCGCCTGGACCTGTGGCACGCGGTGCACTGCGACGAGCAGATCGACTGGCTGGCAGCGCACAAGACACATCGCCCGCACCGCGTGTTCCTGAAGATGAACAGCGGCATGAACCGCCTGGGCTTCACGCCGGCGGCCTTCCGCGGCGCCTGGGCGCGCCTGGGCGCGCTGCCGCAGGTCGACGAGATCTCGGCGATCACGCACTTCTCCGACGCCGACGGCCCGCGCGGCATCGCCCACCAGATCGCGGCCTTCGAGGCCGCGACGCAGGACCTGCCCGGCGAACGCTGCCTGTCCAACAGCGCCGCGCTGCTGCGCCACGGCGTGAAGAACGACTGGGTGCGCGCCGGCATCCTGCTGTACGGCAGCGCGCCGGACTTCCCCGAACACGACATCGCGCACTGGGACCTGCAGCCGACGATGACGCTGCGCTCGCGCATCATCGCCACGCAGACCCTGGCCGCCGGCGACACCGTCGGCTACGGCAGCAGCTTCACCGCGCCGGGGCCGATGCGCGTGGGCATCGTCGCCTGCGGCTACGCCGACGGCTACCCGCGCCTGTGCCCCACCGGCACGCCGGCGCTGGTGAACGGCCGTCGCACGCGCACCATCGGCCGGGTGTCGATGGACATGCTCGAGGTCGACCTGAGCGAGCTGCCCGACGCCGGCATCGGCAGCGAAGTCACGCTCTGGGGTCGCGGCCCGGGCGGCAGCGTGCTGCCGATCGACGAGGTGGCACGTGCCGCCGGCACGATCGGCTACGAGCTGATGTGCGCCGTCGCGCCGCGCGTGACGATGCGCGTCGCCGAAGACTGATGGCCGGCGCGCCGCGCATCGACCGGCGCGAAGTCGAGTTCGCGGCGATCCGCGCCCAGGGCGCCGGCGGGCAGAACGTCAACAAGGTCTCGAACGCGGTGCACCTGCGTTTCGACATCCGCGCCTCGTCGCTGCCCGATCCGATCAAGGAGCGCCTGCTGGCGACACCCGACCAGCGCATCGGCGCCGACGGCGTCGTCGTCATCAAGGCCCAGACCCACCGCAGCCTGCCGCGCAACCAGGCCGACGCGCTGGCGCGGCTGCAGGCGCTGGTCGACGCCGCGGCCGAGGTGCCCACCGAACGCCGGGCGACGAAACCGACCTGGTCGTCCAAGCAGCGCCGGCTGCAGGGCAAGGCCCGCGACGCCCAGGTCAAGGCCGGACGCGGCCGCGTGCGCGACTTCTGACAGCATCACCCCCGTGGCGAAAACGATCTACACCTGCCGCGAGTGCGGCGGCACCAGCCCCAAGTGGCTGGGCAAGTGCCCGGCCTGCGGCGCCTGGAACTCGCTCGACGAGGGCCTGGCCGAGCCGGCGACGAAGAACAACCGCTTCCAGGCGCTGGCCAGGAGCCAGCCGGTGGCGACGCTGGCCGACATCGACGCCGCCGACGTGGCGCGCACGCCGACCGGCCAGGAGGAGCTCGACCGCGTGCTCGGCGGCGGCATCGTCGCCGGCGGCGTGACGCTGATCGGCGGCGACCCCGGCATCGGCAAGAGCACGCTGCTGCTGCAGGCGCTGGACGCGCTGTCGGCGCAGATGCCGGTGCTCTACGTCACCGGCGAGGAATCGGGCGCCCAGGTCGCGCTGCGCGCGCGCCGGCTCGGCCTGTCGGGCGCCAAGGTGCGTGTCGTCGCCGAGATCTCGCTGGAGAAGATCCTGGCGACGCTGGACGCCGAACAACCGGCCTTCTGCGTCATCGACTCGATCCAGACGCTCTATTCCGACCAGCTGACGTCGGCACCGGGCTCGGTGGCCCAGGTGCGCGAATGCGCGGCGCAGCTGACGCGTGTCGCCAAGACCGGCGGCTGCGCGATGGTGCTCGTCGGCCACGTCACCAAGGAAGGCGCGCTGGCCGGGCCGCGGGTGCTGGAGCACATCGTCGACACGGTGCTGTACTTCGAGGGCGACACGCATTCCAGCTTCCGCCTGGTGCGCGCGATCAAGAACCGCTTCGGCGCCGTCAACGAGATCGGCGTCTTCGCGATGACCGAGAAGGGGCTGCGCGGCGTCAGCAACCCGAGCGCGATCTTCCTGTCCGCGCACGGCGAGCCGGTGTCGGGCTCCTGCGTGCTCGTCACGCTGGAAGGCACACGCCCGCTGCTGGTCGAGATCCAGGCGCTGGTCGACAGCGGTGGCGCCAGCCCGCGGCGGCTGTCGGTGGGCCTGGACCGCGACCGCCTGGCGATGCTGCTGGCGGTGCTGCACCGCCACGCCGGCGTCTCGTGCATGGACCAGGACGTGTTCGTCAACGCCGTCGGCGGCGTGCGCATCGGCGAGCCGGCGGCCGACCTGGCGGTGCTGCTCGCGATCACCAGTTCGCTGCGCGGCAGGCCGCTGCCGCGCGGCTTCGTCGCCTTCGGCGAAGTCGGTCTCGCCGGCGAGGTGCGCCCGGCGCCGCGTGGCCAGGAACGGCTGAAGGAAGCCGCCAAACTCGGCTTCTCGGTCGCCGTCGTGCCCAAGGCCAACGCGCCGAAGAAGCCGATCGAAGGCCTGACGGTGCACGCCGTCGAGCGCATCGAGCAGGCGATCGACATCGTGCGCGGGCTGTGACGATGCGCTGGGCCGTCGTCTCCGACATCCACGGCAACCTCCCGGCGCTCGAGGCGGTGATCGCCGACGCCGGCGCAGTCGACGGCTGGCTGAACCTGGGCGACATCGTGTCCGGCCCGCTGTGGCCGCTGGAAACGGCGCGCCGGCTGATGGCGCTGGGCTGGCCGACGATCGCCGGCAACCACGAGCGCCAGCTGCTGACGCTGCCGCACGACCACCTGGGCGCCAGCGACCGTTTCGCCCACGACGCGCTGGGCGAGGCCGAACTCGCCTGGCTGGCGGCGCTGCCGCCGACAATGGCGCCGCATGCCGACGTGCTCGCCGTGCACGGCAGCGGCCGCAGCGACCTGGAATACCTGCTGCACAGCGTGCGCGCCGACGGCCTGCACGAGGCCGACGAGGCCGAGATCGCCCAGCGCCTGCCGGCCGCGGCGCCGGCCTGGCTGCTCTGCGGCCACAGCCACCTGCCGCGCCAGCGCCGCGTCGGCACGACGACGGTGCTCAACCCCGGCAGCGTCGGCCTGCCGGCCTTCGACCACGACCAGCCGGCACCGCACGTCGCCGAGACCGGCACGCCGCAGGCGCGCTACGCCTGGCTGGAGCTCGGCCCCACGGGCTGGACGGCGACGCTGCGCGCCGTCGACTACGACCACGAGAGCGCCGCCCGCCGCGCCGAGGCCCGGGGCCGCGGCGACTGGGCCGACGCGCTGCGCAGCGGCCGCGTCGGCCGGCGCGAATCCGAATCGGGAGAAGGACGATGAACGCCTGGATCGGCTGGGCGCTGGCCGCCGCCGCCATCGCCGCCGGCTATGTCGGCTGGGGCTGGCAAGGTGTCGTGCTCGGCATCACCGTCACCGTGTTCTGGCTGCTGCTGCAGTTCAGCCGCGCGCTGCGCGCGATGCAGCAGGCGGCCAAGCGCCCGCGGGCCAGCGTGGCCAGCGCCGTGGCGCTGCATGCGAAGCTCGAACCCGGCCTGTCGATGCTGCAGGTGATGAAACTCACCGGCAGCATCGGCGAGAAGGTCGGCGACGACCCCGAGACCTTCGCCTGGCGCGACGCCGGCGGCGACGCGGTGCACGTGGCCTTCACCGGCGGCCGCGTCGGCCGCTGGCAGCTGCTGCGCGCCACCGCAGGCCCCGATGCCGGCACGCACCCCGCCGCCTAGAATCGTCCGTCTCTAGAACCGCTCTCAATTCCCGAGGAACCACCATGTCGATGTCCGACCGCGACGGCAAGATCTGGATGGACGGCGCGCTGGTCGACTGGCGCGACGCCAAGATCCACGTCCTGACGCACACGCTGCACTACGGCTGCGGCGCTTTCGAGGGCGTGCGCGCCTACAACACCGCCCAGGGCACGGCGATCTTCCGCCTGCAGGAGCACACCGAGCGCCTGTTCAACAGCGCCAAGATCCTGCGCATGAAGATCCCCTTCTCGCTGCAGGAGGTGATGGACGCGCAGCGCGAGGTCGTGCGCGCCAACAAGCTGGAGAGCTGCTACCTGCGCCCGCTGACCTGGCTGGGTTCCGAGAAGCTCGGCGTCAGCCCCAAGGGCAACACCGTGCACCTGATGATCGCCGCCTGGCCCTGGGGCGCCTACCTCGGCGAGGAAGGCCTGCGCCGCGGCATCCGCGTCAAGACCAGCAGCTACACCCGCCACCACGTCAACATCACGATGACGCAGGCCAAGGCGGTGAGCAACTACACGAACTCGATCCTGGCCAACATGGAGGCCACCGACGACGGCTACGACGAGGCGCTGCTGCTCGACGCCTCGGGTTTCGTCTCCGAAGGGGCCGGCGAGAACCTGTTCGTCGTGCGCGGCGGCACCGTCTACACGCCCGACCTGTCGGCCGGCGCGCTCAACGGCATCACGCGCAACACGATCTTCGCGATCTGCCGCGACCTGGGCATCGACGTCGTCGAGAAGCGCATCACGCGCGACGAGGTCTACGTCGCCGACGAGGCCTTCTTCACCGGCACCGCCGCCGAAGTCACGCCGATCCGCGAGCTCGACCGCATCCAGATCGGGGCTGGCGCGCGGGGCCCGGTCACGGAGAAGATCCAGGCGGCCTTCTTCGACATCGTCAACGGCCGCAACCCGAAATACGCCGAATGGCTCACCCAGGTCTGAACTGACATGAACGAACCCAAAGCCACTGTCGAGGTCCAGGCGGCCGACCTCGCCGGGCCGGGCGTCGTGTTCTGCCCGAACCCGAAGATGCCGCTGTGGAGCAACCACCCGCGCGTCTTCATCGACGTCGCGACCACCGGCGAAGGCCGTTGCCCGTACTGCGGCACGGTCTACAAGCTGGCGCCGGGCGTGCACGCTTCCGGCCACTGAGGAGGCACGGCGAGGTGGGCACGCAGCCGCCCCCCTCGCCGGAGCAGGCTGCCCCGACGCCCCCGCCCGAACCGGGCGACGACGGCGATGCGCGCCACGCGCTGTTCCACGCCGCGCTGGCCGGCACCGGCACCTTCGTCTGGGGCTGGGACCTGGACACCGACCGGCTCAGCGACGTCGAAGAAGGCCTGGCGATGCTGGGCTACCGCCCCGGGGACATCGGCCCCACCCAGGCCGACTGGGACCGGTTGATCCACCCCGACGACCTGGCCGCCAACCACGAGGCCTATCTGCGCCACGCGCGCGGCGAGGTCGACGTCTACGAACACTGCTACCGCATCCGCGACGCCGCGGGCCGCTGGCGCTGGGTGCGCGAGCGCGGCCGCATCGTCGAGCGCAGCGCCGACGGCCGCCCGCGGCGCATGCTGGGCACGCAGACCGACATCACCGAGCTGCGCGAGCTGGCCGACACGGCGCAGCAGGCGCTGGAAGGGCTGGCGCGCATCGCGCGCCACGTGCCGGGCACGCTGGTGCAGATCCACGCCGACCCCGAGCGCCGGATCACCTTCCCCTACGCCAGCGAACGCTGCCGGGCGCTGTTCGGCATCGAGCCGGCCGAACTGGCGCGTGACGGGCGGGCGCTGCTGGACTGCGTCGAGCCCGAAGACCGCGGCCCGCTGCGCGCGGCGATCCGCGCCTCGGCACGCACCCTCGAGCCCTGGCGCGCCGAGTTCCGCGTGCGCCGCGCCGGCCAGTTGCGCTGGGTGCGCGGCGAGGCGACGCCGAGCCGCCAGGCCGACGGCTCGACCGTCTGGCACGGCTACCTCGAAGACGCCACCGAACGCCGCGAGCTGGAGCAGGCGCGCCAGGACGCCGCGGTCGCCGCGGCCGCCAACCGCGCCAAGACCGAGTTCCTGTCGCGCATGAGCCACGAGCTGCGCACGCCGCTGAACGCGGTGCTCGGCTTCGCCCAGCTGCTCGAGAGCGATCCGGTCGAGCCGCCGAGCGAAAGCCAGCAGCGCCGGATCAAGCTGATCCGCGAAGCCGGCGAGCACCTGCTGCAGATGATCGGCGACCTGCTCGACCTGACGCGCATCGAGTCCGGCGGCATCGAGCTGCGCCTGGCCGCGGTGCCGCTGCGGCCGCTGGCCGAGGAGGCGCTGGCGATGGTCGCCGGCAGCGCCGAACGCGCCCAGGTGACGCTGGCGCTGGCCGACTCCGCCCCCGGTGCGCGCGTGCGCGCCGACGGCACGCGGCTGCGTCAGGTGCTGCTGAACCTGCTGACCAACGCGATCAAGTACAACCGCGCCGGCGGCCGCGTCGAGCTGGAGATCGCGGCCCCGCAAGGCCGCTGGCAGCCGCTGGCGGTGCACGACACCGGCATCGGCATCGCGCGCGACGAGCGCGAGCGCCTGTTCGAGCCCTTCTACCGCGGCCGTGCGGTGCGCGGCCGCGTCGAAGGCACCGGCATCGGCCTGGCGCTGACGCAGGACCTGGTCGTGCTGATGGGCGGGCGCATCGAGGTCGACAGCGAACCCGGCCGGGGCTCGAGCTTCACCGTGACGCTGCCGGCGGCCTGATCAGGGCCGCAGCACGACGTTCAGGCCGGGCCGCAGCTCGGACACCGGGATGTAGCCGATCGCGCCGGGCGTCGCCTGCACGTAGGCGATGATCTCCGCGCTGCTGCGCAGCTCGCGCGGCGGCACGCCCTTGCCGACATGGCGGCGCACCGTCCAGTAGGCGATGTAGCGGCCGTCGTCGAGCTGCACCACCTGCGACAGGAAACGCTCGCGCGACGGCGTGCCCGGCGGCGCGTTGACGACGTTGGCCGCCGTGCCGCCGACCTCGACGGCGCGCCCGGTGTACAGCCGCTGCAGCGTCGGCAGGTCCACGCGCACGATGCCCGGGTGGGCGATGACGACGATGTCGACGGGCGGTCCGGCCCAGGCGCTGCAGGCCGGCAGCAGCCCGGCGACGAGGAGGAGGCGGCGGCGACGCATCCGACGCGCCCTCAGAAGGCGAAGCCGTAGTTGATCGACCAGACGTCCACGTGCGTGTCGTGGATCGTCCCGGCGTCCGCCGGCGTGTCGACCAGGCGGCTCATCTGGCCGATCGCGGTGCGCTTCCACTCCGCCTTGAGCTTGTGACCGGGCGCCGGAGTCCAGGACGCGCCGAGCGCGACCGAGCGCTGGTCGGCGGCCCAGATCGTCTCGGCCGTCAGGCGCTGCGCGGCGTTGATCGGCCCGGCCCCGGGGAGGCTCTCGGGCAGCGGGTGGGCGGTCAGGCGGCGATACCAGTCGCGCGTGCCGCGCGTCGAGCGCAGCTGCGACCAGGCGAGGTACGGCGTCAGCGCGCCGAACTCGCGGAACAGCGCCACGTAGCCGCCCGAGGTGTTGGAGCCCAGCTCGGTGTCGTGCTGGATGTCGCGCGCGTACTCGGCCGCAACCCGCCAGTGCGCCGCAAAACGGTGCTCGACGCCGAGCGTGAAGATCAGGTTGGTGATCGTCGACACCGCCTCGACCGGCGGGCCGTAGGGGATCGAGTCGTCGGTCTTGTAGAAGCCGACACCGGGCGCCAGCTCGACCCAGGGCAGCGTCACCGGGATGCGGGAGCCGTCGGTCTGCGCGGTGCGCACGTGGTGCATGCCGGCACGCCACAGCGTGTCGGGCTGGCGCAGCGTCAGCGCGGCGCCGACCGCGTGCACCTCGACCTCGACGAAGTTGGCCCCCGCGGGCTTGGCCGGCGCCAGGCCGTCGCGCGCCCAGAAGCGCGCCGTGGTGCGGGCGCGGCCGCCATAGGCGTCCAGCGAGAGCTCGTCGTCGCCGAGCGTCCAGGTCCGGGTCGCCGACAGGCCGTCGAACTCGTTGGACGGCGCGATCGAGTACATCTCGGTGGGCAGCCGCACCATGTCCTGGGTGGCGCCGACGTCGAGGATCTCGGAGTACAGGTACAGCGGCAGCCGCATGCGGCCGGCGCGCAGCAGCCAGTCGTCGTCCGGCCGCCAGGCGAGGAAGGCCCAGGCCGGCGTCACGTCCCAGCGGTGGTCTCGCTCCAGCGACTCGGCGGCCTTGAGCTGCAGCGTCGCGCTCCAGCGCTCGGCCAGGCGCGCGTCAAGCTGCAGGCCGACCAGCGTGTCGCGTTCGGCGCTGCCGCCGCGGTCGATGCTGCGCTCGACGGCCCAGCCGCGGTTGGACTGCGCCCAGCCCAGCGTGCCGAAGCCCGACCAGGACAGGTCCAGCGCCGCGGCGGGCAGGCTGACGGTGGCGGCGACGGCGGCGGCGGCGAGCGCCCGCAAGGGCTTGTTGTTCTTCATCGTGTCGGGTGGCCGCCGCCTCAGGGCGCCGGCGGCGGGGAGCTGCCGTCGTCGCCGGCATCGCGGAGTTCGGTGGCGATCTCGACGAAGGCGGCCTCGCAGGCGCGCAGGCCCTCGACGAGCACCGGGTCGAAGTGGCGGCCGGCGCCCTGCACGATGCAGTCCATCGCCGCCCGGTGGTCCCAGGCCGGCTTGTACGGGCGCGCCGTGGTCAGCGCGTCGTAGACGTCGGCCACCGCCATCAGCCGCGCCGCCAGCGGGATGTCCTCGCCGGCCAGGCCGTCGGGATAGCCGCTGCCGTCCCAGCGTTCGTGGTGGTGGCGGGCGATCTGCTTGGCGTAGACCAGCATCGGCCCGGCATCGTGGCCGAGCCGGTCGATCGCCTTCTGCAGCAGCTCGGCGCCGCGCACCGTGTGGGTCTTCATGCTGGCCCATTCATCGGCGCCGAGCGGGCCGTCCTTGAGCAGGATCGCGTCGCGGATGGCGACCTTGCCGATGTCGTGCAGCGGCGCGGCCTTGGCCAGCTCGTCGATCGCCGCGGCGCTCAGGTCGGCCGGCGCGCCGGGCCGTGCGGCGTACCAGCTGGCCAGCGTGCGCACGTACTCCTCGGTGCGCTTGATGTGGTTGGCGGTCTCGTTGTCGCGGAACTCGGCCAGGCCGAGCATCAGGAACAGCGTCGTCTCGCGCAGCCGCTCGGCCTCGCGGCAGCGGCGCTCCAGCGCCTGTCCCAGGTGCGCGTTGCGGTCGCGCAGCACGTCGCGCGCGACCTTCAGCTTGAGCTGCGTGGCCACGCGCGCGAGCACCGTCTCGGGATTGAAGGGCTTGTGGATGAAGTCGGCGCCACCGACACGGAAACCCTGCGTCTCGTCCTCGGGCCGGGTCAGCGCCGTCAGGAACAGCACCGGCACGTCAGCCAGCAGCGGGTCGGCCTTGAGCCGGCGGCAGACCTCGTAGCCGTCGAGCTCGGGCATCATGACGTCGAGCACGATGACGTCCGGCGGGCTGCGCCCGGCGATCTCCAGCGCGCGCCGGCCGTTGATCGCGATCTTCACCTGGTAGTCCCGGTTCAGCACCTGGGCCAGCAGCGTCAGGTTGGCCGGCGTGTCGTCGACGACGAGCACGACCGGGCGGCGCAGCGGCGGATCGGCGCCGGGCGCCGGGGCGTCAACGTTCATCGGGGCCTTTCCGGGGCGCGGTGCGGCGCAGCGCCGCCAGTGCCGCGTCGAACTCGAATCGCGACATCGCGCCGCTGAGCTGCTCGGCCTCGGCGGCGGGCAGCAGCCCGATGAAGTCCGAGGCATGCGACTCCCACATCGAGACGGCCCGGGCGTCGTTGTCGTCCAGAAGCTCGCCGAGCTGCTGCAGCAGTTCCAGCCCCGCGGGCCGGCCGTCGCCCGACGCCGGCTCGGCAGCCGGCGCCGCGCCGGCCAGCAGGCGGCGCAGGTCCGACGGCAGCACCGGCTTGGGCAGCAGCGCACCCACGCCCAGCCCGCCAGCGGCCTGCTGCACCGCCGGGCCGTCGAAGGGCACCAGCAGCACGGTGCGCCGCGGCCGGGCGCCGGCGCTGCGCAGATGGCGCAGCAGTTCGGCACCGTCCATGTCGGGCAGCACCCAGTCGACGACGAGCAGGCCGTAGTCGCCGTCGGCGGACGCGGCCCGCCGCACGCAGGCCAGGGCCTGGCGTCCGGAGACGGCCTCGTCGACGCGCGCCTGCGGCATCAGCGCGTGCAGCATCTGCACCAGAGCGGCACGCGCCTCGTCGTGGGCCTGCACGACGAGCAGCGGGCCGCCGGCCTCGACGGCCGCCTCGCCGGGCGAGGCCGGCGCCGGCGGCAGCGGCACCTGCAGCTCGAAGCACGAACCGCGGCCCGGCGTGCTGCGCGCGTCCAGCCGGCCGCCCATGCGCTCGGCCAACCGCCGCGCAAGCGCCAGCCCCAGCCCCAGGCCGCCGTGGCGGCGCGTGGCCGAGCCGTCGGCCTGCGCGAGCGGCTCGAACAACGCCGCCAGCTGCGCCGCATCCAGGCCGACGCCGGTGTCGGTGACGGTGAAACGCAGGCGCTCGCCGTCCAGCCCGACGGCCAGCCGCACGTGGCCGGCGTCGGTGAACTTCACCGCGTTGCCCAGCAACTGGCCGAGCACGCGGCCGAGCTGCGCCGCGTCGCCCAGGCGCCAGCCGGCGGCGCCCAGCAGCGCCGGAGCCTCGAAGCGGCAGTGCAGCTCCACCGGCTTGCCGCGCGCCAGCACGCGCGCCGCGGCAAAGGCCTCGGCCACGAGATCCTCGACACGCAGCGGTGCGCAGGCCAGCTGCAGGCGGCCGCCGTCCAGCGCCGCCAGCGCGGTCATCGCGCCGAAGAGGTCCAGCAACTGCTGCGAGGCCCGTGCGACCTCCTCGAGACGGCGGCGTTGCGCCGGCGCCAGCTCGGCCTCCAGCGCCAGCCGGGTCTGGCCGACGATGGCGTTCATCGGCGTGCGCACCTCGTGCCCGAGCGTGGCGAGGAAGTCCGCCGGCGCCCGGGAGCCGGTGTCGGCGGCCGGCGCAGGCGCGGGCACCGGGGCCGGCAGCGGATCGCGCTGCGGCAGGCTCGCGGCCGGCCAGGCGCGCAGCAGCAGCACCAGTGCCGGCAGCAGCGTCAGCCGCAGCGCCCAGGTCGCAGCGCCCTCGGGGGCGTCCGGGGCGGCCAGCGCGCTCGCGAGCACCTGCAGCACGAGCGCCGCCAGCGCCACGCGCCCGAGCACGCGGCGGTGCACCGGCCAGCGTTCCCAGGCCGACGCGAGCACGGCCAGCAGCAGCGCCAGCGCCGGAAAGCTCGCCGCCTGCAGCGGCGTCAGCAGCCCCGGCACGGCCAGGCCGGCCCAGGCCAGCAGGACCGCCAGCAGCGCCGCCAGCGGCGGGTTGCGCCACGCCGTCATGGCGGCGGCAGCGCGTCCAGCGCGGCGTCGAAGTCCAGCGCCGCCATGGCCTGCGTCAGCCGGCGCATCACCGGCGGCGCGAGCGCCGCGCGCAGCGCGCGCTGCTGGGTGCGCCAGCATTCGAGCGCCTCGCTGTCGGCGGCCTCGAGCAGCTCGCGCAGGCGGCGCAGCGCCTGTTCGGGCGCGACCTCGGCACCGTCGCGCAGCGGCGCCGGGGCGCTGACCAGCCACGGCGGCGGGGCGGCCAGCGCGGCGTCGATCTCGGCCACCACCTGCGCCAGCGTGTCGCCCAGCGGCAGCAGCGCCGCCTCGGCCTGCGGGCCGGCCTGCGCCGCGGCGGCGCGCTCGAGCGCCAGCGCGTGCTCGCGCAGGGCCACGGCGCCGATCGTCCCGGCCAGCCCCTGCAGCGTGTGCGCGGCGCGGCGCAGCTCGGGCCAGCGGCCGTCGGCAAGCCAGGCGGCCCAGGCGTGCAGACCGTCGCCGTACTCGGCGGCGAAGCCGGCCAGCGTGCGCCTGAACAACGCGACGTTGCCGTCGAACTGCTGCAGCGCCCGCGAGGTGTCCAGCGACGGCAGCGACGGCAGCGGAGCGGCGACGACCGGCGGCGGCGACGGTGCCGCGTCGGTGGGCGCCGGCGCGCGCCGGTACGGCGCCAGCGCCACCTCGAGCACGGCCACGTCCAGCGGCTTGGCGATGTGGTCCTGCATGCCGGCGGACAGGCAGCGCCGGCGCTCCTCGTCGAGTGCGTGCGCCGTCATCGCGACCACCGGCAGGCGGTCGAAACGCGGGTCGCGGCGCAGGCGGCGCGTCGCCTCGAGGCCGTCGAGCACCGGCATCTGCACGTCCATCAGCACGACGTCGAAGGCGTCGGCGCCACGCGCGGCGAGCGTCTCCAGCGCCACCAGGCCGTTGTCGGCGATCGTGACCACGGCGCCGCGGCGGCGCAGCAGCGCGGCGGCGAGTTCCTGGTTCAGCGGATGGTCCTCGACGAGCAGCACGCGCAGGCCGCCCAGCCCCGCGCCGGCGGCGGCAGGCGCAGGCGGCGCCGCCTCGGCCGGGCGGAACAGCCGCCGCAGATCGGCCGGCAGCACCGGCTTGGCGATGAAGTCGGTCGCACCCAGGCCCCGGGCGCACTGGCGCACCTCGTCGGTGCCGTAGGCCGAGACGACGGCGATGCGGGTGCGCGGGTCGAGCTCGTGCAGCCGCGACAGCACCGCGGCGCCGTCGGCGTCGGGCAGCATCCAGTCCAGCAGCACGAAATCGAAGGGCCGTCCCTCGCGCGCCGCCGCCTGCACCAGCGCCAGCGCCTGGGTCGCATCGCCGGCCCCGGCCAGGCGCCCCGCCGAGCCCACGCCCAGCGTGTGCAGCTGGCCCAGCAGCACGAGGCGCGTGTCGGGCTGGTCGTCGACGACGAGCACACGCGCCGCCGCCGCTTCCGGCGAGGCCGCGGGGGCCTCGGCTGCACGCTCGCGCGGCAGCGTCAGCCGCACCTCGAAGCGGCTGCCGACACCCGGTTCGCTGCGCACCGCGATCGTGCCGCCCATCAGCTCGACCAGGCGCCGCGTGATCGCCAGCCCGAGGCCGGTGCCGCCGTAGTGGCGCGTGATCGAGACGTCGGCCTGGGCGAACTCGCGGAACAGGTGGCCGATCTGCTCGGCGCTCATGCCGATGCCGGTGTCCTCGACGACGAGCAGCAGATCGACGACGGCGTCGTCGCCGCTCGTCGCGCTGTCGACGGTCAGGCGGACCTGGCCACGGGAGGTGAACTTCACGGCGTTGGACAGCAGGTTGGTCAGCACCTGCTGCAGCCGCAGCGCGTCGCCGCGCAGCGTGCCGCGGTCGACGAGCAGCGACGGGTCGGCCCAGTCGCACAGCAGCTCCAGCTCCTTGTGCTGCGCCGGCTGGCGCACGAGCTCGACGGCCTGGCCGACCACCTCCTCGAGCGAGAAGCGCGCCGACTCGATCGTCATGCGCCCGGCCTCGATCTTGGAGAAGTCGAGCACGTCGTTGATCAGCGCCAGCATCATGCGCGAGGCCGCCTGGGCCTTGTCGACGAAGTCGCGCTGCTCGCCGCTCAGGTCGGTCTGCAGCGACAGGTGGGTGAGGCCGAGCACGATGGTGTTCATCGGCGTGCGCATCTCGTGGCTCATGTTGCGCACGAAACGCGACTTGGCCTCGTTGGCCTCGTCGGCCTCCTCGCGCGCGAGCTGCAGCTCGCGGCCGGCCTGCTCGCGCGCGGCGATGTCGGCCTGGAAGCGGTTGGCCATCGCGTCCAGCGCATCGCCCAGCCCGGCGAGCTCCTCGACGCCGCGCTCGTGGCGCCGGGTGCGCTCGCCGTACTCGCCGCGCGCGATCTGGCGCGCGACGGCGCTGAGCGTGCCGATGGGCTGCAGCACGCGCCGACGCAGCACCAGCACGACGGCGTAGAACAGCGCCGCCAGCGCCGCATTGGTGACGACGGCCGCCTGGATGCCGGCGGCGAGTTGCTCGCGCGACGAGGCGATCGCCGCGTCGGTGCGCGCGCGCACCTGGGCGCGCAGCTCGCTGACGGCCTCGGCCAGCATCAGCCGGCGGTCCTCGTACTCGCGCGAGCGCACGAGCTCGAAGGCATAGGGCAGGTCGGGATGGCCGTCGTCGACGAAGTCGCCGGCGGCGGTGTCGAACAGGCCCTGGGTCGCGGCCATCGCGATCTTCTCCAGCTCCTGCATGTACTGCGCCGCGGCCAGCATGCGGCCGGCCGCGGCCAGTTCCTCGGACACGAAACCCAGCCGCGACATGCGCTCGAGCATCGGCACGCTGGGCCCGGTGCGCGCCGCGGCGACGTCGCGCACGCGCATGCGTTCGCGCCAGTAGAGCATCGGGTCGACGCCCTCGGGCGCCGGCGAGCGCCCGTCGCGCACGGCGAGGATCTCGTAGTAGGTGTTGAAGTAGCGCAGGTCGCCCTGGCGGTCGGTGCGCGCGGTGAACCCCTGCACCAGCTCGGCCAGCAGCGTGTTCTCGTTCTCGATCTGCTGCACGAAGCCGAGCGCGCGGTCGCGGTCGTCGGTGGCGCGGCGCATCGCCTCGTTGGCCGGGAAGACGAGCCCCCAGAAGACGAGGATGTTGGCCAGCAGCGTCAGCAGGACCGCGGCGGAGAAGCCACGCGAGATCGATCGCAGCTTCATCGGCGGCTCGGCAGGGGGGCGGACGCAGCGGGGCACATCCGGAGGGATATCGAACGAATGCACCCGGAGCTGAGGGACTTCCCCGCCGGGCGCCGTGACGGATGCCGCGAAAGAACGCCGCGCGGCGGTCCCTACAATGCCGGGATGGCTGCGGAAAACCAGTTCGTCCTCACGCTCTCGTGCCGGGACACCAAAGGCATCGTCTTCGCCGTCTCGGGGCTGCTGTACCAGGCGGGCTGCAACATCATCGACTCGCAGCAGTTCGGCGACCTCGACGGCGACGACGCGACGGGCCTGTTCTTCATGCGCGTGCACTTCGAGGCGCCGCAACAGCTGGCCGACGTGCAGACGCTGGACCGGCTGTTCGCCCACACCCGCGAGCAGCACCAGATGGACGTGCGTTTCCACGCCGTCTCGCGCCGCCCGCGGCTGCTGCTGATGGTCAGCCAGCACGGCCACTGCCTGAACGACCTGCTGTTCCGCTGGAAGAGCGGCCAGCTGCCGGTGGAGATCCCGGCGATCGTCTCCAACCACACGACCTTCGCCGGCCTGGCCGACAGCTACGGCATCCCGTTCGTGCACCTGCCGCTGGTCGGCGGCAGCAGCGCCGAGACCAAGCGCGCCCAGGAGCGCGAGGTCGAGGCGATCATCGACCGCGAGCGCATCGACCTCGTCGTGCTGGCGCGCTACATGCAGATCCTCAGCCCCGAGTTCTGCGAGGTGCTGCGCGGCCGGGCGATCAACATCCACCACAGCTTCCTGCCCAGCTTCAAGGGCGCGCGGCCGTACTTCCAGGCCCATGCGCGCGGCGTCAAGCTGATCGGCGCGACCGCGCACTACGTCACCGCCGACCTCGACGAAGGCCCGATCATCGAGCAGGACGTCGAGCGCGTGGACCACACGCTGTCGGCCGAGGACTTCACCGCCGTCGGCCGCGACATCGAGTGCCGCGTGCTGGCCCGCGCGGTGCGCTGGCACGTCGAGCGCCGCGTGCTGCTCAACGGCCACAAGAGCGTGGTCTTCCGCTGAGGCGGCGATGGCGCGCCCGAAGCCGCCCGCGGCGCCGACGATCGCGCTGACGCCCGAGGACGCCGAGGCCGCGTTCTACGAGGCGATGGCCGGCGGCGACGTCGGCCGCATGATGGCGCTGTGGGCCGACGACGAGGACGTGCTCTGCGTGCATCCGGGCGGCGGGCGCGTCGTCGGCACCGCCGCCGTGCGCGCCAGCTACGAGACCCTGCTCGCCGACGGCGGCATCGCGGTGTCCTACGACGCGGTGCACCGGCTGCAGCGCGCCGAGGTCGCGGTGCACCACCTGGTCGAACGCATCCTCGTCGACTCCGCTCGCGGCCGCAGCGAGCTGCGCATGCTGGCGACCAACGTCTACCTGAAGACGCCGCTGGGCTGGCGCATCGTGGTGCACCACGCCACCGCCGCCGGCCCCGACGAGCGGCCGCCGCCCGAACCGGCGCCGACGACGCTGCACTGAGCGGGCCCGGAGCCCGCGCCGCGATGCACGACTACCGCGCCCCGCGCTGGCTGCCCGGCGGCCATCTCCAGACGATCTGGCCGTCGCTGTTCTCGCGCCCCTGGCAACGCGAGACGCCGCCGTACCGGCGCGAGCGCTGGACCACGCCCGACGAGGACTTCGTCGACCTCGACCACCTCGACGCCGCCACGCCCGGCGCGCCGCGCCTGGTGCTGTTCCACGGGCTGGAGAGCTCGTCGACGAGCCGCTACGCGATCGCCTTCGCGCTCGCCGCACGCGCTGCCGGCTGGGCCTTCACGGTGCCGCACTTCCGCGGCTGCTCGGGCGAGCTCAACCTCGCGCCGCGCGCCTACCACTCGGGCGACTTCGAGGAGATCGGCTGGATCCTCGAGCGGCTGCGGGCGCGAGAGAACCGGCCGCTGCTGGCCGCCGGCGTCTCGCTGGGCGGCAACGCGCTGCTGCGCTGGACCGAGGAGCACGGCGACGCCGCCGCGGCCACCGTCAGCGCCGTCGCCGCGGTGTCGGCGCCGGTGGACCTGACGGCCGCCGGCCGGGCCATCGACCGCGGCTTCAACCGCGCCGTCTACGCCCGCCGCTTCCTGCAGACGATGAAGCCGCGGGCGCTGGCCAAGTGGCAGCAGCACCCGGGGCTGTTCGACCGCGAGCGCCTGCTGCGCGCGACGACGCTGTGGGAGTTCGACGACGTGTTCACCGCGCCGCTGCACGGCTTCGCCGGCGCCGACGACTACTGGCGCCGCGCCTCGTCCAGGCCGCATCTGCACGCGGTGCGTGTGCCGACGCTGGTGTTCAACGCCCGCAACGATCCCTTCGTGCCCGGCGACTCGCTGCCCGGGGCGGCGGAGGTCGGCCGGCACGTGACGCTGTGGCAGCCGGCCGAGGGCGGCCACGTCGGCTTCCCGCACGGCGGCTTTCCGGGCGACGTGCGCCCTTTCGCCGACGCGGTCGTCGGCTGGCTGGCTCGCGCCGCCTGAGGCAGCATCGGCCGATGGACGCGATCGTCGAAGCCGCGCTGCGCAAGTGGCCGAACGTGCCGCACTGCTGGGGCTGGCTGGCGCTGGACGCGCGCGGCGACTGGTACATGCGCGACGAGCGTGTGCAGGCCGCCGGGCCGTTCCCGCAGGTCAAGGGCAGCCGCATCGTGCACGACAAGCTGCGCGAGTTCATCCACCGCAACTACCTGCCCGACGAGGCCGGCGCCTGGTTCTTCCAGAACGGGCCGCAGCGTGTCTACGTCGAGCTGGAGGCCGCGCCCTTCGTCTGGCGCGTCGACCCCGGCTTCGGGGTTCAGGCCCACACCGGCGCGGCGGCCGAGCCGCGCGGCGCCTGGCTGGACGAACACGGCCGGCTGTTCCTCGACACCCCGCTCGGCTTCGGCCTCGTGCACACGCTGGACATGGGCCACGCCGCCGAGGCGGTGGAGGCCGGGCGCTGGCAGCCGCAGGAGCTGGCCTTCGCCGAGATGCCGGGGCGTTTCGGCTACGTGCTGACGCCGCAGCCGGCCTGAAACGGCGACGGCCGCCCGGAGGCGGCCGTCAGGCAGCGGACCGGCGGCGTCAGTTCGCCGCGGCGGCCGACGGCGGCTCGGCGAACTTGCCGCCGCCGGCGTTGGCCAGGTAGACCACGGCACGTCCGATCTCTTCGTCGGACGTCACGCCGCCGCCCTGCGCCGGCATCGCGTTCTTGCCCTTCAGCGCCGAGTTCAGCAGCGTGTCGTAGCCCAGCGCGATGCGCGGCGCCCAGGCCGCCTTGTCGCCGAACTTGGGCGCGCCCAGCGTGCCGGCGGCATGGCAGGCGCTGCAGACCGCCTGGTAGACCTGCTCGCCGCTGCGCGGCTCGCCGCCGCCGGCTGGAGCGGCGTCGGCCAGCGCGACGCGGCCCACCGGCTGCAGCCGCAGCGCGATCGCCTGCTCCTGGAAGGCGTCGCCGGCGGCATCCATGCGCGGCTGGGCGCCGAAGTAGCCGGCGACGAGCAGCAGCAGCGTCAGCGGCACCAGAAAGGCCAGCACGACGGTCTGCGTCATGCTGCGCGGGGTCTTGGCGGGGCCCTCGGGCGCGGTGGGATCGGCGTGGTCGCTCATCGGTATTCGTCGCATCGGCCGGCCGGCCGGGTTCGCTGGTGATCAACCACAGTCGGGGCCGGGCCGCCGCCGCGCCGGGACTCGACGGCCCAGGCTAGAATGCCGGCTCACCTGGCGACCGTGGTGAAGTGGATATCATGCGGCCCTCCGAAGGCCGCGTCGCAAGTTCGATTCTTGCCGGTCGCGCCAACACCGGGCTTCTCAGCGCCCGAAAGCCCCAAAAATGAAACGGCTGCCCATCGGGCAGCCGTTGTCGTTTCCTGAAGACGTGAAGACGGGGTCAGGTCTCGCGAGACCTGACCCCGGACTGGCGACGGCGAGACTCAGCCGTGCGCTTCCTTCTTGCCCAGCAGCGCCCACAGCAGGATGGCGCCGAAGGTCGCGGTTCCGATGCCGCCGAGCGTGAAGCCGCCGAACTTCAGCGTGTAGTCGCCGGTGCCCAGCACCAGCGTGATCGCGGCGACGACGAGGTTGCGGTTGTCCGAGAAGTCGACCTTGTTGTCGACCCAGATCTTGGCGCCGGCCACCGCGATCAGGCCGAAGACGACGATCGACACGCCGCCCATCACCGCCAGCGGGATGGCCTGGATCAGCGCGCCGAACTTCGGCGAGAAGCCCAGCAGCAGCGCGATCAGCGCCGCGCAGACGAACATCGCGGTCGAGTAGATCTTGGTCGCCGCCATGACGCCGATGTTCTCGGCATAGGTCGTCACGCCGGTGCCGCCGGCCGAGCCGGAGATCATCGTCGCGACGCCGTCGCCGACGAAGGCGCGGCCCATCAGCGGGTTCATGTCGCGGCCGGTCATCGCGCCGACGGCCTTCAGGTGGCCCAGGTTCTCGGCGACGAGGATGATCGCCACCGGGGCGATCAGCAGCATCGCGCTGGCGTCGAACACCGGCGAGGTGAACGACGGCGCGCCGAACCACGCGGCGTTGGCCACGCCCGACAGGTCGATCGGCTTGCCCAGGCCCATGCCGTTGGTCAGCACGGCGTAGACGATGCTCGCGACGATCAGGCCGACGAGGATCAGCAGCCGCTGCGTGAAGCCGCGCGTGAAGACCGCGACGCCAGCCACGCAGACGAAGGTCACGCCCTGCATCCAGGCGTCGAACGAGGTCGGCGCCATGTTCTTGATCGGCACGCCCGCCAGGTTCAGGCCGATGACGGCGACCACCGAGCCCGTGACGACCGGCGGCATCAGCGCCTCGATCCAGCGCGTGCCGACGGCCATCACGATCAGGCCGATCAGCGTGTAGAGCACGCCGCAGGCGATGATGCCGCCGAGCGCCACGCCCAGGTTGCCGTTGGCGCCCTGCCCGGCGTAGCCGGTGGCGGCGATGACGACACCGATGAAGGCGAAGCTCGAGCCGAGGTAGCTCGGCACCTTGCCGCCGGTGATCAGGAAGAAGACGAGCGTGCCGATGCCGCTCATCAGGATCGCGAGGTTGGGATCGAAGCCCATCAGGATCGGCGCCAGCACCGTGGCGCCGAACATCGCGATGACGTGCTGCACGCCCATCGCCGCGGTCTGCGGCCAGGGCAGGCGCTCGTCGGGGGCGACGACGGCACCGGGGGCGGGGCGCACTTCGCGCCAGCGGAAGATCGAACTCATCGGGGGTTGCTCTCGTGTGGTCTCGGCTCGTGGCCGGGCGCGAGTCTAGGCCCGCCGCGGCCGCAGCGGCCCGCAGCCAGGTCAGCGGCCCGCGCGGTCGGGGGGCGGGGGCCACGCTTGCGTGCCCTGCGGCGGCCGCTACAGTGCGGCACGCCGATGTCCGCCACCCGCCGCCTCTGCCGCCTCGCCGTCGTCGCCGCCGCCGCGCTGGTCGCCGCGTGCGCGACCAAACCCGGCCGTGACGGCCTGCCGGCCCGGCCGCCCGGCGACCTGGCCTCGACACCCGACGCGCTGCCGCGTGTCGAGCCGCTGCGCCGCGGCGGCCCGAACAAGCCCTACGAGGTGTTCGGCAAGCGCTACGTGCCGATGGACGCCGACCTGCCGTACAGCGAACGCGGCCTGGCCTCGTGGTACGGCACCGCCTTCCACGGCAAGTCCACCTCCAGCGGCGAG
Source organism: Rubrivivax sp. JA1055 (assembly GCF_020966565.1). NCBI lineage: Bacteria > Pseudomonadati > Pseudomonadota > Betaproteobacteria > Burkholderiales > Sphaerotilaceae > Rubrivivax > Rubrivivax sp. JA1055. The sequence continues at coordinate 420,894 of NZ_JAJKFP010000005.1, read as the reverse complement.
CCCTACGACATGTACGCGATGACGGCGGCGCACAAGACGCTGCCGCTGCCGAGCTACGCCGTCGTGCGCAACCCGGCCAACGGCCGCGAGGTCGTGGTGCGCGTCAACGACCGCGGCCCCTTCGTCGCCGGGCGCATCATCGACCTGAGCTACACCGCGGCGCTGCGCCTGGGGCTGCTGGCCGGCGTGGCGCCGGTCGAGGTGCGCCGCCTGACGCACGACGAGATCCGCGCCGGGCTGTGGCGCCGCGGCGCGCCGCCGCCCGAGAGCGTGCCGGCGCCGGAACCGGCGCTGGCAGCCGCGCCGCCGGACGCCGACGACCCGCTGATGGCGCTGGTGGCCGCCAGCGCCGAGCGCCCGCCGGCGCGCGACGCGGCCGCCCGCACGAACGGCACGACGGCCGACGCCGCGCCGGGCTTCTGGCTGCAGCTCGGCGCCTTCCGCCAGGCCGAGGGCGCCGCGACGCTGCGCCGCCAGGTGCTCGACGCCGCCGGCGAGCTCGCCGTCGCGGTCTTCGACGACGTCGTCGCGTTCCGCGTGCAGGCCGGCCCCTACGCCACGCGCGCCGAGGCCCAGGCCGCGGCCGAGCGGGTGCGCGCGCGGCTGCTGATCGTGCCGCTGGTCGTCGAACGCCGCCCCTAGGCTGGCGGCGGCGGCGCCTTGTCCGCCCACAGCCTTTCCCGGATGCTCGTCCGCGACATCGACGAGACGACGAGAGGCGCGAGATGGGCACCGTGGACCGCAGCATCACCTTCATCGTTCCCGGCCGCCTGCAGCGCGGGGCCGCCGGCCCGGCCGGCGCCTTCGCCGCCGCCACGCCACTGCCCGGGCGGGTGCGCGACTCGGTGCGTGTCGCCGCGGTGCGCGCGGGCGCCGACCGGCAGCGCCTCGTGGCCCGGGTCGGCGAGGACGCCGTGGCGCTGCACCTGGCCGGCGGCCCGGTGCTGGTGCTGCACCCGGAGAACGCGCGCGACCTGCTGCTCGCGCAGGCCGGCCTGTCCCGCCCGGCGGCGACACGCGGCGGCGCCGCGCCGGCGGCGCCCGCCGAGGTCGAGGTGCCGCCGGCGCTGCACTGGAGCGGGCTGGAGCAGGCGGCGCCGACCCGCGGCGCCGGCTTTCTCGGCGAGGTGCTGGTCGGCGCGGTCGAGATCCTCACCGACCTCGTGCGCGCGCCGCTGGCCGACGCCGCGGTGGCGGCGATCGCCGCGCGCGTCGACGGCCAGGCCGGCAACGCCGTCTATGCGCTCGGGCCCGGCGCGCTGCCGGCGCTCAAGGGCCGGCCGGCCTGCGGGCCGGCGAGCGTCGGCGCGCGCGAGGACGGCGGGCCGCTGCTCGTGCTCGCCCACGGCACCTTCGTCGACACCGAGAGCACCTTCTCCAAGCTGTGGAAGGAACACCCGCAGGCCGTGCAGCGCCTGTTCTCGCACTACGCCGGCCGGGTCTACGCGCTGGACCACCCGACGCTCGGCGAGAGCCCGGTGCGCAACGCGCTGACGCTGGTGCAGGCGCTGGCGCCGGGCCAGCCGCTGCGGCTGCACCTGGTGACGCACTCGCGCGGCGGTCTGGTGGCCGAGGTGCTGGCACGCGTGGCCGCCGACCCGGCCGCCGCGCTCGCCGACTTCGACCGCCTGGAGGCCCTGGCCGGCGGCTGGGGCGATGCCGGGCGCGTGCTGCGCCCCGAGCTGCAGGCGCTGGCCGACGCGCTGGGCCAGCGCCAGGTGAGCGTCGAGCGCGTCGTGCGCGTGGCCTGCCCGGCGCGCGGCACGCTGCTCGCGTCGCGCCGCCTCGACGCCTACGTCTCGGTGCTGAAGTGGGCGCTGGAGCTGGCCCGCATCCCGGTCGCGCCGACGCTGGTGGACTTCCTCGGCGAGGTCGCGCGGCGGCGCGAGGACTGGCTGCAGCTGCCCGGCCTGGCGGCGATGACGCCCGACAACCCGCTGGTGCAGTGGCTCAACCTGTCGGACGCGACGATCCCCGGCGAGCTGCGCGTCGTCGCCGGCGACCTGGAAGGCGACTCGCTGGGCAGCTGGGTCAAGACGCTGCTTGCCGACGCCTTCTACTGGACCGACAACGACATCGTCGTGCAGACACGCTCGATGTACGGCGGCACGCCGCGCGCCGGCGGCGCGAGCTTCCTGCTCGACCGCGGCGGCAAGGTCACGCACTTCGACTACTTCCGCAACACGCGCACCGCCGACGCCGTGGTGCAGGGGCTGACCGAGGCGCGGCCGGACGGCTTCGGGCCGATCGGGCCGCTGTCCTGGGGCGGGCAGGACGCCGGCGGCGTGCGCGGCGCCGCGGCCGCCGCCGGCGGCCGGCCCGCAGCCGAACGGCCGGCGGTCTTCGTGCTGCCCGGCATCCTGGGCAGCAACCTGAAGGTTGGCGGCCACCGCATCTGGCTCGGGCCGCGTTTCCTGGGCGGGCTGCCGCTGCTGAAGTACGAGCTCGACACGCCCGACCCCGTCGAGCCCGACGGCCCGGTGGGCGAGGTCTACGGCGATCTCGTGCGCCACCTGGAGAGCAGCCACCAGGTGATCCCGTTCGGCTACGACTGGCGCCGCCCGCTCGAGGACGAGGCCCGCCGCCTGGGCGCCGCGGTGGCCGACGCGCTGGACGCACGCGCCGCCAGCGGACAGCCGGTGCGGCTGCTCGCGCACTCGATGGGCGGCCTGCTGGCGCGCACGATGCAGCTGGAGTGCCCCGAGGTCTGGCAGCGCCTGATGGCCCGCCCCGGCGCCCGGCTGCTGATGCTGGGCACGCCCAACGGCGGCTCGTGGTCGCCGATGCAGGTGCTCTCGGGCGACGACACCTTCGGCAACGCGATGGCCGCCTTCGGCCTGCCGCTGCGCGACCACCAGGCGCGCACGCTGATGGCCGGCTTCCCCGGCTTCCTGCAGCTGCAGGCCGGCCTGGCCGCCGGCGCCGACGGCCTCGGCGACGCGGCGGCCTGGAAGACGATCGCCGACCGCGACCTGGAGGCCGCGCGGCGCTTCAACTGGTGGCACCAGCCGTCCGACGGCCTCGACGAGCGCGTGCCGGCCTACGAATGGGGCGTGCCGCCGCAGAAGGTGCTCGACCGCGCCGTCGCGCTGCGCCGGCGGCTGGACGAGCAGGTGCGCGACACGCTGCCGGCCTTCGCCGACCGGCTGCTGCTCGTCGCCGGCCACGCGAAGTTCACGCCCGACGGCTACGAGTGGAGCGAACACGGGCTCGTCTACCTCGACGCCGTCGACGGCGGCGACGGCCGCGTGCCGCTGGCCTCGGCGCTGCTGCCCGGCGTGCGCACCTGGTCGCTGGACTGCGAACACGGCGCCCTGCCCTCGCGTGCCGACGCCTTCGAGGCCTATGTCGAGCTGCTCGAACGCGGCGAGACGCTGCGCCTGAAGCCGCTGGCGACACCGACCCGCGCTGCGGCGGCGGCCGCGGTGCCGCAGCACGTGCGCAGCCGCCCGGCACGCGGCACGGCCGCCGACGCGCTGCCGGCCGGCAGCGCCGGCTCGGTCTTCCTGCTGCCCGCGCGCGACGCGGCACCGGCCCGCCGCGGCCCGCCGGCGCTGCGAGTCACGGTGCACAACGGCAACCTGAGCTTCGTGCGCCAGCCGCTGCTGGTGGGCCACTACGACTCGCTGCGGCTCGAAGGCACCGAGCGCGCGGTCGACGCGCTGGTCGGCGGCGCGCTGAGCCAGGCGCTGGCGCTCGGGCTCTACCCCAGCGGACTGGGCAGCCACCAGGTCTTCCTGAACCCGTCGCCGCCGCCCGACGGCGGCTCGCTGGTGCCGCGTCCGCAGGCCGTCGTCATCGTCGGCCTCGGGCCCGAGGGCGGGCTGTCGGCCGACGAGCTGGCCGACAGCGTGCGCCGCGGCGTGCTCGCCTGGACGCAGCGCCTGGTCGAGGGCACGCGCGGCACGCTGGCCGGCTACGAGCTCGCCGCGACGCTGCTGGGCAGCGGCGGGCTGGGCGTTTCGCCGGGCAGCGCCGCGCGCGCCATCACGCAGGGCGTGCGCGACGCCAACACGCTGCTGGCGCGCCAGGGCTGGCCGACGGTGCTGCACCTGACGCTGGTCGAGCTCTTCCTCGAACGCGCCGTCGAGGCCTGGAAGGGGCTGCGCGTGCAGGCCACCGCGGCGCCCGGCACGCTCGAGCTGGACCCGACGGTCGAGAGCGGGCTGGGCGCGCTGCGCCGCTCGCTGGACGCCTACCGCGGCACCGACTACGACTTCATCCGCGTCACGACCCCGGGGCCGGACTTCATCGACTTCACGCTCGACTCGCGGCGCGCCCGCAGCGAGGTGCGCGCGCGCAAGACGCAGCGCACGCTGATCGCCGAGATCGTGGCCTGCGCCGCGCGCGACGACAACGACGACCCGCGGCTCGGGCGCACGCTCTACCAGCTGCTGGTGCCGGTCGAGCTCGAGCCCTTCCTCGGCGGCACGACGAACATGCTGCTCGAGGTCGACGAGGCGACCGCCGGCATCCCGTGGGAGCTGCTGGACACGCCCGCGAGCCCGCACCCGGGTGCCGACCCGCGGCCCTGGGCGATCCGCAGCCGGCTGCTGCGCAAGCTGCGCACCCCGTCCTGGCGCGAGCACGTCGCCGACGCCAGCGCCGACGACGCCGTGCTGATCGTCGGCGAGCCCTCGTGCGCGCCGAAGAACTACGCCCGGCTGGCCGGCGCGCGGCAGGAGGCGGCGGCGGTCGACGCGCTGTTGCGCGGCGTCGGCGGCGTCGGCGCCGAACGCGTCAACGCGCTGATCGCGAACGAGCAAGGCGGCCACGAGGCGCTGCCGATCGTCAACGCGCTACTGGAGCGGCGCTACCGCATCGTGCACATCGCCGGCCATGGCGAGCCCGGCGCGGCCGGCGGCGTCGTGCTGTCCGGCGGCACCGTGCTCGGCGCGGCCGAGATCGACGCCATGCGCACCGTGCCCGAGCTGGTCTTCGTCAATTGCTGCCACCTCGCCGCCCGCGATGCGCGGGAGCTGCTGACGGTGCCGTCGTTCGACCGCGCGCGCTTCGCCGCCACCGTGGCCGAGGCGCTGATCGGCATCGGCGTGCGCTGCGTCATCGCCGCCGGCTGGGCGGTGGAGGACGAGCCGGCGATGGACTTCGCGACCACGCTGTACCGCGCGCTGCTGGCCGGCGAGCCCTTCGTCGAGGCCGTCGCCCAGGCCCGGCTGGCGGCCTGGCAGGCCGGCGGCAACACCTGGGCCGCCTACCAGTGTTACGGCGACCCGGACTGGACCTTCCGCCCGCGCACCGGCGACGCCCAGGCGGCGCCGCGCGCGGCCGAGGCCGCGGGCGAGGACATCGCCTCCCCGGTGGGCCTGGCGCTGGCGCTGGAGGAGATCACGATCGACGCCCGCCATGGCGCACCCGAACGGCGCGGCGCGCGCAGCGAGCGCCTGCTGCAGCTGGAGGCGCGTTTCCAGCCGCTGTGGGGCGGCATGGGCGCGATCGCCGAGGCCTTCGGGCTGGCCTGGGCCGACAACGGCGAACGCGGGCGCGCCATCGGCTGGTACGAGCGGGCCCTCGCGGCCAACGACGGCAGCGCCTCGCTGCGCGTGGCTGAGCAGCTGGCCAACCTGCGCGCGCGGCAGGCCTGGAGCGAGGTCGAGCAGGCGAGCCGCGACGCCGGCACGGCCGCACCACGGCCGCGCCGCGGCAGCCGTGGCGGCACGGCGCCGTCCGACGCTCTGGCCACGACGCTGGCGGCGGCACGTGCGACGCTCGACGACGCCGCGGCGCAGCTGGAGCGGCTGCTGGGGCTGCACCGCACCATCGAGCGCCTGTCGCTGGTCGGCTCGGTGCACAAGCGGCGCGTGATGCTCGAGCGCGTGGCCGCCGACACGGCCGCCGAGCTCGCGGCGCTGAAGGCGATGCACGAGGCCTACGGCGCCGCCGAAGCGCTGGCGCGCGAGCAGCGCGACCCGGCGATCTTCTACCCCGGCGCCAACCGGCTGGCCGCCGAGATCGCGCTGCACGCCGCCGACGGCGACTGACCCGGGCCCGACCCGGCCGCGGTGGCCGAGCTGCGGCAGGCGCTCGAAAGCCGCATGGCCGAGCAGCCCGAGTTCTGGGCCGCCGCCGGGCTCGTCGAGCTGGATCTGCTGCAGGCGCTCGGCCACGGCGACGACCCGGCGAGCGGGCTCAGCGGCCGCCTGCCCGGCCTGCGCTCGCGCTACGAGGACCTGCGCTCGCGCGTGCCGGGGCCGCGGCACTGGGGTTCGGTGGCCGACCAGGCGGAGTTCCTGGTGCTGCCGTGGCTGCGCCACCGCGGGCCGCAGACCCGCGACGCGGCCGGCGAACTGCTCGCGCTGCTGCGCGGCTACGCCGGCCGGTGAACGGGGGCGGCGCCGGGCGCCGCGCTCAGGCCACGTGCAGCAGCGCCGCGAAGAAGTGGCAGACGCTGCCGGCGATGACGAACAGGTGCCAGACGAAGTGCGCGAAGCGCATCCGGCTGTCCAGCAGGTAGAACACCGCGCCGCCGGTGTAGGCCAGGCCCCCGGCGACCAGCAGCACCAGCCCGCCGGCGGCCATGTTCTCGACCAGCGGGCCGATCGCGACGACGACCAGCCAGCCCATGCCGACGTACAGCCCGGTGGACCACATCGGGTGCGCCAGCCGGTCGAGGGCCTTGGCGACGATGCCGACGATGGCGATCGACCACACCGCCGCCAGCAGCGACCAGCCCCAGGCCCCACGCAGCGGGCCCAGCGCGAACGGCGTGTAGCTGCCGGCGATGAACAGGAAGATCGCCGCGTGGTCGACACGCTGGAACCAGCGCTTCACGCGCCCCTGCGGCAGCGCGTGGTACACGGCCGAGGCCAGGTACAGCAGCATCATCGTCACCGAGAACACGCAGGCGCCGACGACGTGGGTGGCGCCGCCGTGGCCGGACGAGAACAGCACCAGGATCGGCAGCGAGGCCACCGCGAGCAGGAACCCGATGCCGTGGCTGATCGCGTTGGCGATCTCCTCGGCCAGGGTCTGCGGGCGCGCGGTGGTGGTGCTCATGGCAGGTCTTTCGGCAGGTTGTCGGATGCTGCAGCGCCGAAATGGAAACAAAACCTCTCCAGATCAAACTGCATGCAGGCGAGATGCGGGCAGATCATCGGGCTTTGGCGGCAGTAGACGCCAGCAAGGCACCCACTGCGGCACCTTAGCGCAGTTCACCCGGTTCGGCGAGGACCAGCTTGTTGCGCCCTTCGGCCTTGGCGCGATAGAGCGCGCGGTCGGCACGCTCGAACAGCGGCACCAGCTCGTAGCCGGGCGCGTGCGCGACGCCGATCGACAAGGTCACCGCCAGGCCTTCGGCGTAGGCGCTCCAGGCGTGGCCCTCGACGCGGTGGCGCAGCCGTTCCAGCACCTCGAGGGCCAGGTCCGGCGCGGTGTCGAACAGCACGACGACAAACTCCTCGCCGCCGACACGCGCCAGCACGTCGCTGTGGCGCAGCCCCTCGCGCAGCAGCCGTGCGATCGACACCAGCACGCGGTCGCCGAGCGCATGGCCATGGCGGTCGTTGATGCGCTTGAAATGGTCCAGGTCGATGACGGCCAGCGACACCGGCCGCTGCTGTGCCGCCGCGGCCACCAGCCGCGCCGGCAGCTGCTCCTGCAGGTCGCGGCGGTTGGCCAGGCCGGTCAGCGCGTCGCGCCGGGCCTCGTCGCGGAAACGCTGGGCGTGTTCACGCGCGGCCAGCGCCTCCTGGCGCACGCGGTCGGTCTCGGCGCGCGTGACGAAGAGTTCGGACTGGGCGCGCAGCTGGCGCGTCGCACGCTCGCGCTCCAGGCGCTCGTGGGCCTCCAGCGCACGCAGCGCGCGGTAGGTGTCGCCCAGCTCGCGTGCGGCGCGGTAGATGGTCTGGTGCAGGCGGATCAGCGTCGCGTGCTGGCGGGCGGCGATGGCCGCCGGGCCGATCGCGTCGAGCCGTGCCAGCGCCTCGTGCAGCAGCCCGTGCTTGATCTCCGCCTCGGCGATCGAGCAGGTGATGCGCCAGGTCTGCGCGTGAAAACCCTGAGCCCGGCTGCGCGCCAGCGCGTCGTGCAGCAGCGGCTCGGCCTCGTCGAGGCGGCCGGCATGCAGCAGCGCCTCGCCGAGGTTGCCGTCGACGAAGACGCCGAACAGCGGGTCGGGCAGCTGCGGCAGCAGCGCCTGCGCCGCGCGGGCGTGCACGACGGCGCGTTCGACCGCGGCCTGCGCGTCGGCGTCGTCGACGCCGCGCATGCGGTAGAAGCGGCCGATGCAGACCGCGCACAGGTTGTTCAGCACGACCATGCGCACGTAGGGCTCGTCGACGCGCAGCGCGACCTCCAGCGCCTCGGACATCAGCCGCTCGCCCTGCCAGGCGTCGCCCATGCGCTCGAAACACGCGCCCAGCGCGGCCAGCGACAGCGCCAGTTCGCGGTCGTCGGCCTGGTCGCGCGCGGCTTCGCAGCTGTCGTGCGCCAGCGTCAGCGCGAGGTCGAAACGCGCCAGCTCGCAGGCCGACAGCACCATGCGGCGCAGCAGGTCGCCGAGCTCGCGGCGGCGGTCGCTGGCCGCCAGGCGCGGGCGCAGCAGCGCGCCGTCGTCGAGCATGCCGACGTGGTCGCCCAGGCGCAGGTCCAGCGCGTAGCAGGCCAGGCCGGCCTCCAGCGCGATGTCGTCGGCGCCGGCGGCCGCGGCGGCGGCGAAGACGGCCCGCGCGGCGTCGCGCGCGGCGGCCAGATCGCCGGCCTCGCGCAGCCGCGCGACCTCGGCCAGGCGCGCGTCCAGGCCCTGGGGACCGTCGTCGTCGTTCACTTGGCCGTCGGCATGACGAACTCGGCGCCCTTGCCGATGCTCGCCGGCCAGCGCTGCATGACGCTCTTCTGGCGGGTGTAGAAGCGCACGCCTTCCTCGCCGTAGGCGTGCAGGTCGCCGAACAGGCTGCGCTTCCAGCCGCCGAAGCCGTGCCAGGCCATCGGCACCGGGATCGGCACGTTGATGCCGACCATGCCGGCCTCGACACCACGCGCGAACTCGCGCGCCACGCCACCGTCGCTGGTGAAGCAGGCGACGCCGTTGCCGTACTCGTGCGCGTTGACCAGCGCCAGCGCCTCGGCGAAGTCCTTCACGCGCACGCAGGCCAGCACCGGGCCGAAGATCTCCTCGCGGTAGATGCGCATCGAAGGCGTGACGTGGTCGAACAGCGTGCCGCCGGTCCAGAAGCCGTCCTCGAAACCCGCCGCCTTGAAGCCGCGGCCGTCGACGACCAGCGTCGCGCCTTCGGCGACGCCGGTGGCGACGTAGCCCTCGATGCGGTCGCGCGCCTCGCGCGTGACGATCGGGCCCATCTCGGCGTCGAGCTCCATGCCGTTCTTGATCTTCAGCGTGCGCGCACGTTCGGCCAGCTTGGGCACGATGCGCTCGGCGATGTCGCCGACCAGCACCGCCACCGAGATCGCCATGCAGCGCTCGCCGGCCGAGCCGTAGCCGGCGCCGATCAGCGCGTCGACGGCCTGCTCCAGGTCGGCGTCGGGCATCACGACCATGTGGTTCTTGGCGCCGCCCAGCGCCTGCACACGCTTGCCGTGGTGGGCACCGGTCTCGTAGATGTACTGCGCGATCGGCGTCGAGCCGACGAAGGACACGGCCTTGACGTCCGGGTGCACGAGCAGCGCGTCGACCGCGACCTTGTCGCCCTGCACGACCGAGAACACGCCGTCGGGCAGGCCGGCGTCCTTCAGCAGCCGGGCCATGAACAGGCTGGCGCTGGGGTCGCGTTCGCTGGGCTTGAGGATGAACGCGTTGCCGCAGGCCAGCGCCACCGGGAACATCCAGCACGGCACCATCGCCGGGAAGTTGAACGGCGTGATGCCGGCGACCACGCCCAGCGGCTGGCGCATCGTCCAGTTGTCGATGCCGGTGGAGACCTGGTCGGTGTAGTCGCCCTTGAGCAGCTGCGGGATGCCGCAGGCGAACTCGACGATGTCGATGCCGCGCGCGACCTCGCCCTGGGCGTCGGTGAAGACCTTGCCGTGTTCGGCGGTGATCATCGCCGCCAGCGTGTCGCGGTGCTCGTTGAGCAGCGCGAGGAACCTGTTCATCACGCGCGCACGGCGGATCGGCGGCGTGTTGCCCCAGGCCGGCTGGGCGGCGACGGCGGCGGCGACCGCCGCGTCGACGTCGGCCGGCTCGGCGAGACGCACGCGGCGCGCGACGGCGCCGGTGGCGGGGTTGTAGACCGGCTGCGAGCGCGCCCCGGTGCCGGGCGTGGGCTGGCCGGCGATCCAGTGACCGATGTCGGCGGTGGCGGTGTAGGCAACGGGTGCGCCCATGGGAAACGGCTCCTGAACGGGAAGACGGGTGAGGCGGAAGCTGACCCGCCAGTCTAGTGCGGCGGCCTGCCGGACGACGCCGGCGGCCGCAGGCCGCCGGCAGGCGAGCAAAAAAAAGGCCCGCCGGTGACGGCGGGCCCCGCAAGTCCTTCGAAAAGGACGTCGTTGGGACCGGCGGGAGGGGCGGGTGCGCTTGCACCACAATTGCCACTTCCCCTGGCCGCGCAATCTACCGGCCTGCCGCTTGACCGACCATCCCCACGCACGGGGACGTCCCCTCTGCCGATGAACACCAATCCGCTGACCGACGCCGACATCACCCGGCTGCAGAGCCTTCTCGACCGCGTGCCCGAGCCGCTGGAGCCGCTGGACGCGGTCGCGCTCGACGGTTTTCTCGCCGGCGTCGTGCTGCAGCCGCAGACCGTGCCGCCGACGCAGTGGCTGCGCTGGGTGACCGACCTGGAGGGCCGGGCGCTGCCCGCGGCCTATCCCGCGGCCGAGCTGCACGCGCTGGTGCGCCGTCGCCACGCCGAGATCGAGACCGCGGTGGCCGAACGCGACTGGTTCGACCCCTGGATCTTCGAGCTCGACGAGGACGCGCCGCCGTCCGAGGCCGTGCTGCCCTGGGTGGCCGGCTTCGCCGCGGCGATGGACCTGTTCCCGGCACTGATGGCGATCGAGGACCCGGAGCTGGTCGAGCCGCTGGCGCTGCTGTACCGCCACTTCGATCCCGCCGACCTGGAGGACGCCGACGCGCTGGTCGCCGTCATCGAGACGCTGGAGCCGGCCGAGGACCTGGCCGAGGCGGTGCAGGACCTGGTGCGCGCGCTGATGCTGATCGCCGACGTCTCGCGCCCGCTGCCGCGCGACGAGCCCAAGGCCAATGCCAAGCCCAACACCCGGCCGGCCGCCAAGCGCCCCGCGGCCAAACGCGCCGGCGCGCAGCGCCAGGGCGCCAAGCCGCGCCGCGCGTCCTAGCCGTCCGCGCGGCAGAACCGATCCCGCAGCGGCGTTGGCGCTGAACTGGCGTTGCATGCGGGTGCACGGCGCGGCCCGAGAGGCGCAGGACCGCTCGTCGAACTGACCGGAGCCTCCCTCGCGGAGGGAGGCTGGAGGGAGCCCTCGGACGCGCTGGAGCACCCTCGCGGAGGGGGCTCGGGGGAGCTGTGCGTAATGCCGCAGGCTAGGCGTCTGCGCGGCAGAAGCCGCGCAGACGCCTAGCCGAACACCGTGCGCGCGTGCAGGCCCAGGCCCTGCGCGACGCTCGCGAAACGGTCGCCGCGCACGCGGCGCGCCGCCGGGAAGCCGGCGGCGATGCGCTCGACCAGCGCATCCAGCCCGGTCGAGCCGCCGGTGAAGTACAGCGTGCCGACGGCCTCGGCGGCAACGCCGGCGCGGCGCAGCGTCTCGCGCGAGCCTTCGACGATGCGCTCCAGGTCGTCCTCGATGGCCGCGGCGACGGCCGCCGACTCCACCGTCGCCGCCAGGCCGGACTCGACGAGCGACAGGTCGAGTTGGGCCGAGCCCGCCCCGGCGACCTCGATCTTCGCGCGCTCGGCCTCGGCGGCCAGCGCGTGGCCCAGGCGGTGCTCGACGACCGACATCAGACGGCGGTGGTGCGCCGCGTCGGCGTACCAGCTCTTCAGCCGGCGCAGCTCGGCGACGCGGCCGGCGTTGTAGACGGTGTTGATCAGGTGCCAGGTGGCGAGGTCGAAGTAGACCCGGCTCGGCACCTCGCGCGGCGCGCGGCCGCCTTCGGACGGCCCCAGGCTGCGGTAGCCCAGCAGCGGCATCAGCGTCTCCAGCTCGACGCGGCGGTCGAAGTCGGTGCCGGCGACGTGCACGCCGTGGTTGGCGAGGATGTCGTCGCGCCGGTCGGCGCGGCCGCGGCGCTCGGGGCCGACACGCACGATCGAGAAGTCCGAGGTGCCGCCGCCGATGTCGGCGACGAGCACCAGCTCCTCGGCGTCGACGTGGCGCTCGTGGTCCAGCGCGGCGGCGATCGGCTCGTACTGGAAGGTGACGTCGCCGAAGCCGGCGGCACGCGCGGCGGCCTCCAGCGCCGCCGCCGCCTGGGCGTCGCGCTCGGCGTCGTCGTCGACGAAAAACACCGGCCGGCCCAGCACCACGCGCGACAGCGGCGCGCCGGCGGCGGCTTCGGCCGCGCGCTTCAGGTGCCGCAGGTAGCCGACGACGACGTCGACATAACGCACCGAGTGGCCACCGCCGAGATCGGTGGCCTGTTCCAGCAGCGACGAGCCGAGCAGGCTCTTCATCGAGCGCATCAGGCGGCCGTCGTGGCCCTCGACGTAGGCCGCCATCGCGGCGCGGCCGTACAGCCGCGTCGGCTCGGCGGCAGGGTGCGCCTCGTCGAGCCGGTAGAAGACCGCCGTCGGCATCGTCGGATGGCCGGGTTCGAGCTCGACCAGGCGCACGCCGTCGTGCGCCGGCAACGCGATGCCCGAGTTGGAGGTGCCGAAGTCGATCGCGGCGAAGCCGGATGCTGGGTTCATGGGGGGGATGCCGTTCGCCGAAGGGGCGCGGATTGTAGTGACGCCGGCACGAGGCGCGTGCCGGTGCGTGCACTCCGTCACGCGGCGTCACGAACACGGGACAACCCGGGCTCCACGCCGGGCGCGCAGGGCCGATGCTGGTTACACACAGCGACAAGAGGAGACCCGACATGAACACGCAGCGCACGACCGGTTGGTGGCACCGCCTGACGCGCCGTGCGGCCGCGGCGTCTCCCGACGAACAGGACGCGGCCGACCTCGGCACCTGCTTCGGCCTCGAGGCCGTGCTGCAGGCCGAGGCCGAGGCGAGGGCCCGGCCCTCGCCGGCGGCGGCGCCGGCGCCTCGTCCTGCCACCTGAAACCCGGCCGTCCGCGCCGGCTGCACGGCGCCGATAGAATTTCCGCATGGCAAGACTGTCGTTTCGCGAACAGGTGCTGAGGGTTCGCGAAGACGCGATCGTCGCCTCGGTCAACCGGCTGCTGGCCGAAAAAGGCTTCGACCTGATGACGGTCGACGAGGTGGCGGCCGACGTCGGCATCGCCAAGGCGAGCCTGTACAAGCACTTCCCGTCCAAGGAGGCCCTGGCCGCCGCGGCGATGGTGCGCCTGCTCGAGCAGACGCACAGCATCGTCGAGAGCCAGGATGCCGAACGCGCCATCGACCGGCTGGCCTCGGTGACACGCTGGGCGCTGCACCTGCAGATCGCCGGCGAGATGCCGTCGCTGCCGTCGCAGAACTCGACGCTGCGCGCCGAGCTGCTGGCCAACAAGGCCTACGTGGACCTGCTGATGGAAGTCAGCGACCGCCTGGGCGAGTGGATCGTGCAGGCCCAGGCCGACGGCGACATCGACCCGGCGCTGCCGCCCGAGGTGGCGCTGTACACGATCTTCGCGCGCGCCTGCGACCCGGTGCCGGCCTATCTGAAGGCCGGCGGCCGCTACAGCGACGAGCAGATCGTCGAGTGGGTGCTCGCGGTCTGCATGAACGGGCTGCGCCCGCGCGCCGCCGGCTGAATCAGCGGATCAGCAGCGCCGGCGTCTTGCAGCGCGCCAGCACCTTGGTCGCCACCGAGCCGAGCACGAGGTTGGCCAGGCTGCCGTGGCCGTGCGAGCCGAGCACGACGAGGTCGTAGTCGCCCTTCTCCGCCAGCGCGACGACGACGTCGGCCGCCGGGCCGACCTTGTAGACGAAGTCGGCCTTGATGCCCTGCTTGGCGAAGAAGGCGCGGATCGGCTTGAAGACCTTCTCGGCCTCGTCCTCGTAGTGCGACTTCAGCACCGCCTTGTCGAGCACCGCGGCGGCACGCGGGGGCACGGCGCCGACGGCGTTGACGATCGTGTACTGGTGCTGGCCACCGAACCAGTCGTCGTGGGCGGCGAGATAGGCCAGCATGCGCTTGGTGAACTGGCTGCCGTCGACTGCGGCGAGGATCTTCATGCGCGGGGTCTCCTAGTTCTGGTGCATCGAGTGTGGCACCGCACCGCCGCCACGGCGCGATTCCCCCCAGCGCGGCACTCGGAACTCGATCAGACCTCGATCGGCTTGAAGGGGTCGAGCCCCTCGTGCTCGGCCTTCTTCTGCAGCCCGCGCGCCTGGCAGACGACACGCGTCGGACGGGCCCCGGCGCGCTCGACGCGGTAGTCGTGGCGGCAGTGCAGGTGGCCGTGCAGCCAGAGATCGGCGCGCGGGATCAGGTCGTCGTCGGCGTTGCAGAAGCTGGCCGTGCCGGGCTGGCGGCCGTAGCGCGGGTCGGTGCTCCTCAGGCTGGGGCCGAAGTGGGTGACGACGACGGTGGCGTCCCAGCGGCCGCGCGGCGGCTCGGCCAGCGTGGCCTCGAGCCAGGCGCGGCAGGCCAGCGCCTCGGCGCGCACCGCCTCGACGTCGAACGGCCGGCCGCCGCGGCGCGCGTCCATCAGGCGCATGAAATAGGCCGCGGCGCGCTGGGCGCGCTCACGCTCGGCGGCGCCGAAGAGGTCGAAGTCGTTCCAGCGCACCGTCCCGGCGAAACGGATGCGGCGTCCGTCGGCGGCCCCGACGACGACGGTCTCGCGCTCCAGCAGCTTCAGCCCGTGGCGCGCACAGGTCTCGGCCAGCGCCGGCCAGGCCTCGTCGAGCTCGCGGCCGTCGAACTCGTGGTTGCCGGCGACGACGAGCACCGGCACCGGCCAGCCGGCGAAACGTTCGTAGGCCGTCCAGGTGGCGTCGACGTCGCCGGCCAGCACCAGCAGCTCGGCGCCGGGCGCGGGCTCGGGGTCGAAGTGTTCGCTTTCGAGGTGCAGGTCCGACAGCAGCTGGATCTTCATCGTGGCGCGTGCAGCAAAACAAAACGCCCGGCCGAAGCCGGGCGTTGCAGTCTCGCACGGGCCGTGACGGGCACGGCCGCGGCAGGGGATCAGGCCGAGAGGCGCTCCTCGAGGCGCGCCATCGTCGCCGGCAGCTCGGCCGGCAGGCCGGCGGCGAGCTGGTTGAACAGCTCGGCGTGCAGCTTGAGCTCCTGCTTCCAGGCTTCGGGGTCGATGCCGATGACGCTGGCGAACTGCTCCTTCGTGAAGGCCAGGCCGTCCCAGCGCAGGTCCTCGTAGCGCGGGCTGACGCCGAAGACGTTCTCGACGCCGTCGCCGGCCGTGCCGTCGGCACGCTTGAGCATCCACTCCAGCACGCGCATGTTGTCGCCGTAGCCCGGCCAGACGAACTTGCCGTCGGCGCCCTTGCGGAACCAGTTGACGCAGTAGATGCGCGGCAGCTTGGCGCCCTGGGCCTGCAGCTTGGCGCCGGTGTCCAGCCAGTGCTGGAAGTACTCGGCCATGTTGTAGCCGCAGAACGGCAGCATCGCGAACGGATCGCGGCGCACGACGCCTTGCGCACCGGCGGCGGCGGCGGTCGTCTCCGAACCCATCGTGGCGGCCATGTAGACGCCTTCGGTCCAGTTGCGCGCCTCGGTGACCAGCGGCACCGTCGTCGAGCGGCGGCCGCCGAAGACGAAGGCGTCGATCGGCACGCCGGCGGCGTTGTCGTAGTCGGGGTCGAGCACCGGGTTGTGGATCGACGACACCGTGAAGCGCGCGTTCGGGTGCGCGGCCTTGGCGCCGGTTTCCTTGGCGATGGCCGGCGTCCAGTTCTTGCCCTGCCAGTCGATCAGGTGCGCCGGCGGCTCGTCGGTCATGCCTTCCCACCAGACGTCGCCGTCGTCGGTCAGCGCGACGTTGGTGAAGATGGTGTCGCCCTTGATCGAATCCATGCAGTTCGGATTCGTCTTGTAGTTCGTGCCCGGGGCGACGCCGAAGTAGCCGGCCTCGGGGTTGATCGCGTAGAGGCGGCCGTCGGCACCCGGCTTGATCCAGGCGATGTCGTCACCGATGGTCGTGACCTTCCAGCCGTCGTAGCCGGCCGGCGGCACGAGCATCGCGAAGTTGGTCTTGCCGCAGGCGCTCGGGAAGGCGGCGGCGATGTGGTACTTGCGGCCTTCGGGGCTGGTGACGCCCAGCACCGTCATGTGCTCGGCCAGCCAGCCTTGTTCGCGGCCCATCGTCGAGGCGATGCGCAGCGCGAAGCACTTCTTGCCCAGCAGCGCGTTGCCGCCGTAGCCCGAGCCGTAGCTCCAGATCTCGTGCGTCTCGGGGTAGTGCACGATGTACTTGACCTTGTTGCACGGCCAGGCGACGTCCTTCTGGCCCGGCTCCAGCGGCGCGCCGACGGTGTGCACGCAGGGCACGAACTCGCCGTCGCTGCCGAGCACGTCGTAGACGGCCTTGCCCATGCGCGTCATCAGGCGCATGTTGGTCGCGACGTAGGCGCTGTCGCTCAACTCGACGCCGATGTGGGCGATGTGCGAGCCCAGCGGGCCCATCGAGAACGGAATGACGTAGAGCGTGCGGCCCTTCATCGCGCCCTTGAACAGCGCCTTCTCGCCGGTCTGCAGCAGCACGCGCATCTCGGCCGGGGCCATCCAGTTGTTCGTCGGGCCGGCGTCTTCCTTCTTCTCGCTGCAGATGAAGGTGCGGTCCTCGACGCGCGCGACGTCGCTCGGGTCGCTCTTGGCGAGGTAGCTGTTCGGGCGCTTGGCCGGGTTCAGGCGCTGCATCGTGCCGGCGTCGACCAGGCGTGCGCACAGCGCGTCGTACTCGGCTTCGGAGCCGTCGCACCAGTGCACGTCGGCGGCTTCGGTCAGCGCGGCGATCTCGGCCACCCAGGCCACCAGGCGGGCATGCTTGACGTACTCGGGCACGTTCAGCTGCAGGCCTTCCAACGCGGGACGGTTCATGGACACTCCAGTTCGGTTCGGACAGTCAAAAAAGGCGGAATCTGGTCAGCTCCCCCTCGCGGAGAAGTTCACCGGATGCCGCCCATCCCGGGCCCTCCCGGGCAGATGAGAATTCGCGCAAGCAATGTAATCGCGTCGTACCTTGCTCGACGGACAGCCCCATGCAAATTCCGAATAGTTCAATGCCGCCCGCGGTGGCGGCAGCGGTGTATTCCCGATGAAGCTGCTCAGCGTCAACGTCGCGGCGGCGCATGAACGCCTGATCGGCCAGCGCAAGGTGCTGACGGCCATCGACAAGCGCCCGGTCAACGGCGAGGTGGCGGTCCAGCCGCTGGGGCTGGCCGGCGACGAACAGGCCGACCTCTCGGTGCACGGCGGCCTGAGCAAGGCGGTCTACGCCTACCCGAGCGAGCACTACGCCTTCTGGCGCACGGTGCGCGCCCAGGCGCGGGTCTCGGGCTGGGACGACACGCTGCCGCCGGGCGCACTCGGCGAGAACCTGACGCTCGAAGGCGTGCTCGAGGACGGCCTGCACGTCGGCGACCGCCTCGTCTTCCCGGGCTGCGTGCTGGCCGTCAGCGAGCCGCGGTTCCCCTGCTTCAAGTTCAACGCGGTGATGGGTTTCCCGCAGGCGTCCAAGCTGATGGCGCAGTCGGGCTTCTGCGGCAGCTACCTGGCGGTCATCGAGCCGGGCACGATCGCCGCCGGGCAAGACTTCGAGCTGGTGCCGGGGCCGCGCGAAGTGAGCATCCGCGAACTCTTCCGCGCCCGGGTGCGGGCCTGAACCCGCCGTCCCCGGCGGGAACCGCGACGCGGCGCCGGAGCGCCGCGTCGCGGGGCCGCGATCAGGCGGCGTCCAGCGTCGGGTAGTCGGTGTAGCCCTCGGCGCCGCCGCCGTAGAGCTTGGGCACGTTCAGCGCGTTCAGCGCCGCGCCGCGCTGCAGGCGCAGGCCGAGGTCGGGGTTGGCGATGAACGGGCGGCCGAAGGCCACCGCGTCGGCCGCCCCCGAGGCCACGGCTTGCAGCGCCATCGCCCGGTCGTAGCCGTTGTTGACGATCCACGGGCCGCTGAAATGGCGGCGCAGCGCGGCGTAGTCGAAGGGCGCGACGTCGCGCGCGCCGCCGGTCTGGCCTTCGACGACGTGCACGAAGGCCAGGCCCAGGGGGGCGACCTTGTCCAGCGCCAGCGCGTACAGCGACTGCGCGTCGCTGTCCTGCGCCGCGTCGTTGACCGGCGTCACCGGCGAGATGCGCACGCCGGTGCGGCCGCCGCCGATCGCGCCGGCCACCGCCGTCAGCACCTCGGCGAACAGGCGCACGCGGTTCTCCGCCGAGCCGCCGTAGGCGTCGGTGCGGTCGTTGATGCTGTCGCGCAGGAACTGCTCGATCAGGTAGCCGTTGGCGGCGTGCACCTCGACACCGTCGAAGCCGGCCTCGATGGCGCAGCGCGCGGCGTGCACGTAGGCCGCGACGACGCCCGGGATCTCGTCGGTGCGCAGCGCGCGCGGCGCCGAGCAGTCGACGAAGCCGTCGGCGGTGAAGGTCTTGGACTGGGCCACGCGCGCGGTGGACGACACCGGCGCCACACCGCCGGGCTGCAGCGAGACGTGCGAGATGCGGCCGACGTGCCAGAGCTGGATCACGGCGCGGCCGCCTTCGGCGTGGATCGCCTCGGCGATGCGGCGCCAGCCGGCGACCTGCTCGGGCGAGTAGATCCCGGGCGTGTCCAGGTAGCCCTGGCCTTCGGGGCAGATCTGCGCCGCCTCGGTGACGATCAGGCCGGCGCCGGTGGCCGGGTTGGCGCGCTGGCGGTAGTACTCGACCATCAGGTCGTTCGGAACCTGGCCGGCGCTGGCGCGGTTGCGGGTCAGCGGGGCCATGACGATGCGCGAGCCGGCGTCGATGTCGCCGTAGCGGATGGGGTCGAAGAGAGTGCTCATCCGCCGAGATTACTGCGGCGCAGCATTCCTTGCAGGCCGGGCATGGCACAGTCCGGCCCCATGCTCGCCTACCGACACGCGTTCCACGCCGGCAACCATGCCGACGTGCTCAAACACCTCGTGCTCGTCTCCGTGCTGCGCCACATGGCGCAGAAGGAGAAGGGCTTCCGCGTCGTCGACACGCACGCTGGCGCCGGCGGTTATTCGCTCGAGAGCCGCTACGCGCGCCAGAAGGCCGAATACGCCGCCGGCATCGAACGCCTCTACGACGCCGCCGACCTGCCGCCGGCACTGGCCGACTACGTCGCCCAGGTGCGCGCCTTCAACGGCGACGGCGCCCTGAAGCAGTACCCGGGCTCGCCGGCCATCGCCCTGCAGTTGCTGCGCCCGCAGGACCAGCTGCGCCTGTTCGAGCTGCACCCGACCGACCACCGCATCCTGGCCTCGTTCATGGCCGACGCGCCGAACGTGCAGGTGGCGATGAAGGACGGCTTCGAGTCGCTGAAGTCGCAGCTGCCGCCGACCACCCGCCGCGGCGTCGTGCTGATCGACCCGCCGTACGAGATCAAGACCGACTACACGCGCACGCTGGCCGCCTTGCGCGAGGCGCTGGAACGTTTTGCCGACGCCGTCGTGATCATCTGGCTGCCGCAGCTGCAGCTGCTGGAGTCGCGCCAGCTGCCGCAGCGGCTGAAGGCCACGGCCGACAAGCACGCCAAGAAAGGCTGGCTGAACGCCCGGCTGACGGTGGCCAGCGCCGACGCGCGCGGTTTCGGCATGCTGGGCTCCAGCGTCTTCGTCGCCAACCCGCCGCACACGCTGCACGAGGCGCTGGCGCCGTGCCTGCCGCTGCTGGCGCGCACGCTGGGCGAAGGCCAGGGCCAGCACGCGCTCGAGAAGTCGACCCACGCCTGAGGCCGACATGACGAGCACCGGGAGGATGCACCTCGTCGCCGGCGCGCTGGCGCTCGCGGCGTCGATGGCGAATGCGCAGACCGCGCAGACGACGCCCGCGGCGCTGATCGCCGGTTTCGAACGCACCGAGCTGCCCGGCGGCGAACACATGGGGCTGGCGCAGATTGCCTACCTCGTCGAGTTCGCGCCCGGCTGGCGCGCCGGCCCGGCGCTGTACGGCGCGGCCACCGGCCAGCGCGGCGGCCTGTTCACCTGGGGCGCCGAGGCGCAGAAGCTCTGGCGCTTCGGCGCGCGCTGGCAGGCCGTCGGCGGCCTGTACGTCGGCGGTGGCGGCGGCGCCGGCGCGCCGGTGGGCGGCGGCCTGATGCTGCGCCCGCATGCCGACCTGCTCTACGGTTTCGACGGCTGGGCGCTGGGTGTCTCGGCCTCGCAGCTGCGTTTCCCGAACGGCGACATCCGCAGCTCCCAGCTGGGGCTGGTGCTGAGCGTGGACGACCGTATCGGACACGGCACGCCGGGCGTCGCCTGGCGCGGTGGCGAGGCTTCCTGGCTGCGTGTCGACCGCCTGGTGTTCGGCGGTGGCTCTTATGCCGAACAGGCGCCGGGCGCCGATTCGCTGGGCGTCGTCAGCCTGCGCGCCGAACACGACCTGGGCCCGGTCTGGATCGCGACGGCCGAAGCCGGTGCCGCGGTGCAGGGCGACGGCGACGGTTATGCCGAGTTCGGCGCCGGCCTCGCGGCGCTGTGGCCGACGCCGCTGCCCGGCCTGCGTGTCGGCGGCCGCACGATGCTGGGCCTGGGCGGCGGCGGCGCCGTGCCGACCGGCGGAGGCATCATCGGCAAGGCCGCACTGCTGGCGCGCTGGCAGGTCGCCGGGCCCTGGAGCCTGGAACTCGAAGGCGGGCGTGTGCACGCCTTCAGCGGCGGCGATCTGGACAGCCACTACGCGATGCTGTCGCTGGGCCGCAGCTTCGGCGCGCCCGACGCCGGCGCACCGGCGGTCGAGACCGAGTTCGCGCTCGCCGCGCAGAGCTACGACGCCCAGCGCCGCGACGGCAGCCGCCGCCGGCTGGAGACCATCGGCCTGAAGATCAGCCGTGCGATCGACGAACGCTGGTACGTCAGCGGCCAGGCCTACGGCGCGGTGACCGGCGGGGCCGGCGCGTACTCGGTCGGCCTGGTCGGGCTGGGTGCACGCTGGCCGATGGGCGGCGGCTGGCGCGTCGGCGCCGAGGCGCTGGCCGGTGCGGCCGGCGGCGGCGGTGTCGACAGCCAGGGCGGCGCCATCGTGCAGCCCAAGCTCTGGGTCGGCACCGACCTCGGCCGCCACGGCCGGCTGCAGCTGGGCGCCGGTTACATCCGCTCGCTGCGCGGCGAACTGTCGGCGCCGCTGGTCGAACTGAGCTGGGGCGTGGCGCTCGGCCGGCCCTGACGCGGGCCTGGCGCCGCAAGACGGGGCAGGTCGCAGAAGACGGGGTCAGGTCTTGCGAGAAGACGGGGTCAGGTCTTACGAGACCTGACCCCGGGCCACTGGCGCCAAAAGACGGGGTCAGGTCTTGCGAGACCTGACCCCTGGCCCGTGACCCCTGACCCGTTGCGCGGCGGGCGGCTTGCGTCAGCCGATCCCGCGCGCCCGGTCGGCCTTGAACTGCAGGCGGAAGGCCTCGAAGCGGCCTTCATCCAGCGCCTCGCGCACCTCGCGCATCAGGTTCAGGTAGTAGTGGATGTTGTGGATGCTGGCCAGCATCGGGCCCAGCATCTCGCCGCAGCGGTCGAGGTGGTGCAGGTAGGCACGGCTGAAGTTGCGGCAGCAGTAGCAGCTGCAGGTCTCGTCGACCGGCCGCTCGGACGCACGATGTTTGGCGTTGCGGATCTTCAGGTCGCCGAAACGCGTGAACAGGTGGCCGTTGCGCGCGTTGCGCGTCGGCATCACGCAGTCGAACATGTCGACGCCGCAGGCGACGCCCTCGACCAGGTCCTCGGGCGTGCCGACGCCCATCAGGTAGCGCGGCTTGTGTGCCGGCAGCCGGTGCGGCGTGTGCGCCATGATGCGCAGCATCTCGTCCTTGGGCTCGCCGACGCTGACGCCGCCGATCGCATAGCCCGGCAGGTCCATCTCGACCAGCGCGTCCAGCGACTCCTGGCGCAGGTGCTCGAACATGCCGCCCTGGACGATGCCGAACAGCGCGTGCGGGTTCTCCAGCCGCGTGAACTCGGCGATGCAGCGTTTGGCCCAGCGCCGGCTCAGCTCCATCGACGCACGCGCCTGGGCCTCGGTCGTCAGCTGGCCCTTGGTCTCGTACGGCGTGCACTCGTCGAACTGCATGACGATGTCCGAATTGAGCACCGTCTGGATCTGCATGCTGACTTCGGGCGTCAGGAACAGCTTGTCGCCGTTGACCGGCGAGGCGAACTTGACGCCCTCCTCGCTGATCTTGCGCATCTCGCCCAGGCTCCAGACCTGGAAGCCGCCGCTGTCGGTGAGGATGGGCTTGTTCCAGCCTTCGAAGCGGTGCAGGCCGCCGAAGCTCTGCAGCACGTCCAGCCCCGGGCGCATCCACAGGTGGAAGGTGTTGCCGAGGATGATCTGGGCGCCGGCTTCCTCCAGCGAGCGCGGCAGCACGCCCTTGACGGTGCCGTAGGTGCCCACCGGCATGAAGATCGGCGTCTCGACGACGCCGTGGTTCAGCGTCAAACGACCGCGGCGCGCATGGCCCTCGGTCTTCAGCAGTTCGTATCGCAGCATGGGATGGGGAAAGTTCAGGCGCGGCGCTCGAGCAGCATCGCGTCGCCGTAGCTGAAGAAGCGGTAGCGCGCCTCGACGGCGTGGCGGTACAGCGCGTGCATGTGCTCGAAGCCCGTGAACGCGCTGACCAGCATCAGCAGCGTGCTCTTGGGCAGGTGGAAGTTGGTGACCAGCAGGTCGACGACGCGGAACTCGAAGCCCGGGCGGATGAAGAGGTCGGTATCGCCGGCGCCGGCTTCGAGCGCGCCACCGATCGCCGCCGACTCCAGCGCCCGCAGCGTCGTCGTGCCGGCGGCGACGATGCGCCCGCCGCGCGCACGCGTCTCGCGGATCGCCTCGACGGTGGCGGCGTCGACTTCCCAGCGCTCGCGGTGCATGCGGTGCTCGTCGAGGTTCTCGGCACGCACCGGCTGGAAGGTGCCGGCGCCGACGTGCAGCGTGACCGCGGCGCGCTTGACGCCGCGCGCGTCCAGCGCCGCCAGCACGCCGGCGTCGAAGTGCAGCGACGCGGTCGGCGCGGCCACCGCGCCGGGGCGCGCGGCGAACACCGTCTGGTAGCGCTCGACGTCCTCGGCGGCGTCCTCGTGCGTGATGTACGGCGGCAGCGGCACGTGGCCGTGGCGCTCCAGCAGCACGAAGGGGTCGTCGGGCAAGCGCAGGTGGAACAGCGAGCCGTCGACGCCGTCGCGGCCCAGGACCTCGGCGTCGAAGGCGTCGGCGAAACGCACCGTCGTGCCCGGGCGCGGCGACTTGCTGGCGCGCAGATGCGCCAGAACCTCGTGGCCGCCGAGCACACGCTCGACCAGCGCCTCGACGCTGCCGCCGGTGGGCTTTTCGCCGTGCAGCCGGGCCTTGATGACGCGGGTGTCGTTGAAGACCAGCAGGTCGCCCGGGGCCAGCAGCTGCGGCAGTTCGCGGAACACGCGGTCCACCGGCAGCGCGCCGCGGCCGTCGAGCAGGCGCGAGGCGCTGCGTTCGGGGGCCGGGTGCTGGGCGATCAGCTCGGGCGGGAGCGGGAAGTCGAAATCGGAGAGGGAGTAGGAAGTCATCGTGCAGGCTGTACCGGCCTGGAGTCGCGACGGGGGCGATTGTTCCATGCCCTCGGCGGCGACAATCTCGCGCCATGCCGGAAACCGCACGCCAGAGCACGAAATCGGCCCCGCAGCGCGCGATGGAACGCCTGGGCCTGCTGCGCGACATCGACCTCGCGCTGCACCTGCCGATGCGCTACGAGGACGAGACGCGCATCGAGCCCGTCGCCGCGCTGCACGACGGCGACACGGCGCAGGTCGAGGGCGTGGTGCGCCAGTGCCAGATCGAGATCCGCTCGCGCCGCCAGCTCGTCGTGCGCCTGGCCGACGACAGCGGCGAGCTGACGCTGCGTTTCCTGCACTTCTACCCGTCGACGCAGAAGCAGCTGGCCGTCGGCAGCCGGGTGCGCGTGCGTGGCGAGGTGCGCGTCGGGTTCCTCGGCCGCGAGATGGTGCACCCGACGGTCAAGCGCGTCGACGAGCACACGCCGCTGGCGGCCTCGCTGACGCCGGTCTACCCGGCCAGCGCGCAGCTGCCGCAGGCCTATCTGCGCAAGGCGGTGGCCGCCGGCCTGTCGCGCGCGCCGCTGGACGAGGTGCTGCCGCCCGGCGTCGTGCCACCGGGGCTGCCGCCGCTGCGCGAGGCGCTGCGCCTGCTGCACCACCCGCCGCCGGGCATCGCGATGGGCGCGCTGGAGGACCACAGCCACCCGGCCTGGCAGCGGCTGAAGTTCGACGAGCTGCTGGCGCAGCAGCTGTCGCAGCTGCAGGCGCGGCTGGAGCGTTCGCGCCTGGCCGCACCGGCGCTGCGCGACAGCACGCTGGCGGCACGGCTGCGCACGGTGCTGCCGTTCACGCTGACCGCGGCGCAGGAGCGTGTCGTCGCCGAGATAGCCGCCGACCTGGCGCTGGCGCAGCCGATGCACCGGCTGCTGCAAGGCGACGTCGGCTCGGGCAAGACCGTCGTCGCGGCGCTGGCCGCGGCCACCGCGATCGGCTCGGGCTGGCAGTGCGCGCTGATGGCGCCGACCGAGATCCTCGCCGAGCAGCACTTCAAGAAGCTCGTCGACTGGCTGCTGCCGCTGGGGCTGGAGGTCGCCTGGCTGACCGGCAGCCGCAAGGGCAAGCAGCGCCAGGCGATGCTGGCGAAGATCGCCTCGGGCCAGGCGGCGCTGGTCGTCGGCACGCACGCGGTGATCCAGGAGGACGTGGTCTTCGCGCGCCTGGGGCTGGCCGTCGTCGACGAGCAGCACCGTTTCGGCGTCGCCCAGCGCCTGGCGCTGCGGCGCAAGCTGGAGCTGCAGGCGCTGGAGCCGCACCTCTTGATGATGAGCGCGACGCCGATCCCGCGCACGCTGGCGATGACCTACTTCGCCGACCTGGCGGTCAGCACCATCGACGAGCTGCCGCCCGGACGCACGCCGGTCGTCACCAAGGTCTTCGCCGACGACAAGCGCGAGATGGTCGTCGAGAAGATCCGCGACGAGGTCGCACGCGGGCGCCAGGTCTACTGGGTCTGCCCGCTGGTCGAGGAGAGCGAGCACATCGACCTGCAGAACGCGACGGCCACGCATGCCCAGCTGAGCGAGGCGCTGCCCGGCGTGTCGGTCGGCCTGCTGCACGGCCGCATGGCCGCCGCCGACAAGGCCGCGACCATGGCCGAGTTCTCGGCCGGGCGCATGCAGCTGCTGGTGGCCACCACCGTCATCGAGGTCGGCGTCGACGTGCCCAACGCCAGCCTGATGGTCATCGAGCACGCCGAACGTTTCGGCCTGGCGCAGCTGCACCAGCTGCGCGGGCGTGTCGGCCGCGGCGCGGTGGCCAGCGTCTGCGTGCTGCTCTACACGGCGCCGCTGTCGCCCACCGGCAAGGCGCGGCTGCGCGCGATGGCCGAGACCACCGACGGCTTCGAGATCGCGCGCCGCGACCTCGACATCCGCGGCCCCGGCGAGTTCATGGGCTCGCGCCAGAGCGGCGACGCGCTGCTGCGTTTCGCCGACCTGGCCGAAGACGACGCGCTGCTGGAACGCGCGCGCGAGCTGGCGCCGAAGCTGCTGCGCGAGCAGCCTGCGGCAGCCAAGGCCCACGTCCAACGTTGGCTCGGCGGCAAGGCCGAGTTCCTCAAGGCCTGAAGAGCTGGAGCCCCCAAGCTCGCGTTCGCTCGCTACCCCCGAGGGGGCTCGGCTGGACGCGGACGGTCCAGTGGACCGGCTGCGCCCGCCGAGCGGCCGGGGCACTGCCCCGGCGCGGCCTGCAAGGCCGTCCGCCGACGGACCGGCGAAGCCGGATCCGTGGCGGGAAGCTTGCTCGCGTTCGCCGGGCATCGAAGCCGGCTCGCTGACCGCCCCCCGGCTCTGCGGCTAGCAGGCGACGATGGCTAAACTGACCGAATGAACCCCTCGAACATCGCCTTCATCGGCGGCGGCAACATGGCCGGCGCCTTGATCGGCGGGCTGCTGAAGAGCGGCCGTGCGCCGGCGTCCATCCTCGTCGTCGAGCCTTTTGCGGCGCAACGCGAGCGGCTGCAGCGCGAGTTCGGCCTCGCGCCGCTGGCCGAGGCCGGGCCGGCGCTGGCTTCGGCCGGCATCGTCGTCTGGGCGGTCAAGCCGCAGCTGTTCCGCGACGCGGCGGCGCCCTGCGCGGCGCACGTCGGCGGCGCGCTGCAGCTCAGCGTGATGGCCGGGGTGCGCAGCGACGCGATCGCGCGCGCCAGCGGCAGCCAGCGTGTCGTGCGCGCGATGCCCAACACCCCGGCGCTGATCGGCCGCGGCGTCGCCGGGCTCTACGCACGCGACGCGGTGACGCCGGACGAACGCGGCGCCGTCGAGGCGCTGCTGGCGCCGACCGGGCGCACCGTCTGGGTCGAACGCGAAGCCGACCTCGACGCGGTGACGGCGCTGTCGGGCTCGGGCCCGGCCTACGTCTTCTACGTGCTCGAGGCGATGATGAAGGCCGGCGTCGAGATGGGCCTGCCCGAGGCCCAGGCGCGTGCGCTGGCGCTGGCCACCTTCGACGGCGCGACGGCGCTGGCCGAGGCCTCGCCGCTGCCGCCGGCCGAGCTGCGCGCCCAGGTCACGTCCAAGGGCGGCACGACCTACGCGGCGATCACGTCGATGGAAGCCGACGGCGTCGGCGCGGCCGTCGTGCGCGCGATCGGCCGGGCGCGAGAGCGCGCGCGGGAGCTGGGGGACGAGTTCGGCGGCTGAGCCCCCCCGGACAAGGGGCTGCTCTGCCGCAAGGCACGGGCACCCGAGCGGGCTATAACTCGCGGTTACGGGCCGCTCGACAGGCTCGACGGGGGGATCATGAATCCAGCAGCCAGCGGACGCAGAGCGATCGCCTGCGTGATGGCATGTCTCTTGGCCGCGGCGGCATCGGCTGCCGAGCCGTCGTCTTCGGCGCCGCCGGCGCCGACAGCGAAGAAGACGGCAACGAAAGCGGCGCCGCCAGCCCGCGCCTTCGACACCCGCCACGTCGCGCCGGGCTTCGCCGGCCTGAAGGCCCAGGACCGCGTCGCCGTCATGCCTCCCGACATCGAGCTGTTCTCGCTGAGCGCCGGCGGTGTGTCCGAACCGCGCGCCGACTGGACGATGGCGGCCCGGGAGCACATGAAGGCGGCCCTGGCGCAGCGCACCCGCACGCTGGGCCTGGCCGCCGACTTCTTCGACGAGCGCCAGGCCGACGAGTTCGCCGAGCCGATCGGCCTCCAGAACGCGGTGGCGTCGGCGATCTGGGTGCACCATGCCGGACAGCGCACCCTGCCGCTGCCGACCAAACACGACAAGCTCGACTGGTCGCTCGGTGACTCGGTGCGGCCGATCGCCCAGCAGGGCGGCCAACGCTACGGACTCTTCGTCTTCGTGCGCGACAGTTATGCCAGTGCGGAGCGCAAGGCCGCGATGATCGGTCTGGCGCTGTTCGGCTTCGCGCTGATGCCTGGAGCGCAGGTCGGCTACGCCTCGCTGGTCGACCTGGAGAGCGGACAGGTGGTCTGGTTCAACCCCTTGGTGCGCATGACCGGCGATCTGCGCGAGATCGATTCGGCCACCGAGACGGTCGCGGAGCTGCTGGGGAACCTGCCCGTTGCGCCATGAAGCGCCGCGCCTGGCTGAAGTGGGGTTGCGCCCACTGCATGCTGCTGTCCGGCGCCGCGCTTGCGGCCGACTGGATGCCGCCCAACCGCCTGGGGCGCCCCGACCCGGCGTCAGACGAAGGCGGGCTGTGGGCGCTGCTGGACCGCGAGGAGACGCGCGTGCGCCGCAGCCCGCTGCGCATGCGTGACGACGGACTGCAGGCCTATCTGGAGGGTGTCGTCGGCCGGCTGGCGGGTGAACACGCGGCGGACATGCGCGTCTACGCGCTGCGTGTGCCGATGTTCAACGCCAGCATGGCGCCCAACGGGATGATGCAGATCTGGAGTGGTCTGCTGCTGCGCGTGGACAACGAGGCCCAGCTCGCCGCCGTGCTGGGACACGAGATCGGCCACTACCTCGAACGTCACTCCGTGGCCCAGCTGCGTGATGCCAAGTCGCGCAGCGCGCTCGGCACTTTTCTGGCGGTCTTCGGCCTCGTCGGTGCCGTCGGCGCACTGGCGACGGTGGGCGGCGCCTATGCGTTCTCGCGGGAGCACGAACGCGAGGCCGACCGCATCGGCGTCGAGCTGATGCGCCGCGCCGGTTACGAGACCGGCGAGGCGTCGAAGATCTGGGGCAACCTGCTGGCCGAACTGAAGGCCGCCGGCGTCGAGGATCCGGCCCAGAACGCGCTGTTCGCCACCCACCCGGCCAACGACGAGCGCCGTGCCGCGCTGCAAGCGCTGACGCAGCAGGACTCCCGCGGCGAAACACGCGAAGCCGAGTTCCGCGCGCTGATCGCGCCCTGGCGCTTCTCGTTGCTCGAGGACGAGCTGCGGCGCCGGCGCTTCGACGAGTCGATCGTGCTGCTCGACCGCCGCTTGGCGAGCGAACCGGGAGACCCCGAACTGCTGTACTTCCGCGGCGAAGCGCGCCGCCTGCGCAACCGCGACGGCGACCTCGACCTGGCGCTGGCGGATCTCGAGCAGTCGGTGCGCAGCGGTCGCGAGCCGGCCGTCGCGCATCGATCGCTCGGCACGCTGCACCGTACGCAGGAACGCCACGATGCCGCACGCCAGGCGCTGCAGCGTTACCTGGAGCGTGCACCCGAGGCACCCGACGCCGCCTTCATCCGACAGACCCTGGAGGAACTCCCGTCATGACTCCCATCGCCACGCGCCGAGGCGCGATCCTCGCGCTCGGCGCGCTGCTGGCCGGCTGCGCGGGCCCGGCATTCGTCGAGGTGGCTCCCGGCGAGACCGTGATCAAGAACCGCCTCGCCGTGACGGCGGGCAGAGCCTGGAACCGTTTCGACAGCTCCGCCGAGGGCAATCAGCACCCGGTCTGGACGCGCGACGGCTTCGCGCTGGACACGCTTCGCTTCTACGTCGGCCTCAAGAGCGGCGACCTGCTGGCACCGACGCCGCGCAACAAGGACGGCGCCAAGCCCCTGGCCTACACCGCCGGTATGGCGCCCCAGGACATCGTCGGGCTGTTCGAGTCGATGGTCTCGCGCGACGGCTCGAGCTTCACGCTCGACAAGATGGAGCCCGCGAGCTTCGCCGGACAACCCGGCGTGCGCTTCGAGTACACCAGCGTGCGCAAGGGCGACGAGGTGGTCGTGCGCGGGGTCACCTGGTTCGCGGTGAAGAACGGCGAACTGTTCGCGCTGGCCTTCGCGGCGCCACGCCTGGGTTTCTTCCCGCGCGGGCTGCCCGAGGTCGAAGCGATCGTGCGCTCGGCGCGCCTGGTCTGACGCCGGCGGTGCGCGGCGGGCCGGCCCGCTCAGCGCATCGCCAGGTCGACGACGACCCCGGCGAAGACCGCCAAACCCACCCAGTGGTTGACGCGGAAGGCGCGGAAGCAGCCTTCGCGGCCGCGGTCGCGGATCAGCGACCAGTGCCACAGCGCCTGCGCCGCGGCGGCGGCGATGCCGAGCAGGAACCACGCGCCCAGGCCGAGCGACACGCCGACGACGGCCCAGATCGCGAGGAACAGGCCGTAGAAGGCCATGATGCCGGCGACGTCGAAGCGGCCGAGCGTGATCGCCGAGGTCTTGATGCCGATCTTCAGGTCGTCGTCGCGGTCGACCATCGCGTACTCGGTGTCGTAGGCCAGCACCCAGAACAGGTTGCCGACCAGCAGCCACCAGGCCTGCGGCGGCACCGCGGCGAAGGTCCACTCCTGACCGCCCTGCGCCGCGGCGAAGGCCATCGGGATGCCGAAGCTGAAGGCCACGCCCAGCACCGCCTGCGGCATGGAGACGAAACGTTTGGCGTAGGGGTAGACCAGCGTCACCGCCAGGCCGAAGAACGACAGCAGGATCGTCGGCGGGTTGGTCGTCAGCACCAGCAGGAACGAGACGAAGGCCAGCGCCGCGCCGACGCCCAGCGCGTCGGGCACACCGAGCGCGCCGCTGGTGATCGGACGCTGCGCCGTGCGCTTGACGTGGCGGTCGAACTCGCGGTCGGCGACGTCGTTGATGCAGCAGCCGGCGCTGCGCATCAGCACCGTGCCCAGCGTGAAGACGGCGATCAGGTGCAGACCGGGGAAGCCGTCGGCGGCGATCCACAGCGCGGCCAGCGTCGGCCACAGCAGCAGCAGCCAGCCGGCCGGGCGGTCCCAGCGGATCAGGTCCAGGTAGAGATGGAAGCGGCGCGCGGCGATCACGGCAGCGATTATCCGGCGAGCGGCGGGCCTGGCCGCGACGGCGATAGGGCGGGCTCGCGGGCGACGGGTCACCCGGGGTCGTCCCCGCCGCCAGCAGCCGGGACCGCATCCCTCTCGAAGCGGTAGAACCTCGCGGCCGGGCCCCCGGACCAGAAGGCACTGCGGTGGCATCCCTGCAGAATGCCGGCACGACCAACAGGCAAGGGCATGCAATACGTTCCGGCGCTCGATGGAGTACGTGCCATTGCGGTGCTGGTGGTGCTGGCCTTCCACGCCCGCGTGCCGGGGTTCAACGGCGGTTTCCTCGGCGTCGATCTCTTCTTCGTCCTGTCCGGGTACCTGATCACCCGGATCCTGGCCGAAGAGCACCGGCATCGCGGTTCGATCTCCATCGGCTCGTTCTACCTTCGTCGCCTGCGCCGCCTGTATCCGGCGCTGCTGCTCTTCGTCGGCACCTACCTGCTCGTGGCCGAAACGGTGTTCGGGAACCGGGTCAACCACGTCAGAGACGCGATCGTCACGACGCTCTACCTTTCGGACTACGGACGGGCCTTCTGGCGCGTGCCGGTGGTCCTCCAGCACACCTGGAGCCTGGCGGCCGAGGAGCACTTTTATCTCGTGTGGCCGCTGCTGCTCGTCGGCATCCTGAAGCTCGCCCCGCGCCTTCGGATCGCCAGCCTGGCACTGCTGTTCGTCGCGGCGACGGCATGGCGCTGGAACGTGCTCGGAGAAGGCGACTGGCTGCAGACCTACTACCGTTTCGACACCCGCCTGTCGGGCCTGGTACTCGGGGCCGTGTGCGCCCTCTGGAAGCCGCAGTTCGGCGGCACGGCGGCGCTCGCCGGCTGGGCGATCTTCGCCTGGTGCGTGCACTCCGCGCACTGGTACGGGCGCGACAGCCTGATGGAGATCGCGCTCGCCGCGGAGCTGTCTGCCGCACTGATCATCCTCGGAGCGCAACACCTGAAGGTCTTTGCGTCCGGGCCGCTGACCTGGCTGGGACGCATGTCCTACGGCATCTATCTGTGGCACTACCCATTCGTCTACTGGATGCGCAACGAGGGCCTGCACTGGAGCATCACGTTCCTCGCGGCCGGCGGCGCCGCGATCACCTGCGCGGCGCTGTCGTACTACACGATCGAACGGACTTTCCGATCGCGCCGCGCACGGCGGGCTGGTCCGCCCGGATCGGCCGCAGGCGCCTGACCGACGCCGGCCACGGCCGTGCAGCCAATGCCGGCCGGTGCACGCCCCCAGGCGATGCTGGCGCGCCCGCCCACCGGCGCGGCATGGCGCAATGGCGAGCGCCGCTAAACCACCAGGAGGTTGATCAGCGCGCGCCCGCTGCGGTCGCGGTAGACGTCGAAGTCGGTGTCCACCGACAACAGATGGCGGATCTTCAGCCGGGCCTGCCGGTTGGCGACCAGCCCGTCCCGCGTCCGGACATGCCAGGCGTCGTGACGGTTCATCAGCGCCAGCAGCGGCCCGCTGTCGACGAGCACCGGGCCAGGATGCGGCCGCAGCGGCGCCGGCAGCGGTTCTTCGACGGCGATCGCCGCCGGGGCGGCGACGGCCGGCTCTGACGCCGGCATCGAGACCCGGCCGCTTGCCGGCCCAGACCTCGGCGGCGTGCTGCCGGTGCCGGCCCGCCATGTCGTCAGGACCTTCGTAGCGCCCGAAGATCTCGACGCCCAGTTCGTAGGCCGAAGGCGGCGCGGCGCCGTCGCCGGCATCCAGGTAGGCCACCAGGGCGGCGCGGAAGCTGCCGCGCCGCCCGTCTCAACCCTCGAGCTGCTTCTGGAACACCAGCCCCGCGTGCTCGCGCAGCGCGTGGAACTTGATCTTCGGCCAGTTCTCCTGCATCGCCCGCAGTTCGCCGGCGTATTCGAGCAGCACGCAGGGCGCGTCGACGGCGTCGAGCGCGACGCGGTGCGAGTTGCCGTCGATGAAGCGCTTGAGCTCACGCTCGCCGCCGTCGGCCTCGTCGCAGGTGACCCAGCGCGCGACGTTGTAGCGCGCCGGCATGATGCGCGCCTTCACGCCGTACTCGTGCTCCAGGCGGTGGGCGACGACTTCGAACTGCAGCTGGCCGACGGCGCCCAGCAGCAGCACGCTGCCGGCGACCGGGCGGAAGACCTGGATCGCGCCTTCCTCGCCGAGCTGGGTCAGGCCGGCGCGCAGCTGCTTGGTGCGCAGCGGGTCGGCCACTTCGACGGCGCGGAACATTTCCGGCGCGAAGAACGGCAGGCCGGTGAACTGCAGGCTCTCGCCTTCGGTCAGCGTGTCGCCGAGCTGCAGCACGCCGTGGTTCGGGATGCCGATGATGTCGCCGCCGAAAGCCTCCTCGAGCAGCTCGCGGCGCTGCGACAGGAAGCTCACCACCGTGTTCGGCCGCAGCTCCTTGCCCGAGCGCACGACCTTCAGCCGCATGCCGCGTTCGAAGTGGCCGCTGGCCACGCGCAGGAAGGCGATGCGGTCGCGGTGCGCCGGGTCCATGTTGGCCTGGATCTTGAAGACGACGCCGGTGAACTTGGGCTCGCCCGGCTGCACCTCGCGCTGCAGCGCCGGGCGCGGGCCCGGGGCCGGCGCCATGTCGACGAGCGCGTCCAGCACCTCGCGCACGCCGAAGTTGTTGATCGCCGAGCCGAAGAACATCGGCGTCTGGCGGCCGGCCAGGAACTCGGCCTCGTCGAAGCCCGGCGCCGCCTCGCGAACCAGCTCGACCTCGCTGGCCGCCTCCATGTAGGGGCTGCCGAAACGCTCCTCGAGCACCGGGTTGGCCAGGCCCTCGATGATCTCGTCGTCGTGCGTCGCACGCTCCTCGCCGGGCGAGAAGACACGCATCTGGTCCTTGCCCAGGTCGAGCACGCCGCCGAAGAACTTGCCCATGCCCACCGGCCAGGTGAAGGGCACGACGCTCATGCCGAGCTCGCGCTCGATCTCGTCCATCAGGTCCAGCGGCTGCCGGACCTCGCGGTCCATCTTGTTGACGAAGGTGAGGATCGGCGTGTTGCGCGCGCGGCAGACCTGCAGCAGGCGGCGCGTCTGCGGCTCGACGCCGTTGGCCGCGTCGATGACCATCAGCGCCGCGTCGACCGCGGTCAGCACGCGGTAGGTGTCTTCGGAGAAGTCCTGGTGGCCCGGGGTGTCGAGCAGGTTGATGACGCAGTCGCGGTACTCCATCTGCATCACCGACGAGGCCACCGAGATGCCACGCTGCTTCTCGATCTCCATCCAGTCGGACGTGGCGTGGCGGCTGGCTTTGCGCGCCTTCACCGAGCCGGCGATCTGGATCGCGCCCGAGAACAGCAGCAGCTTCTCGGTCAGCGTGGTCTTGCCCGCGTCGGGGTGGCTGATGATCGCGAAGGTGCGACGGCGGCGCACTTCGGACTCGATGCGGGAGGCGGTGTCGGAGGACATGGGGCGGCTCTACGGGCGGAACCGCGAATTATCGTCGGCAGGGCCGGGGAGCGGCGGAGACGGTGAGGGGCGAGTCACGCGATCACCGGCGCGAAAGACCGCGGCCGGGGCGTGCTCTGGCGGGGTCATGCCCCGGCGGGGTCAGGTCTTGCCGTTTGCACGGAAGCCCGGGGTCAGGTCTCGTGAGACCTGACCCCGACCTGGCGTTGCGCCCCTCCGAAGCCCGGAGTCAGGTCTCGTGAGACCTGACCCCGTCCTGGCGTGACCCCGTCCTGGCGTTGCGCCCCTCCGACCGTGCCGCCCGGCGGCCGTGGCCTGGCAGCCTGGCGTGTCTGCGCCCAGCAACTGCCATGCCCCGCGCTGCAGCGCGGGGCGGGAGGACTTACTCCTCGAGCAGCGAGCGCAGCATCCAGGCCGTCTGCTCGTGCACCGTCAGGCGCTGCGTCAGCAGGTCGGCGGTCGGCTCGTCGCCGGCGGCGTCGGCCAGCGGGAAGATGCTGCGTGCGGTGCGCGCCACGGCCTCGTGGCCCTCGACGAGGATCTTGACCATCTCCAGCGCCTTCGGCGGCGTGGCCGGGGCGTCGGCCACCGAGGCCAGCGCGCCGAACTGCGCGTACGAGCCCGGCGCCGGGTGGCCCAGCGAGCGGATGCGCTCGGCGATCGGGTCGACCGCGTTCCACAGCTCCGTGTACTGCGTCATGAACATCGTGTGGAGCGTGTTGAACATCGGCCCCGTGACGTTCCAGTGGAAGTTGTGCGTGGTCAGGTACAGCGTGTAGGTGTCGGCCAGCAGCTTGCTGAGGCCGGCGGTGATCGCCGCTCGGTCCTTGTCGCTGATGCCGATGTTGATCGCCGGCGCGCCGCCGGCAGCTTTTTTCTTCGCCATTCGCTCTCTCCTGAAGGGGACGGGTTCCCTGCGGACTCTACCCAAGCCGCGCGACGGCCCGGTTTCGACCCGGTCAACACGCGGGAACTCTCAGGCCACGGGCCAGATCCCGCCGGCCAGCACGGCCAGCCCGAAAGCGACGATCGCACCGCCCAGGCCCTTGCGCAGCCGCTTCATCGTGTTCATCTCGTACTCCTTGCCGCGTCCGGATAACCGGAGCGGGTGTCAGCGTACGGGCCGCGGCGGCCGCCGGCCAGTTGATCGTCTCGAAGGCGGCGATAGCGCCGCCGGGCGCCGCTACAGGCGGAACAGCTGCACCGAGCGCTTCAGCGTCTCGGTGCGCTGGTACAGCGCCTGCACCGCGCTGGCGGTCTGCTGCACCAGTTCGGCGTTGGCCTCGGTCATGCGGCCGAGCTCGTTGACCGCGCCGTTGACCTGCTCGATGCCGGCCGACTGCTCCTCGGCGGCCCGCGTGATCTGCTGGATCATCTCGCCGACACGCTGCACCTCGCCGACGGTGCGGCCGATCGTGTCGTTGGCCTCGTCCATCTGGCGCGTGCTGTCGGCGACCTGCTCGACCGACGCCATGATCAGCCCGCGCACGTCCTGCGCCGCCTTGGCGCTGCGCTGCGCCAGTGCCCGCACCTCGGCGGCGACGACGGCGAAGCCGCGGCCCTGCTCGCCGGCACGCGCCGCCTCCACCGCGGCGTTGAGCGCCAGCAGGTTGGTCTGGAACGCGATGCCCTCGATGATCTGGACGATCTCGGTCACCTTGCGCGACGAGTGCTCGATGGCCTGGATCGTGGCGCCGACACGCTCCATCGCCTGGCCGCCGTCGGTGGCCACGGCGGCCGTCTGCAGGCTCTGGCGCAGCACCTCGCCGGCGGTCGCCGCCGCGTGGCGCACCGTGCCGGCGATCTGCTCCATCGACGAGGCGGTCTTCTGCAGCGCGTCGTGCTGGGCCTCGGTGCGCTTGGACAGGTCCTCGCTGCCGCGTGCGATGCCGGCGGTGGCGCTGGCGGTTCCGGCCACCTCCTGGCGGGCGTCGCTGATCGCCGCACGCAGGTTCAGCTGGATCTGCATCAGCGCCCGCGTCAGCCCGCTGACCGGGTGCGGGTGCACGTGCGTGATCGAGGTCGTCAGGTCGCAGCCGGCGAGCTCCTGCGCAAAACGTTCGGCTTCGTCGAGGCGATGCTGGATGTGGCGGCGAAACCCATACGCCGCCAGCACGACGCCAGCCAGGCCGACGGCGGCGGCCACCGGCAGCGGCGCGGCCGAGGCCACGCCCAGCGTCAGCGCCAGCTGGACCCCCATCACCGCGGCCAGGCGTGCCGTCAGCGACATGCGGTGCACACGCCCGGGCAGGTCACGCCAGCCCAGGTAGCGCACCCGGCCGGCATGCAGGCGCAAGGTGGCGCGGCCCGACTCGCGTTCGGCGGCGATCTTCGTATACAGCGCTTCAGCGGCCAGGATCTCCTCGCGCGTGGGCTTGAGCCGCACCGACAGGTAGGCCACCGGCTTGCCGCCCTCCATCACCGGCGTGACGTTGGCGCGCACCCAGTAGTGGTCGCCGTTGCGACGCCGGTTCTTGACGATGCCGGTCCAGGGCCGGCCGCGGCCGATGGTCTGCCACAGGTCCTTGAAGGCCTCGGGCGGCACGTCGGGATGGCGGATCAGGTTGTGCGGCTGGCCGATCAGCTCCTCGTAGTCGTAGCCGCTGACCTCGACGAAGGTGCTGTTGCAGTGCGTGATGCGGCCCTGAGCGTCGGTGGTCGAGACGATCAGCGCATCGGCCGGATAGTCGTATTCCTTCTGCGTGACGGGCAGGTTGACGCGCATGGCAGGACGGTCCTCTCTGTCGATTCGGGACGTACGCGGCACACTGCGCCGCCGCGGGGCGTCGTTTGTCGAAGACTGTAGGAGGACGGCTCGCCGCGTGCCGCGCCATAAGCGGGGCGACTGGCGGACAAATCGCTCAAATTCACGCAAAGCGCGCCCGCGCGGCGCGGGCGCCCGGCGTCAGACGATCGCTCGATCAGGCCGTCAGGCGGCGCACGCCCGGCAGCTCGCTGGCGTAGATCGCGTTGCGCAGCGCGGCAATCGCCTCGTAGCGCGTGAAGGTGCGGCGCCAGACCAGCACCACGCGCCGCGTCGGCACCGGCTCGGTGAACGGGATGTAGGCCACGTGTTTGTCGGCCTCGGCGGGCAACGACAGCCGCGGCACGACGGTGACGCCCATGCCGGCGGCGACCATGTACTTGATCGTCTCCAGCGACGAGCCCTCGAAGCTCTTGCGGATGCCCTCGGCGTCGCTGGAGAAACGTGCGTACTCCGGGCAGACCTCGAGCACGTGGTCGCGGAAGCAGTGGCCGGTGCCCAGCAGCAGCATGGTCTCGGCCTTCAACTCCTCGGCGCTGACGCTGTCGCGTGCGGCCAGCGGGTGGCTGCGCGGCACCGCGGCGAGGAAGGGCTCGTCGTACAGCGGCGCCACCGCCATGCCGGTGTCCGGGAAGGGCTCGGCCATGATCGCGCAGTCGAGCTCGCCGGTGCGCAGCGACTCCAGCAGCTTGGCGGTGAAGTTCTCCTGGATCATCAGCGGCATCTGCGGCACGTGCTCGATCGCGCTGCGCACCAGGTCGGGCAGCAGGTAGGGCCCGATCGTGTAGATGACGCCCAGGCGCAGCGGGCCCGACACCGGGTCCTTGCCGCGCTTGGCGATCTCGCGGATCGCCTGCGCCTGCTCGATGACCTGCTGCGCCTGGCGCACGATCTCCTCGCCCAGCGGCGTGACGCTGACCTCGCTGGCGCCACGCTCGAAGAGCTTGACGTCGAGCTCCTCCTCCAGCTTCTTGATCGCGACGCTGAGCGTCGGCTGCGACACGAAGCAGGCCTCGGCGGCGCGGCCGAAGTGCCGTTCGCGCGCGACCGCGACGATGTACTTGAGCTCGGTGAGGGTCATGGCGCGATTGTCGCGCGCGCCTGCCCAGGCCTGAAGCCATGCGAAAAATGCATGCAAAACCAGGGTCGGCGCCAATCCCGCGCCGCGGCCCGCGGCCTACAGTGCCCCTCACCGCGCGCCCCGGTCCACGAGACCGCCGGCCGCCCGCCCTCTCCCACCAGGAAGAACCGATGCCGCAACCGCTTTCCTTCGTCCACCCGACACCGCACAGCCCCTGGGGCACCTACCTCGCGCAGGTCGACCGCGTCGTGCCCTATCTGGGCCACCTCGCGCGCTGGGTCGAGACGCTGAAGCGCCCGAAACGTGCGCTGATCGTCGACATCCCGATCGAGATGGACGACGGCCGCATCGAGCACTTCGAGGGCTACCGCGTGCAGCACAACATGTCGCGCGGCCCCGGCAAGGGCGGCGTGCGCTACCACCCCGACGTCACGCTCGAGGAAGTGATGGCGCTGTCGGCGTGGATGAGCATCAAGAACGCCGCCGTCAACCTGCCCTACGGCGGCGCCAAGGGCGGCATCCGCGTCG
Source organism: Rubrivivax sp. JA1055 (assembly GCF_020966565.1). Classification (NCBI taxonomy): domain Bacteria; kingdom Pseudomonadati; phylum Pseudomonadota; class Betaproteobacteria; order Burkholderiales; family Sphaerotilaceae; genus Rubrivivax; species Rubrivivax sp. JA1055. Next base: position 382,652 of record NZ_JAJKFP010000005.1, on the reverse strand, counting down.
ACCCGAAGCAGCTGACGCACAAGGAGCTGGAGCGCATGACGCGGCGCTACACCAGCGAGATCGGCTTGATCATCGGGCCGCAGCAGGACATCCCGGCGCCGGACGTGAACACCAACCCGCAGATCATGGCGTGGATGATGGACACGTACTCGATGAACACCGGCGCCACCGCGACCGGCGTCGTCACCGGCAAGCCGATCCACCTCGGCGGATCGCTGGGCCGCGTGAAGGCCACTGGCCGCGGCGTCTTCGTCACCGGGCGCGAGGCGGCCCGCCGCCTCGGGCTGGACCTGAACGGCGCGCGGGTCGCGGTGCAGGGCTTCGGCAACGTCGGCTCGTCGGCGGCGGAGCTCTTCGCCCAGGCCGGCGGGCGCATCGTCGCGGCGCAGGACCACACCGGCACCGTCGTCAACGACCACGGCCTGGACATCGCCGACCTGACGGCGCACGTGAAGGCCACCGGCGGTGTCGGCGGCTTCCGCGGCGGCGAAGCGGCCGACGGCGAGAGCTTCTGGGACGTGGCCTGCGACATCCTCGTGCCGGCGGCGCTGGAAGGCCAGATCACCGCCGCGCGCGCGCAGCGCCTGAAGGCCCGCATCGTGCTCGAAGGCGCCAACGGCCCGACGCTGCCCGACGCCGACGACATCCTCGCCGAGCGCGGCGTGCTCGTCGTGCCCGACGTGATCTGCAACGCCGGCGGCGTGACCGTCAGCTACTTCGAGTGGGTGCAGGACTTCAGCTCGTTCTTCTGGACCGAAGACGAGATCAACGTGCGCCTCGAGAAGATCATGATCGGCGCGCTGAAGCGCATCTGGGACACCGCCGACCGCCACCAGATCACGCTGCGCACCGCCACCTTCGCGGTGGCCTGCGAGCGCATCCTGATGGCGCGCGAGGAAAGAGGTCTGTATCCGTGAGCCAGGAATGTGAGCCCCCAAGCTCGCTAGCGCTCGCTACCCCCCAAGGGGGCTCGGCAGGACGCGGACGGTCCAGTGGACCGTCGGCGCCTGCCGAGCGGCCGGGCCCCTGGCCCGGCGCGGCCTGCAAGGCCGTCCGCCGACTGCCCGGCGGAGCCGGGCCGTGGCGGGAAGCTTGATCGCAGAGGACCTCGGGTGTTGCGGTCACTCGCTGACCGCGTACCCGGGCTTAACGCGGTGCACCGACGACCCGGCGAAGACGGGCCGTGGCGGGACTCAGGCGCCGGGCTCGCGGAGAAAGATCTCGACGCGGCGGTTCTTGGCGCGGCCGGCGTCGCTGCCGTTGTCGGCCACCGGCTCGCGCGAGCCGCGGCCGGCGATCTCCAGGCGGGCGGCGGGCACGCCGCGGTCTTCGAGGTAGTCGCGCACGGTGCGGGCGCGCGCCAGCGACAGCGGGTCGTTGATCGCGTCGCTGCCGGTGCTGTCGGTGTGGCCGACGATGCGCACGTGCATCGTCTGGTCCAGCCCCTTGGCGAACTGGTCGAGCACCGGGCGCAGCGAAGGCTGCAGGTCGGCGCGGCCGACGGCGAAGGACAGGTCGCTGGGCACGTTGACCTTCAGCTCGTTGTCCGGCGTGCGCGCGACGTCGATGCCGGTGCCGGCGGTGGCCTGCTCCATCGCCCGGCGCTTCTCCTCCATGCGCTTGGACCACAGGTTGCCGCCGACGGCGCCGACGACGCCGCCGATCACCGCCCCGGTGCCCGCCTTGCCGCCGGTGGCCTTGCTGATCACGGCCCCGCCGAGCGCACCGATGGCGGCCCCGGTGGCCGTGCCCTTGCTGCGTTCGTCCATGGTCTCGCAGCCGGCCAGCACCGTCACCGCCAGCGCGACGGCCACGCCACGTCCGGCCAAACGTCTTGCATTCATTCGTCTTCTCCTCGTTCGGATACGGAGCCTCGGCCACGAACTGCGACAAGGTGCGCCGCGGCAGAGGTGCTTAGGATCTTAGGTTCCGCTCCGCCCCCCGGGTTACAACCCGTTTCGACATGAGACGCCGAACCGCCCTCCTCGGTCTGGCCGCGCTGGGCGCCGCCACGGCCCGTGCTGCCGACGCCTGGCCCACGCGGCCCGTGCACCTGGTCGTGCCGACCGGGCCGGGCAGCTCGCTGGACCTGATCGCCCGCCTGCTCGGCGAACGCCTGGCAGCACGCTGGGGCCAGCCGGTCGTCGTCGACAACAAACCCGGCGCCGGCGGCATGCTCGGCGTCGACGCCGCGGCCAAGGCACGCGACGGCCACACCCTCGCACTCGGCTTCAACGGCCCGGTGGCATTCGCGCCCTTCCTCTACCGGCGCATGCCCTACGACCCGGCGCGCGACCTGCGGCCCGTCGTGATGACGACCTCGCAGCCCAACGTGCTGGCGGTCAACGCCGAGCGTGTGCCGGCGCGCACCGTGGCCGAGTTCGTCGCCTGGGCGCGCACACGCCGCGACGGCATCGCCTACTCGTCGCTGGGCAACGGCAGCTCGGCGCACCTGACGATGGAGCTGTTCCTGCACGAGGCGGGCATCGCCGGCGTGCACGTGCCCTACAACGGCTCGCCGCCGGCCGCGCTGGCGGTGGCCCAGGGCGAAGCCGAAGCGACCTTCATGGTCGCGCCGGCGCTGCTGCCGCACGCCCGCGCGAACCGCCTGCGCCTGCTGGCCGTGACCAGCGCCGAGCGCGTGCACTCGCTGCCCGAACTGCCGACGATGGCCGAAGCCGGGTATCCGGCCGTGCAGTCGCTGGCCTGGAACGGCCTGCTGGCGCCGGCCGGCACGCCCGAGGCGGTGATTGCGCGCATCGCCGCCGACGTCAACACGGTGCTGCGCGAGCCCGCGGTGCGCCAGGCGCTGGACGCGCAGGGCCTCGCGCCGGTGGGCGGCAGCGCCGCCGACTTCCGTCGTACGATCGACGCCGACATCAAGCGCTGGGGCCCGGTGATCACGCGCCTGGGCGTCCGGCTCGACTGACAAGACCCAGACCGCCATGACGACCCCGCCGCTCTCCTACGACGTCTCCGACGCCGATTTCGAAACCGCCGTCCTCGACCGTTCGCTCGACGTGCCCGTGCTGCTGGACTGCTGGGCGCCGTGGTGCGGGCCCTGCCGTTCGCTCGGCCCGATCCTCGAGAAGCTGGTGCAGGCCTACGGCGGCCGCTTCGTGCTCGCCAAGCTGAACACCGACGAGTCGCCGCAGGTCGCGCAGGCGATGGGCATCCGCAGCATCCCGCAGGTGACGCTGTTCGCCGGCGGCCGCCCGGTCGACCAGTTCATGGGCGCGCTGCCCGAAGGCCAGATCCGCGCCTTCCTCGACCGCCACCTCGGCCCGGCCGACGAGCAGCCCGAGCAAGAGCCGCAATGGGGCCCGCTGGACGAAGCCGAGGCCCTGCTCGGCGAAGGCGCGCTGGCCGAAGCCCAGGCGCTGCTGGACGCGATCCCCGAAGCCGAACGCGAGGAGCGCCACGCCAAGCTGCTGAAGCGCCTGGCGCTGGCTTCGCAAGCGCCCGCAGGCGACCCGGTGGCGCTGGCGGCGCGCATCGCCGCCAACCCGAAGGGCTTCGACGCACGTTTTGCGCTCGCCGCGCTGCACGCCCACCGCGGCGACTTCGGCTCCGCGTTCGAGCAGTTGCTGGACATCGTGCTGCGCGACAAGGCCGAGTGGCGCGAGAAGGCGCGGGTGCAGATGGTCGAGTGGTTCGAGGTCTGCCCCGACCCCGAGGTCGTCAGCCACGGCCGGCGCTACCTCGGGATGTACCTCAACTGACCCGCCCGGGAGGCCGCGAGGCCTCCCGCGCTCAGTGGCCGATCCCGGCCAGCAGTTCGGCGTTGCCGCCGGCGGCGGCGGTGTTCACCGTCAGCGTCTGCTCGGCGCAGAAGCGGTACAGGTAGTGCGGGCCGCCGGCCTTGGGGCCGGTGCCCGACATCCCTTCGCCACCGAAAGGCTGCACGCCGACGACCGCGCCGATGATGTTGCGGTTGACGTAGACGTTGCCGATGCGCGCCAAGTGCGCGATGCGTTCGGCGCGGCTGTCGATGCGCGTCTGCACACCCAGCGTCAGCCCGTAGCCCAGCGCGTTGATGCGCGCGACGAGCTGCTCGACGTCGCCGCTCCAGCGCACCAGGTGCAGCACGGGGCCGAAGATCTCCTCGCGCAGATCCTCGACGGCGCCGATCTCGAAAGCCACCGGCGCCACCAGGCGCGGCACCGCCGGGGCCGCCGGGCGCGGTGTCTCGCCGACCAGGCGCGCTTCGCGGCGCAGGCGCTCGACGTGGCGTTCCAGGTTGGCGAAAGCCTCGTCGTCGATCACCGGGCCGACGTCGGTGGCCAGCCGCGCCGGGTCGCCGAGCGAGAGTTCCTTCATCGCCCCGGCGAGCATCGTGAACACGCCGTCGGCGACGCTTTCGTGCACCGCCAGCAGGCGCAGCGCCGAGCAGCGCTGGCCGGCCGAGCGGAAGGCGCTCTGCACGACCGCGTCGACCACCTGCTCGGGCAGCGCGGTGCTGTCGACGATCATCGCGTTCAGGCCGCCGGTCTCGGCGATCAGCGGCACGATCGCGCCGTCCTTGGCCGCCAGCGTGCGGTTGATGAGCCGCGCGACCTGGGTGCTGCCGGTGAAGCAGACGCCCGCGGTGCGCGCGTCGGCCACCAGCGCGGCGCCGACGGTCTCGCCCGGGCCGTGCAGCAGCACCAGCGCGTCCTCGGGCACGCCGGCCTCGTGCAGCAGCGCGACGAAACGTTCGGCCACCGCCGGTGTCTGCTCGGCCGGCTTGGCGGCGACGGTGTTGCCGGCGACCAGCGCGGCCACCACCTGACCGGCGAAGATCGCCAGCGGGAAGTTCCACGGGCTGATGCAGACGAAGACGCCGCGGCCGTGCAGGCGCAGCGTGTTGCGCTCGCCGGTCGGGCCGGGCAGCAGTTGTTCGCCCAGCCGCGCCTCGGCCTGTTCGGCGTAGTAGCGGCAGAAGTCGGCGGCCTCGCGCACCTCGGAGACGGCGTCGCCCAGCGTCTTGTGAGCCTCCTTGACGAGCAGGCCGCAGTACTCGGGCAGGCGTGCTTCGAGCAGGTCGGCGGCGCGGCGCAGCGCGCCGGCACGCTCGGCCAGCGGGCGCGCGCTCCAGGCGCCGAAGCCGGCGGCCAGGCGCGCCATCGCGGCGGCGCTGTCCTCGGGGCGTGCCTCGGCGACGGCGGGCACGCGCGTCGCGGCGACGGCCGCCAGCAGCGGCGCACGCATCGCCTCGCAGGCCAGGTCGGCACCGGCCGAGTTGGGCCGCGCCGGGCCGTACAGCGCCGCCGGCAGCGGCAGGCCGGATTCGGCCGTGGGCGCCAGCGGCGAGGCCAGCAGCTCCTCGGGTGCCACGGCCGGGTCGGCGAGCTGGTGCACGAAGGACGAGTTGGCGCCGTTCTCCAGCAGCCGGCGCACCAGGTAGGCCAGCAGGTCGCGGTGCTCGCCGACCGGGGCGTAGACGCGGCAGGCGATGCTGCCGTCCTTCAGCACCTCGCGGTACACGCCCTCGCCCATGCCGTGCAGGCGCTGCATCTCGAAGGGCACGCCGGCGGCACGTGCCATCTGCAGGATCGCAGCGATCGTGCCGGCGTTGTGCGAGGCGAACTGCGGGTACAGCACGTCGGCGTGGCCCAGCATCGCGCGCGCGCAGGCCAGGTAGGAGATATCGGTGTGGTGCTTGTGCGTGAACACCGGGTAGGCCGGCAGGCCCAGCTCCTGGGCGCGTTTGGCCTCGCCGTCCCAGTAGGCGCCCTTGACCAGGCGGACCATGAAGCGCAGGCCATGGCGGCGCGCGATCGCGGCGACCTCGTCGATGACCGCCAGCGCCCGCGTCTGGTAGGCCTGCATCGCCAGGCCGAAGCCCTGCCACTGCGGGAAGGCGGCGGCGATGCGGTCGGCGACGGCGTCGAAGACGTCCAGCGACAGTTCCAGCCGGTCGACCTCCTCGGCGTCGATCGTCAGGTTCAGGTTGGCGGCGGCGGCGCGTTCGACCAGCGTCCAGACACGCGGCAGCAGGGTCTCGAAGACACGTTCGCGCTGCGCGTCCTCGTAACGCGAGAACAGCGCCGAGAGCTTGATCGAGATGCCGTCGCCTTCCATCGGCGGCAGCGGCCCGCGTTCGGCGCGGCCCGCGGCGATGGCGGCGATCGCGTTCTCGTAGCTGGCGAGATAACGCGCGGCGTCGGCTTCGGTGCGTGCGCCCTCGCCCAGCATGTCGTAGCTGAAGCGCAGCATCGGTTGCGCCTTGCGCTGCGCCGCGGCTTCCTTCATCGCCTCGTCGATGCTGCGGCCGAGCACGAACTGGCGGCCCAGCAGCTGGATCGCGCGCACGGTGGCGGCGACGACGGTGCGTGCGCCCAGGCGCTGCATCAGGCCGGCCGGCTGCTCGGCGCCGGGCAGGAACTTCTTCGACAGCGCGATCGCGCTCGCCGACAGGCTGGCCAGCATCTTGTGCGGGCCTTCGTCGCCGCTGCCGTCGAAGTCGGCGCGGCCGAGCTGGTCGGCGGTCAGCGCGACGGCGGTCTCGGCGTCGGGCACACGCAGCAGCGCTTCGGCCAGACGCATCAGCGCCAGGCCTTCGGCACTGGAGATCGGGTACTCGCGCAGCAGCGACTCCATCGCCCAGAACGGCGCCGGGTTGGCGCGCACCTGCTCGACCCAGGGCTTGGCGGTCTCGATCACACGCGGCCAGTCGAGCGCGCCCTGCAGCGACGCCAGCGCGGCGGTGATGGCCTCGGACTCGGGGCGGTACGGGAACGGCAGGCGTTCACGCGGCGGCGGGACGGGCATGGGGGCACTCCTGGGCGACAAACGGGCGCAGTGTGGGGGCCGACGCACCGCATCCGATTCGGAATGAAGCCGGTTTGACCGAGAATCCCACGGATGGACGACGCCACAACCGAGCAGGGCCTTCGATCCGGCCCCCGCGAACTGGACAAGATCGACCGCCGCATCCTGCGTGTGCTGCAGGCCGACGGACGCATCAGCAACCTGAAGCTGGCCGAGGAGGTGCATTTGTCGCCGACCGCGGTGCTCGAACGTGTCAAACGCCTCACGCGCGACGGCTACATCGTCGGCTACGAGGCCCGGCTGGACCCGAGCAAGCTCGGCGCCGGGCTGCTGGTCTTCGTCGAGATCCTGCTCGACCGCACGGTGCACGACGTGATGGACACCTTCAAGGCGGCGGTGCAGGTGCGCCCGGAGATCCTGGAGGCCCACCTCGTCGCCGGCGGCTTCGACTACCTGCTGAAGACGCGCGTGGCCGACATGGCCGCCTACCGCGAGTTCATCGGCACCGTCATCTGGACGCTGCCCGGCGTGCGCGAGACGCGCACCTACGCGGTGATGGAAGAAGTGAAGAACAGCGCCCGCATCCCGGTCTGAGCCCTGCCGGCGGCCCGCCGACGGGCCGAATCGCTGAAAACGAGAACGACACCACGGCCTGCCCTCTGCAGCCGGGTGATCCCTGTGCCGATTCACCAAAAACGATGATTAGATCGGCGCCGGCCGCCCGTGCGGCACGACGACATCGGGAACGACAGGGAGTACGAATGTTCTCGAACACCAAACCTGCGGGGCGACACGGCCCCGTCTCGCGCTTCGCCTCGTCCAGGATCGGCGAGTACCCGCCCGGCGCCCTGCTGCCGCCCGAGCCCCGGCCGGGCCATGAACGCCGGCAGCTCGCGTTCGTCGAAGGCATGGCGATCGTGGCGCTGGTCGCCGCGATGGCGCTCGAACTCGGGCTGGCGCTGGGGCTGTACTGAGCCGGCCTGAGGAGCCGGTGCCGGCTCAGCGCCGGCCGAAGATCGCCGTGCCGACGCGCACCAGCGTCGCGCCCTCGGCGACCGCGGCCTCGAGGTCGGCGCTCATGCCCATCGACAAGGTGTCCAGCGCCAGGCCGTCGGCGTTCAGCGCGGCGAGCATCGTGCGCAGCCGCGCCAGCGGCTGGCGCTGCGCCGCCGGGTCCTCGCTCGGCTCGGGGATGGCCATCAGCCCGCGCAGCCGCACACGCTCGGCCGGCAGCGCGGCGACGGCATGCGCCAGCGCCGGCAGGTCCTCGGGCGCGCAGCCGCTCTTGGAGGCCTCGCCACTGACGTTGACCTGCAGGCACAGCTGCAGCGGCGGCAGCCAGGCCGGGCGCTGCTCGGCCAGGCGCTGGGCGATCTTCAGCCGGTCCACCGAATGCACCCAGTCGAAGGCCTCGGCCACCGGGCGCGTCTTGTTGCTCTGCAGCGGGCCGATCAGATGCCATTCGAGCTCGGGCCGCAGGTCGACGAGCTCGGCGATCTTGGCCAGCGCTTCCTGGACGTAGTTCTCGCCGAAGGCCCGCTGCCCTTCACCGTGCGCGGCCCTCACCGCCGAGGCGGGAAAGGTCTTGGACACCGCCAGCAGCGTGACGCTTTGCGCGTCCCGGCCGGCCGCATTCGCGGCTGCGGCGATACGCCGCTTCACTTCTTGCAGGTTGCTTCCGATGCTGCCCATAATCGTTCGATCACTGGGCGAATGGCGCCCTCGCGCTCCCGTCATGGACATCACCCAGCTGCTCGCATTCTCGGTCAAGAACAAGGCCTCGGACCTGCACCTGTCGGCGGGGCTGCCGCCGATGATCCGCGTGCACGGCGACGTGCGTCGAATCAATGTCGAACCGCTGGACCACAAGATGGTCCATTCGATGGTCTACGACATCATGAACGACGCCCAGCGCAAGCATTACGAGGACACGCTGGAGTGCGACTTCAGCTTCGAGATCCAGGGCCTCGCACGTTTTCGTGTCAACGCGTTCAACCAGAACCGCGGTGCCGGCGCGGTGTTCCGCACGATCCCGAGCAAGATCCTGACGCTGGAGCAGCTCGGCACGCCCAAGGTCTTCGCCGAGCTGGCGCTGAAGCCGCGCGGCCTGGTGCTCGTCACCGGCCCCACCGGCTCGGGCAAGAGCACGACGCTGGCGGCGATGGTCAACCACCTCAACGAGAACGAGTACGGCCACGTGCTCACCGTCGAGGACCCGATCGAGTTCGTGCACGAGAGCAAGAAGTGCCTCGTCAACCAGCGCGAGGTCGGGCCGCACACGCTGTCCTTCGCCAACGCGCTGCGCTCGGCGCTGCGCGAGGACCCGGACGCGGTGCTGGTCGGCGAAATGCGCGACCTGGAGACGATCCGCCTGGCGCTGACCGCCGCCGAGACCGGCCACCTGGTGTTCGGCACGCTGCACACCTCCAGCGCCGCCAAGACCATCGACCGCGTCGTCGACGTCTTCCCCGCGGCCGAGAAGGAGATGGTGCGCGCGATGCTGTCGGAGTCGCTGGTCGCCGTCATCTCGCAGACGCTGTGCAAGCTGAAGGACGGCTCGGGCCGCGTCGCGGCGCACGAGATCATGATCGCCACGTCGGCGACCAAGAACCTGATCCGCGAGAACAAGATCGCCCAGATGTACTCGGCCATCCAGACCGGCCAGAGCCTGGGCATGCAGACGCTGGACCAGAACCTCGCCGACCTGGTGCGCCGCAACGTGATCACGCCGGCCGAGGCGCGGGGCAAGGCGAAGATTCCCGAGAACTTCCCCGGCTAGGGATGGCCCCCCCCCGAAGCGCCTTCGGCACTGCCTTGCAGGCCACGCCGGGCCAAGGGCCCGGCTCCTCGGCAGGCACGATTCGTCCACCGGACGAATCGTGTCCGGCCTCGGCCCCGCAGGGGGGCGACGCCAGCGGCCGGGCAAAGCCCGTCCGCGGCGTCTGCTTGACAGGCCGTCGGTTCGCCACCCTCTGCACGCCTGCGCTGGGTCGGGAACGCGCATGAGCGACGCCGCTTCGTGGGCGCAGCGTGCGGCGCAGGTCGGGGCACTGCCGTTCGACGCGGACGAAGGGCTGCGGCGGCTGGCGGCGTTGTGGGCGGGCGGGCGGCGGCCGTTCGACGAGGCGTCGATGGCGCGGCTGGCGCCCTACCTCGTCTTCGTGCGCGTCGGCGCGGGCCAGCGGCTGATCGTCCAGGACGAGCCGGGCGAGTTCATGATCGTGGTGCTCGAAGGCGCGGTCGTCGTCGAGCGCCAGGGCAGCAACGCGGCCACGCGGCTGGCCGAGATCCGGCCGGGCGACGTGCTCGGCGAGATGTCGCTGCTGGACGCCGGCCCGCGGCTGTCGGATTGCCGCAGCACCGAGCCCTGCGTGCTGGCGGTGCTCGAGACCTCGCAGCTGCTGGCGCTGATGAACGCCGACGCGCAGCTGGCCTTGATGCTGCTCGCCGCGCTGGCACGGCGGCTGTCGCTGCGGCTGCGCCAGACCAGCACGCGGCTGTCGGCGCTGCTCGGCGACGCCTGATCGGACAAGGGAGTACACGGATGGAACGCGACCAGGCCTCGAAATTCGTCAACGACCTGCTGCGCCTGATGATCGCGCGCAACGGCTCGGACCTCTTCCTCACCGCCGACTTCCCGCCGGCGATCAAGGTCGACGGCAAGGTGACCAAGGTCTCGCCACAGCCGCTGACCGGCCAGCACACGCTGCAGCTGGCGCGCGCGGTGATGAACGACAAGCAGGCCGCCGAGTTCGAGCGCACCAAGGAGTGCAACTTCGCGATCAGCCCGCAGGGCGTCGGGCGCTTCCGCGTCAACGCCTTCATGCAGCAGGGCCAGGTCGGGCTGGTGCTGCGCACGATCCCGCAGACGCTGCCGACGATCGACACGCTGGCCCTGCCCGCGGTGCTCAAGGACATCGCGATGACCAAGCGCGGCCTGGTCATCTTCGTCGGCGCCACCGGCTCGGGCAAGAGCACCTCGCTGGCGGCGATGGTCGACTGGCGCAACGAGCACTCCTACGGCCACATCATCACGGTCGAGGACCCGATCGAGTTCGTGCACCCGCACAAGAACTGCATCGTCACGCAGCGCGAGGTCGGCGTCGACACCGACGGCTGGGAGCAGGCGCTGAAGAACACGCTGCGCCAGGCGCCCGACGTGATCCTGATGGGCGAGATCCGCGACCGCGAGACGATGGAGCACGCGGTGGCCTTCGCCGAGACCGGCCACCTGTGCATGGCCACGCTGCACGCCAACAGCGCCAACCAGGCGCTGGACCGCATCATCAACTTCTTCCCGGAAGAGCGCCGCGGCCAGCTGTTGATGGACCTGTCGCTGAACCTCAAGGCCCTGGTCAGCCAGCGCCTGATGCCGCGCCAGGAAGGCCGCGGCCGCATCGCGGCGGTGGAGATCATGCTCAACACGCCGCTGGTGTCGGACATGATCTTCAAGGGCGAGATCGGCGAGATCAAGGAGCTGATGAAACGCTCGCGCGAGCTCGGCATGCAGACCTTCGACCAGTCGCTGTACGACCTCTACGAAGCCAACGCCGTCAGCTACGAGGACGCGCTGCGCAACGCCGATTCGGTCAACGACCTGCGCCTGCAGATCAAGCTCAACAGCCAGCGCGCGCGCAGCCGCGACCTCGCCGCCGGCACGGAGAACATGCGCGTCATCTGACGCGGCGCGGCCGGGCGGCAGAATCGGCGGTCCCCACCGCCTGAGACCGCCCGCCGATGAGCAAGACCTACGACACCGTCCCGCCCCGCGCCGTCGCCTTCATCGGCCTGGGCGTCATGGGTTACCCGATGGCCGGGCACCTCGCCCGCGCCGGCCACCGCGTCACCGTCTACAACCGCAGCGCCGCCAAGGCCCAGGCCTGGGTCGCCGAATACGGCGGCGCCCACGCGCCGACGCCGGCCGAAGCCGCCGCCGGCGCCGAGTTCGTCTTCTGCTGCGTCGGCAACGACGACGACCTGCGCGCCGTGACGCTGGGCGAGACCGGCGCCTTCGCCGGCATGGCGCCGGGCGCGGTCTTCGTCGACCACACCACGGCCTCGGCCGAAGTCGCGCGCGAGCTGCACGCCACGGCCACGGCACGCGGCCTGCAGTTCGTCGACGCCCCGGTCTCCGGCGGCCAGGCCGGTGCCGTCAACGGCGTGCTGACCGTGATGTGCGGCGGCGACGAAGCGCCGTTCGACGCGATGAAGCCGGTGGCGATGGCCTTCGCGCGCGCCGTCACGCGCATCGGCGACAGCGGCGCCGGCCAGCTCGCGAAGATGGTCAACCAGATCGCCATCGCCGGGCTGGTGCAGGGCCTGGCCGAGGCCATCGCCTTCGGCCGGCACGCCGGGCTGGACATGCCGCTGGTGCTGGACGTCATCGGCAAGGGCGCGGCGCAGAGCTGGCAGATGGACAACCGCGGCAAGACGATGGTCGAAGGCAGGTTCGACTTCGGCTTCGCCGTCGACTGGATGCGCAAGGACCTCGGCCTGGTGCTCGACGAGGCGCGCCGCAACGGCGCGCGCGTGCCGGTGACGGCGCTGGTCGACCAGTTCTACGCCGAGGTCCAGGCCCAGGGCGGCGGCCGCTGGGACACGTCCAGCCTGATCAAGCGGCTGGGCTGAGCGGGCGCGGCGGGCCCACCACGGCCCGCCCCGCAGGCGCTCAGCGGTTGCCGGAAGCCGGCTGCGAAGGCTGCGTGGCCTTCTGCAGGTTGGCGAGTTCGGCTTCGGAGATCACCTCGAAGACGCGCACCACCTTCTGCACGCCCGACACCGAGCGCGCCAGATCCGCGGCCCGCGCCGCCTCGCGTTCGGTGACGCGGCCCATCAGGTAGACCGTCGCGCGCTCGGTGATGACCTTGACCGACGGCGCCTGCAGGTCCTTGGCGTCGACGAAGGTCGCCTTGACCTTGCTGGTCAGCACGAGGTCGTTGGAACGCGAGCTCAGCGAGCTGTTGCCGGCGACGGCCAGCTCGTTGGTGACGCTGCGCACGTTCTCGACGCGGCGCACCGCGTTCTCGACGCGCAGGCGGTCGTCCTCGGTCGGCACCTCGCCGGTCAGCAGCACCATACGGTTGTAGCTGGTGACGTTGACGTGGCCCAGCGTCGCCAGATCGCGCACGACCGAGGCGCCCTTGAGCTCGATGGCCTGGTCCTCGACCTGCGCGCCGGAGGTGCGCCGGTCGATGATCATCATGCTGCCGCCGACCATCGCACCGCCGACGATCAGCGGTGCGCAGGCCGACAGCGTCGTCGCGGCAGCCGCCGCAGCCAGGGCCAGCGCCAGCGGGCGCATCACGAGTCGGGTGTTCACGGTTCCTGTTCTCCCATCAGTTGGAGGTCGATCGCGTCGCACAGGCAGTGCAGCACGAGCAGCTGGAGTTCCAGCGCCCGGCCACCGCGGGCGTGCGGCAGCGCGACCTTGACGTCGGTTTCGGCGAGCTGCGCCGCGACGGCCGCAGCCGCCGCCCCGGTGCCGGCGCTGAGGCCGGCCACCGTCATGTCCTTGTCGTGCGCCGCGGCGATCGCCGCGCGAGCGAGCTGGCCGTCGCCGTCGGCGGGCTCGATCCAGAACAGCACGTCGCCCGGATGGCCCAGCGCCAGGATCAGCGGCTCGGCGTCGGCGCCCAGCACCATCGCCGGCAGCGGCGGGCGCTCGCGTTCGTAGCCGGTGACGAGGCGCTGGCCGAAGTGAAGCGCCAGCGCCGAGGCGGCGCCGCTGCCGCCGATCATCAGCTTGCCGCCGGAGGTGATGGCCCCGACCAGGGCGCCGCAGGCCTCGGCGATCGGGCGCGAGAGCGCCTCGGCGGTCTGGTACTTCAGGTCGGCGCTGTCGAAGAATTGCTGCTGGATCCGCTGCTCGAGCATAGGCGGGGGATGATAAGGCCCGGGGTTGGCACGGCCCCGCCGGCGGCGGGTTCAAGCGGCGTCGAAGGCCGCCTGAAGCCATTCAACGCGCCCGTCATCAATGCAGACGACATCGAAGCGGCACGGCGGCAGCACGCGCCAGCGCTGCAGGTAGTGGCGCGCGGCATAGACGATGCGGGCCCGCTTGCTCGCGCCGATGCTGGCCGCGGCACCGCCGAAGCCGCGGCTGCGCCGTGAACGCACCTCGACGAAGACCAGCGTGCCGTCGGCGTCGCGCAGGATCAGGTCGACCTCGCCGCCACGCGCGTGCGGGCCGCGTGCGACCCGATAATTGCGCTCCAGCAGCGTCAGGCCGCGCGCTTGCAGCCAGGCCAGCGCCCGAGACTCGGCGGCATCGCCGAGCGCCTTCGTCCCCTGCTCCGACGCGCCCTTGAACATCACGCCCTCCGCGCTGCTCGCCGCAGCCGATGCCGCCGCCGGCGGCCAGCAGTTCCCGCCCGGCGCACTCTACGTCGTCGCCACGCCGATCGGCAATCTGGCCGACATCACGCTTCGGGCGGTGCACGTGCTGGCCCGCGCCGACGCCGTCGCCTGCGAGGACACGCGCGTCGGCGCGCAGCTGCTGCGCCACCTCGGGCTGGACAAGCCGCTGATCGCGCTGCACGCCCACAACGAACAAGGCGCCAGCGGCGCGGTGCTGGCACGGCTGGCGGCCGGCGAGTCGGTGGCCTACGTCAGCGACGCCGGCACGCCGGCGGTCAGCGACCCCGGCGCGGTGCTGGTGGCGCAGGCCGCGGCGGCCGGCCATCGGGTGATCCCGATCCCGGGCGCGAGCAGCGCCGTCACGGCGCTCAGCGTCGCCGGCGACACCGTCGGCGCGGGCTTCCGTTTCGTCGGCTTCCTGCCTTCGCGCGGCGGCGAACGGCGCGACGCGCTGGCCGCCTGCCTGGGCGAGCGTTCGACGCAGGTGCTGTTCGAGGCGCCGCACCGCATAGAGGCGCTGGCGGCGACGCTGGCCGAAGGCGCGCCCGAGCGCCACGTGACGCTGTGCCGCGAACTGACCAAGCAGTTCGAGACCGTGGCGACGATGGCCGCCGGCGAGCTGCCGGGCTGGCTGGCCGCCGACGCGAACCGCGTGCGCGGCGAGTTCGTGCTCGTGCTGCACGCCCTGCCGGCGGTGGAGGCCGAAGGGCTGGCGCCGGCGGCGCTGCAGACGCTGGAGGTGCTGCTGCGCGAGCTGCCGTTGAAGCAGGCGGTCGCGCTGGCCGCCGAGATCAGCGGCGCGCCGCGCAACGCGCTGTACCAGGAGGCCTTGGCGCGGCGCGGCTGAACTCAGGCGAGCGCCACCGCGGCGGCACGGGCAAGACGCGACTCCTACAATTCGCGCCCCACCCGGAGGCGCCGATGATCACCCGCGAACCCACCCTCGAACGCCTGGCCATCGCGCAGTCGTCGCTGCTCGAACCCGCCGGCATCGGCGAGGCGCAGCTCGCCCGGGCGCTAGCGACGATCGCCGAGCATCGTGTCGACGACGCCGACCTGTATTTCCAGTCCACGCGCCACGAGGGCTGGAGCCTGGAGGAAGGCATCGTCAAGGGCGGCAGCTTCAGCATCGACCAGGGTGTCGGCGTGCGTGCCGTCGCCGGCGAGAAGACCGCCTTCGCCTACAGCGACGACCTGTCCGAGGCCGCGCTGCTGGACGCCGCGCGCACCGTGCGCACGATCGCCGCGGCCGGCCAGAACAAACGTGTCAAGCTGGCGCGTGCGCCGCGCATCGCCGCCAGCCGTGCGCTGTACGCGCCGATGGACCCGATCGCGACGCTGGACAGCACGCAGAAGGTGGCGCTGCTCGAGCGTGTCGAGAAGCTCGCCCGCGCCAAGGACCCGCGCATCGTCCAGGTGATGGCCGGGCTGGCCGCCGAGTACGACGTCGTCTTCGTCGCGCGCGCCGACGGCACGCGCGCCGCCGACGTGCGGCCGCTGGTGCGGCTGTCGCTCACCGTGATCGCCGAGCAGGACGGCCGGCGTGAAGTCGGCACCGGCGGCGGCGGCGGCCGTTTCGGCCTCGGCTACTTCCAGGACGCGGTCATCGAAGGCTATGTGCGCCAGGCCGTCGACGCGGCGCTGACCAACCTCGAGAGCCGCCCGGCGCCGGCCGGCGAGATGAGCGTCGTGCTCGGCCCCGGCTGGCCCGGCGTGCTGCTGCACGAGGCCGTCGGCCACGGGCTCGAAGGCGACTTCAACCGCAAGGGTTCGAGCGCCTTCTCCGGCCGCCTGGGCCAGCGGGTCGCCGCCCCGGGCGTCACCGTGCTCGACGACGGCACCCTGCCCGACCGCCGCGGTTCGCTCAACGTCGACGACGAAGGCGTGGCCTCCAAGCGCAACGTGCTGATCGAGGACGGCATCCTCGTCAGCTACATCCAGGACAGCCTGAACGCGCGCCTGATGGGCGTGAAGCCCACCGGCAACGGCCGGCGCGAGAGCTACGCCCACCTGCCGATGCCGCGCATGACCAACACCTACATGCTCGCCGGCGACAAGACACGCGAGGAGATCGTCGCGTCGATGAAGCGCGGCCTCTACGCCACCAACTTCGGCGGCGGCCAGGTCGACATCACGAGCGGCAAGTTCGTCTTCTCGGCCAGCGAGGCCTTCTGGGTCGAGAAGGGCAGGATCCAGTACCCGGTGAAGGGCGCGACGATCATCGGCAGCGGCCCGGATGCGCTCAAGCGCGTCAGCATGATCGGCAACGACCTGGAGCTGGACACCGGCGTCGGCACCTGCGGCAAGGAAGGCCAGAGCGTGCCGGTCGGCGTCGGCCAGCCGACGCTGCGCATCGAGCGCCTGACCGTCGGGGGCACCGCCTGATGGCTGCCGTCGAGTACGCCGACATCGAGGCCGCCGCCGGCCGCCTGGCCGGCCACGTGCTGGACACGCCCTGCGTCGAGAGCCGCACGATCGGCCAGATCCTCGGCGCCCAGGTCTTCCTGAAGTTCGAGAACCTGCAGTTCACCGCCTCGTTCAAGGAACGCGGCGCGCTGAACAAGCTCTGTGCGCTGGTGCAGCACGGCGTGGCCGGCGTCGTCGCCGCCTCGGCCGGCAACCACGCCCAGGGTGTCGCCCACCACGCCCAGCGCCTGGGGCTGCGCGCCGTCATCGTGATGCCGGTGCACACGCCGACGGTGAAGGTCGAGCGCACGCGCGGCTTCGGCGCCGAGGTCGTGCTGCACGGCGAGACCTTCGACGAGGCGCGCGAGCGCGCGCTGCAGATCGCCGCCGAGCAGAGGCTCGAGTTCGTGCACCCCTTCGACGACCCGCTGGTCATCGCCGGCCAGGGCACGATCGGCCTGGAGATGCTGCGCGCGCAGCCCGAGCTGGACACGCTGGTCGTCGCCGTCGGCGGCGGCGGGCTGATCAGCGGCATCGCCACCGCGGTGCGTGCGCTGCGGCCGGACATCCGCATCATCGGCGTGCAGACCGCGCGGTTCCCGGCGATGGTCAACGCCGTCAAGGGCACGCAGCACCCGCAAGGCCTGACGACGATCGCCGAAGGCATCGCCGTCGGCCAGCCGGGCGAGATCACGCGCGCGCTGATCGCCGAACGGGTCGACGACCTGGTGCTGGTCGACGAAGGCGACATCGAGCAGGCCATCGTGATGCTGCTCGAGATCGAGAAGACGCTGGTCGAAGGCGCCGGCGCGGCCGGCCTGGCGGCGCTGCTGAAGGAGCCCGAGCGCTACGCCGGGCGCAAGGTCGGCCTCGTGCTGTGCGGCGGCAACATCGACCCGATGCTGCTGTCGGCGATCATCGGCCGCGGCATGGTTCGCGCCGGGCGGCTGGCGCGCATCCGCGTCGGCGCGCGCGACACGCCCGGCGTGCTGGCGCGCATCACCACGGTGGTCGCGCAGGCCGGCGCCAACATCGACGAGGTCCACCACCAGCGCGCGTTCTCGACGCTGTCGGCGCAGAACGTCGAGGTCGAGCTGGTGCTGCAGACGCGCAACCCGCGCCACGTCGCCGACGTCGTGCAGGCGTTGCAGGCCGCCGGTTTCGGCGCGCAAGCGTACTGACGAATGCCGGGGTCAGGTCTTGCCTTTTGCACTGACGCTCTCGGCGCAAGACGCCAACGTCGCCGCGTGCAAAAGGCAAGACCTGACCCCAATCCTCACCGCGTGCTACATTCGACCCCGATGCGTTCGCCCGCCTTCTTCTTCGCGTACTTTTGGTTCTCGCCCCGTTCGGCGGCTGGAGAGGCAAACGCGTAACCCGAAGAAACGCGAGCGAACCCAGAAAACCGCCGGCAGCCCCGGCGGTTTTTTTTCGCCCCGTCCCCGACCACAGGAAGCCCCGTCATGAGCCCGAAATCCGCCGCAGCGACCGAGAGCCGCTACGCGCTGAGCGAGAAGACCAGCCAGACCGACGACCAGCGCATCCGCGACGTCACGCCGCTGCCGCCGCCGGACCACCTGATCCGCTTCTTCCCGATCGCCGGCACGCCGGTCGAGACGCTGGTGTCGGGCACGCGGCACAAGATCCGCCAGATCATGCACGGCGAGGACGACCGGCTGCTCGTCATCATCGGCCCGTGCTCGATCCACGACCCGGCCGCGGCCGTCGAGTACGCGCGTCGCCTGAAGGCCGAGCGCGAACGCCACGCCGCCGACCTCGAGATCGTGATGCGCGTCTACTTCGAGAAGCCGCGCACCACCGTCGGCTGGAAGGGCCTGATCAACGACCCCTACCTCGACGAGAGCTTCCGCATCGACGAAGGCCTGCGCATCGCGCGCCAGCTGCTCGTCGACATCAACCGCGAAGGCGTGCCGGCGGCCAGCGAGTTCCTCGACGTGATCTCGCCGCAGTACATCGGCGACCTGATCGCCTGGGGCGCGATCGGCGCGCGCACCACCGAGAGCCAGGTGCACCGCGAGCTGGCCTCCGGGCTGTCGGCGCCGGTGGGCTTCAAGAACGGCACCGACGGCAACATCAAGATCGCCACCGACGCGATCCAGGCCGCCGCGCGCCCGCACCACTTCCTGTCGGTGCACAAGAACGGCCAGGTGGCGATCGTCGAGACCCGCGGCAACAAGGACTGCCACGTCATCCTGCGCGGCGGCAAGGCGCCGAACTACGACGCCGCCAGCGTCGCCGCGGCCTGCGCCGAGATCGAGGCGACCAAGCTGCCGTGCCGGCTGATGATCGACGCCAGCCACGCCAACAGCAGCAAGCAGCACCAGCGCCAGATCGACGTGATGCGCGACGTCGGCGGCCAGATCGCCGCCGGCAACCGCTGCATCTTCGGCGTGATGGTCGAGAGCCACCTGAAGCCCGGGGCGCAGAAGTTCAGCGCCGGCAAGGACCGCGCGTCGGCGCTGGAGTACGGCGTGAGCATCACCGACGCCTGCATCGGCTGGGACGACTCGGTCGGCGTGCTCGAGGGCCTGGCGGCCGCGGTTCGCGCGCGGCGCAAGGCCTGAGGTCGGCGCCTGACCGGCCTCCTAGAATGCCCCGCCCAGGCGATGACGCTGCGGCGCCGGCCGCGTGCGAGGAGTTGGTCATGAGCGCTGTCCCCCACGATGCCGCCGCCCAGGCGGCGCGTCGCCCGCTGCCCGAGACGCTGCTGGCCGCGCTGCGCACACGCTTCGGCGAGCGCTGCAGCACCGCCGAGGCGGTGCGCCTGCAGCACGGCCGCGACGAGTCGCCCTTCCCCGTGACGCCGCCCGACGCGGTCGTGTTCTGCGAGAGCAGCGACGAGGTTGCCGCGGTCGTGCGCCTGGCCGGCGAGCACCGCGTGCCGGTCATCCCGTACGGCACCGGCTCGTCGCTCGAAGGCCATCTGCTGGCCGTGCAGGGCGGGCTCAGCGTCGACGTCTCGCGTCTGACACGCATCCTGCGCATCGACGCCGACGACCTGACGGCCACCGTCGAGGCCGGCGTCACGCGCGAGCAGCTCAACGCCGAGCTGCGCTCGCTGGGCCTGTTCTTCCCGGTCGACCCGGGCGCCAACGCGTCGCTCGGCGGCATGGCCGCGACACGCGCCAGCGGCACGAACGCCGTGCGCTACGGCACGATGCGCGAGAACGTGCTGGCGCTGACCGTCGTCACCGGCCGCGGCGAGCTCGTGCACACCGGCACACGCGCCCGCAAGTCGGCCGCCGGTTACGACCTGACGCGGCTGTTCGTCGGCAGCGAAGGCACGCTGGGCGTGATCACCGAACTGACGGTGCGCCTGGTCCCGCTGCCGGAGGCCGTCAGCGCCGCGGTCTGCCACTTCCCCGACGTCGCGTCGGCGGTGCGCACGACGATCCAGACCATCCAGCTCGGCGTGCCGATCGCACGCTGCGAGCTGCTGGACGTCAACGCGGTGCGCGCGGTGAACCGCCAGTCGGGGCTCGCGCTGCGCGAGGCGCCGATGCTGCTGATGGAGTTCCACGGCAGCCCGGCCGGCGTCAAGGAACAGGCCGAGACCGTGCAGGCCATCGCCGCCGAGCTGGGCGGCGAGGACTTCGAGTGGGCCGACACGCCCGAGGAGCGCAGCCGCCTCTGGGCCGCACGCCACCGGGCCTACTTCGCCGGCCTGCAGCAGCACCCGGGCACCCGCTCGGTGACCACCGACACCTGCGTGCCGATCTCGCGCCTGGCCGAGATCGTCGAAGCCTCGGTGGCCGACGCCGAGGCCAGCGGCCTGCCCTACTACATCGTCGGCCACGTCGGCGACGGCAACTTCCACCTCGCCTACCTGGTGCGCGACGGCGACGCCGCCGAGCGCGCGACCGCCGAAGCGATGAGCGAACGCATGGTGCGCCGCGCGATCGCGATGGAAGGCACCTGCAGCGGCGAACACGGCATCGGGCTGCACAAGATGGCGTTCCTGGAAGAGGAAGCCGGCGCCGGCGGCATTGCGCTGATGCGCGCGATCAAGCAGGCGCTTGATCCATTTCAAATACTCAATCCGGGAAAGATATTCAGGAACTGAACGCCTCGTTCGATACCGGCCGAGAGACTGTCGAGATATCTGACAAGGTTGTTTCCAAACCTCCCCAAGAGGCGCGCAAGTCTTTGTCAAATAAAGACTTTTGCAGATATCCCTAGTTTGGCGCACGAATTGCTAACGATTCGCCGCAACACGGCGATCGTCCCGATCGCCTTCTGCGGATAACGCGTCAAAACTACGGAGGAACCTCAATGTTCGCGATCAAGTGGGCGGCCACGGCCGGCGTGCTGGCCCTGTCGGCCGTCAGCGCCCAGGCGGCCACGGTGACCCTGGACTTCGACACCGTCGTGACCGGGTCGCGCGCGCCCGGCGTCTGGTACGTCGACCGCGCAGCGCCGGCGGCCTTCGAGAGCGCCGAGTTCGACGGCGAGAACCGCCTCAAGGTGACGACCAACCCGGCCGGTGCCACCGCGGACTTCTACGCCACGCAAGGCCGCAAGTACGACCTGGCGCCCGACACCTACAAGCTGAGCGCGCAGCTCTGGATCGACGAAGAAGCGGCCAGCTACGGCGGACGCTGGGCCGGCCTGTGGGGCACGGGCATCAACACTGCCGGTGCGGTCAGCGCCTATCCGATCATCGAGTTCGCGTCCGGCGGCTTCCGCTTCTGGGACAGCAACGAGCCGGGCTCCTGGACGGTTCCGGTGGTGGCCGTCGGTGACGCCTTCGACCAGTGGTACACGCTGTCGATCACGCTGGGCGGCGGCGGCAGCTTCCTGTACGAGGTGTTCGACGGCGCCGGCGCGCTGTTCGCGTCGCACGCCTACGTCGCCCCGGGCACGACGGCGATCGCCAACGCGATCATCCAGAGCTACAACCACGGCCGCAGCACGGCCTACGACGTCTACTGGGACAAGCTCAGCTACGACGTGCCCGAACCCGGCACGCTGGCCCTGGGCGGCTTGGCGCTGCTGGCCGTCGCCGGCACGCGCCGTCGGCGCAGCCACTGAGACGGCCCGCCGGGCCCTCCAGACACGAAGCCCCGCAAGGGGCTTCGTCGTTTCAGGCCGGCGCCGGCACGTTCCAGCGCTTGGTGACGTCGCCGCGCGTGTTGACGCTCTCCAGGTGCACCGCGAAGCCCCAGAGCCGCGCGACGTGTTTCAGCACCTCGGCAGCGCTGTCGTGCAGCGGCCGGTCGTTGTGCTGGAAGTGGCGCAGCGCCAGCGAGCGGTCACCGCGCAGGTTGACGTTCCAGACCTGGATGTTGGGCTCGCGCGTGCCGAGGTCGTACTGGTGCGACAGCGCCTCGCGCACACGCCGGTAGCCGGCTTCGTCGTGGATGGCGCTGATCTCCAGCTCGTTCTGCTTCTCGTCGTCGAGGATCGTGAACAGCCGCAGGTCGCGCATCAGCTTCGGGCTCAGGTACTGGCCGACGAAGCTCTCGTCCTTGAAGTTGCGCATCGCCTGGTCCAGCGCCGGCAGCCAAGGCGTGCCGGCGATCTCGGGGAACCACTGGCGGTCCTCGTCGGTGGGCTTCTCGCAGATGCGCTGGATGTCGTTGTACATCGCGAAGCCGAGCGCGTAGGGATTGATGCCGCTGTAGGCACGGTGCCCGACCGGCGGCTGGTAGACGACGTTGGTGTGCGACTTCAGCCACTCGATCATCACGCCGTCGGTCAGGTAACCGTCGTCGTACATCGTGTTCAGCAGCTTGTAGTGCCAGAACGTGGCCCAGCCTTCGTTCATCACCTGGGTCTGGCGCTGCGGATAGAAGTACTGCGCGATCTTGCGCACGATGCGCACGATCTCGCGCTGCCAGGGCTCGAGCAGCGGCGCGTTCTTCTCGATGAAGTACAGCAGGTTCTCCTGCGGCTCCTCGGGGAAGCGCCGGCTCTCCTGTGACGGGGCGTCCTTCTCGGCGCGCCGCGGCAGCGTGCGCCAGAGGTCATTGACCTGCTGCTGCACGTAGGCCTCGCGGTCCTGGCGCTCGGCGAGCTCCTGCGCCAGCGACTTGCGGCTGGGCCGGCGGTAGCGGTCGACGCCGTGGTTGGCCAGCGCGTGGCAGGAATCGAGGAACAGCTCGACGGCCTCCAGGCCGTGCTTCTCCTCGCACTTGGCGACGTAGTCCTTGGCGTAGACGAGGTAGTCGATGATCGACGACGCGTCGGTCCACATCCGGAACAGGTAGTTGCCCTTGAAGAAGCTGTTGTGGCCGTAAGCGGCGTGGGCGATGACGAGCGCCTGCATCGCCATCGTGTTCTCCTCCATCAGGTAGCTGATGCAGGGGTTGGAGTTGATGACGATCTCGTAGGCCAGCCCCATGTGGCCGCGCTTGTAGTTCTTCTCGGTGGCGATGAACTCCTTGCCGTAGCTCCAGTGGCGGTAGTTCACCGGCATGCCGACGGACGCGTAGGCGTCCATCATCTGCTCGGCGGTGATGATCTCGAGCTGGTTCGGGTAGGTGTCCAGGCCGAAACGTTCGGCGGTCGCGCGGATGATCGCGTGGTACTTGTCGATCAGCTCGAAGGACCAGTCGCTCGGGCCGGGAAGGGGTTCGCCGGGCCGTTCGCCGGGCGGGATCGGCTCGGTGAGCAGCGTGCGCGCGGTGCCGTGTTTCATGCCGCCTGCTTCCCTTCCTTCTTGAACAGGTCGCGGAAGACCGGATAGATCTGGTCGGCGCTGGTGGCCTTGCGCATCGCGAAGTGGCGGTGCCCGGCCTGCAGCTGGGTGTACTCCTCCCAGAGGTTCTGCTCTTCCTCGGCGACCTGCACGTAGGCGTAGTAGCGCACCAGCGGCAGCAGCTTGTCGCCCAGCAACTCGCGGCAGCGGCCGCTGTCGTGGTGCCAGTTGTCGCCGTCGCTGGCCTGGGCGCCGTAGATGTTCCACTCGCTCGGGCTGTAGCGCGCGCGGATGATCTCCTCCATCAGCACCAGCGCGCTGGACACGACGGTGCCGCCGGTCTCGCGGGCGTGGAAGAAGTCGTGTTCGTCGACCTCCTGCGCCTGCGTGTGGTGGCGGATGAAGACCAGCTCGATGCGCTCGTAGTGCTTGGTCAGGAACAGGTACAGCAGGATGAAGAAGCGCTTGGACAGCTCCTTGCGCGCCTCGTCCATCGAGCCCGAGACGTCCATCAGGCAGAACATCACCGCCTTGCTGGTCGGCACCGGCACGCGCACCCGGTTGCGGAAGCGCAGGTCGATCGGGTCCAGGTAGGGGATGCGCTCGACGCGCGTGCGCAGCCGGGCGATCTCGTCCTCCAGCGCCTCGATCTCGCGTTCGGCGACGGCGTCGCCGGGCTGGAGTTCGGCCTTCAGCAACGCCAGCCGGTCCTCCAGCTCACGCAGCTCGCGCCGGCTGCCGGCGCCGATGGCGATGCGCCGGCCGATCGCGCCGCGCATCGAACGCACGACGTGCAGGTTGTTCGGCGTGCCGTCGCTGCTGAAGCCGGCGCGGTGGGTCTTCCACTCGGGCACCTCGGCGAGCTGGGTGCGCACCAGGTGCGGCAGCGCCAGGTCCTCGAAGAAGACCTGCATGAACTCTTCCTTGCTCAGCGCGAAGGCGAAGTCGTCTTCGCCCTCGCCCTGATCGCTGGCCTGCCCGCTGCCGCTGCCACCGCCACCACCGCCCTTGGGGCGCTCGATGCGGTCGCCGCGGATGTACTCCTGGTTGCCCGGATGCACGATCTCGCGCACCCCGCCCTGGCCGTGGCCGAAGACGGGTTCGCTCAGGTCGCGCTTGGGGATGTGGATCTCCTCGCCACGCTCGATGTCGCGGATGCCGCGGCCGTCGATCGCGCGTTTGACCGCCTCGCGGATCTGCTCCTTGTGCCGGCGCAGGAAACGCTCGCGGTTGCCGATCGACTTGTTCTTGCCGGCGAGCCGTCTGTCGATGATCTGCTGCATGGCATTACTCCCTCTCCCGCAGGGCGGGAGAGGGTTGGGGTGAGGGCTGGTGATGCGCCTGCACCCTCACCCCTGCCCTCTCCCGCAGACGGGAGAGGGGGAAGCTGCGTGCGGCGCTCGACGTCATCTCAGGAACTCTTGCGAACGCGCAGGTACCACTCGCACAGCAGGCGCACCTGCTTGGGCGTGTAGCCCTTGTCGACCATGCGGGTGACGAAGTCCTCGTGCTTCTTGGCCTCGTCGGCGCTGGCCTTGGCGTTGAAGCTGATGACCGGCAGCAGCTCCTCGGTGTTGGAGAACATCTTCTTCTCGATCACCGTGCGCAGCTTCTCGTAGCTGGTCCAGACCGGGTTCTTGCCCTGGTTGTTGGCGCGCGCGCGCAGCACGAAGTTGACGATCTCGTTGCGGAAGTCCTTCGGGTTGGCGATGCCCGCCGGCTTCTCGATCTTCTCGAGCTCGGCGTTGAGCGCCGCGCGGTCGAACACCTCGCCGGTGTCGGTGTCGCGGTACTCGTGGTCCTGGATCCAGTAGTCGGCGTAGGTGACGTAGCGGTCGAAGATGTTCTGGCCGTACTCGGAATAACTCTCCAGGTACGCGGTCTGGATCTCCTTGCCGATGAACTCGGCATAACGCGGCGCCAGCAGCTCCTTGATGAAGCCGATGTACTTCTGCTCGAGCTCGGCCGGGAACTGCTCGCGCTCGATCTGCTGCTCCAGCACGTACATCAGGTGCACCGGGTTGGCGGCGACCTCGGTGCTGTCGAAGTTGAAGACCTTGGACAGGATCTTGTAGGCGAAGCGCGTCGAGATGCCGGTCATGCCTTCGTCGACCCCGGCGTAGTCGCGGTACTCCTGGTAGCTCTTGGCGCGCGGGTCGGTGTCCTTCAGGTTCTCGCCGTCGTAGACCAGCATCTTGCTGAACAGCGAGCTGTTCTCCGGCTCCTTCAGGCGCGTCAGCACGGCGAACTGGCTCATCATCTTCAGCGTGCCCGGCGCGCAGGTGGCCTGGGCCAGCGACGAGTTGCGCAGCAGCTTCTCGTAGATCTTCACCTCCTCGCTGACGCGCAGGCAGTACGGCACCTTGACGATGTAGATGCGATCGAGGAAGG
Source organism: Rubrivivax sp. JA1055 (assembly GCF_020966565.1). Taxonomy (NCBI): domain Bacteria; kingdom Pseudomonadati; phylum Pseudomonadota; class Betaproteobacteria; order Burkholderiales; family Sphaerotilaceae; genus Rubrivivax; species Rubrivivax sp. JA1055. Next base: position 357,085 of record NZ_JAJKFP010000005.1, on the reverse strand, counting down.
CCTCGTTGTTCTTGTTGTTGCGGAAGGCCTTCCACTCGCTCTCGTTGCTGTGGGCGAGCACGACGCCGTCGAAGGGGATCGCACCGAAGCCCTCGGTGCCCTTGAAGTTGCCTTCCTGGGTGGCCGTCAGCAGCGGGTGCAGCACCTTGATCGGCGCCTTGAACATCTCGACGAACTCGAGCAGGCCCTGGTTGGCCAGGCACAGGCCGCCGGAGTAGCTGTAGGCGTCGGGGTCGTCCTGGGCGTAGCTCTCCAGGCGGCGGATGTCGACCTTGCCGACCAGCGAGCTGATGTCCTGGTTGTTCTCGTCACCCGGCTCGGTCTTGCTGATGCCGACCTGGCGCAGGATCGACGGGTAGCGTCTGACGACCTTGAAGCGGCGGATGTCGCCGCCGTACTCCTCCAGCCGCTTCACCGCCCAGGGGCTCATGATGCGGTTGAGGTAGCGCCGCGGGATGCCGTACTCGCTCTCCAGGATCGGGCCGTCCTCGTCGGGGTCGAACAAGCCCAGCGGCGACTCGTTCACCGGCGAGCCCTTGATCGCGTAGAACGGCACCTCCTGCATCAGCTGCTTCAGGCGCTCGGCGATCGAGCTCTTGCCGCCGCCCACCGGGCCGAGCAGATACAGGATCTGCTTCTTCTCCTCCAGCCCCTGCGCTGCGTGCCGGAAGTAGGACACGACCTGCTCGATCGCGTCCTCCATGCCGTAGAACTCGGCGAAGGCCGGGTAGACCTTGATGATCTTGTTGGCGAAGATCCGCGACAGCCGCGGGTCGTTGCGCGTGTCGATGCTCTTCGGCTCACCGATGGCCTTGAGCATGCGCTCGGCCGCGGTGGCGTAGGCCAGCGGGTTGCGCTTGCATTCCGCGAGGTAGTCCTCGAGCGAGATCTCCTCCGCACTGAGGCGTTCGTAGCGCGCCTTCAGGTTGCCGATCACGTCCATGCGAGCTCCTGGTCGATGACGGCGAGGGCTGTCGGAGCCGCAGCGGCCCCGACTTCCTCGCCTGGGGAAGTTCTGATGAAGTCCCGGCTGTACGGGCCCAGGCTCCATCAGAGCTTTCCGTCACGCCAGCGGCATGGCCGCTTGCCTCGGCAGGCAGATCAATCCTGCCCTGCGCGGGCTACGATTTCCACCGGGTTTGGCCTGTCATCGACCGCCTGTTCCGAGGAATCCGCCGCACCCGCCTCTCGCAAGAGCCGTGCCCCACCAGGGGCGCAGACGACTCCTTCCGTCCCCGCGGCGCCCTGCCGTGGTGGAAGGCACGCCGGGACACGTCGCGCGCCCATCATGCGACGGCGGCGAAAAGCCTGCAGGCGGTTTGGCCTTGCGGGGTCAGGCGGCGATGGTGCTCGCGCACCGCGCGGGTGCGGCCCGGGGCGGGCCAGCGGCGTCAGTCCTCGGCCGCGCCCAGACGTTCCAGCAGACCGTTCAACTCGTCGAGCGAGCCGAAGGCGATCGTGATCTCGCCCGACTGCTTCCGGCCGCGGCTGCGCACGCGGATCTCGACGGCGGCGCCCAGCGTGTCGGCTAGGCGCTCCTCGAGCCGCAGCACGTCGCGCGACTTGCCGGCGGCGGCCTTCTCGCGCGGCGTGGGCTCGGGCCGCGACTGGCGCTGCACCAGCTTCTCGGCGTCGCGCACGCTGAGCTTGCGCGAGGCGATCTCGTGCGCCGCCATGATCTGCGGCGCGGCCTCCAGCGCCAGCAGCGCACGGGCGTGGCCCATGTCCAGGTCGCCGGCGAGCAGCATCTGCTGCACCGGGTCGGCCAGGTTCAGCAGGCGCAGCAGGTTCGTCGCGGCGCTGCGCGAACGGCCGACGGCCTGCGCCGCCTGTTCGTGAGTGAGTCCAAACTCTTGGACGAGACGCCGCAAACCCTGGGCTTCTTCCAGCGGGTTCAGGTCTTCACGCTGAATGTTCTCGATCAGCGCCATCACCGCCGCGGCCTCGTCGGGCACCGGCTTGACGAGCACCGGCACGCGGTCGAGCCCGGCGATCTTCGCGGCGCGGAAGCGGCGCTCGCCGGCGATGATCTCCCAGCGGCCCTCGGCCACCGGGCGCACGAGGATGGGCTGCATCACGCCCTGGCCCTTGATGCTCTCGGCCAGTTCGTACAGCGAGCCCTCGTCCATGCGCGTGCGCGGCTGGTAGCGGCCGGGCTCGAGCTGCTCCAGGCGCAGCGTCGTCGGCTGGCCGTCGCCGGCCGGCGTTTCGGAGACTTTGGGGCCCAGCAGCGCTTCGAGGCCCAGGCCCAGCCCCTTCGGTTTTTTGGTCGCCATGGTCGTGATTGTCACCGAGCGGCGACGGGCCCCAGCGCCGCGAGTCGCGCGACGCCTTCGGGCCAGTCGCCAAGGCCCGATTCGGCATTCAGATGGCCGCGTGCACCCAGGCTCTCGGCCGGCACGCCCCAGTCGGCGGCCAGCGCTTGCGAGGCGGCGGCCGAGGCGAAGGGGTCGTCCTCGCTGTAGAGCACGAGCGCGGCAAACGGCAAGGGCCGGCGCACGACGGGGCGCCAGCGGGCGACCGGCGGCGGCGTGTCGGGCTGGTCCAGATCCGGCGGCGCGACCAGCAGCGCGCCGGCGACGCGCTCGGTGTGCGAGGAGTGTGCCGCCCAGGCGGCGACGAGGTGGCAGCCCAGGCTGTGCGCGGCCAGCCGCACACGGCCCGGCGCGGCCAGCACGGCCTCTTCCAGCTGTGCCATCCAGTCGCCACGCAACGGCCACTGCCAGTCCGACTGCTGCACACGCTGAAAACCGTGCAGCGCCTCCCAGCGGCTTTGCCAGTGCTCCGGGCCGGAGCCCAGCCATCCGGGCAGCACCAGCACACGTTCGTCCAAGGTCATCACCTTGCCTTATCCTCGACTGTTCACCCCACGAATTGTGCGCGAGAGGCAGCGATGAACTACACGGTCTACGTCGACGGACAGGAAGGCACGACGGGCCTGCGTATCCACGAGTACCTGGCCGGCCGCTCGGACATCGAGTTGCTGAAGATCGCGCCCGACCTGCGCAAGGACGCCAGCGAACGTGCGCGCCTGCTCAACGCTGCGGACGTCGCCTTCCTCTGCCTGCCCGACGCCGCAGCGCGCGAGGCCGCGGCGCTGGTGACGAACCCGAAGACCTGCCTGATCGACGCCAGCACCGCGCACCGCACCGCGCCGGGCTGGGCCTACGGCTTCCCCGAACTGGCGCCAGGCCAGCGCGACACGCTGCGCGCCGCCAAGCGCATCAGCAACCCGGGTTGCCACGCGACGGCCTTCGTCGCGCTGCTGCGCCCGCTGGTCGACGCCGGGCTGGTGCCGGCCTCGCTGCCGGTCAGCGCGACGTCGATCACCGGCTACTCCGGCGGCGGCAAGAAGATGATCGAGCAGTACCAGGCCGGCGGCAACCCGGAACTGGACGCGCCGCGGCCCTACGCGCTGGGCCTGGCGCACAAGCACCTGCCCGAGATGGCGGCGCACACCGGGCTGGCCGCGGCGCCGCTGTTCGTGCCGGTGGTCGGGCCGTTCTACAAGGGCCTGGCGGTGTCGGTGCCGCTGCACCTGGCACAGCTGCCCGGCGTGACGCCCGAGGCGATCCACGCCGCCTACACGGCGCACTACGCCGGCGAACGTTTCATCCGCGTGATGCCGCTGCGCGACGCGGCGACGCTGGAACACGGGTTCCTCGACGTGCAGGCGGCCAACGACACGAACCGCATCGACGTTTTCGTCTTCGCCAGCGACACGCAGGTGCTGCTCGTCGCGCGCCTGGACAACCTCGGCAAGGGCGCCAGCGGCGCCGCGGTGCAGACGATGAACCTGCACCTCGGGCTGGACGAAGGCCTGGGGCTCTGAGGCGATCGCCACGGCAGCAAAACGGCGCCCCGCGGGGCGCCGTTTTCGTTTGTTGCCGCAGGCCGCCGGGCGGCCCGTGTTCCACGTGGAACATGAAGCTCCGGCGCGCGCCGGGGCCGCTCAGCCCAGCCGCGCCACCATCTCGCGTGCGAACTCGACGAAGGCCATCGCGCCCTTGCTCGACGGGTCGAAGGTGACGCCCGGCTGGCCGTAGCTCGGTGCCTCGGCCAGGCGCACGTTGCGCGGGATCACCGTGTTGAACACCTTGTCGCCGAAGTGCGCCTTCAGCTGCTCGGCCACCTGCTGCTGCAGCGTGATGCGCGGGTCGTACATCACCCGCAGCAGGCCGATCAGCTTCAGCTCGGGGTTCAGGTTGGCGTGCACCTGCTTGATCGTGTTGACCAGGTCCGACAGCCCTTCGAGCGCGAAGTACTCGCACTGCATCGGCACGACGACGCCGTGCGCGGCGCACAAGCCGTTCAGCGTCAGCAGGCTCAGCGACGGCGGGCAGTCCATCAACACGAAGTCGTAGTCGGCTTCGGCCGCGGCCAGCGCCTGCTTCAGGCGGCGCTCGCGGCGGTCGAGCTCGACGAGTTCGACCTCGGCGCCGGCCAGTTCACGGTTGGCGCCGAGCACGTCGTAGCCGGCACTGCTGCGCTGGCGCGCCTCGGCCACCGTCGCGCTCTCCAGCAGCACGTCGTAGACCGACAGCGGCAGGGCGCGCTTGTCGACGCCCGAGCCCATCGTCGCGTTGCCCTGAGGGTCGAGATCGACGACGAGCACACGTTGGCCGACCAGGGCCAGGCCGGCGGCGAGGTTCACGGTGGTCGTCGTCTTGCCGACCCCACCCTTCTGATTGGCGATGCAGAAGATCTTCACGATGCCACCAGCTTCAGGCCGAAGCCGATCAGGAACACACCGGCCAGGCGCTCCAGCGCCTTCGCCACGCGGCGGCGACGCCCGATCTCGTCGCCCATGGCGCGCGCCAGCAGGCAGACGATCAGACCGTAGGCGAAGGTCAGCGCCGCGATCGTCACCGCCATCGCCGCGAAGGTGATGGCACCGCGGTGGGCGGCCGGATCGATGAACAGCGGGAAGAAGGCCATGTAGAAGACGATGGCCTTCGGGTTGAGCAGGGTGATGAAGAAGGCCTGGCGGGCGTAGCGCCCCGGGGTGATCGGCACCGCCGCCGCCACGCCGCCGCGCGACACCAGCAGCTTCAGGCCCAGCCAGCCGAGGTAGGCAGCGCCCGCGTACTGCACCGCGGCGAACACCGTCGGATAGGCCGCCAGCAGCGCCGCGACACCAGCCACGGCCAGCCAGAGCAGCACCTGATCACCGACGATGACACCCAAGGTCGCCGCCAGCCCGGCACGCAGCCCGCCCTTGGCGGTCGAGGTCAGCAAAGCCAGGTTGCCCGGCCCGGGCAACGCGAGAAACAGCAGAACGGCCGCGCAGAACGCGCCGTAGTCGGCGATGCCGAGCATCGTGAACCCTCCAGGAAGCCGGGGAGCGTACCCCAGTTTGTGCAGCCCGCCCTGGCGTGGCCTCAGGTTTTGCGCATCCAGACCAGGCAGCGCTGCGCGTCCAGGCCCGGCACCGACAGGTGTTCCACGTGGAACACCTCGACGCCGGCCGGCAGCGCGGCGATCTCGTCGTCGGGCACCCTGCCCTTCATCGCCATCCAGCACGCGTCGGGCTTCAGCAGCGCCGAGGTCAGCGTGACAAAGTCGGCCAGCGACGAGAAAGCGCGTGACGTGACGACGTCGAACGGCGCAGCCTTCAGCTGCTCGACGCGCGCGTGCTGCGCCTGCAGCCGCGGCAGCCGCAGCTCGGCCGCCGCCTGGCGGATGAACGCCGCCTTCTTGCCGACCGTGTCGACGCAGGTCACGTCCCAGCCCATGATCGCCAGCACGACACCCGGCAGGCCGCCGCCGCTGCCGACGTCGAGCACGCGCCCGGCCGGCAGGCGCGCGGCCAGCGGCTTCACGACGGCCAGGCAGTCGGCCAGATGCTGGGTCAGCATCTGCGCCGGGTCACGCACCGCCGTCAGGTTGTAGGTGGCGTTCCAGCGCTGCAGCAGCGCCAGGTAACGCTCCAGGGCCTCGACCTGGCCCGGCGTGACCTCCAGCCCCAGCACCGCGCAGACCGCGGCCGGCGTCGTGGCGGTCATGCCGAGGCCTCGTCGGCGGTGAAGCCCTTGAAGCGGCCTTTCTTCAGGTGCACCAGCAGCAGCGAGATCGCCGCCGGCGTCACGCCGGAGATGCGCGAGGCCTGGCCCAGCGTCTCGGGCCGATGCCGCGTCAGCTTCTGCCGCACCTCGAAGGACAGCGCGGTGACCTGGGCGTAGTCCAGCTCCTCGGGCAGCTTCATCTGCTCGTAGTGCGCGGCGCGCTGCACCTCGTCGACCTGCTTGTCGATGTAGCCGGCGTACTTGATCGCGATCTCGGCCTGCTCGATCACCGCGTCGGCTTCGCGTGCGCCGTATTCGGCCTGCAATGTTCCACGTGAAACAACGTCGGGGACGCCGGCCGCGGCGGCCGCCGCCCACACCGCGTCGAAGTCGACGCCGGGCCGGCGCAGCAGGTCGGCGAGGTTGTACTCGTGCTCCAGCGCCTTGCCGATGAAACGTTCGGCGTCGGCGGCGGCCAGCGTCGCCGGCCGCACCCAGGTGCTCTTCAGGCGCTGCTGCTCACGCTCGAGGCGCTCACGCTTGCGGCAGAAGGCGTCCCAGCGCGCGTCGCCGACGAGGCCCAGCTCGCGGCCGATCGCCGTCAGCCGCAGGTCGGCGTTGTCTTCGCGCAGCTGCAGCCGGTACTCGGCGCGGCTGGTGAACATGCGGTAGGGCTCGGTGATGCCCTTGGTGACGAGGTCGTCGACGAGCACGCCGAGGTAGGCCTGGTCCCGCCGCGGCGTCCAGGGCTCGCGGCCCTGCGCCTGCAGCGCGGCGTTGGCGCCGGCGAACAGGCCTTGCGCCGCCGCCTCCTCGTAGCCGGTCGTGCCGTTGATCTGGCCAGCGAAGAACAGGCCGCCGATCGCCTGGGTCTCGAAGCTGGGCTTGAGCTCGCGCGGGTCGAAGTAGTCGTACTCGATCGCGTAGCCGGGGCGCAGGATGTGCGCGTTCTCCAGGCCCGGCATCGAACGGATCGCACCGAGCTGGACGTCGAAGGGCAGCGAGGTCGAGACGCCGTTCGGATAGAACTCGTGCGTCGTCAGCCCCTCGGGCTCGAGGAAGATCTGGTGCGAGCTCTTGTCGGCGAAGCGGTTGATCTTGTCTTCGATGCTCGGGCAGTAACGCGGGCCGACACCTTCGATGACGCCGGTGAACATCGGGCTGCGGTCGAAGCCGCTGCGGATGATCTCGTGCGTGCGTTCGTTGGTGTGCGTGATCCAGCACGGCAGCTGGCGCGGGTGCATCTCGGGCGTGCCGAGGAAACCGAACACCGGCACCGGGTCCAGGTCGCCGGGCTGCTCTTCGAGGCGCGAGAAGTCGATCGAGCGGCCGTCGATGCGCGGCGGCGTGCCGGTCTTCAGCCGGCCCTGCGGCAGCTTCAGCTCCTTCAGCCGGGCCGACAGCGTCGTCGCCGCCGGGTCGCCGGCGCGGCCGGCGCGGTAGTTCTCCAGCCCGACGTGCACCCGCCCGTCGAGGAAGGTGCCGGCGGTCAGCACGACGGCACGCGCGTTGAAGCGCAGGCCGATCTGGGTGACGACGCCGGTGACGCGGTCGCCTTCGACGATCAGGTCGTCGCAGGCCTGCTGGAACAGCCACAGGTTGGGCTGGTTCTCCAGCCGGCGGCGGATCGCGGCCTTGTAGAGCACGCGGTCGGCCTGGGCGCGCGTGGCGCGCACCGCCGGGCCCTTGCTGCCGTTGAGGATGCGGAACTGGATGCCCGACTCGTCGGTGGCTTCGGCCATTGCGCCGCCGAGCGCGTCGACCTCCTTGACGAGATGGCCTTTGCCGATGCCACCGATCGACGGGTTGCAGCTCATCTGCCCCAGCGTCTCGATGTTGTGGGTCAGCAGCAGCGTCGTGCAGCCCATGCGGGCGGCGGCGAGCGCGGCTTCCGTTCCGGCGTGACCGCCGCCGACGACGATGACGTCGAACGCTTGGGGATGCAGCATGAGGCCGCGGATTTTACGAGGGCACACTCACCCGGGCGGCTTCGTGTCGACGATCCCACCAGCGATCGAAGAAGTAGTGCGCGATCGTGTTGGCCACCGGCTCGATCAGGGTGATCGCCCCGGCGATCGCGATGCTGCCGGTGAGCAGGTAGCCGATGGTGAACGAGATGCCCACGTGCAGGACACCGAAAGCGGCGGACTTGGCCATGTCGGACTCCATTTGAGAATGGCTCTCATTCTGAAGACACGGCGCCCGGCCGGGGATCGATTGTCGGCATCACCGCGATAGCATGCGGACCATGCCCGAGCCCCTGCCCTGCCGCGAACGCTGCGCCGCCTGCTGCATCGCGCCGTCGATCAGCAGCGCGATCCCCGGCATGCCCGAAGGCAAACCCGCCGGCGTGCGCTGCATCCAGCTCGACGAGGCCGAACGCTGCCGTCTCTTCGGCCGCCCCGAACGCCCGGCCGTCTGCGGCGGGCTCGAACCCTCGGCCGAGATGTGCGGCGCTTCGCGCGAGCACGCGCTGGCCTGGCTCAACCGCCTCGAAACCGCGACCTCCCCGACGTGACCCCTGCCGCCGATCCCTCGCTGCACGAGCGCCTGCTGGCGCAGTACCCGATGCTCGCCGCGCTGCCGGCCGGCGAAGCGCAGGCCGTGCTCGCACGCGATGCGATGCATCTGACAGCGCCGGCGGGCATGCTGCTGTTCGACGAAGGCGCACCCTGCGGCGGCTTCCCGATGGTGCTCGGCGGCGCGGTGCGTGTCGCCCGCGGCTCGCCGGGCGGGCGTTCGCTGGAGCTGTACCGGGTGACGCCGGGCGAACTCTGCGTCGTCTCGGCGTCCTGCCTGTTCGGCCACGCGGCGATGAGCGCGCACGGCATCGCCGCCGAAGACACCGAACTCGTGCTGCTGAACCCGGCCGGCTTCGAACGCTGGTGCACGCACGCGCCGTTCCGCCAGTACGTCTTCGGCATCTTCGCCGACCGCCTGGCCGATCTGATGGCCTTGGCCGAGGCGGTGGCCTTCCAGCGCCTGGACCAGCGCCTGGCCGCCGCGCTGCTGGGCCGCGGCACGGTGCTGCGCGCCACACACCAGAGCCTGGCCGACGAGCTGGGCACGGTGCGCGAGATCGTCAGCCGGCTGCTCAAACGTTTCGAGCGCCAGGGCTGGATAGCCGTCGGCCGCGAGCGCATCGACCTGCTCGACAGCGCCGCGCTGCGTGCGCTGGCCGCCGGGGAAACGCCCCGCCCCGTGTGACTGCGGTCACCGACGCGCAGGAGCCCACCCGCGCACACTTCGACGCACGGCATTCCCGCCGTTCAACCGTCAGGAGTGAGCCATGAAATCCAATGTCGGCGGCATCGACCGCATTCTCCGCATCGTGCTCGGCCTCGCGCTGATCGGCATGACGCTCGCCGGTGTCATCGGCGTCTGGGGCTGGGTCGGCGTCGTGCCGCTGCTCACCGGCGCCATCGGCTTCTGCCCGCTGTACCCGCTGTTCGGCTTCAGCACCTGCCCGGTCAAGCGCTGATCATTTCAGCGCCGCGCTGCGCAGCGTGCGTGCCACGTAGGCCAGCGCCACCACGCTGAGCGCAGCGCAGACCAGCACCGGCGGCAGCAGGGCCGCCGCGTCCAGCGTCTCGCCGCGCAGCACGCGGTTCATCAGCGTCACCTGGCCCAGCGCCGGCACCCAGGTGAACCAGGCCGCGTCGCCTTCCTGGTTGAACACCGAGACCAGCGGCGCCAGCGACACGGCGAGCACGACGACCGTCGCGCTCGCCTGCGCCTCCTTGAAGCTGCGGCAGCGGATGGCCACCGCCATCAGCACCGCCGCCACCGCCGCCGCCAGCGGCAGCAGCAGCGCGACGAAGGCGCCGGCCTCGTAGGCGCCGTAGCGGAACAGCGCCGCCAGCGCGTCGTTGCGCAGCAACCATTGGCCGGGCAGGAAACTCGCCGCGCTGAGCACCGCGATCGCGACGCCCACCGCGGCCACCGCGCCCCATTTGCCGAGCACCAGCGCCCAGCGCGACGCCGGATTGCACAGCAGCGGCTCGAGCGAACCGCGCTCGCGTTCGCCGGCCGTCGTGTCCAGCGCCGCGTTCAGCGCGCCGTAGACCACGGCCATCAGCACGAAGAACGGCAGCATGGCCAGCAGCTGCGCGGCGCGCGAGGCCGGGTCGGCGAGGTCGCGGTTCTCGACCCGTGCCACCTGCACGAGTTGCGGCGCGACACCACGCAGCGCCAGCCGCAACGACGCCTGCTCCTGCACGAAACCTTCGATCAGGCGCTCGACACGCCGGCCGCCGACGGCCGAACGGGTGTTCGCGCTGTCGGCCACCAGTTCCAGCTCGACCGGCTCGCCGCGCGCCAGGCGCGCTTCGAAGTCCTTCGGCACGACGAGCACCGGGTCGCCCAGCGTGCGCGCCCGCAGCTGCGCCTCGTAGTCGGCGGGCGCCTCCTTCAGCGTCCAGGTCTGGCGCTCGACGTAGTTGCGCAGCGTCGGCGCTGCGGCGATGTCGTGCACCAGCAGCTCGCGCGCCTCGGCTCGCTCCTCCATCGACGACACCAGCGCCGACAGCAGCACCAGCACCAGCGGCCCCATCGCCACCGAGCTCAGCAGCACGGTGAGCAGCGTGCGCCGGTCACGCAGCGCGTCGACCAGCTCCTTGCGGAACACGGTCCAGGCGGACTTCAGCAAGCCGCTCATCGTGCCGCCTGCGCCTCGGCGCCGAAGGCCAGGCGCACGAAGGCTTCCTCGAAATCGGGCGTGCCGGCGCGCTCGCGCAGCTCGGCGACGCTGCCGTCGGCGACGACGCGGCCGTGCGCGACGACGACGACACGGTCGCACAGGCGCTCGACCTCCTGCATCACGTGCGTCGAGAAGACGATGCACTTGCCGGTCTCGTCGCGCAGCCGGCGCAGCGTGTCGCGCAGCGCACGCGTGGCCAGCACGTCCAGGCCGTTGGTCGGTTCGTCGAGCACGATGTTCGCCGGGTCGTGCACCAGCGCACGCGCCAGCGCGGTCTTCATGCGTTCGCCCTGGCTGAAGCCGTCGGTGCGGCGGTCCAGCAGCGGCACCATCTCCAGCAGCGTGGCCAGCGTCTCGGCACGCGCGTCGGCCGCCGCCGCGTCCAGGCCGTGCAGCCGGCCGTAGTACGTGATGTTCTCGCGCGCCGTCAGCCGCGGATACAGGCCGCGCGAGTCGCCGAGCACACCCAGCCGCGACTGGGCCTCGCGCGTGCGCGTCGCGACGTCGAGGCCGTCGACCTCGGCCGCACCCTCGTCGGCCGGGATCAGCCCGGACAGGATGCGCAGCGTCGTCGTCTTGCCGGCGCCGTTGGGGCCCAGCAGGCCGGTGATGCGGCCGTCGTCGGCGCGGAAATCGACGCCGTCGACGGCCAGCACGCTGCGCGCGGCCTTGCCGCGGCCCTGCACGAAACGTTTGCGCAGCCCGCGCACCTCGATCATCGCGGCCCTCCCGGCGGCACGAAGACGGCCGGCCGCGGCAGCGTCGCGGCACAGCCGAAGTCGACCGCCAGCGCATCGGCCTCGGTCTCGGCATCGATGAAACGGAACACCGCGTCGCGGATGCAGCCGACGGCCAGCACGCCATGGCCAGCCCCGGGCGCGACGACGTGACGCGCCTTCGGCCCCAGCGCCGCAGCCGTGCGGGCGCCGTGGCGCGGCGGCGTCACCGGGTCGGCACCACCGGACAGCAGCAGCGCCGGAACCGGGCTGGGCACGACGCGGTAGAAGGCCGGCGGCACCTCGCCACGCGGCCAGTCGCGGCAGGCCGCGGCGTACTCGTCGGCGAAGGTGCTGCCGAAGTCGCGCCCCGGCGCTTCGCCCGAGGCCGCACGCGGCGCGTCCTCGGCGCAGATCACCGAGAAATGCAGCGCCTGCGCGATGCCGCGCCCGCGCATGTCCAGGCCGCTGAAGGCCAGCGCGAACAGGCCGTCGAAACGTCCGGCCGCCGCCTCGGCGATCGCCGCCGGCAGCGCCGAAGTCCAGGCCGGCACGTACAGCGCCTGGCGCACCAGGCTGGCGACGAGATCACGCGACACGGCCAGCGTCTCGCGCCGGCCGGTGAACGGATGCGTGAGCTCCACCTCGCGCGGCAGCGACGCGAGCAGCGTGCTCCAGGTGGCGCGCAGCGCCGGGAAACGTGCGCGGCAGGCGGTGTCGAGCTCGCAGGCGTCGAGCAGGCCGTCCAGCGCGGCCTGGGCGTCGACCGACACCGCAGCCGGCAGCACCATGTCCGGCGGCGCGACACCGTCGAGCACCAGCCGGCGCACCGCCTGCGGGAACTGGCGCTGGTACTCCAGCGCCGCGCGTGTGCCGTAGGACACGCCGACGAGGTCGATGCGTTCGGCGCCGACGGCGCGCCGAACCGCGTCGACGTCCTGCACCGCCAGCGTCGTCGTGAAGAAACGCAGGTCGCCGTAGGGCAGCTTCTGCAGCCGTTCGCGGCAGCTCTTCAGCGCCGCGAGGCGGCGCGCCGGGTCGGCACCGGCGGCCAGCGGCCCCAGCGGGTCGCTGTCGGCGCAGTCCAGCGGCGCGCTGCGGCCGGTACCGCGCAGGTCGACGAGCACGATGTCGCGCCGGCTGCCCAGGCGCCCCATCAGGCGCTGCACCGTGCCGGCGATGTCGATCGCGCCCTGCCCCGGGCCGCCGGCGAGGAACAGCACCGGGTCAGGCTTGGGCCGGCGCGCCACCGCGGGCAGCACGGCGTAGTGGATGTCGACGGTCGGGCCGTCCGGTCGGGCCGGGTCCAGAGCGCGTTTGACGATGCCGCAGCGCGCCTCGTGTTCGACGCCGGGCAGGCGGCAGGCCTGCGTCGCGGCCACGGCTGGGCCGGCCAGCACGAGCGCGGCCAGGGCCGCCAGCAGGCGCAGCGGACGGCCGCTCACGCGAGCATGCGGCGCAGTTCGCCGCTGTCGTGCAGGCGCTTCAGGTCGTCGTAGCCGCCGACGAGCACGCCGCGCACGAAGACCATCGGGAAGGTCGGCCAGCCGCTCCACATCTTCAGCGCATTGCGCCGCCGCCACTGGCCGAGGTAGTGGCCGTAGTCCAGGTCGTGGTGGGCGATGCCGGCGGCGTCGAGCAGGCGCCGCGCCTTGCGCGGGAACGGGTTCCAGCCCATGCCGACGACGACGACAGCGTGGGCGGCGACCGCCCGCCGCACCTCGTCGACGAGGTCGGCGTGGTGGGCCGCGACACGGTCGCGGATCGCGGGGTGCAGATGCTCGTCGTCGAGGATGGCGCGCGGCATGGAGCGCGAGGGTATCAAAGCCCCGCGTCAGCCGGTGGTGCGCGGCTTCAGCAGCGTGCGGCAGGTGTCGCGCGCGCCGTCGGCCGCGGGCGCCTTGCGGCAGACGCCGTCCAGCCGCGCCTGCAGCCGCTTCATCACCGCGGCGTGGCGGCCGCCTTCGTTCCAGGCCACGAGCTTCGTGCCCATGCGCTGAAGCGAGCGCACGCTGCGGCCCTGGAAGGCACCGGCGTCGCGGCCGGCCTCGTCGATCAGCGTCGCGGCGGTGCTCTCGATGCGCGCACCGTCGTTCGGCGCCAGATCGACCAGCGCGGCGAGGTAGCCGCCGCCCCACTGCAGCCGCGTCGCCGGGCCTTCGCTCTTCTCGAAGGCCTGGCGGTACCAGCCCAGCGCCTCGTCGTTGCGGCCGAGCTTGCGCGCGTTGCCGCCGAGCTGGCTCATCAGGTAGTACGGCGAATGGCTCTTGGCGAGGTTGGCCTTCAGCAGCGCGTCGCTCTCGTCCCAGAGCCCGGCCCGCGCCAGCACGTAGGCGCCGCCGGTGATCACCGCCTGGCGCTCGTAGCCGTCGCTGATCTCGCGGTCGTCGCGGGCGATGTGCTCGCGCACCGCCTGGCGCAGCGCGGCGGGCAGCTCGGCCTTCACGGCGTCCTCGGGCGCACCCAGACGGGCGAGCTCGACGCGCGAGCCCAGCGCCCCCAGCCGGTCGGCACGCGACAGCGTGGTGTCGGCGGCCAGGCGCTGCAGCGCGCTGTCGAACAGCGGCACCAGCGGCGACTTCTCCGGCGCACCGTCGGCCAGCGCCCGCACCAGGTCGGCGGCGCTGCCGGCGAAGACGTCGGCATGGCGGCGTGCCAGCGCCGGCTCGGCGGCGACGCGGCGCACGCGTTCACGCAGCGCGGCATCGGCCTTCACGCCGCCCTTGCCTTCGTCGGCGACCAGCGCCTTCAGCCACAGCCGGGTGGCGGTCTCGTCGTCGGCAGCCGGCGCCGCGGCGGCCAGCTTCGCCAGCAGCGCGGCACGTTCGGCCGGTGCGACGACCCGGCCATCGTCGACGTCCCAGGCGTAGAAGGCCAGCGCGCGCCACTCGTGCGCCGACAGCGGGCGGCCGGCGGTGGCGTCGGCGACCAGCGCCTTCACCGGCCGGCCGGCGGCCAGCGCCTGCTGCAGCAGCGCCAGCACCTGCTCGGGCTCGGCTTCGCCGGGCAGGCGCGTGATCTCCTGGCCGTCGGGCGCGAACAGCACCATCGTCGGGTAGGCGCTGACGCCGAAACGTTTGCCCAGCTTCTGCGCGCCGGGGCGGTCACCGTCGACGTGCACGGCGACGAAGTCGCGCGCCTGCAGCGCGAAGTCCTGGCGGTTGAACAGCGTCGCCTTCAGCTGGTTGCACGGCGGGCACCAGGTCGCGCCCCAGTACAGCAGCACCGGCTTGTTCTCGGCGCGGGCCCGCACGAAGGCGCGGTCGACATCGGCGTCGGCGGCGGCCGCCACCCAGGCGACGTTTTTCGACGGCAGGCCGGGCGCCGCGGCGGCGGTTCCCCAGGCGAGGCAGACGGCGAGACAGCAGGCGGCGAGGCGGAGCTTCATGGCGGCGACGGCAGCGGACGAAAAAGGCCGATTGTGGGCCGGCCGCGCGCCCTCCCCGGAACGCGGGGGAAAACCTCGCCCGACGCCTCCCGCCGATGACCGAAATCACGCTGCCCCACGCGCGGGGTGCCGGTGCCGGCCGGGGTCTTCTACGATCGGCTGGTGAACATTCGTAACGCCTCCCTCCCGATGCGCCAGCTGGCGATCGCCGCCGCGCTGGCGGGCACGCTGGCCGCCCAGGCCGCCGACATGAAGTCGGCCCGCTTCTACGAGGACGCGCTGTCGCGCTACGAGAAGCAGGACTACCCGGGCGCCGTCGTGCAGCTCAAGAACGCGCTCAAGCTCGACAAGACGCAGCTGTCGGTGCACGTGCTGCTGGGCAAGGCGCTGCTGGCCAGCGGCGACTCGGTCGGCGCGCAGGTCGCGTTCGAGGAGGCGCTGCGGCTCGGCGTCAACCGCGCCGAGGTCGTGCTGCCGCTGTCGACGGCCCTGGTCAACCAGGGCAAGCCGCAGGTGGTGCTGACCGACACGCGCTTCGCGCCGGCCGGCCTGCCGACCGAGCTGCGCGCGGCGATGAGCGTCGTGCGCGCCAACGCCGCGGCCGACACCGGCGACCCGCGCGCGGCGCTGCAGATGCTCGACGAGGCACGGGCGCTGGCCCCGCGCGACGCCGCGCCCTGGCTGGCCGAAGTGACGGTGCGGCTGCGCATGGGCCAGCCCGCCGAGGCCCAGGCCGCGGCCGACAAGGCGCTGGCGCTGGCCCCCGGCCTGGCCCAGGTGCACTACCTGCGCGGCACCATCGCGCACGCCCGGGGCCAGGGCCAGGCAGCGCTGGACGCCTACGGCCGCGCGCTGGCGATCCAGCCCGCCCACCTCGAGACGCTGGTCTCGCGCGCCGGCCTGCTGCTGGACCTCAAGCGCGACGCCGAGGCGCAGCGCGACATCGCCCAGCTGCGCCAGGTGGCGCCGCTGGACCCGCGCGGCGGCTACCTGCAGGCCCTGCTGGCCGAAAAAGCCGGGCGCGGCGCCGAGGTGCGGGCCGCGCTGCGCGACGTCACCGGCCTGCTCGACCCGGTGCCGATGGAGTACCTGCGCTACCGCCCGCAGCTGCTGATGCTGGGCGGCCTCGCGCACTACGGCCTCAACGAACGCGAGAAGGCCCTGCCCTATCTCGAGGCGGTGCAGCGCTCGCAGCCCGGCAGCGGCGCGGCCAAGCTCGTGGCGCAGATCCAGATCTCGCAGAACAACCTGGACAAGGCCATCGAGTCGCTCGAGGGCTATCTGCGCCGCAACCCGGCAGACACGCAGGCGACGCTGCTGCTGGCGTCGGCCCAGATCGCCCAGGGCCGGCACACCCGCGCCGCGGCCACCGCCGAACAGGCGCTGCGCACCCAGGACTCGGCGCCGATGCGCGGCCTGCTCGGCCTGAGCCTGGCCGTCGGCGGCCGCGTGCCCGACGCCCTGGACGCGCTGGAGGCCTCGTTCAAGGCCGATCCCAAGCAGCTCGCGACCGGCACCGCGCTGGCGCAGATCCGGCTGCAGGCCGGCGACACCCGGCGGGCGACCCAGGTGCTGCAGACGCTGTTGCAGCACCACCCGAAGCAGGCCGGGCTGCTGAACCTGCTCGGCAGCGCCAAGGCTCGCGGCGGCGACGCCGCCGGCGCCCGCCAGGCCTTCGAGCAGGCGCTGGCCGTCGACCCGGCCTTCGTGTCGCCGCAGGTGCAGCTCGCGCGCCTGGACGCCGACGCCGGCAAGTTCGACGCCGCGCAGCAGCGCCTGCAGCAGGCGCTGGCCAAGGACGACAAGGCGCTGGAGCCGACGCTGGCGATGGCCCAGCTGGCCGAGCGCCGCGGCCGCCTCGACGACGCGCGCCGCTGGTACGAGAAGGCCGACGACATCGCCGGGCCCAACGTCATCGACCCGGCGCTGGAGCTCGTCGAGTTCCTGCTGCGCCAGGGTCAGCCCGAGGCCGCACGCGAGGCC
This sequence comes from Rubrivivax sp. JA1055, assembly GCF_020966565.1. NCBI lineage: Bacteria > Pseudomonadati > Pseudomonadota > Betaproteobacteria > Burkholderiales > Sphaerotilaceae > Rubrivivax > Rubrivivax sp. JA1055. Next base: position 340,294 of record NZ_JAJKFP010000005.1, on the reverse strand, counting down.
GGCAAGCGCCTGTCCAACCGCGCCCCCGAGGCGGTGCCGGTGCTGATCGCGCTGGCCCGCATCTCGCTGGCCAACGACGACGAAGCCGGCGCACGCACCGGGTTGAACCGCGCCTCGACGCTGGCCGACCACGACGTCGGCGCACTCGCCCGCATCGCGGTGCTGCAGTTGCAGGCCAACCATCCGCAGGGCGCGCAGCACACGCTGACCAAGGCGCTGGCCGAACGGCCGAACTCGCTGCCGCTGCAGGCGTTGATGGTCGACGCCGAGATCCGCCTCGGCGAGCTGGCCGCCGCCGAGAAGCGCGCCCGCACGATCGCCACGCAGAACCCGAAGCTGGCCGTCGGCCCGTCGCTGCTGGGCGACGTGGCGACCGCCCGCGGCCAGCGCGCCGCCGCGATCGACGCCTATCGCACGGCCCACCGCCTGCAGCCCGGCACCGACACGCTGCTGCGGCTGCTGCGCGCGACGGCGCCGCAGGACCCGCAGGGAGCGCAGAAGCTCGCCGAGCAGTGGCTCGCGTCACACCCGCGCGACGCCGTCGTGCGCCGCGTGCTGGCCGACGGCTACGCCCGGCTGGGCCAGTGGCCCGCCGCGCGCGACGCCTACCAGGCGCTGCTGAAGCTGACGCCCGAGGACGCCGAGGCCTGGAACAACCTCGCCCATGTGCAGCTGCGCCAGAAGGACGGCGCCGCGCTGGCGTCGGCCGAGCGGGCGCTGGCCCTGAAGCCCGGCGTGCCGCACATCGTCGGCACGGCCGGCTGGGCGGCGTTCCATGCCGGCCAGACCGACAAGGCGCTGCAGCGCCTGCGCGAAGCGCGGCTGCGCGACCCGGGCAACCCGACGACACGCTTCTACCTCGCCACGGTGCTCGCCCGCTCGGGGCGCAGCGCGGAGGCCCGCGAGGAGCTCCAGGCCGCGCTGCGCAGCCAGAACTTCGCCGAGGCGCAGGACGCCCAGGCGCTGCTGCAGACCCTCAAGTGAGGGGCGCACGGGGTGTCGCAAGTTCTTACATTCCCCCGGCGATTCTGCGAGGATCGCACGCAAGTTCTTGATGTGCCGGGAAATTCCGGCCTGGCGCGGGCCTTGCATGTCCTGCCTGGCGCGGCACGGGGAGCGCTGCGGCTGAACTCGAGAGGCATTCGATGAAAACGAACATGAAGCACGTGACGGCGTCGGCCCTGATGGTGATGGGCCTCGGTTTCGCCGGTGCCGCCTCGGCGCAGAACACCTGGAGCCTGCTCGACTCCTGCACGCCGAACAGCGGCACCACGCAGCTGGCCACCTGCACCTCGGGTGGCAAGTCGGTGGCCGTCACCGCCTACGCGGCCGGCAGCGGCGCCAACTTCGCCAAGGCCTCGATGACCGAGTGGTACACCAACGGCATCGGCGTCTCGTACAAGGACGAACCGACCGGCAGCCCGCAGCACGCCATCGACAACAACGGCAAGACCGAGCTGGTCATGCTGAACTTCACGACGGCGACGATGCTCAGCGCGCTGTCGATCGGCTGGTTCGAGAACGATGCCGACATCTCGGTGCTGCGCTGGACCGGCCAGGGTGCGCCCGACCTGACCACGAACTCGACCGGCAACCTGACCAGCAGCGGCTGGACCCTGGTGGCCAGCCGCGACGTCGACCCGAGCTATTCGTGGAACTTCAGCGGCGGCGGCTACTCGAGCTGGTGGCTGATCAGCAGCTACTTCGGCGCCAGCGGCTACGCCGCCGACGGCTCGGGCTACCTGGACAAGGGCAACGACTACTTCAAGCTGCTGTCCTTCACCGGCACCACGCAATCCGGCGGCGGCAGCGGTGGCAGCGTCCCCGAGCCCGGCACGCTGGCGCTGGCGGGCCTCGCGCTGGCCGGCATCGTCGGCGCCAAGCGCCGCCGCGCCCGCACCGTCTGACACACAGAAGCTTCGGCAGCTTCGTCCGTCGGGCCGGCCTCTGCCGGCCCTTTTTTCATGCTCCGGGATCGGCGGCGGCCAGCCCGGGCTGACCCTCGTCCTCGTCGGCCGGCTCGGCATTGGCCCGCGCCAGCGCCATCCAGACCGAAAACGGCACGCGCGCCGCACGGCGCGGTGCGGCGCGTGCCACCTCCAGCCGGCCGTCGGCACAGGCCAGCATGACGCCGTAAGGCTCGGGCACCTCGTCGGGCGTGGCGATGCCTTCGTTGAAGACGTACCAGCACTGGCTGGCCAGCGCGCGGTAGGCCGCGCCCTTGTCGGGCCGGCGCAGGTCGGCCAGCAGGTCGGCGCGGCGCACCTTGATCTCATGCACCACCGGCTCGGCGTAGTCCTCGACCGTCGTGTGGCGGATCGAGAAGACGTCGGGCAGCGCCGTCGCCCAGCGTGTGCTGCCGTCGTCGCCGGCCAGCGGCGCGCGCAGCGCCAGGCCGCGCCAGACGATGCGCCCGGCGCGCTGCATCTCGCGCGCCACCCGCGCGACCAGCGCCTCGTGGGCGTCGAAGGCGGCGCGGTTGCGTGTCAGCGTCGCCGCCAGCAGCGTGATGCCGGCATCGGTGACGACGAGCGTCTCGCGCCCGGCCTCGTCCCAGCGGCGCTGCAGCAGCCCGGCGGCCAGCAGGTCGATCTCGACCGCGTCGCGGCAGGGCCAGCCGGCCGAGCGCCAGATCTCGCGCAGACGGCGCCGGTGCACGGCGCCGAGCGCCGGGCTCACTCGGCGCTCACTCGACGACCTGAACGCCCTTCCAGAACGCGATGCGGCCCTGGATGTTGGCCGCGGCTTCCTTCGGCGCCGGGTAGTACCAGGCGGCGTCGGGGTTGGCGTCGCCGTCGACGAACAGCGTGTGATAACGCGCCTCGCCCTTCCACGAGCACATCGTGCGCGTGTTGCTCGGCAGCAGGTACTGCGGCTTCACCGCCTCGGCGGGGAAGTAGTGGTTGCCTTCGACGATGACCGTGTCGTCGCTCTCGGCGACGACGGTGCCCTTCCAGATCGCTTTCATCCCGATGTCCTCTCGCTGACGCCGCCGGCCGGCTCCAGCCAGTGCAGCGAGAAACGCCTCGCCGCGTCGGTCCAGACCGGGCCCGGCTCGAAGCCGGCGCGCCGCGCGAGGGCCCGGAAGCCGTCGACGCTGTACTTGCACGAGTTCTCGGTGTGCAGGCTGTCGCCCTCGTCGAACTCGAAGACCTCGCCGGCGACGCACACCGCCTGGCGGCGGCGGCTGACCAGATGCATCTCGATGCGGCGCAAAGGCGGATGGTAGAACGCCGCGTGCGCCCAGGCCGAAAGATCGAAGTCCGCACCCAGTTCACGGTTGGCACGCGCCAGCAGGTTGAGGTTGAAGGCCGCCGTCACACCCTTGGCGTCGTTGTAGGCGGCGTGCAGCAGCGCCGGCTCCTTGATCAGGTCGACGCCGATCAAGAGGGAGCCGCCGTCCAGCCAGTGGCGGAAACGCGCCAGCAGCGCGCAGGCCTCGGCGGGCTCGAAGTTGCCGATCGAACTGCCGGGGAAGAAGCCGATGCGCCGCCCGGCCGGCGTCGGTAGGTCCAGCGCGGCGGTGAAGTCGGCCGCCAGCGGCTCGACGGCCAAGCCGGGAAAGTCGGCGCGCAGCGCCGCCGCCGCCTCGGCCAGGTGCTCGCCCGAAATGTCGACCGGCACGAAGCGCCGCGGCGCCGCGAGCGCCTGCAGCAGCAGCCGCACCTTGACGCTGGCGCCGGCACCGAACTCGACGATCTCGGCACCCGGGCCGATGCGCGCCGCGAACTCGTCGGCGTGGCGGTCCAGCAGCGCCAGCTCGGTGCGTGTCGGGTAGTACTCGGGCAGTTCGCAGATGCGCTCGAACAGGCGTGAACCCTCGGCGTCGTAGAACCACTTGGGCGCGATGCAGCGGGCGCGCAGCCCGGCGACGAAGTCCTCTGCGAAGCTCATGCGTCGCGCGCCAGCCGCAGGCCGCTGAACTGCCAGCGCGCCCCGGGCGGGAAGAAGTTGCGGTAGCTGGCGCGTGCGTGGCCGGGCGGCGTCGCGAACGAGCTGCCGCGCAGCACGATCTGGCCGACCATGAACTTGCCGTTGTACTCGCCGACCGCACCGGCCCAGGGCCGGTAGCGCGGGTAGGGCTCGTAGGACGAACGGGTCCACTGCCACAGCGCGCCGAAACACTGCGACGGCGGCGCGGGCGAGTTCGCCGCGTGCTCCCACTCGGCCTCGGTCGGCAGGCGCGCGCCGGCCCATTCGGCATAGGCCGCGGCTTCGTAGAACGACAGATGGCGCACCGGCGCCTGCGGTGCACGCGGTTGCGGGCCGTGCGGCGTGAACTCGCTGCCGTCGTCGCGCCAGTACAGCGGGCCGGTCCAGCCCTGGGCCTGAACCGCGGCCCAGCCGTCGGACAGCCACAGCGCCGCACGGCGGTAACCGCCGTCGTCGACGAAGGCCTGGTACTCGGCGTTCGTCACCAGCTGGCGCGCGATCTCGTAGGGCTGCAGCCGCACGGCGTGGCGCGGCGTCTCGTTGTCGAAGGCGAAGCCGGCACCGACGTGGCCGATCTCGGCCTCGCCACCTTCGAAGCCCAGCCAGCCCGCGACACCCGCCGGCCACGGCGGCGGCTCGCCGGGGAAGGCCGCCGGCGCCAGCGGGTTCAGCGCCAGCGCGGCGAGGATGTCGGTCTGCATCAGCTCCTGGTGCTGCTGCTCATGCTGCAGGCCCATTCGACCAGCGGGAAGGCCGCGGCGCGCGTGTCGGCGTCGGCTTCGGCGATGAAGGCGTTCACGCCGGCGTCGACGACCCGGCGCCAGGCCAGCACCTCGTCCAGCGACGGCCGCGACAGCATCCCGCGCTGCGGCCGCGGGTGGCGCGGCCCCAGGCTCTCGTAATAGGAGTTGAACAGCCGCGCCCAGCGTTCGTCGTAGGGCCTGAAACCCGGTGCGTGCGGCGCCAGCACCACCGCTTCGAAGAACCAGCTGGTGTGCGCCAGGTGCCATTTCGTCGGGCTGGCGTCGGGCATCGCCTGCAGCTGCTGGTCTTCGGCGGACAGAGGCGCCGCCAGGGCTTCGCTGTGGGCGCGCACCGCGCGGAAACGGGCGGCAAGCTCGGAAACGGCGTCGGGCATTCGGCGCTCTCCTGCGACCGGTGGGGTCCGGCGCATTCTGGTCGTGGGGGGCTCGGGTGCTCACCCGGGCAAGCCCCGTTCCGTGTGAGGGCCGGTAACCCCGGCCGAACGCTGCATACAGAGCGACTGAACCCCGGAAGGCCGCCGCCTTCCTACAGTGCAGACCATGGACAGCACCCTCGCCCCCACCCTGCTCGACCCGCGCCCGATCGAACGCCTGGTTCCCGGCCAGCCGACGCAGGACGGCGCCGGCGTGAAGCTCGTGCGCCTGCTGACGCACGACCTGCAGCGCCGGCTCGACCCCTTCCTGATGCTCGACCGCTTCGCGACCGACCGCGCCGAGGACTACATCGCCGGCTTCCCCGACCACCCGCACCGCGGCTTCGAGACCGTCACGGTGATGGTCGAGGGCCGCATGCGCCACCGCGACAGCGCCGGCCACGAAGGCCGTGTCGGCCCCGGCGGCGTGCAGTGGATGACCGCCGGCCGCGGCCTGGTGCACAGCGAGATGCCCGAGCAGCAGGACGGCCGCATGGACGGCTTCCAGCTGTGGCTCAACCTGCCGGCGCGCGAGAAGATGCGCGACCCGTGGTACCGCGACATCGAGGCCGATCAGGTGCCCGAGTGGCACGCGACCGGCGTGCGCGCGCGTGTCGTCGCCGGCCGCACGCACGGCGTCGCCGGCGCCGTCGAACGCGAGACGACCGAACCGCTGATCGTCGACCTGGAACTCGCGCCCGGCGCGCGTTTCGAGCAGCCGCTGCCGGCGGCGCACAACGCCTTCGTCGTCGTCGTGCATGGCGCCGTCGAGCTCGGCGGCCGGTCGCTGGAGCCCGGGCCGATGGCGATCATGGCCAACCGCGGCGACGGTGTCGCCGTCACCGGCGGCACGGCCGGCGCGCGGCTGCTGCTCGTCGCCGGCCGGCCGCTGGGCGAGCCGATCGCGCAGTACGGGCCGTTCGTGATGAACAGCAACCGCGAGATATTCGAAGCCGTCGAAGACTTCCGCGCCGGCCGCCTCGCCTGATCGGCCGGAGCGCGGCGCCGCGAACGCTCAGCGCCTGAGCGGGATCGGCGTCGCGCGGTCGACCGGCACGGCGGTCACCGCGTTCTGCGGCGAGCCTTCGATGACACGGTCGGAATAGGTCAGGTAGACCAGCGTGTTGCGCCCGGCGTCGACCATGCGCACGACGTGCAGCCGCTTGAAGACCAGCGAGATGCGTTCGCTGAACATGTCTTCCTGCTGCGGCAGCGGCTTGGGGAACGAGATCGGCCCGGTCTGGCGGCAGGCGATCGAGGCGTCCGACTTGTCCTCGGCCAGCCCGAGGCCGCCCTTGATGCCGCCGGTCTTGGCGCGCGAGACGTAGCAGGTCACGCCCTTGACCGCCGGGTCGTCGTAGGCGTCGACGACGATCTTGTGGTCGGGGCCGATCAGCTTGAAGACGGTGTCGACCTCGCCGATCGGCTCCGCCGACGCGGCGGCCGACAGCACGCCCAAACAGGCGGCAAACAGTGCAGTCTTCATCTCAGTGGTCCTCGACCAGATCGCCGATCGGCGCCGCCGGCGTGCCGCCGACGAGCACGGTGTACACCTTGCCGCCCTCGAGGATCAGGTCCGTGAGCGCCAGCACCGGCCCGTCGACCACCGGCGAGGTGACGGTCAGCGAGCCGCTGGCCGTGGCCGACACCTCGGCATAGGCCGAGCCGGCGCCGACCTCGACGCCGGAGGCCAGTTGCGACGAGCCCGACTTCAGCGACAGCGTCGACCCCAGCCCGGCCACCGCGTTGACGAGGCGGATGCGCGCCTTGCTGCTGCCGGTGGACAGCGTGTTGTCGTCGACGAGCCAGGCCGAGGCCGGCGATGCTGCGCTGCCGTAGATCAGCAGCGTGTAGTCCCGGCCGGCGGCCAGCGTCGCCGTGGGGACCGCGGCGCTGACGTCGGTGCTGCCGATGCGCGCCGTGACCGCCGGCACGCCGGCCGCGACCAGCGCGTAGCCGCTGACCACCGGCGAGCCGGCGGACACCAGCTCGCGGCCCTCGACGGTCGCGGTCACGGTGGCGCTGCCGGCGGCGGCACCGGCGACACGCACACGCGCCTGGGTGGCATCGATGCGTGTCAGCGTCGTCTTGTGCTCGCGCAGCAGCACGCCGTTGACCAGAGCACCACCGGCCGCGGCCGCGAGCGCCAGCGTGAACACCTTGCCGCCCGGGAACACGACGCTGGAGACGTCGAGCCGCACGTCGGTCTTGCTGCCGGCGGCCGTGACACGCACACGCCAGGTTCCGGCGTCGATCGTCACGAACTCCGCCAGCGTGCCAACCGCAGCCGAAGACTGCATCGCCACCGAGTCGGCCAGTTCGTCGTCCTCGGCGGTGACGTAGACGTCCAGCACGCCGGCATCGGTCGCGCCGTTGAAGACCCGAACCTTGGTCTTGTCGCTCTTGGGCTCGGACGTGTTCTCGTGCAGCAGCTGCCAGCCGAGTGCACCGACCGGGCCCCAGGCGAGCAGCGTGTAGTCGTCGTCCTCGGACAGCGACGGCGTGAAGCTGGAGACCAGCGCCGTCGCCGAGCCGGTGCGCGAGATCGTCGAGCGGCAGTCGTCCGGGTCGACGTCGCGGTAGCTCGTCTCGTCGCCCCAGGCGATGCCGGAAAACAGCCGCTCGTCGTCGACGGTCAGCGTCAGCGCGTCGTACGAGCTGGCGTTGATGAAGCGCACATGGGCCTTGCTCGTGTCGGTACCACCACCGCAGCCGGCGAACGCCACCGGCGAGGACAGCGCCAGCGTCAGCCAGCGCCGGCGGTTGATCTGCTGCATCGGGTTCTCCTGGGCGCCGGCGCCACGGCCGGCCAGGGCGACATCATCGCCCAGCTACGTTGCCGGCATGCGAAGGCCGGTGACGGCGTGGTGCCGGCGCTGCGGAGCTCAGGTGGCCGGCTTGTCCGACAGCGCCTTCAGGTTGTCCTGCAGCTCCTTGCCCATCGGGGCGTTCAGCACGATGCCCTTGGGCGGGATCGGCGACAGGAACCACTTGCGGTAGAGCTTCTCGAACTCGCCGCTCTTCATCAGCCCGGCCAGCACGCCGTCGACCAGTTGCTTGAACGCCGGGTCGTCCTTGCGGACCATGATCGCGTAGGGCTCGACCTGGATCGACTCGCCGACGACCGCCAGCTCGGCCGGGTTCGCCGAGCTCGCGCGCAGGCCGTAGAGCAGGATGTCGTCCATGCCGAAGGCCGCGGCGCGGCCGCTTTGCACCAGCAGCGCGGCCTCGGCGTGGTCCTTGGCGCCGATCAGCTCGACCGGCAGCTTGTTCTCGCTGATCAGGTTGCGCAGGATGCGGAAGTTGGTCGTGCCGGTGGTCGACACCAGCACCTTGCCGTTCAGGTCGGCCAGCGACTTGATGCCCGAGTCGCTGCGCACCAGGAAACGCGTGCCGGTGTAGAAGTAGTTGATCGCGAACGCGACCTGCTTGGCGCGGTCGCTGTTGTTGGTCGTCGAGCCGCACTCGATGTCGATCGTGCCGTTGACCAGCAGCGGAATGCGGTTGGCGCTGGTCACCGACTGCAGGTTGACCTTCAGGTCGGGACGGCCGGTGACCTTCTTCACCTCGTCGACGATGCGGCCGCAGATCTCGAAGCCGAAACCGACCGGCTGCGCCTTGTCGTCGAGGTAGGAGAACGGGATCGACGACTCGCGGTAGGCGACGCCGATGGCACCGCTGGCCTTGACCTTGTCCAGCGTGGACTGGGCGGAAGCGGCCGACGCGGCGAAGGCCAGGGCGAGAACGGCGAGCGGGCGCACGATCTGGGGCATGGACGAGGCTCCTTGACGATGTGGAGCCCAGGCTAAGCAAAGTGCCGGCCACTGTCGCTCCGCACGAACGCGGAGATCGCCGTCCACAAAGACGAACGCCCGGCCGGGGCCGGGCGTCGCCGAGGAAGCAGGCTCAGGCTCAGGCGCGGGGCGCGGCGGCAGCGCTCTGCGCGATGTAGGCCGAGGCGCCGTCGGCGGCGGCCAGCGAGTCGATGCCCGAGAGCATCACGACGGTGAAGAAGGCCGCGCTGGCCAGCGCGAACAGGCGGGGGGCAAGGCGGTTGTTCATCGTGGACTCCTTGGGGTGACGTGCTGCGATGGAGTCCACTGTAGGCAGCGGGGAGGCCGGTCGCGAGCGGCTTGCGACGACCGGTGGCGCAGGCCGACGAACTGCCGGCGGCGCCGACGAAGCGTCAGCCGCCGACGCCGCGCGGGTGCGCCGCGGCGGCCGACGGCTCGGCCAGATCGGCGTGGAAGAACTCGTCGAGGCCGGGATGCTCGGTGACGGCCAGGCCCTGCATCAGTTCGAGGCTGGACTCGTACCAGCCGCAGGCCGGGGCCGCGACACCGCGCGCGGCCGCCTCGGCGGCCGAGACGGACAGATCGGCCGACCGGCCGCGGCGGCGGGAAATGAAGACCGTGGACATCGTCGCCCCCTCAAGCGATTCGCAGGGCTTCATCCTGACGCGCACACGCGCCGCCCGCCATCACCCGGAAGTCCGGTTTCAGCGCTTTCGGCCGTTTCGCCCCCCGAACGGGTGGTGCATTGTTCACACGCCGGTCACCCCGGCCCGCCGGGGCTCAGGCCAGCGGCCGCACCCCGAACAGCCAGGCGTGTGCCCAGAAGGCGAACACCGCCCAGCCGGCGACACCGACGGCCACCGTCACCAGAGTCATCGACAGCCGGCCCGGCGCGTAGACCGTGCCGGCACGGCTGTCGCGCTGGCGCGCGGCGCGGTAGTCCAGCGCCGCCCAGACCAGGAAGCTGCCGAACAGCACGAGGTCGGCCAGCGTGTGGTTGGCGATCAGGTGGGCGAAGGCCCAGACCTTCACGCCCAGGACCATCGGGTGGTGCAGCTTCGCCTTGATCTGGTTGCCCGGCACGTAGGCGGCGAAGTTCAGGATGAAGGCGACGAGCACCAGCAGCGAGGCCAGGTGGCGCGTCCAGAGCATCGGCGTCCACAGCGCGACCGGGTCCAGCCGGGCCTCGCCGTAGCCGCGCACGATCAGCACCAGGCCGACCAGCGACAGCACCGAGTACAGGCCCTTGAAGCCGTTCTCGCCGAGCCGCGCACGCAAACGCGTGCGCCAGTCTTCGCCGTAAATGCGCACCGAGTGCGCGGCCAGAAACAGCACGAGGCCCAGGATCAGTTGCGTCATGGGTGACAGCACAGAGTCGACAGCGGCGGCATTGTCGCCGCCCGGCCGCTATCCTGCCTCGCATGGACAAGCGTCACCACTGGGAAGACTTCCCCGCCGGCACCGTGCGCAGCTTCGGCGCCACCACCGTCACCCGCGAGGCGATCGTCGAGTTCGCGCGCCAGTTCGACCCGCAGCCATTCCACCTCGACGAGGAGGCGGCCAAACACTCGCTGTTCAAGGGGCTGTGCGCCAGCGGCTGGCACACCGCGGCGATGACGATGCGCATGATTTGCGACGAGTACCTGCTCGACGCCGCCAGCCTGGGCTCGCCGGGGCTGGAGAACATCCGCTGGCAGAAGCCGGTCTACCCCGGCGACACGCTGAAGGTGCGCATGGAAGTCACCGAGGCGCGGCCGATGGCCAGCCGGCCGACGGTCGGCCTGGTGCGCTCGACCTGGACAGTGTTCAACCAGCACGACGAAGCCGTGATGTCCATGGAAGGTTGGGCGATGTTCAAGAGGCGCACGCCCGCGGTCGGCGAAAATCCGGCCTGAACCCTTCCCGTCTGGCCCTCACCCGTTCCGGAGAAAAGCCCTCATGTCCCGCACTACCCGTGTCCTGCGTTCGCTGCTCGCCGTCGGCGCCGCCACCGTGGCTTTCGCCGCGGGCGCGCAGAACACCGAGCCCAAGGTCCTGAACATCTACAACTGGGCCGAGTACATCGCCGAAGACACGCTGAAGAACTTCGAGAAGGAAACCGGCATCAAGGTCCGGTACGACATCTTCGACAGCAACGAGATCCTGCACGCCAAGCTGGTGGCCGGGAAGACCGGCTACGACATCGTCGTGCCGGGCGCGCACTTCGCGAAGGCGCAGATCGAAGGCGGCCTGTTCCAGAAGCTCGACAAGTCGCTGCTGCCGAACTGGAAGAACCTCGACCCGGCGGTGCTGGAGCAGATGGCCAAGGTCGACCCGGGCAACCAGTACCTCGTCGACTGGCTCTGGGGCTACGTGACCGTCGGCATCAACGTCAAGAAGGTCAAGGCCGCGCTGGGCTCGACGCCGATGCCGGCCAACGCCTGGGACCTGCTGTTCAAGCCGGAGTACGCCAGCAAGCTCAAGAGCTGCGGCGTCAGCGTGCTCGACTCGGCCTCCGAAGTGCTGCCGGTGGCGATGATCTACGCCGGCAAGGAGCCCTACAGCAAGAACGCCAAGGACTACGACGCCGCGCGCGAGGTGCTGGCCAAGGCCCGGCCCTACGTGACGCGCTTCTCGTCGTCGGGCTACATCGACGAGATGGCCAACGGCTCGCTGTGCCTGGTGATGGGCTATGCCGGTGACATGAACATCTCGCGCCAGCGCGCGATCGACAGCAAGACCGGCGTCGAGATCCAGGTGCTGATCCCGCCGAGCGGCGCGACGATGTTCTTCGACTCGATGGCCATCCCGAAGGACGCCGAGCACCCGAAGAACGCCCACCTGTTCATCAACTACATCCTGCGCCCCGAGGTGCATGCGGCGCTGACGAACAAGGTCTTCTACGCCAACCCGAACGCGGCGTCGAAGAAGTTCGTCAAGAAGGAAGTGGCGTCCAACCCGACGGTCTTCCTGTCGCCCGAGGACATGAAGAAGCTGACTTCGCCGGACGCGGTGCCGCAGGACATCCGCCGCGTGCAGACCCGCATCTTCACGAGCTTCAAGGCGGGGTCGAAGTAAACACCCCGGTCGACACGCTCGGCTTCTGGTTCGGCCCGCCGCCGCACGCGGCGCGGGCCGACTGGTTCCGCAAGAGCGACGCCTTCGACCGCCTCGTCGCCGAACGTTTCGGCGCCGAGGTCGAGGCGGCGCTCGCCGGCACGCTGCCACCCGCCTGGGCGGCCGTGCCGCTGGCCGAGATCCTGCTGCTCGACCAGTTCACGCGCAACATCTTCCGCGGCCAGCCGCGGGCCTTCGCCGGTGACGCCCGCGCGCTGGCGCTGGCCCAGGCGCTGGTCGCCAGCGGTGCCGACCGGGCGCTGACGACGATCGAGCGCTGGTTCGCCTACCTGCCGTTCGAACACGCCGAGAGCCTGCCGCTGCAGGACGAGTCGGTGCGCCTGTTCACCGCGCTGGCGGCCGAGGACGAACGCCTGGCCGACGCGCTCGACTACGCGCAGCGCCACCGGGACGTGATCCGCCGTTTCGGCCGCTTCCCGCACCGCAACGCGGTGCTCGGCCGGCCCAGCACGGCCGACGAACGGGATTACCTGGCGCAGCCCGGCGCGGGCTTCTGAGCCGGCCGGCCCGGGCGGTCGCGGACCGCCGGCCTCACGACCCGGGCGGGGCGGGGTTCAGTGGTCTTCGAGGCGCGTGTGCACGCCTTCGGCGGGCTCGCCGGTGTCCGGGTCCAGCCAGTCGGCGATGCCGAGTTCCTGCTCGGCATCGAACAGCGTCTCGCCGGGCTCGATCTCGCCGTCGCAGGCCGCTTCCATCGCCTGCAAGGCCTCGTCTTCGCTGTCGTAGGGGCCGAACTCCTGGCGTCCGGTGGCAGCCAGCCAGTACCAGCCGTCAGGACGCTGGACGATCTCGCCTTCGCCGGGCGGCGTGGCGTCCAGCGGCAAGTCCTCGTCGAGGTTCGGGGCCACGAACCGGGTGGGGGTCTGGACTTGCGCCTTCATCGTCGTACTCCTCTTTGACGAGCCCATTCTGAACCTCGCAGCCCGGGGTGCAAGGTGTCCGAGCGGCGCGTGGCTTCAAGGCTCGCCGGGCCTGGAAAAGACTGATAAGGTCAGCGGCTGACTCCAGGCCCCGCGGCAGACTCGCCGCCATCCGGGCCTCCCGGCGCCGTTCGCGCGCCCCCTCTGCCCCGGCCGTCACGGCCCACGCGGCACTTCTTCCACAGGTTTTCCACTTCGGCGCCAGCCTGGGCACGGTTTGGCACTCGGCTGTGGACAACTCTGGGGATGGTTCTTGCGCAAGCGCCGGGTTGTCCACAGGCCGAGGCCTGTCCGGCAGGTTGTCCAGAAACGCGAACGCCACCGTACCGGGGTCGGCCCACAGCCTTGACGACCCTGCAAGCTCTTGATTCCGCAGCGCTTTTGGTGCTTGTCCCCAGCGAACGGGGCCTCTACTACGACTACCAATCAGAGAAATGACATCAATACTGGATAACAGCCGAGGCGCGCCGACACTGCAGACCTGCCGCGGCGCAGGCCCGCATCGCGGGACAACCGCAGGGGGATTCAGAGATCTCGGGCCGTGCCGAGCAGCGTCCCGGCGCTCGGGACGCGGCCGGCAGCGAGGTCCGCAGCCCAGCCGGCCGCAACCGTCCTGAGCTGTTCGACCTTGGCCGCCGATGGCGTGCCGCAGACGGTGCGGCCCAGCCAGTCGCTGTCCTCGCCTTCGGCATCGACATGCGTCGAGCCCGGCCCCATGTCGAAGGCGATGACGCTGTCATGGCCGGCTCGCGCGGCTTCATCGTGCAGCTCTCGCAGCACCGGCGTCGCACGCTGCTCGGCGTTGCAGCCGTCGGGAGCCGCCGCGATCGACAGCACCGGCCGCTGGCCAGCGTGCGACACCGCGCGCAGCTGGTCCGCGAAGCCGGGCACGGGCACAGGGTCCAGCAGCAGCGCGCCGGCCAGGCGAGCGGGGGCCGAGGCATCGAGCCGCCAGCCCAGCCGCGCTGCGAACGCCGCGCCGGCCGAATGCCCGCCGACGACGATGCGCTGCGGCAGTGGCCGACCGTCCGGCAGCACGAGGCCGCTCAACAGCGCCGCGGCCATCGTGTCGGCCAGCGCCGGATTGCCGTAGGCCATGTCGGCGTTGACACACAAGGTGGCCAGGCCCTGGCGCGCGATGCGGCGCATGGTCTCGCGCAGGTTGGCGCAGCTGCGCGAGAAGCCGTGCTGCAGCACCAGCAGCGCCTGCGGCTCGCCGGCCGGCAGCACCCATTCGGCGGCGTAGGTCCTGCCGCCGAGCTCCAGCGCCGGCGACCAGGTGATGCCGCCGGTGCTGGGCCCCGGCACGCTGGCACAGCCGGTCAGTCCGACGACCAGGCTGCGCAACACGAGACGCCTGACGCGCTGCATCGCGGCGCCCTGTGGAGGTGGCGCGCACACCGGCGCCGCCTCGCGGGCCGGACAAGCCGGATTCCCGTGCAGGAGTGCGGTCGGATCGATGTCGTGTTTCACGTGCTGCCGTGGCGATCGGGGCAATACCAGATTGTCCTGATCGGCTTTTTCCCTTGTCGCTCGAGAGCTTGTGGCGCCGATGGCGTGAACTGAGACACGTCAAGCAAATCCGGCTGGAGCGGCGTGGCCGATTTGCAGGCGACCCGGTGCTGGCGCAAGGCGGCCGGCCGCGGTGGGCGGCGAAAATCCTCCCGGGGATGGATCACCCGGAAGTCGCGGCGTCGGTGGTGCCTGCCCTGTTCCGCCATCCCGGGAGGACAGAGTGGGAGCGGAAACCATCGTCTGGATCAATCCGGACGAATCTCGTGCCGTGGCCGATGCGCCGGCGGCGCTGCGCGCCATGGGTTATGGCGTCATCGAATCGACATTGGCGGCGGCGCCGCGCCTGGCGGCCGACCTGCGTGTGCTGCCGACATCGGCTTGCTGGGACGAGGCCGCGCTGCGTGCCGCCTGCGCCGGCGACCGCCGCCCGACGCTGGTGCTGGCCCACGACGCCGCTGCCGAGGCGGTCGCGCTGGAGGTCTGCGACCTGCGCGACGAGATCGTGCGTGCGCCGCAGTCGGCGCACCACCTGGCGGCCCGCCTCGACCGGCTGATGCGGCGCGACCGCGATTCGGCCTGGCAGCATCGCGACACGCTGACCGGGCTGCTGAACCGCCGCGCCTTCGGCCAGCGCCTGCGCAAGGCGCTCGAGGAGATGCTGCCCGGCGAAGTGCGTGGCCTGCTGCGGCTGGACCTGGACCACTTCAAGCGCCTGAACGACGAATGCGGCCACGCCGTCGGTGACCAGCTGCTGCGCAGCGCCGCCGAGAGCCTGGCCGCCGGCTCATCGCCGGAAGACGCGATCGGCCGCGTCGGCGGCGACGAGTTCGTGCTGCTGCTCACCCGCTACGACCTGCAGACCCTGCTCAACGATGCGCGCGCGCTGCTGCGCCGGCTGTCGGCGCCGATCGAGGTGCCGTCCACCGGCCACAGCCTCGTGCTGACGGCCAGCGCCGGCCTGACGGTGCTGAGGCCGCACCTGAGCGAAGTCGAGGTGATGCGCCAGGCCGACGCCGCGATGTACGAGGCCAAGGGCGCCGGCCGCGACCGTCTGATGTGCTTCGAGAACTCGGTCAGCGGCGGCAACGCGCCCGACATCGACGCCGACCTCGAACGTTTCACCGAGGTCACCAAGGTGTTCAGCGACCGGCTCGCGCGCATCGTCGGCGACATGGGCCGGCGCCTCGTCGAGGGCGCACGCCGCCAGGCGCTGCAGGACGCGCTGACCGGCACCCACAACCGCCGCTACTTCGACGAACGCCTGGCGCGCGAGGTCACCCAGGCGCAGCGCAGCGGCCGGCCGCTGGCGCTGGCGCTGCTCGACATCGACAACTTCCACGGCATCAACGCCGGTTACGGCTGGCCGTCGGGCGACATCGTGCTGCGCGAGTTCGCGGCGCTGGCCGGCGGTAACGTGCGCCTGGTCGACTGGCTGGCGCGTTACGGCGGCGAGGAGTTCTGCATCGTGCTGCCCGACACGCCGGTCGAGGCGGCTCTGGCGGTGATGGAGCGCATCCGCGTGGCCGTCGCCGCGGCCACCTTCGTCGCCACCGACGGGCGGTCGATCGGGGTGACGGTCAGCATCGGCCTGGCGATGCTCTCGGCCGAGGATGGGGCGCCGGTGGCGCTGATCGACCGGGCCGGACGGGCCTGCCTGAGCGCCAAGGCCGCGGGCAAGAACCGTGTCGTGCTCGCTGACGGCGGGGTCTGAGCCCGTGGGCCCGGCCTTCGATTCGGCACGCGCTTGCAGACCGCACTCGCGCCCGCCCGCGCCACCGGCGACAATCCACGATCCTTTCCGCGCTGTGTTCCATGCCTGACGACGATCAAATCCTGCCCGATACCGGCGCGGAGTCCGTTTCCCCCGCCACCGTGGCCCCGGAGCCCGAGCTGTCGGCCGAGGCCGCGGTACCCGAGGCGCCGGCCGAACCCGGCGCGGCCGCGCCCGCCGAACGCGCGGTGGCCGAGCTGTCGCCGGCCGAGTGCGCCGCGCGCCTGGCCGAGCTCTTCCCGGCGCTGTTCGCCCCGCCGCCCAAGCCGCTGAAGCTGCGCATCCAGGCCGACATCCAGGCGCGTGCGCCGGGTGTCTTCACGCGCCGCACGCTGTCGGTCTTCCTGCACCGCTACACGACGTCCAACGCCTATCTGTCGGCGCTGGTGAAGTCCGAGCAGCGCTACGACCTCGACGGCCAGCCGGCCGGCGAGCTGAGCGCCGAGCACCGCGAGCTGGCCGCCGCCGAGATCACGCGCCGCCGTGGCGTGCACGAGCAGCGCCGCGCCGCCGAACGTGCTGCGGCCCGTGCCGCCGACGCCGAGGCGCGCCGCCAGCAGCAGGCCGACCACGACGCGCGCCGCGACCGCGCCGGGCTGCTGCGCGCCTTCGAGACGACGACGCTGACGCCGGCCAACTTCTGCGCGCTGAAGGGCATCGCCGAGAGCGAGCTGGAAGCGGTGCTCGAGCAGGCCCGTCGCGAACGTGCCGAACGCCCGCCGATGCCGCCGCGCGAGGCGCGTCCCGGCGGCCCGCGGCCCGACCGTGGCCCGCGCCGTGACGGCGAGCGTGGCCCCGGCCCGCGCCGTGACGGCGCACGCCCGCAAGGCCCGCGTGGCGAACGCGGCCCGCGGCCCGAAGGCCAGGGCCGCCCGCCCAAGCGCTGAAGCCGGTTCAGGCCGCGGCGAGCCGCGAACGCACGCGTTCGCCGGCGGCGCGCGGCAGTTCGCCCGACAAGGCGACCGTCGGCCCGGCGGCCAGCATGCGGGCGAAGGCCGCGCGCACCGTCTCGGCCGGCACGGCGTCGATCCGGCTGCACCAGGTGCGCGTGTCGCACACCGTGCCGGTGGCGTAGAGGTCCAGCACCGCGTCCTCGAGGCGCCGATACGGGCGCTCGTGGGCGCGCAGCCGGCGCACCGCGAGCTGGGCCTTGGCGCGCTCCAGGTCCTCGTCGCCGACGTGGGCGGCCTGGGCCTTCAGCAGCGCCAGCGTCTCGGCGAGCAGCTCGTCGATCTGCTCCGGCGAGGTCGAGGCCTCGACGACGAACTGGCCGGCGACGTCGAGCACGTCGGCCGAGCAGGCGGTGTAGTAGGCCAGGCCGCGCTGCTCGCGGATGCGGTCCATCAGCGGCGAGCTCATGCCTTCGCCGAAGACGGCTGCGGCCAGCACACCGGCCGGGTCCTGCACCGCCAGCCCGGGCAGCGGGAAACCGAGCACCAGGTGCGCCTGGCTGCTGCCCGACAGGCGTTTGGTCGCCACCCCGCCGGCGTAGACCGGCGCGGCGACGAGGTTCTCGTGGCCGGCGTCCATCGTGCCGAAGGCGGCCTCGACGGCGGCCTCGAACGCCGGCACGTCGATGTCGCCGGCGGCGCCGACGACGACGTTGGCGCCGGTGTACTGGCGGCGCAGGTAGTCGACCAGCGCGTCGCGGCCGAACCGTTCGATGTTGCGCCGCGGGCCGATCACCGACTGGGCCAGCGCGTGGGTGCCCCAGCAGGCTTTGTCGAAGAGCTTGAACGCGGTCGACAGCGGGTCGTCCTCGTCCTCGGTGCACTCGTGCAGCAGCACCTGGCGCTCGCGCTCCAGCTCCTCGGCCGGGAAGGTGGGGTGGCGCACCAGGTCGGCCAGCATCTCGACGAGCTGCGGCACGTCGGCCGGCCGGCCGTGCATGGTGTAGCCGGTGTGGTCCTTGTCGGTGTGGGCGTTGACTTCGGCGCCCAGGCGCTCGGCGTCGAGGTTGATGCGGCGTGCGTCGCGCATCAGCGTGCCCTTGAACACCATGTGCTCGACGAAGTGGCTGATGCCGTTGTCCAGCTTCGATTCATGCGCGCTGCCGCTGCGCACGAAGACGCCGATGCTGGCGGTGTGCACGTGCGGCATGCGGATCGTCACGATGCGCACGCCGTTGGGCAGGCGCGTGATGCGGGTGTCGTCGGGGGCGGTGGCGGGAGACAAGGCGCTGATGCGGAACTTCGGGAACGGCCTGCGAGCATAGGCCACGCCCGGCCGGGCTGCCGGCACGTCCGATAAGCTGGCGTGATGCCTGCCCTGCCCGACCCTCGCCTGGACCCCCTCGCCTTCCTGCGTGCGCTTTACGACGCCGCGGTGCGCCGCGCGCTGCCCGAGCAGGTGCTCGCCGCACACCTGCCGCCGCCGCCACGCGGGCGCACCGTCGTCGTCGGCGCCGGCAAGGCGGGCGGGGCGATGGCCGCCGCGCTCGACGCCGCCTGGCCGGCCGACGCGCCGCTGTCGGGGCTGGTCGTCACGCGCTACCAGCACGTGCCGCTGGCCTACCGCGCGCGCGGCGGGCGCATCGAGGTGGTCGAGGCCTCGCACCCGGTGCCCGACGCCGCCGGCCGCGCCGCGGCGGCCCGCATCGCCGCGCTGGTGCAGGGCCTGGGGCCCGACGACCTGGTGCTGGCGCTGATCTCCGGCGGCGGCTCGGCGCTGCTGTCGCTGCCGGCGCCGGGGCTGACGCTGGAGGACAAGCAGGCCGTCAACCGCGCGCTGCTGTTGAGCGGCGCGTCGATCGGCGAGATGAATTGCCTGCGCAAGCACCTCTCGGCGATCAAGGGCGGGCGGCTGGCGGCGCTGGCCGCACCGGCGCGTGTGTGTTCGCTGCTGATCAGCGACGTGCCGGGCGACGACCCGGGTGTCATCGCCAGCGGCCCGACGGTGCCCGATGCAACGACGTGTGCCGACGCGCTGGCGATCTGCCGCCGCTACGGCATCGAGCTGCCGCTGGCGGCACGTGCCGGCCTGGAGAGCGGCGCCTTCGAGACACCCAAGCCCGGTGACCCGCGTTTCGCCGGCCACGCCGTCGAGCTGATCGCGACGCCGCAGCAGAGCCTGGAAGCCGCTGCGGCGCTGGCACGCGAGGCCGGCGTCGAGGCCCACGTGCTCAGCGACGAGATCGAAGGCGAGAGCCGTGAGGTCGGCAAGGTGCACGCGGCGCTGGCCCGCGCCGTCGCGCGCCGAGGCCAGCCCTTCGCCAGGCCGTGTGTGCTGCTGTCCGGCGGCGAGACCACCGTCACCGTGCGCAGCAAGGGCGGCCGCGGCGGCCGCGCCGGCGAGTTCCTGCTCGGCTGCGCGCTGGCGCTGCAGGGCGAGCCCGGCGTGCACGTGCTGGCTGCCGACACCGACGGCATCGATGGCGTCGAGCGCAACGCCGGCGCCATCGTCACGCCCGACACGCTGGCCCGCGCCGCGGCCGCGGGCCTCAAGCCCGCCGAGCTGCTGGACCGCCACGACAGCTACCCGCTGTTCGAGGCCCTGGGCGACCTCGTCGTCACCGGGCCGACCTACACCAACGTCAACGACTTCCGGGCGCTGCTGATCGTCTGAGCCGCACCTCGTCTGCTCGCGGGAGCACCCGCCCTTGACGGACCCGGCCCCCGAGGCAGCATCGGGGCCGTGCAGGCCGCATTCGAGACGGCCGAGGGAGGCTCATGAGCGAGAAGAAGGACGCCGGCGAGGGCCGGGTCGCGGTGCTCGTCGACTGCGACAACACCACCCCCGAGGTGCTGGAACACGCCCTGCGCGTCGTCGCCCAGTTCGGCCGTGTCGTGCTGCGGCGTGGCTACGGCAACCACACGACGCTGGCCAACCGTTGGCAGGACGCGCTGGTGAGGCTGGCGTTCACGCCCTGCCTGCAGTACCAGTACGCCGCCGGCAAGAACACCTCGGACATCGCGCTTGCACTCGACGCCATCGAGGCGCTGTTCGACCGTCGCGCCGACACCTTCTGCCTTGTCACCAGCGATTCCGACTTCGCCTACCTCTGCCGCAAGCTCCGGGAGCGAGGGGCTACGGTCCACATCGTTGGCGAATCCAAGACACCCGCCGCGCTGCGCAACGCCAGTGACCAGTTCTTCGAATGGGCCAGGCCGACTGCCGAGGCTCCGGAGATGCCACCCGCGGGCCTGGCCAAGGCCAAGGTCGAGGCGCCAGGGACAGAGCCTTCCAAACCGCTGCCCAAGCGCCGCCCGCGCTTCGTCATCGAGGCCGTCAGCCTGTTGGCCGGTGACACCTCGGAAGGCAAGGTGCATCTTGGGCCCCTGGGCCAGTATCTGAAGCGAACCGACCCGGCGTTCACACCCAAGCTCTACGGCCATTCCGGTCTGCTCGACATGCTGCGCACCTATGACCGCCTGACCGTTCAGCAGGAAACGGGCGGCTACTGGACCGTCCGCCTGAAGGAGGCCGAGGCGTCGGAGGCAACCCCGGCCGATGCCCATTGAAGCCGGGCCTCAGAAACCTCCCGCCCGCAGCGCCGCCGCACGTTCGCCGATGCGCGCCCGCTCGGCCGCGTCGAGGCGCGTCAGGTGCTTCAGCGGCATCACCATGCGCGGGTTGGTGGCCAGCCTGGCCTCGTGGCGCAGCAGGAAGTCCCAGTACAGCGTCGTGAACGGGCAGGCGCTGTCGCCGGTGCGCTCGCCGGGGCGGAAGCGGCAGCCGGCGCACAGCCGGCCGGCGCTCATCCGCTCGATGTAGCGGCCGCTGGCGACATAGGGCTTGCTGGCCATCAGGCCGCCGTCGGCGTTCTGGCTCATGCCCAGCGTGTTCGGCAGCTCCACCCACTCGACCGCGTCGACGTAGACCGCCAGGTACCAGGCGTGCAGCTCTTTCGGCTCGACGCCGAGCAGCAGCGCGTACAGCCCGGTGACCATCAGGCGCTGGATGTGGTGCGCGTAACCGTGCTCCAGCGTCTGGCCGATGGCGTCGGCCAGGCAGGCCATCGGCGTGTCGCCGCTCCAGTAGAAGGCCGGCAGCGGCTCGTGCGCGTCCCAGGCGTTCAGCTCGGCGTAGCCCGGCATGCGCGTCCAGTAGACGCCGCGCACGTACTCGCGCCAGCCGAGGATCTGGCGGATGAAACCTTCGGCGCTCTCCAGCGGCACCCGGCCGGCGCGGTAGGCAGCTTCGGCCGCGGCCACGACCTCGTGCGGGTTCAGCAGCTTGAGGTTCAGCGCCGCCGAGAGCTGCGAGTGCCAGAGCCAGGGCTCGCCCGGCCACAGCGCGTCCTGCCAGCGGCCGAAGCCGGCCAGGCGCTCGGCGACGAAACGCTGCAGCGCGTGCAGCGCCTGGGCCCGCGTCACCGGCCAGGCGAACGCGTCCAGCCGCCCGGGGTGGCCGGCGAAGCGGTGCCGCACCAGGTCCAGCACCTCGCGTGTGATCGCATCGGGCTCGAAACGTGGCGGCTCGGCGTGCGGCGGCGGGCCGTCGCGGCCGAAGGCCTCGCGGTTGTCGGCGTCGTAGTTCCAGCGCCCGCCGCAGGGTTCGCCGCCGTCCATCAGCACGCCGTGGCGGCGGCGTTGCTCGCGGTAGAAATACTCCAGCCGCAGCGTGCGCCGGGCGCCCGCGTGGGCGGCGAACTCGCGCACGGTGCAGAAGAAGTGGCGGTCGGGTCGCAGCTCCAACGCCAGGCCGCGCGCTGCGGCGACAGCCTGCAGCGCGCGCAGCACGCGGTGGTCGCCGGGCGCGGTCATCACCAGCGCCTGGGGCTGCAGGCGCTCGATCGCGGCGTCCAGCTCGTCGGCCAGACGGCCGCGGTTGCCGGTGTCGTCCAGCCGTGTGTAGTGCACGCGCCGGCCGTCGGCTTGCAGCGCGGCGGCGAAGTGGCGCATCGCCGCGAGGAACAGCGCCGTGCGCGGCTGGCTCGACGGCACGTGGGTCGACTCCTCGTCGACCTCGGCCATCCAGACCGCGTCGTGCGCGGCGTCGAAACCGTCGAAGGCCGCGGCCTCGGCGTCGAGCTGGTCGCCGAGCACCAGCACCAGATGCCTCATGCGCCGCGCTCCGCGGTCTTGCGTTTGCGGCAGGCCTCGGAGCAATAGCGCACCTCGTCCCAGTTCTTCGCCCAGGCGCGGCGCCAGACCATCGGCCGGCCGCAGACCGCGCAGGGTTTGCTCGGCAGGAAGCTCTTGTTGCCCTTGAAGGTTCGGCCGGAGTTCATCGCGGGACGGCGTGTCGCGTTCGGCCGCGAGTGTGCCGCGGGTGACCACCTGTCGCCTGCGATCTGGGGAGTCACCCCGGCGTCACGGGCAAGCCCTGATGCCGACCGGCCGGTCGCTCGGGTGTGATGCGCTCGCCGTCTTCACAGGCGGCATCCAAGAAGATCAGGAGGAGACATGACCCGACGCATCCGCGCCCGCTGCGCCGCGCTGGCGCTGACCCTGTCCCTCGCCCTGGCGCCGGTGCTGGCGCAGGCCGACACCTACACCCGGACGCGTTACCCCATCGTGCTGGTGCACGGCATGCTGGGTTTCGGTGCCATCGGCCCGGTCGACTACTTCTACGGCGTGCCGGCGGCGCTGCGCTCGGGCGGCGCCGTCGTCTTCACGCCTTCGGTCTCGGCGCTGGAAAGCAGCGAGGCGCGTGGCGAGCAGCTGCTGGCCCAGCTGCGCCAGCTGAAGGCGGCCTACGGCTACGGCAAGTTCAACCTCATCGGCCACAGTCACGGCGGGCCGACGGCGCGCTACGTCGCCGCGGTCGCGCCGGATCTGGTCGCCTCGGTGACGACGGTCGGCTCGCCGCACACCGGCTCGCCGGTGGCCGACGGCATCCAGGCAGCGGCCGGGGCCACCGGGCTGACCGGCGTCGTCGCGGCGATCGTCAACGCGCTGGGCACGGTGATCTCCTGGATCTCGGGCCAGCCCCAGCTGCCGCAGGACTCGCTGGGTTCGCTGACCTCGCTGAACAGCGCCGGGGCGGCGGCCTTCAACATCCGCTTCCCGCAAGGCGCGCCGACCTCGGCCTGCGGCCAGGGGCCGGCGGTGGTCAACGGCGTGCGCTATGCCTCGGTGGGCGGCACCAGCGTCGTCACCCACCTGCTCGACCCGGGCGACGCCTTCCTGACGCTGGCCTCGGCCTTCTTCGGCGGCGAGCCCAACGACGGGCTGGTGGGCCGCTGCTCGTCGCATTGGGGCACGGTGCTGCGCGACGACTACGGCTGGAACCACCTCGACGAGGTGAACCAGGCGCTGGGCCTGCGCAACCTGTTCGCGTCCGACCCGGTGGCCTTCTACCGCAGCCAGGCCAACCGTCTGAAGACGGCGGGGCTGTGAGCGCGCCGCGTCTGGCCGCCGCCGGCGTGGCGACGGGGGCCGTGCTCGCGCTCGGCCTGCTCTGGCACACACCGGACGAGCCCCGCCCGCCGGCGGCACCTGCAGCGGCTCCACTCGTCGCCCGGGCCGCCGCGCCGGCCGAACCGGCGCGCCCGGCCTGGCGGGCCACGCTGGCCGTGCCGCCGGAGTTCGAGCGCTGGGTGCTGGAGCGCAGCGCCTTGCGCGGCACCACGCCCGACGGCGGCTGGGGGCCGGTGGTCGACGGCCGCCTCGTGCCTTCGGCCGCGCTGCGCCGGCGTTTCGACTACGCGCTGCAGCTCGATGGCCAGGCCCCGGCCGAGACCATCGGCGCCTGGGTGGGCGAGCAGGCACGGCGAGAGCTGCCGGCCACCGCGGCCGCCGAGGTCGAGCGGCTGTGGCAGGCCTACCAGGGCCTGCGTGCCGCGCCGGCCAGCCTGGCGCCGCGTGCCGACGACCCCGAGAGCATCGCCGCCGCGCTCGACGAGCGCCACGCCCAGCGGGTGCAGTGGCTGGGCGAAGCCTGGGCGCGGGCCTTCTACGGCGACGAAGAAGCGGCGCTGCGCGCCCGCCTGGTCAGCGGCTGGCAGACCGCGAGCGCCGACGCGCTGATCGACGCCACGCGCCTGGACTCCGCAGCGCGCCAGCGCCTGGCCGACGAACTGGCCGAGCAGGCGCGCTGGGCCGAACGCATCGCCGCCGCCCGCGCCGAACTCGAGCGGCTGGATCGCCAGCCCGGGCTCGACGAGGTGCAGCGTGCCCAGGTGGCCGAGCAACTGCTGGCGGCCGGCTTCGCCGAAGGCAGCGAGCGGCTGCGGGCGCGCGGGCTGCTGGGGCGCTGAGCCGCGACGTCAGACGGCCGGGTCGTGCATCACCGGCAGCCGTGGGACAGGGCGGCCGGAGGTTCGTCGACAGCTTGCTAGATACCGTAGCGGAACTGTTCGATCTCCCAGGCGAAATGCTGTCGGACGATCGCGGTGGACTCTTCGTTGTAATAAAGACCGAAGTGCTCTGGCCTCAGCCTGCAGTCCGTCTTGTACCGCCCCAGCCCCTCGACCGGCTGCCGGATGTCGAGCCGATCACAGACCACCTGCAGGTCTTCGCGAAGGTGTTCGAAGCGGATGAAGAAGTCGACGGCGACCTTTTCATCGATCATGTAGACGCTTCGATCCAAAGGCAGGAGGTGTGCGTTCCGAACGTAGTCCGAGAAGCGATCCCTGACATCCTCGAAACGCGCGACGGCAAGGCGCTCGCGTTCAGCTTCCGGCGTTTGCATCCAGAACATCGAGACGACCTTGTCATAAGGATTCCTCATGACACAGAACTTGAAATAGGACTGCCAGACGTCTTCGCCGAGCAGGCTCCGCACCTGCGAGGCGGTCATGTGGTGGAAGTAGGTTGACCCACGCTGGTCCGGTCCGCGGTAGCCGATGATGCCGGCGTCAGTCACCAACTCCTGCCGGGCGTGGCTCTCGACATACAAGGATGGCGGACAGCAACTCTTCTCGAAAAATATCTCGGTCGAAGTCCCCGCCGTCTTCTTCGTCTTCAAGTAGATGAACTTCTTGATGTGGCTGCACAGCATTTTGAAGAATGAAAAATGGAACAGCGTGAGAAAAGGGTCGCCAGCCATTCTGGAGGCGTTGCAGTCCAGTCAGGACTCTTTTCGAATCGCCGGTGTGGCGGTTAGTAGCGCGCCATCTTTGATGTTGACTACCTCTGGCCGCAGTTGAAAAAAAGCCCATAAGTTCCGCAACTTATGGGCCTTTGGCTCACACGTGATGTGCGACTCGTAGGGCGACATAGTTTTTGCCCACCGAGTCTATACAAAACAACGACTTAGCCGTGCTCTCGCCACTGACCTTGTTGGGCGGTGTCAAAGTATCGGCGACTGGCCTACCGTCGCGCCACAGTTTGCGCGCACGCACGGCCTCGGCGGCGCAGAGGTGGGACTGCCGCCGGTTTGGCGACTTGGTGCCTGCTTCCGCAACTCCCGCGTCCGCGGCGATTGGACGCGCCAGGCCCGCCGCCGGGACAAGGCGGACCCTCGGCAGGACCTCCTCGTCGTCTCCCTCGTTGCCCGGGGCGCTCGCCTCCGGTTCACCACGCGTTTCCAGTCGACGGGGATCAGCTAGCCGGCGAACTCGTTCACCGTCGCGATTGCCTCGGATTGCGGCGAGAACAGACCGTCCTCGTCTTTGGTGCGGATAGTCCGCCCGCGGTCGCCGGCGAAGCGATGACGTTGGCGCCCACGTCGGTCGACAGTTCCGTGGCCAACGCGGCCACCACTTAGGATCGGGACAGTGAGGCTTCCAGCTTCATGGGGCCTTTTTCGCGCCTTCACACAGCTCGGACGCGAACTCCCCGGCCAGCTCCTGCAGACCCAGGTCCTCCAGGTCCGCCAGGCAGTCCAGTCGGGCGGCCAGCTCAGGTGCCTTGTCCACGACCTCTGGCGGACGACAGTCGCGCTGCATGTGCACCACCAGCACGGGCATGTGGTTCAGGTCGTCGGTGTGCAGCAGGCCGGCGTCCAGCTTGGCCACGAAGCGCTCGTCGCCGCCGTAGACGCTCAGATCCACGCGCGGCGCCGCGGTGATGTTGAGGGCGGGGAAGTAGCGCGAGGCGCCCAGCACCCCGGAGATCGCCACCTTATCCACGCCTCGCTTGCTTCGCAGGGACAACAGGCGTTGCGCCATCGCTTCCGGAGCTCGGGCATTGCCGGCAGGATCGATGAAACGAACCGACTTACGCGCGATGGCGTGCTCGTCGGCCAGCTTGCGCAGCGCCAGCGGACGCAGTCCGTGCAGCAGGAGCGGGCCGTCCCGCTCTCCGCTCACGACGCCCAGCTTCTGCAATTCGACCAGGGCGGCGTCGGCCGGCTGGTAGCTCGCCCCGGTTTGCCGGCGCAGATCCGCGAGGGTCAGCGGGGGTACCCTACACTGCCAACGCGCAACCCGATCGCCGATGCCCCATGTCGGTCACGATCCCGGAATCTGGCCTCCCCTTTGGGACCGCCTGCTGCAACAGGCCAATTACCGCGACTACCACTGATGGAGTTCAGCATGAAAATGTTCAATCCGCCGCATCCTGGCGAGACGCTGCGCGAGGACGTACTGCCGGCCCTGGGGCAGTCTGTGACGCAGGCCGCGGACGCGCTTGGCGTGTCGCGTGCGGCACTCTCGCGGGTCATCAACTGCCGTGCCGCCGTGTCGCCCGAAATGGCGCTGCGGCTGGAGCGTTGGCTGGGCGCCGAGCATGGCGGTAGTGCCGATGTGTGGATGCGGATGCAGGTTGCTCACGACCTAGCGCGGGCGGAGAAGGCCGCGAGGGCTGTGATTCGCCGGATCAAGCCGCTGCCGGCGGCATCCTTCGATGGGGCCGCGGCCTCCTGACAAGCGCGTTCCAGACAACAGCAACGAGGACGAACATTGAGCGGGATTGCTGTTCTTCCGGCCGGTCTTCCCTAGGTGTGAAGCGTCAAGACGTTGTCTCGTGACGCGGCGGGAAGTCGACTCATTGGCCCGGGTTTGAATTTGCTTCAGCGCCGATGTCTTGCGGCCCAACCGTCGTGCTCGAGCCGCCGGCTTGCGACGCAAGCTGCTCATCCGGCCCCTGACCGTCCTTGCCGCGCTTGGCCTCGATCTCTCTGAGCTGGCGGGTCAGCTTCTCATCCCAATGCTTCAGCTTGGGGCCCAGCAGGTAGAACCCGATGCCCACGAACGCGAGCGCCAGCACAAAGGCGAGGTAGTAGTAGCCGAGCATGTCTTCAGGTTCCTTCCTTCGGGGCCCGCTCACCGCCGGTAGGCCCGACCACATGGGACGCGGCGCGCATATCTTGGCTGACACCGCCAGAAGCCGGACCAACGCAGCGCACAAAATACTGCCGCAGGCCGTCGACGCTCGGTCCAGACACGAGTTCCATCCCAGCCGCGCGGGCCAGTTCTGGCGCTGACCGTCCTGCACCGGGAAAGACGGCGCTCAAGGGCCGGAACTGCCTCCGAAAGCGCTCCACCTCCGCCGCCTCGATGAACTGGGCGAATCGTCCGTGGACACGACGGCGCAGCGCACGCAGCAGCCCCTTCGAGAGTAGTTGGTAGACCACCTGCAACTTCAGGCCGAGGGCTTGGGCTGCCTGCGTGGAGGTATCCGGCTGTCGTGATTCCGCGACGACGTCTTCTGCGCGCAGCAGCCGGGGTTGTACGGAGAACCGCCGCCGTCCACCATGTGCCGGGTTACCACTGCAGCGCGAAGAGGGCACCTACCACTGCAACAGCGGCTGGGCTGCAGCTCTTGAGGACTCTCCGACCTCCGACCCTTTACATCTGCCCAGAGTTGTATCCCCAAGAGAGGGAAATCCTTTCGGTCATGGTGTGGACAGCTGAGCGCTATCCCAATGCCCGGCGTCAACTATCTTGAGCTGTCAGCGACAACTATCGTGAGCGGTGCGGTCGGGCGTTGATCATTAGGTTGGGGTTGCGCTGCGTTGCCGGGTCGCCGGCAACGCAGCGCGGCGGCGGTAGCTGTCCACGTTCATCTCCAGGATGGTCGAGTGGTGGACCAGGCGGTCGACGTGACGCTTCACGGCGAATCGCTCCAGCCCGGCGAAAGCTGCATCAACCCGTGTGACGTCTGACGCCTACTGACTAAGCTGTTAAGTGCTAATGGCCGAGTGTGTCCAGCACGTCTTGCAGGTACGCACGAGACTGCGGTGAGTAGTGCTTCAGTTTCAAGTCTTGGAAGCTCACCCCGACCATTTCGCCAAGAACATTGGGCTCTAGGAAGTACATCGCTCCCTCGAGCGTCAAAACCTTGTCAGCCAGAAGACGGTCCCGCAGTGCGATACCAAGGGCACCTTTTGTCATGCGGAAATGCTCGACCTTACCCTTGTAGCGGGCCAGCCGGCCTTTGCTATGCGAGCGGAAGGAGATGCAGAGGCGTCGAAGCGCACGCTGTGCGTCCGCCATCCGCGGATCCGGGTCTTCCCCGCCGGTGGATGCGAAGTGGTTCCACGGATAGGCCTTTGACTCCGGCCACGCGACTTGAAGCTTCACCCCTGGCCGTACTGTCGGGGGGCGAAGTCCGGCATCAGCCATCGCCTGTGCCGCTTCAATGTACACGACGTGGTCGTCTGCCTTGGAATGGTCGGCCTTCACCACAAGCTCGCCGCAGTTGAGGACCAAGTTCCGTCCCTTCAGCGCCACTGGGGCGACGAGATCAAGTTGGCCACCCTCTCCGAGCTCAATGTCTACATCCTCGGCATCGACCGTAATGCCTCCGACGCGACGACCGAAACGCAATTCGCTGCCTGCGATGGTCGTGAATTCGTGGACCTCTTCGTCGCCGACCTGCGGCGATAGGGACATCTCAACTTCCAGCGAGCCTTCGCCCTCGGCCGTTAGACGAACGACGTCGCCCACCCCTGCCGTCGCTTCCAGGGAAGCGTAGAGCAATCCAACGTGCTCCGCGGGGATGACGTTCTTACCGTTAAGGGCCTGCTTGTAGAACGTTAGCAGGAAGGGATTCGGCGTGTTGGGTCCCCCGCTTGCGAACCGCTCCGCGGCGCGGACAACCTCCTTGTCTTGCCCTGTAAGAGCACCCGCCAGAATGCACGCGCCGAAAACCGCACCTGCCGGTTTCTGCGTCCTGCTATCCAGAAATGGGTGTTGTGGTAGCAAGCTCTGGACAGCTTCATCGTAAGCTGCGACGGCATGCTGCGGTAGGTTGGTCGGCATCTTCGGGGTGCCTGCGCCAAGAACCAAACATGCGAGCCTCGACAACTGTTCCTCGGCGTCGTAGAGACCTGTCGGGTCCAGGCCCGATACCGTTGCCGCAAGCTGATTGGAGAGTTTGCCTGCCTCTCGGATCATTACTTCGGACGTGACCCGACCAAGAACTTGGCCCTTGAAGATCGATTCGACAGCGTCGTCGATCTTTGCCGGATTCGACTCTGAAGCGATCACAGTTGCGACAGCTTCGAGGACCGGTGCATACCCAGCGAACTGACGACCGTCCGCCCTCGTCTCACTCGTTAGGTGATCGACCAAGGACGACGCTGCCTTCTCGTACACCGAGTGATGTGCAGTGAGCGCTCCTTCCAGGTGTGGATAACTCCGCTTTCCAGTCTTCGGGTCGGTGAGCTTGGCGAGTCGCTCAATGGCTGCTCCTACAAACGTCTTCGCAAGTTCAGGCTGAAAGAGCTCGATGTCAAAGATCGGTGGATTGAGCCCTGACTTTTCGTTGAGAATCGACCAAGCCTCCTCTACGATGTTGACTCGACCTAGCAACACGATCGGCACCCCTCGAGTTCCGGCGACGTTCGCAACGTCCGCAAGGAAGTCTTCGAAGGAGCTTTGGGTCACCCTCAGCCGCGCCTCATCCAGCGCATCGACTAGAAGCGTTGATTGTCCGGCCTGCCATGCGCCCCACAGCCCAGCCTTCACGAGGCCGCCTACCAGGTAGTTGCCGGCGACCGTGGTTGCCGTCGCGAGATCCAGGTACACAGCATTCGTCGCGACGCAGATCTCTTTGGCCAGCGTCGACTTACCCACTGCTCCTGGGGCAGCGATAAGCCAGACGTTCTGCGAAAGGTCGTCGAAGTCTTCCCGCAAAGAAAGCGCGGCCTCGACGAATGCCGACGAGTGACGAGGAGCAGCATCCCAGCCCGGTAGAGCGGTGGATGGCGTCTGCGCGCGGACCTGCGCGAATCGCTGCCGCCAAAAATGATCGATTGAATACCTCATTCGCATCTCCCTGACTTCGTGGCTGTTGATCCTACCCAATGCGGCGACCTGGTTGCACGATGATGGCGCCGCGTTTGGGAAGCCAATGCGCGCGGTGTCACCACGACACGACCCTTCATCTTCATGCATCGACCTAGCAGGCTGTTGAAGAACCTCTGGACGCCCCGCCCCGCTGCGTAGAGCATCCAGCCATCGAGGACGGAGGACGAAGTCGATGCGAGGCGCCGACGGCTACAACGAATCGCTGTTCAGCACGGTGCGGCTGGAGGACTTCGTTCTAGCCAACCACCCGCTGCGGCCGATCCGGCAGTGGATGAACGAAGCCCTGTCGCGGCTCGACGGCAAGTTCTCCGCGATGTACGAGGCCGACGTCAAGGGCGGTCGCCCGAGCATCGCGCCGGAGAAGCTGATGCGCGCGATGCTGCTGCAGGTGCTCTACAGCGTGCGCAGCGAGCGGCAACTGGTCGAGCAGATCTCCTACAACCTGCTGTTTCGCTGGTTCGTCGGCCTGGCCATAGAGGACACGGTGTGGAACCACTCGGTCTTCAGCAAGAACCGCGACCGCCTCATCGAGCACGACGTGGTGACGGACCTGTTCAACGCGACGGTGGAGACGGCGCGCTCGCGCGGGCTGCTGTCGGGCGAGCACTTCAGCGTGGACGGCACGCTGATCCAGGCCTGGGCCAGCCACAAGAGCGTGCGGCGCAAGGACGGCAGCGACGACGACCGGCCGCCCGAGGACTGGCGCGGCGAGCCGCGCAGCAACGACACGCACGAGTCCAGGAGCGACCCCGAGGCCAAGCTGTACCGCAAGAGCGATGCGGCACCCGCGCTGCCGAGCTACCTGGGGCACGTGATGACGGACAACCGCCACGGCTTGGTGGTGGACGTGCAGGCCAGCCAGAGCGATGGCCGAGCCGAACGCGAGGTGGCCGCGCAGATGGTCGGCGACGCGGCCAGGGCCGCGGGACGGCGCATCACCGTGGGTGCCGACAAGGCCTACGACACGCGCGGCTTCGTGAAGGCGTGCCGGGAGAACGACGTCACGCCGCACGTCGCGCAGAACCTGGGCCGCCGAGGCGGCAGCGCCATCGACGGGCGCACCACGCGGCACGGCGGCTACGCCGTCAGCCAGCGGCGTCGCAAGTGCATCGAGCAGTGCTTCGGCTGGGGCAAGGTCGTCGGTCCGATGCGGCAGGTGATGCTGCGCGGACTAGATAAGGTCGACCAGCTCTTCACGCTGACGATGGCCGCCTACAACCTCACGCGGCTGCGCAGCTTGGCCGTCGTGCGTCCGCAGGGGGCGTGATGACGGCCACGAACCGCCGAATTGCCGACTTCAGGGCCGGGAATGGCGTCTCAAGGGCCTTCGGGAGGTCAATTTCGCCGCGGAGACGTACTGGATGACCTCGGGGCGGCTCATCTTCACGGGCTGGAATGTGCCGACGGTCAGTTTTTCAACGGCCTGCTAAAGATGCTCGGCCAACCCCGCCATGTAGGCCAGTCGCCCTAACTTTGTCAGCCAGTCGCCTTTTTGTGGCGCCAGTCGCAAAAACTCTGGCGCCCTACGCGACTCAACAGCGATTAAACGTCGATATTCCCCGCCCTCAACGCATTGCTCTCGATGAACTCGCGCCGCGGCTCCACCTCGTCGCCCATCAGCATCGTGAAGACGCGGTCGGCCTCGATGGCGTCCTCGATCTGCACGCGCAGCAGGCGGCGGACGTTGGGGTCCATCGTCGTCTCCCACAGCTGCTCGGGGTTCATCTCGCCCAGGCCCTTGTAACGCTGGCGGGCGACGGCGCCTTCGGCCTGGACCATCAGCCAGTCCATCGCGGCGCGGAAGTCGGCGACCTTCTGTTCCTTCTGCTTCTCACCCTCGCCGCGGCGCACCACGGCTTCCTCGCCGAGCAGGCCCTTGAAGGTGCGGCCGGCCTCGGCCAGCGCGGCGTAGTCGGCACCGTGCAGGAACTCCTGCGTGATGACGCTGGTCTTGACGTTGCCGTGGTGGCGGCGGCCGATGCGCAGCAGCGGCTTGTCGGTGCGCGGGTCGACGTGGAACTCCACCGTCGCGTCCTTCAGCGCCGCCTGCAGCGCCGCGGCGCTGGCCTGCGCGGCCTCGGCGCTGTCGACGTCCAGCTCCAGCCCGTTGGCGATGGCGCGCAGCGCGTCCAGGTCCATCCAGTTGCCCAGGCGCTGCACGACGTTGTTGGCGACGATGTACTTGCGCGCCAGCTGCTCCAGCGCCTCGCCCTGCAGCGCCGCTCGGCCGCCTTCGGCCAGGCCGTCGGGCAGCACGGTGGCGCCGTCCAGCGCCACCTTCAGCAGGAAGGCGTCGAGCTCCTGCCCGTCCTTCAGGTACTGCTCGTGCTTGCCCTGTTTCACCTTGTACAGCGGCGGCTGGGCGATGTAGATGTAGCCGCGCTCCACCAGCTCGTGCATCTGGCGGTAGAAGAAGGTCAGCAGCAGCGTGCGGATGTGGGCGCCGTCGACGTCGGCATCGGTCATCACGATGATGCGGTGGTAGCGCAGCTTGTCGACGTTGAAGTCCTCGGGCCCGATGCCGGTGCCCAGCGCGGTGATCAGCGTGACGATGGCGTCGCTGGACAGCAGCTTCTCGTAGCGCGCCTTCTCGACGTTCAGGATCTTGCCGCGCAGCGGCAGGATCGCCTGGAACTTGCGGTCGCGGCCCTGCTTGGCGCTGCCGCCGGCGGAGTCGCCCTCCACCAGGTACAGCTCGCACAGCGCCGGGTCCTTCTCCTGGCAGTCGGCCAGCTTGCCCGGCAGGCCGATGCCGTCGAGCACGCCCTTGCGGCGCGTCATCTCGCGCGCCTTGCGCGCGGCTTCGCGGGCGCGCGCGGCGTCGACGATCTTGCCGCAGATGATCTTGGCGTCGTTCGGGTTCTCCAGCAGCCAGTCGGTCAGCAGCCGGCCGACGATGT
This sequence comes from Rubrivivax sp. JA1055, assembly GCF_020966565.1. Taxonomy (NCBI): domain Bacteria; kingdom Pseudomonadati; phylum Pseudomonadota; class Betaproteobacteria; order Burkholderiales; family Sphaerotilaceae; genus Rubrivivax; species Rubrivivax sp. JA1055. Next base: position 307,084 of record NZ_JAJKFP010000005.1, on the reverse strand, counting down.
CCTCGACCGGCGCGCGCACCTCGCTGGAGACGAGCTTGTCCTTGGTCTGGCTGGAGAACTTGGGCTCCGGCACCTTGACGCTGACGACGCAGGCCAGGCCCTCGCGCATGTCGTCGCCGGCGACCTCGACCTTGGCCTTCTTGGCCAGCTCGTTGTCCTCGATGTACTTGTTGATGACGCGTGTCATCGCCGCGCGCAGCCCGGTCAGGTGGGTGCCGCCGTCACGCTGCGGGATGTTGTTGGTGAAGCAGAGGACGCTCTCGCTGTAGCTGTCGTTCCACTGCATCGCCACTTCGACGCCGATCGTCGTGCCCTGCTCGCTGGCCTTCTCGCCCATCGCGTGGAAGACGTTCGGGTGCAGGACCTTCTTGCCCTGGTTGATGAACTCGACGAAGCCCTTCACGCCGCCGGCGAAGGCGAAGTTGTCCTCCTTCGCGTTGCGCTCGTCGACGAGGCGGATCTTGACGCCGTTGTTCAGGAACGAGAGCTCGCGCAGGCGCTTGGCGAGCACGTCGTAGTGGAAGTCGACGTGGCTGAAGATCTCGTCGTCGGGCAGGAAGTGGACTTCGGTGCCGCGCTTGTCGGTGTCGCCGACGATCTTCATCGGGCTGGTCTCGACACCGTCGCGGACCTCGATGACGCGGTCCTGCGTGACGCCGCGCTTGAACTCGACACGATGCACCTTGCCGTCGCGGCGCACCGTCAGGCGCAGCCACTTGGACAGCGCGTTGACGCACGAGACGCCGACGCCGTGCAGGCCGCCCGAGACCTTGTAGCTGTTCTGGTTGAACTTGCCGCCGGCGTGCAGCTCGGTCAACGCGATCTCGGCGGCCGAGCGCCGGGGCTCGTGCTTGTCGTCCATCTTGACGCCGGTCGGGATGCCGCGGCCGTTGTCGGTGACGCTGATCGAGTTGTCGCTGTGGATCGTGACGACGATGTCGTCGCAGTAGCCGGCCAGCGCCTCGTCGATCGAGTTGTCGACGACTTCGAAGACCAGGTGATGCAGGCCGGTGCCGTCGGAGGTGTCGCCGATGTACATGCCCGGCCGCTTGCGCACCGCCTCCAGGCCTTCGAGGATCTGGATGCTGCTGGCGCCGTAGTCGTTCGGCGGGGTTTGGTTCGAATCGCTCATGGGCGCTTTCGCAAGACGGCCCGCACTGCTCGGGCCATCATCAAGTCAGAACCCCCCGCTAGGCGGGGGGCAGGGGGGAGCTCAACGGTAAGGCGAAGCCGATGAGGATCTGACTCCGTCAGATCCTCATCGGCATCACGACGTACTTGAAGCCCGTCTGCTCGGGCACGGTGAACAGCGCGCTGGCGTTGGTGTCCTGCAGCTCGATCTTCACCATCTCCTGCTGCATGTTGGCCAGCACGTCGATGAGGTAGGTGACGTTGAAGCCGATCTCGATCGTGTCGCCGGCGTAGTCGATCTCGAGCTCTTCCTTGGCCTCTTCCTGCTCGGCGTTGGACGACGCGATGCGCAGCACGCCGGGCTCGAGGTTCAGGCGCACGCCCTTGAACTTCTCGCTCGTCAGGATGGCGGCACGCTGCAGGCTGCCCAGCAGCGCGGCGCGGCCGACGACGAGCGCGTTCTTGTGGTTGCGCGGGATGACGCGGTTGTAGTCGGGGAACTTGCCCTCGACGAGCTTGGTGACGAACTCCAGCCCCGAGAACGCGAACTTGGCCTGGTTGCCGGCGAAGCGCATCTCGATCGGCGTCTCCTCGTCCTTCAGCAGGCGCTGCAGCTCGAGCACGGTCTTGCGCGGCAGGATGACTTCCTGGCGGTTGGGCACGTCGGTCTCCAGCGTGCCCTGGGCCAGCGCAAGGCGGTGGCCGTCGGTGGCCACCAGCGTCAGCGTCTTGCCTTCGGCGATGAACAGGATGCCGTTGAGGTAGTAGCGGATGTCGTGCACCGCCATCGAGAAGTGCACCTGGTTGATCAGCTGGCGCAGCGTCTTCTGCGGCACGCTGAAGGTGGGGCCGAAGTCGACCGCCTCGTTGACCAGCGGGAAGTCGTCGGCCGGCAGCGACTGCAGCGTGAAGCGGCTCTTGCCGCCGGCCAGCGTCAGCTTGTTCTGCGCCGACGACAGCGTCACGGTCTGCTCGGCCGGCAGCGCGCGCAGGATGTCGATCAGCTTGCGCGCGCCCACCGTCGTCGCGAAGTGGCCTTCGTCGCCGCCGAGCTCGGCGCTGGTGCGCACCTGGATCTCCAGGTCGCTGGTCGTCAGCTCGACGACCGGGCCGTTCTTGCGCAGCAGCACGTTGGCCAGGATCGGCAGCGTGTGCCGCCGCTCGACGATGCCGGCCACCGACTGCAGGGCCTCGAGCAACTTTTCCTGGGCGGCCTTCAGAACAATCATGTCTTCCTCTTTAACTTGGTGGTCGTAGTAGGCGACGGCAACTTCTGGGGACAACGCTATTTTCCGCCTTTCCGACAACGCTTTAGCAGGTGGGCAGCGTTGTGGGTCACGACGTGGTTCTGGCGGTGCGTTTTCTGGACAACTTGCCGGGCGCCGGCGACGGCGGGGACAAGTTCACGGTTGTTCCGGAGTTTTCCCCAGGCCTGCACAGCCTTCGGTGACGGCCGTCAGCCCTTCAGGGTCTGCTCGAGCACGTGCAGCTGCTGGTTCAGTTCGCTGTTGCGCTGGCGCTCGTCGGCGATCTTGCGCACCGCGTGCAGCACCGTCGTGTGGTCACGGCCGCCGAAGAGCTCGCCGATCTCGGGCAGGCTCTTCTTGGTCATGTCCTTGGCCAGGTACATCGCGATCTGGCGCGGCCGCGCGATCGAGGCCGGGCGCTTCTTCGAGTACATGTCGGCGACCTTGATCTTGTAGAAGTCGGCCACCGTCTTCTGGATGTTCTCGACGCTGATCTGGCGGTTCTGGATCGACAGCAGGTCCTTCAGCGCGTCGCGCGTCAGCGCGATGTTGATGTCCTTCTGGCTGAAGCGGCTGTAGGCCAGCACCTTGCGCAGCGCGCCTTCGAGCTCGCGCACGTTGGCGCGCACGTTCTTGGCGATGAAGAAGGCGACGTCCTCGGGCATCTCGGCGCCTTCGGCCAGCGCCTTCTTGATCAGGATGGCCACGCGCATCTCGAGCTCGGGCGGCTCGATGGCCACCGTCAGCCCGGCGTCGAAGCGGCTGGTCAGCCGCTCGTCGATGTCCACCAGCCCCTTCGGGTAGGTGTCGCTGGTCATGATGATGTGCGCGCGCTTGGCCAGCAGCGCCTCGAAGGTGTTGAAGAACTCCTCCTGCGTGCGGTCCTTGCCGGCGAAGAACTGCACGTCGTCGATCAGCAGCAGGTCCAGCGAGTGGTACTTGGCCTTCAGCTCGTCGAAGGTCTTGCGCTGGTAGTTCTTGACGACGTCGCTGATGAACTGCTCGGCGTGCAGGTAGAGCACGCGGGCGTCCGGGCGGTCCTTCAGCAGCGCGTTGCCGACGGCGTGCACCAGGTGGGTCTTGCCCAGGCCGACACCGCCGTAGATGAACAGCGGGTTGTACATCTGGCCCGGCGCGCCGGCGACGTGCAGCGCCGCGGTGCGCGCCATCTGGTTGGCGCGGCCCGGCACCAGCGTGTCGAAGGTCAGCGACGGGTTCAGCTTGTGGCGGTTGGACGCCGGGGCCGGCGCCGTGGCGACGGGCGCCGGCGGCACCGCCGCGGTGGCGATCGCCGCGGCCGCGGCGGCAGCGGCCGGCGCCGCCATCGGCGCGGGGACCGTCGCGTGGGCGTAGCCGTTGCTGGCGCGCAGCGGCGCGGGCGTCGGCGTCTCGGCGCGCGGTGCCAGCGTCAGCTCCAGGCGCACCGGCTTGCCCGCCAGGTCACTGAGCACCGACTCGATGCGGCCGGCGTACTGGGCGCGGATCCAGTCGAGCTTGAAGCGGTTGGGCACCCGCACCGACACGATCGCGGCGTCCGCCTCGTCCCGGCTGAGCTGGGCCGGCGGCAGCGGCCGGATCCAGGTGTTGAACTGATGTTCGGGCAGTTCGGTCGCGAGGCGCTCGCAACCGCGCTGCCAGAGGTCTACGGTCATTGTGGAAATCTTGTCATGCAAGGGGCGCATTCTACGTGCCGACGGCGCCACTTCAACCCAGTTATCCACAGATCGCCGTCGGGCGGTGTCGCGCCATCCCTTGGAGCACAACCTGGGGACATCCGATCTAACTGATTGACGCGACACGCTTTTCTTGCTGTAATCGAGGGTTTTCCGAATTTCTCACCCAGGGTAAGAGAGAGTTCTCCACCATGAAGCGCACCTACCAGCCGTCCAAGATCCGCCGTGCCCGCACCCACGGCTTTCTCGTGCGCATGAAGACGCGTGGCGGCCGTGCCGTCATCAACGCGCGTCGCGCCAAGGGCCGCAAGCGCCTCGCCGTCTAAGGTGAGACGGGCCGCTCTGGCCCGGCACGTCGACGTGCCGCGCGCCGGCTTCATGCGGCCCGAACCGCCTGTCGAGGCTCCGCGTAGCGTCCGGTCCGCCCGCTCGTGCAACCGAACGTGAAGCCGATCGTGCAGAAGGCCGACTTCGAGCGCGTGCTCGCGACGCCCAGCCGATCGCGAAGCGCTCACTTCGCCGTTCACCACGTGAGCGGTGGGCCTTGTGCGTCCCGCTGGCAGCGGCTGCACACCGCGGAATCAAAGTTGTCCACAGGCGACGCACATGCTGGTGCGCAGCCTGTGGATGACTCGGCGCGGCCGGCTCCCGAAGGGTGCTGGCTCGGCAGCGTCGTGCCCAAGCGGCACGCTCGCCGTTCGGTCACGCGCGTGCTGCTCAAGCGCCAGATCCGCGCCGCGATGGCGCGGCACGCCGACGTCCTGCCGCCCGGCCTGTGGGTGGTGCGCCTGCGCGCGCCCTTCGCTGTGGCGCAGTTCCCGTCGGCGGCGTCCGACGCGCTGCGCCAGGCCGCCCGCGCCGAGCTCGAGCAGCTCTTCGGCCGCGCGCGGCGCAGCTGAGATGGTCGCCGAGCTCGTGCACCTGCCGCGGCACCTGCTGGTGCTGCTGGTGCGCGGCTATCGCCTGCTGCTCAAGCCCTGGCTGGGCAACGCCTGCCGCTTCGAGCCCACTTGTTCCCAGTACGCGCTGGACGCGCTGGACCGCCATGGCGCCGCCCGCGGCAGCGCGCTGACGGTCTGGCGATTGCTGCGTTGCCATCCCTGGTGCGACGGCGGCTGCGATCCCGTGCCCGAGCGCTTTCCGAACCCCGCGCGGGGACTGTTCACCCGGCTCGTCCGCCCCGGTGCGGACGATGCCCAGTAGACCGAGCCTATGACCGACATCCGCCGCACCATCCTCTGGGTGGTCTTCGTCACCTCGCTGTTCCTGTTGTGGGACGCGTGGAACAAGCACAACGGCCAACCGTCGCTGTTCGGCGGCCCGGCCCGCCCGGCCGCGACGGCCGCGTCCGCGCCCGGCAGCGCCGCGTCCGCCGGCGTGCCGACGGCCTCCGCCGTGCAGACGCCGGCCGGCGCCGTGCCCCAGCCCGCGGCACCCGCCGGCGGCGAGCAGGTCGTCGTCACGACCGATCTCGTCAAGGCCACGTTCGACAGCATCGGCGGCCAGCTCGTGCGCCTGGAGTTGCTGAACTACCGCGATGCCAACCACCCGGACCAGAACGTGGTCCTGCTGGACCGTGTCGCCGCGCGCGAGTACGTCGCGCAGACCGGCCTGATCACCGGCCAGGCCGGCGTGGCGCTGCCGACGCACCTGACGCCGATGACGGTCGCCCCGGGGGCGCGCACGCTGGCCGACGGCCAGGACTCGCTGACGCTGCGTTTCGAGACCGCGCCGCTGGACGGCCGCCGGCTGGTCAAGACCTACACCTTCAAGCGCGGCGACTACGCCGTCGGCGTGCGCCACGAGTTCGTCAACGAGGGCAGCACGCCGGTCACGCCGCAGCTGTACCTGCAGCTCGCGCGCGACGGCAACGCGCCCGAGGGCGAGTCGCACTTCTACTCGACCTTCACCGGGCCGGCGATGTTCACGTCGACCAGCAAGTACAAGAAGATCGACTTCAAGGACATCGCCAAGAACGACGCCGGCCACGACAAGACCGCCAACGACGGCTGGATCGCGATGGTCCAGCACTACTTCGCGTCGGCCTGGATCGTCAACGCCGAAGGCCAGCGCGAGTTCCGCACGGCCAAGATCGGCGACAACCTGTACACCATCGCGATGGTGCTGCCGATGGGCGAGGTCGCGCCCGGTGCCAGCAAGGCGCTGGAGTCGCAGCTCTTCGTCGGCCCGCAGCTCGAGACCTCGCTCGCCGCGCTGGCGCCGGGGCTGGAGTACCTGAAGGACTACGGCTGGCTGATGCCGCTGTCCAAGCCGCTGTTCTGGCTGCTCGACAAGCTGAACTCGGCGATCGGCAACTGGGGCTGGGCGATCGTCGCGCTCGTGGTGCTGCTGAAGATCGCCTTCTACTGGCTCAACGCCAGCGCCTACAAGTCGATGGCCAAGATGCGGGCCATCAACCCGCGTGTCATGGAGATGCGCGAGCGCTACAAGGACAAGCCGCAGCAGATGCAGCAGGAGATGATGCGCATCTACCGCGAGGAGAAGGTCAACCCGCTGGGCGGCTGCCTGCCGATCCTGATCCAGATGCCGTTCTTCATCGCGCTGTACTGGGTGCTGCTGTCCAGCGTCGAGATGCGCAACGCGCCGTGGATCGGCTGGATCACCGACCTGTCGGCCAAGGACCCGTGGTTCATCCTGCCGATCCTGATGACCGCCTCGTCGCTGGTCCAGGTGGCGCTGGGGGCCAAGCCGCCCGATCCGATGCAAGCCCGGCTGATGTGGTTCATGCCGCTGGCGTTCGGCGTCATGTTCTTCTTCTTCCCGGCCGGCCTGGTGCTGTACTGGCTGACGAACAACGTGCTGTCGATCGCGCAGCAGTGGTACATCAACAAGAAGCTCGGCGTGGCCTGACGGCCGGCTGAAGCGCGCCAGACCCGAAGCCCCCGCCGGCGCGAGCCGCGGGGGCTTCGCCCTTCTCGACGGAGACAATCGCCCGATGTCGCTCGCCCGATTGCGTGATCCCATCGCCGCCGTCGCCACCGCCGCCGGCCGCGGCGCGGTGGGCATCGTGCGCGCCTCCGGCCCCGATCTCGCGCCGCTGGTGCAGGCGCTGTTCGGGCGCGCGCTGGCACCGCGCGCAGCGACGCTGCTGCCCTTCACCGCCGCCGACGGCTCGGTGCTCGACCGCGGCCTGGCGATCCACTTCCCGGCGCCCAACTCCTACACCGGCGAGGACGTGCTCGAGCTGCAGGCCCACGGCGGCCCGGTGCTGCTGCAGCTGCTGCTGGCGCGTGTGCTCGAGGCCGGCGCCGGCATCGGCCTGCGGCTGGCGCGCGCCGGCGAGTTCACCGAACGCGCCTTCCTCAACGACAAGATCGACCTCGCCCAGGCCGAGGCCGTGGCCGACCTGATCGACGCCAGCACCGAGGCCGCCGCGCGTTCTGCGGCGCGTTCGCTGGACGGCGCGTTCTCGGCCGAGATCCACACGCTGGCCGGACGCATCGTCGAGCTGCGTGCGCTGGTCGAGGCGACGCTGGACTTCCCCGAGGAGGAGATCGACTTCCTCGAGAAGGCGCGGGCGCGCGAACGCCTGGACGCCATCGAAGCCGCGATCGGCGCCGCCCTGGCGCGCGCGCGCCAGGGCGCGCTGCTGCGCGAAGGCATGCGCGTCGTCATCGCCGGCCAGCCCAACGTCGGCAAGAGCTCGCTGCTCAACGCGCTGGCCGGTGCCGAGCTGGCGATCGTCACGCCGATCCCCGGCACGACACGCGACCGTGTCGCCGAGACGATCCAGATCGAGGGCGTGCCGCTGCATGTCGTCGACACCGCGGGCCTGCGCGAGCACGCTGCCGACGAGGTCGAGCGCATCGGCATCGGCCGCAGCTGGGAAGCCATCGCAGGTGCCGACGCCGTGCTCTTCGTGCACGACCTGACGCGCCGCGGCGACGCCGCCTACGAGGCCGCCGAAGCCGAGATCGCCACGCGCCTGCAGGGCGCCGACGTGCTGCACGTGCACAACAAGGCCGACGCCGCCGCACAGGTGGCGGGCGACGGCGTCGTGCTGTCGGCCAAGGCCGGCACCGGGCTGGAGACGCTGCGCCGCGAGCTGCTGCGCCGAGCCGGCTGGCAGGCCCAGCCCGACGGCGTGTTCATCGCGCGTGCGCGCCATGTCGACGCGCTGCAGCGCACGCTGGCCCACCTGCACCTGGCCCAGGCCCACGCCGCGCAGCGCGACGCCGCGCTGGACCTGCTGGCCGAGGAACTGCGCCTGTCGCACCAGGCGCTGGGCGAGATCACCGGCGAGTTCGGCACCGAGGATCTGCTGGGCGAGATCTTCGGGCGGTTCTGCATCGGCAAGTGACTCGCCGCGGGCCTCCCCGGCTCCCCGGCCCGCAGCTCGAACCCAAAACGCAGACGCCCGCGCAGGCGGGCGTCGGGGGTCGCTTGCGGGCGATGCCCGCGATCGGCTCAGTGGCCCTCGAAGCTCACCAGCGTGAACAGCGGCAGCCCGGAGTCGCGCAGCCGCTGCGAGCCGTGCAGCTCGGGCAGGTCGACGATGGCCGCCCCTTCGATGACCTCGGCGCCCAGGCGCTCGAGCAGCTTGCGGCCGGCCATCATCGTGCCGCCGGTGGCGATCAGGTCGTCGATCAGCACGACGCGGTCGCCGCGCTTGACGGCATCGGTGTGGATCTCGACGGTGGCCGAGCCGTACTCCAGCTCGTAGCTCTCCTCGACCGTCGTGAACGGCAGCTTGCCCTTCTTGCGGATCGGCACGAAGCCGATGTTCAGCTCGTAGGCCAGCACCGAACCGATGATGAAGCCGCGTGCGTCCAGCCCGGCGATCGCCGACGGGCGCACGTCGAAGTAGCGGTGCACGAACTGGTCGATCAGCACGCGGAAGACGCGCGGGTTCGACAGCAGCGGGGTGATGTCGCGGAATTGCACGCCCGGTTCCGGCCAGTCGGGCACCGTCCGGATGTGGGTCTTGATGTATTGCTCCGGGCTCATGGCGCGGGATGATAGGCGCGGCCCCGCGGCCGGCCGCTCGCCGCCGCGATGGCGATTGACTTGGAGCAAGAGCCGGCGGTGGCCGGCGTCGGGTGCAGGAGACGTCAGCCGCGCAGCAGCCGCTGTTCGGCCCGTGCCAGCGCCTCCGGCAGCCCGGAGAGCACCAGCGTGTCGCCGGCGCCGAGCACGGTGTCGTCGGCCGGCTTGCCCGGCGGGCCCGACGCCCGCCGGACCGAGATCACGCCGACCTCCAGCGCACCCAGCGCCAGGTCGGCCAGACGTTCGCCGATCGCCGCCGCCGCCGGCGGCAGCGTGACGGTGGCCAGGCGCTCCTGCTGCAGGTCGCCGGCGGTGTCGTCGTCGGCGCCGTGGAAGTAGCCGCGCAGCAGGCTGTAGCGGGCATCGCGCGCGTCGCGCGCCAGGCGGATGACGGTGCGCATCGGCACGCCGACCAGCGCCAGCGCGTGGCTGGCCAGCATCAGCGAGCCTTCGATGGCCTCGGGCACGACCTCGGTGGCGCCGGCCGCGCGCAGCGTCTCCAGGTCGGAGTCGTCGATGGTGCGCACGATCACCGGCACCGCCGGTGCGTGTTCGTGCACCAGGCGCAGGATCTTCAGCGCCGACGGCGTGTCGGGGTAGCTGACGACGACGGCGTTGGCGCGCGCCAGCCCGGCGGCCATCAGGCTCTGCAGCCGCGCCGCGTCGCCGAAGACCACGCTCTGCCCGGCGGCGGCGGCCTGGCGCACGCGGTCCGGGTCCAGGTCCAGCGCCATGTACGGGATGTGCTGGGTGTCCAGCATGCGCGCCAGGTTCTGGCCGCTGCGGCCGTAGCCGCAGATGATCACGTGCTTCTCGGTGCGGATCGCGCGCTTGGCGATCGAGGTCAGCTGCACCGACTGCATCAGCCAGTCGCTGGCGGCGAGCTTCATCACGATGCGGTCGGCGTGCATGATGATGAACGGCGTTGCCAGCATCGACAGCACCATGCTGGCCAGGATCGGGCTCATCCACTCGGCGTCGACGAGGCCGCGCTCGGCGCCCAGCGTCAGCAGCACGAAGCCGAACTCGCCGGCCTGTGCCAGGTACAGGCCGGTGCGCAGCGCGACGCCCGGCGCGGTGCGGAAGCCGCGCGCCAGCGCCGCGACGAGCGCGAACTTGGCGGCCACCGGCACGGTGGTCAGCAGCAGCACCAGCGGCCACTGGTCGAGCACCGGGCGCCAGTCCAGCTTCATCCCGATGGTGATGAAGAACAGCCCCAGCAGCACGTCGTGGAAGGGCCGGATGTCGGTCTCGACCTGGTGCTTGTATTCGGTCTCCGCGACCAGCATGCCGGCGACGAAGGCCCCCAGCGCCAGCGACAGCCCGGCGTGCTCGGTCAGCCACGCCAGGCCCAGCGTGACGAGCAGCAGGTTCAGGATGAACAGCTCGTCGCTCTTGCGCCGCGCCACCAGCGTCAGCCACCAGCGCATCACCTTCTGGCCGCCGACCAGCAGCACGGCCAGCAGCCCGGCGGCCTTCAGCACGGCCCAGCCGAGCGACACCAGCAGCTGCTCGCCGCTGGAGTTCAGCGCCGGTATCAGCACCAGCAGCGGCACCACCGCCAGATCCTGGAACAGCAGGATGCCCATCACGCGCCGGCCGTGTTCGCTCTCGAGCTCCAGGCGCTCGGCCATCAGCTTGACGACGATGGCCGTCGACGACATCGCGATCGCCCCGCCGAGCACCACCGCGCCCTGCCAGGACATGCGCCACGGGTCGCCGGTCAGGCGCTGGTACAGCGCTGCCAGCAGCAGGTGGCCGGCCAGCGTGCCGATCATCGTCAGCGCGACCTGCGACAGCCCGAGGCCGAAGACCACGGTGCGCATGCTGCGCAGCTTGGGCAGGTTGAACTCCAGCCCGATCACGAACATCAGGAAGACGACGCCGAACTCGGCGAGGTACTTCACGCCGGCGCTGTCCTGGGCGAGCGCCAGCGCGTTGGGGCCGATCAGCACGCCGACCACCAGATAGCCCAGCATCGGCGGCAGCTTCAGCGAACGGCAGACCACGACCCCCAGCACCGCGGCGACGAGGTACAGCAGGACGAGTTCGAGGGTGGTGGCCATCTAGAATCCTTCGATCCTATTCGACCCCGCACGCCCCATGACCTCGCCGCGCCCCTTCGACCCCCAGCGTGCGCTCGAACTGGCCACCCGCACCTTCGAGATCGAGGCGCGTGCGCTGCTCGGCCTGGCCGAACGCCAGCGCGAAGGCTTCCCGGCCGCGGTGCAGGCGATGCTCGAATGCCGCGGCCGCGTGGTCGTGATGGGCATGGGCAAGAGCGGCCACGTCGGCCGCAAGATCGCCGCGACGCTGGCGTCCACCGGCACGCCGGCTTTCTTCGTCCACCCGGCGGAAGCCAGCCACGGCGACCTGGGCATGCTGATCGCCGGCGACGTCGTGCTCGCGATCAGCAACAGCGGCGAGGTCGACGAGCTCGCCGCCATCCTGCCGGCCCTGCGCCGCCTCGGCGTGACGATCATCGGCATGACCGGCAAGCCGGGCTCGACGCTGGCGCGCCATTCCGACCACGTGCTCTCCTGCGCCGTCGACCAGGAGGCCTGTCCGCTGAACCTGGCGCCGACGGCCAGCACGACGGCGCAGATCGCGCTCGGCGACGCGCTCGCCGTGGCGCTGCTCGACGCGCGCGGCTTCCGCGAGGAGGACTTCGCGCGCTCGCACCCGGGCGGCAGCCTGGGCCGCAAGCTGCTGATGCACGTGCGCGACCTGATGCGCAGCGGCGACGCCGTGCCGCGCGTGGACGCCGGCGCCAGCTTCGCCGACGTGCTGCGCGAGATGACGCGCAAGGGCCTGGGTTTCACCGCGCTCGTCGATGCCGACGGCCGGCCGGTCGGCATCTTCACCGACGGCGACCTGCGCCGGCTCATCGAACGCGGCGCCGACCTGCGCGACCTCACCGCCGGCGACGTCATGCACGCCGGCCCCAGGCTGATCGCCGAGGACGCGCTGGCCGTCGACGCCGCCGGCCTGATGGAGCAGCACCGCATCACCAGCGTGCTCGCGGTCGACGCCGAGGGCCGCCTGGTCGGCGCGCTGAACTCCAACGACCTGATGCGCGCGAAGGTCATCTGAGATGGCGGCGATCCAGTTCGCCCCCGAGCTGCTGCTGAAGGCGCAAGGCGGCGCCACCGGCCTGAAGGCCGCGATCTTCGACGTCGACGGCGTGCTGACCGACGGCCGCATCTACATCGGCGCCGACGGCGAGAGCGTCAAGGCGTTCTCGACGCTGGACGGCCACGACCTGAAGCTGCTGCGCCAGGCGGGCATCGAGCCGGTGGTCATCACCGGGCGCGACTCGCCGGCGGTGCGCCGCCGCGTCGCCGACCTGGGGCTGACCGAAGCCGTCTACGGCGTGCACGACAAGCTGGCCGCTGCGGCGGCGCTGCTGGCGCGCCGCGGCTGGAGCTGGGACGAACTGGCCGCGATCGGCGACGACTGGCCCGACCTGCCGCTGCTGGTGCGTGCCGGCTTCGCCTGCGCCCCGGCCAATGCGCACGTCGAGGTCAAGGCCGTGGCGCACCACGTCACCACGGCTGCCGGCGGCCATGGCGCGGCACGCGAGTTCTGCGACCTGCTGCTCGTCGCCTGCGGGCGCTACGAGGCGCTGCTGCGCGGCCATCTGACCTCGCTGGACACGGCCTGAGCGGCGATGAGCGTCGAGCTGCACCTGCCCGACCTGCCCGAGGTGCCGATCAGCGTCGGCCCGGGGCCGCGCCGGCCGGGCGACGCGCCGCCGCCACGCGTGCCTTGGGCGCTGCGTGTGCGCGACGCCGTCTCGGCCTACCTCCCTCTGCTGCTGATGGCTGCGCTGGCCCTGGCGACCTGGTGGCTGGTGAAGAACACGCCGTCGGCGCCTCGCGTGTCCGCGGAGCAGGCGGTGCGCCAGGAACCCGACTACACGATGAACGACTTCGCGCTCGAGCGTTTTGCTGCCGATGGCCGGCTGAAGGTGCGCATCGAAGGCGCGCAGCTGCGCCACTACCCCGCCACCGACCAGATCGAGGTGGACCGCGTGCGCATCCGCGCCGTCACGCCCGACGGCCGCGTCACGCTGGCCGACGCCCGGCGGGCGCTTGCCACGGGCGACGCCAGTGAAGTCCAGTTGCTGGGCGCCGCGCACGTCACCACCACCGACGCCAACGGCCAGACCATCCGCATGGACGGCGACTTCCTGCATGCCTTCCTCGTCAGCGAGCGGGTGCGCAGCCACCTGCCGGTGCGCGTGACGGCGCCCGACGGCGCGGTCTTCGAGGCGCGGGGGCTGGAGTACGACCACGGCCTGCGCAAGCTCGACCTCAGCGGCCCGATGCGCGGCGTGTTCCCGCCGCGAGCGTCGCGATGAGCGCGCCGCTGGTTTTCATCACCGGGGCGTCCAGCGGCATCGGCCAGGCGCTGGCGCTGCGTTACGCGCGTGCCGGCTGGCGGCTGGCGCTGGTGGCGCGGCGCGTCGACGAGGTTCGCGCCTGGCTCGCGGCGCAGGGCCTGGGGCCGGAGCAGGCGGCGGTCTACCGTGCCGACGTGGCCGACATCGACGCCATGGCCGCCGTCGGGCGCCAGTGCATCGAGACCCAGGGGCTGCCGGACGTCGTCATCGCCAATGCCGGCATCAGCGTCGGCATGGACACGGCGATCCGCGACGATCTGGAGGTCCTGCGCGAGACGCTCGCCATCAACAACGTCGGGCTGGCCGCCACCTTCCATCCCTTCGTCGCCGCAATGCGCGAGCGAGGTGCCGGCACCCTCGTCGGCATCGCCAGCGTGGCGGCGATCCGTGGGCTGCCAGGGCACGGGGCCTACTGCGCGAGCAAGGCTGCCGTCGTCGCCTACTGCGAAAGCCTGCGAGGCGAGTGCCGTGACAGCGGCGTGAAAGTCGTGACGCTCCTGCCCGGGTATGTCGCGACGCCGCTGACGGCGCGAAATCCGTACTCCATGCCCTTCTTGCTGCCTGCGGACGAGTTCGCCGAACGCGCGTTTCGTGCGATTTCGGCCGGGATCAGCTATCGCGTGATCCCCTGGCAGATGGGCGTGGTCGCCAAACTGCTGCGCCTGCTTCCCAACGCGCTGTTCGACGCCGTGTTCGCCGGCCGCGGCCGCAAGCCCCGTCGCGGCGAGCACTGACGGCGGTCTCAGAGGCCGGCGCGGCCCACGGCCTGACTCGCCTGAGCGGCTCACTGCCGCGCGCCCGGCGCGCGATGCCGGCAGACGAAAAAAAGGCGCCGGACCTGTCGGCCCGCCGCCCTTCTTTTTGATCAGTGCGGCCCGGACGCGATGCCCGGGCCAACCGGCACTGGATCAGTAGCCGCCGCGGCCACCGCCGCCGTAGCCGCCACCACCACCACCGTAGCCACCGCCGCTGCCGCCGCGATTGCCACCGCCGTAGGGGCCACGGCCACCGCCGCCACCGCCGTAGGGGCTGCGGCCACCGCCGCCGCCGCCACCGCCGTAGCCGCCGCCACCACCGCCGCCGTAGCTGCCGCCACCGCCGTAGCCGCCGCCACCGCCGCTGCGGAAGCCGCCCGGACGGTCTTCACGAGGACGGGCCTCGTTGACCACCACCGCGCGGCCTTCCAGGGACTGGCCGTTCATGCCGTTGATCGCGGCTTGCGCCTCGGCGTCCGAGCCCATCTCGACGAAGCCGAAGCCCTTCGAGCGGCCGGTTTCGCGGTCCATCATCACCTTGGCGGACGTGACGGTGCCGAATTGCGCGAACGCTTGTTGCAGAGAGTCGTCGCGCACCGAATACGCAAGGTTGCCGACGTACAGTTTGTTACCCACAGAGAAGCCCTCTATCTAGAACCAAGGAGCCATGCGGAGCTTCTACCCTTGCGTGAACCATTCATTTCAAAGGCGCGGCTACCAGACACAGACCGGCCTATTATGGGTGCCGCCGGCCGCGGCCTGTAAAGAGGGCGGCCGTCAAATGTTGTTTTCGACCCCCCAGGCAAACCCGAAATCCGGGGTTGTGCCCCCTAATTTGATACCTCGGCGTTGATCGGGCCCCTCGGCGCCCGCTTCGTGCGTCGACGCGCGGGCTGGCGCACGGCCGCGGCGTCCGCAAGACCGGGCCTGTCCTGAAGCGGCAAGGCGAGGCAGCCCGCTACCATCGCCGCAATGGATCTCCTCAAGCCGCTGATCGCCTTGCTCGCGATCGTCAACCCGCTCGGCGTCGTCCCCTTTTTCATCCATTTCACGCAGAACTTCTCCCCCGAGCAACGCCGGCGCACGATCCGCATCAGCGCCTTCACGGCCTTCGTCGTCATCGCCACCAGCGCGCTGGCGGGGCTGAAGATCATCGAGTTTTTCGGCATCTCGATCGCCTCGTTCCAGGTCGGCGGCGGCCTGCTGCTGATGCTCAGCGCAGTCGCCATGCTCAACGCCCAGCCCGCCGAGACCAAGCCCGCCGACGTCAGCGAGGGTGACCAGCGTGTCGACGCCGGTGCCAGCATCGCGGTGGTGCCGCTGACGATCCCGCTGCTCACCGGCCCGGCGACGATCTCGACGATGGTCATCTACGCCGAGCGCACCCGGCACTGGTGGCAGCTGGCGGTGCTCGTCGGCTACGGCGTCGTTGTCGGCGTCGCGACCTTTCTGGCCTTCACCGCCTCCGAGCGCATCGCCGGCTGGCTGGGCCGCACCGGCATCAACGTGATGACGCGGCTGATGGGCCTGATCCTCGCGGCGCTGGCCGTGGAGATCATGGCCGAGGGCCTGCTCAAGCTCTTCCCGGTGCTCGCCAGCCCGCTGACCTGAGTCCCGGCGACACCCACGACAACGACAGGAGACACCCATGACCCCCGCCCGTTCCTGGCCGTCGGCCACGTGGTGAGCGCCGCCGAGTACGACGTCGTCATCGTCGGCGGCGGCACCGCCGGCTGCCTGCTCGCCAACCGGCTGTCGGCCGGGCGCACGCGCCGCGTGCTGCTCGTCGAGGCCGGCGGCCGCGACGACTACCACTGGATCCACATCCCGGTCGGCTACCTCTATTGCATCGGCAACCCGCGCACCGACTGGCTCTACCAGACCGAACCCGACGCCGGGCTCAACGGCCGCAGCCTGCGCTACCCGCGCGGCAAGGTGCTGGGCGGCTGCTCCAGCATCAACGGCATGATCTACATGCGCGGCCAGGCACGCGACTACGACGGCTGGGCCGCGGCGACGGGCGACGCCAACTGGCGCTGGGAGCACTGCCTGCCGTACTTCCGCCGCCACGAGGACCACTGGCGCGGCGGCGACGCGCTGCACGGCCACGGCGGCGAGTGGCGGGTCGAACGTCAGCGCCTGCGCTGGGACATCCTCGACGCCTTCGCCGCCGCGGCGCGCGAAGCCGGCATCCCGCCGACCGAGGACTTCAACCGCGGCGACAACGAAGGCGTCGGCTACTTCGAGGTCAACCAGCGTTCGGGCATCCGCTGGAACACCAGCAAGGCCTTTCTGCGCCCGGCGCTCGGGCGCGACAACCTGCAGGTCTGGACCGGCGCGACGGTGACCCGAGTGCTGCTCGATGGCGGCCGCGCGACCGGCATCGAGGTGCGCCCGCTCGGCGGCGGCGAGCCGCTGGTGGTTCATGCCCGCCAGGAAGTGGTGCTCGCCGCCGGTGCCATCGGCACGCCGCAGATCCTGCAGCTCTCGGGCATCGGCCGTGGCGACTGGCTGCAGCCGCTGGGCATCGAGACGCGGCACGAACTGCCCGGTGTCGGTGCCAACCTGCAGGACCATCTGCAGATCCGCGCGGTCTACGCCGTCGAGGGCACACGCACGCTGAACACGCTGTCGGCCAGCATGCTGGGCAAGGCGCGCATCGCCGCCGAGTACGCGCTGCGGCGCAGCGGCCCGATGAGCATGGCGCCGTCGCAGCTGGGTGCGTTCACGCGCTCGTCGCCGGCCTACGCGGCGCCGAACATCGAGTACCACGTGCAGCCGCTTTCGCTGGACGCCTTCGGCGAGCCGCTGCACCGCTTCGACGCCTTCACCGCCAGCGTCTGCAACCTGAACCCCAGCGCACGCGGCGAGGTCCGGCTGGCGTCGCCGCGGCCCGAGGACGCGCCGCGCATCGCGCCCCACTACCTGTCGACCGCCGAGGACCGCCAGGTCGCCGCCGACTCGCTGCGGCTGACGCGCCGCATCGCCGCGATGCCGGCCCTGGCGCGTTACCGCCCGCGTGAGATCAAACCCGGCCCGCAGTACCGGAGCGACGAGGAACTGGCCCGTCTGGCCGGTGACATCGGCACGACGATCTTCCATCCCGTGGGAACGTGTCGCATGGGGCGGGACGACGATCCCGGCGCGGTCGTCGACGCGCGCCTGCGGGTGCGCGGCCTGGCGGGGCTGCGCATCGCCGATGCCAGCGTGATGCCGACGATTACCAGCGGCAATACCAATTCTCCGACCCTGATGATCGCCGAACGTGCAGCGGAGTGGATCGCGGGCGGCGGGTAAGTCCCGATGTCCGAGCTGAAACGCACCGCTACATTGTTTCCACTCGCGCCGCGTCGGGGCCTCTACAGAGGGCCCGGTGCGGCAGGCGGGGAGTCGAGGAGACAAACAGACGCCCAGCTTGGCGCCGCCGCACATCAAACGAACATGGCGGTGTCGAGCTGACGGCCACGACGCACGAAGGGGCGCCACCGGATCCGGTGGCGCCCTTTTCGCTTTCTGGTGCCGGGTGCGGCGGAGAAGCCCGGTCATGCGCCCGCTGTTGTGCCGATGCCGCCCGGCCCCGGGGTCTACGATGTGCGGGTTCTGCCTTCGCTTCACCTGCATCCTCCGAGCCGCCCATGTCCGTCAACGCCGAACTGCGAACGCTGGAGATCGACATCCCGGCGCAACCCGAGGCGCTCGTCAAGCTCTCGCTGCTGCTCGCCGAGGAGGAGGTCAACCTCACCGCCGCCGCCTCGCTGATCGAAGCCGACATGGCGCTGGCCGCCGCGGTGCTGAAGGCGGTGAACTCGTCGCTCTACGGCCTGCGCGGGCGCGTGCAGAGCGTGCAGCAGGCGATCACGTACCTGGGCATGCGCGAGATCGCGGCCATCACCTTCGAGATCGGCCTGCGCGCCGCCTTCCCGCCGGCGGCCGAGCTCGATCCGCTGTGGGCGCGCGCCGCCAGCCGCGGCCTGGTGATGGGGCGCATCGCGCACAAGCTCTCGCTCGACGCCTGGGCCGCGCACTCGGCCGGGCTGTTCGAGGAATGCGGCAAGGCGGTGCTGTTCCGCCACGCGCCGGATCACTACCGGGCGATGCTGCGCGCCGCACGCTCGGACACCGAACTGCTGACGCTCGAGCACGCCGGCTTCGGCGTCAGCCACGACGCGCTGGGCGCTGCGCTGTGCGAGAGCTGGGGCCTGGGCCAGGCCGCGGTGGCCTGCGTGCGCCACCACGTGCTGCTGCAGTTCGGCCTGGAGTTCCCGCCGCAGATGCCGCCCAACCGGCGCGCCATCGGTGCCGTCTCGGTGATCGCGCACGCGCTGATCAACGAACCCGAAACCGTCGACGAGGTCACCGCGACGATCGCGCCGCTGGCCGAACTCGACGTCACGCTGGCGCTGCGCAGCGTGCGCCAGGTGCAGGAACAGCTCGCCGACGCGCTGAGCCACGGGCGCTGACTGCGGGTCGTCCCGGTCACGTGTTCGCGGGGTGACGTGCACTCGCATTGGCCGGGCCTCGTCGTAAGCCCTGAGTCAGCCGCACGAAGCGGCCGCTAGTCTGGCCGCGTCCGGGCCCCGTCGCGGCCCGCGGGTGGCCGCCATGTCCGAGACGATCCCCGACACCGTGCCCGACGACGCGCTCGCGCTGCAGCGCCTGTGGCACTGGGAGAAGACCGCGCCCGGGCGCATCGCCTTCACCCAGCCCGGCGGCGGCACGCTGCGCGACATCTCCTGGGCCGAGGCCGTCGGCCAGGCGCGGCGCATGGCGGCGCATCTCGTGTCGCTCGGCCTGCCGCAGGGCTCGTGCATCGCCATCCTCGGCAAGAACAGCGCGCACTGGCTGATGGCCGACTGGGCGATCTGGATGGCCGGCCACGTCTCGGTGCCGCTGTACCCGACGCTGGCCGCGGCCACCGTGCGCCAGGTGCTGGAACACAGCGGCGCGCGCCTGCTCTTCGTCGGCAAGCTGGACACGTGGCACGAGATGAAGGCCGGCGTGCCCGAGGGCCTGCCCTGCGTCGAGCTGCCGCTGGGCCCGGCCAGCGGCGCGCCGCGCTGGGACGACATCGTCGCCGCCAACTCGCCGCTGGCCGGCGAGCCGGTGCGCCCCGGCGACGAGCTCTGCACCGTGATGTACACCTCGGGCACGACCGGCGCGCCCAAGGGCGTGATGCACCGCTTCTCGCACTTCGCCTGGGCGCTGCAGTCGGGGCTGCGGCGCATCGGCGGGCTGGATGCCGACGCGCGCATGCTGAGCTATCTGCCGCTGTCGCACGTCGCCGAGCGCACGCTGGTCGAACACGGGCAACTCGCCAGCGGCATGCGCGTCTATTTCGCCGACACGCTGGAGACCTTCGCCGAGGACCTGCGCCGCGCGCGGCCGACGGTGTTCTTCTCGGTGCCGCGGCTGTGGCTCAAGTTCCAGCAGGGCGTGCACGCCAAGATGCCGCCGTCCAAGCTGAACACGATGCTCGCCGTGCCCGGCCTGGGCCGCATCGTGCGGCGCAAGGTGCTGGAAGGCCTGGGGCTGGACGCCTGCCGCTTCGCCGCCGGCGGTGCCGCGCCGATGCCGCCCGACCTGCTGCGCTGGTACGCGCGCCTGGGGCTGGACGTCGTCGAGGTCTACGGCATGACCGAGAACTGCGGCATCAGCCACGCCACGCTGCCCGGCCAGCCGCGCCCCGGCACCGTGGGCCTGCCCTACGACGGCGTGCAGTCGCGGCTGGATCCGCAAAGCGGCGAGATCCAGATGCGCTGCCCGGCGCTGATGACCGGCTACTACCGCGAGCCGGAGCTCACGCGCGAAGCCTTCACCGCCGACGGCTGGCTGCACACCGGCGACCAGGGCGAGTTCGACGACGGCGGCAACCTGCGCATCACCGGCCGCGTGAAGGACCTGTTCAAGACCAGCAAGGGCAAGTACGTCGCGCCGGCGCCGATCGAGGACAAGCTGGTGATGCACCCGGCGGTCGAAGCCTGCTGCGTCAGTGGCGCCCACCTGCACCAGCCGCTGGGCCTGGTGATGCTGAACCCGGCCGCCGCGGCGCAGGCCGACGACGCCGAAGGTCGCGCCGCGCTGGAGCGTTCGCTGGCCGACCATCTGGCGACGGTGAACTCGCTGCTCGACCCGCACGAGCGCCTGGTCTGCCTGGTGGCGATGCGTGACGCCTGGACGGTGGCCAACGACCTCGTCACGCCAACCTTCAAGGTCAAGCGCGGACGCATCGAGGCGCTGTTCGCGCGCCGCTACGAGGAATGGACCGCCGGCGGCCGGCCGGTCGTCTGGTACGACGGCGCCTGATCAGGCGGCGCGCAGGCAGTCGACGATCTTCAGCCGAGCCGCGCGCCAGGCCGGCACGAAGCCGCCGATCAGCCCCATCGCCAGCGCGAAGCCGATCGCCTTGGCGCCGATGGCCGGCGTCAGGCGGAACTGGAAGGCGAGTTCGGAGAAGGTCGCGAAGTTGGTCGTCGAGACGTCGACGAACTGCATCAGGCTCGCCGCCGCCAGCCCGAAGACGCCGCCGACGAAGGCCAGCAGCAGCGACTCGCCGAGAAAGGCTACCAGCACCGCCTCGCGGCGGAACCCCAGCGCGCGCAGGGTGCCGATCTCGCCGACACGCGAGGCCACCGCGCCGAACATCGTGATCGCCGCGCCGACGATCGCGCCGGTGGAGAAGATCAGCGCCAGCGCCGTGCCCAGGATGCTGATGAAGTTGGCGAGCTGCTCGCTCTGCTCGGCGTAGAAGCGGATCTCGGGTTTGGCTTCCAGCGTCAGCCGCGGGTCGTCTTCCAGGCGCGCGCGCACCCGCTCGAAGGCCGCCGGGTCAGCGAGGCGGAAGATGACGCTGGAGTACGCGAGGCGCCGGAAGCCCTGCATCAGCTGTTCGGCGTCGCCCCAGATCTCCGAGTCGAAGCCGGTCTTGCCGGCGTCGAGGATGCCGACGACGGTCCAGTCGCGGCCGGCGAAACGCAGCGTCGAGCCCGGGGCGACGCCGTCGTAGCCACGTGCGACCGCGCGGCCGACGACGATCTCGGCGCTGCCGGGGCGGAAGAAGCGGCCTTCGACGATGCGCACCTGCGGCCGCAGCGCCAGCCCGTCGGCCGAGGTGCCGCGCAGCGTCACGTTGCCGGGTTTGCCGTTGCGCTTGACGAGGCTGTTCAGCACCACCGGCTCACGGCTGACCAGCGGCTGGCCGGCGGCGTCGGTGGCGATGCCGGGCAGGCTCTCGATGACGCCGGCCTGCTCGCGCGCGATCGCGCTGGTGATCTCGGCCGTGGAGCCCTTGCGCAGCACGACGACGTTGTCCGGCTGGCCAGTGGCCACCAGCGTCGCGCGGATGCCCTCGGTCATCATCAGCACGGTGGCGAAGACGAAGACCACCAGCGCCATGCCGCCCGCGGTGAGCGCCGTCGTCACGCGCCGCACCCAGAGGTTGCGTGCGATGTAGGCGAGCGGGACGGCGCGGCGCATCGGCTGTCAGGCCACGTGTCTCAAGCCGTCGACGATGTCGATGCGGCTCGAGCGCCAGGCCGGCCAGGCCGCCGCGGCGACGCCGACGACCAGCGCCGCCAGCAGCTGCAGCGCGATCGTCTCCGGCGCAACGCGGAACACCGGGAACAGCGTGCCGACGGCGTTGGCGAAGGCCGAGGCCAGCGGCAGCGTCACCAGCACGCCGAGCACACCGCCGATCGCGGCGATCAGCAGGCTCTCGCCGAACAGCAGCTTGACGACGAACTCCGGCGGGAAACCCAGCGCCTTCAGCGTCGCGTACTCGGCCAGGCGCTCGCGCGCCGTCATCGCCATCGTGTTGGCCATCACCGCCATGATGATGACGATGACGATCAGGCTCACCGCCTGCAGCGCCACGAGGATGGCCTCGCTCATCGACACGAAGCCGAGCTGGAAGGCCTTCTCGGTCTCGGTCAGCGTCTCGGCCAGCGAGTTGCGGAACATCGTGTCGATGCGCTGGCCGACGAGCGCGGCGTCGTTCGGGTCGCGGATGCCGACGACGAACACGCCGACCGAGTCGCTGCGGCCGGCGAACCGCTGGCGCTGGATCTCGTTGATGTAGCCCCAGTGCATCAGCATCTGGTTCTCGTCGACGCCGGGGTCGGCGCCGCGGTAGATGCCGCGGATCGTGAAGTTCCAGGTGCCGCTGTAGATCGTGCCGCGCAGCGGCACCGTGTCGCCGACCTGCCAGCCGTACTTGGCCGCCAGCACGCGGCCGACGAGCACGCCGCGGCGGTCGCGTTGCCAGGCCGTGCTCTCGGCGTCGTCGACGACGAACTCCGGGTACAGCGGCAGGTAGCTCGCGCCGTCGACGGCGAACTGCGGGAAGAAGTTGCGCTCGGTGATGTAGACGCCGCCGAACCAGTTCGACCAGCTCACCGCGGTGACCCCGTCGACGGCGCGCAGCCGCTCGGCATAGGCCAGCGGCAGCGGCACCGTCAGCGAGGTCGCGCTGCGCACGATGAGCCGCGTGCTGGAACTCGCGTTGGCGCCGGCGTACCAGGCGTCGACGATGGTGCGCAGCAGCCCGAAGGCGCAGACCGCGACCATCAGGCCGACGATGGTCAGCAGCGTGCGCAGCCGGTGGCGGAACGCGTTCTTCAGCAGCAGGCGCAGCAGGAACACCGCGTCGCCCCGTTCAGCCGGCCTCGGCCTCGTCGACCAGCACGCCCTTTTCCAGGTGCACCAGGCGGTGCGCCCGCGCCGCGGCCTTGGGGTCGTGGGTGACCATGACGATGGTCTTGCCGAGTTCGGCGACGAGTTGCTCCAGCAGCGACAGCACCTCCTCGCCGGTATGGCGGTCGAGGTCGCCGGTGGGCTCGTCGGCGACGATCAGCGTCGGGTCGCCGACCAGCGCGCGCGCGATCGCCACGCGCTGCTGCTGGCCGCCCGAGAGCTCGTTCGGATAGTGCCCGGCGCGGTCGGCCAGCGACACCAGCGCCAGCGCCTGGGCGACCCGCTCGCGGCGCTCGCGTGCCGTGAGGTTGGTCAGCAGCAGCGGCAGCTCGACGTTCTCGGCCGCGGTCAGCACCGGCAGCAGGTTGTAGAACTGGAAGATGAAGCCGACGTTGGCGGCGCGCCAGTCGGCGAGCTGGCCTTCGTCGAGCGTCGCGATGTCGGTGCCGGCGATCTCGATCGTGCCGGCGCTCGGCTTGTCGATGCCGGCCACCAGGTTCAGCAGCGTGCTCTTGCCCGAGCCGCTGGGGCCCATCAGCGCGACGAACTCGCCGGCGTGCACGTCCAGGTCGATGCCTTCGAGCACCGGGATGTCCTGCTCGCCGCGGCGGTAGGTCTTGCGCAGGCCCTGGATGCGGATCAGCGGCGGCGTGTTCACTTGGCCACCGTCACGCGCGTGCCGGCGGCCAGCGTGTCGGCGGGCGCGAGCACGACACGCTCGCCGGGCTTCAGCGTGCCGGGCGCGATCTCGACGACGTCGCCCAGCGTGCGGCCGACGCTCACCGGCACCGCTTCGAGCCGGCCGTCGGCACCGATGCGCAGCACGACGCGGCGGCCGTCGCGTTCGACGACGGCCTTGGGGTTGAGCGCCATCACCGGCTGGCGGTCGGCCTCGGTCGCGGCCTGCGACAGGAAGACCACGCGGGCCGCCATCTCCGGCAGGATGCGCGGGTCCAGCGTTTCGAAGCGGATCTTGGTCATCACCGTCGCCTTGGCGCGGTCGACGGTGGGCACGATGCGCGCGACGCTGCCGGCGAATCGTTTGTCGGGCAGCGCGTCCAGCGCGATCTCCACCGGCTGGTCGATGCGGATGCGGCCGACGTTGGCCTCCGACACGTCGGCCTCGACCTCCAGCGTCGACATGTCGGCCATCGTGACGACGGCGCCGAGCGCGCCGGTGGCGCTGGACAGCGGCGTGATCAGGTCGCCGACGTTGGCGTTCTTGACCAGCACGACGCCGTCGAAAGGCGCGCGGATCTCGGTGTTGTCGCGCGCGACCCGCTGCACGTTGAGCTGGGCGCGTGCCTGGGCGATGGCGGCGTCGGCGGCGGCCAGTGCGGCGGCGGCGGCGTCGGTGCGGCGCTGCGCCGCGTCGACGGCCTGCGGCGAGACGAAGCCCTGGTCCTTGAGCCCCAGCGTGCGTTCCAGGTCGGCACGCGCGTTGTCGAGCTCGACGGCGGCCTGGCGCCGCGCAGCCTCGGCCTGGCGCACGCCGGCTTCGGCGGCGATGACCGTCGGCAGCACGTCGGCGGCGTCGATGCGTGCGAGCAGGTCGCCGGCCTTGACGACGCTGCCTTCACGCACCGCCAGCTCGACCAGCCGGCCGGTGGCCTTGCTGGCCACCGCGGCGCGGCGCTGGGCGACGACGTAGCCCGAGGCGTTGAGTTCGGCGAAACGGGCCGACGGATAGGCGCTGGCGACGCTGGTGGCCTGCACCTCGGGCGCACGCCGGCTCCAGGCGGCGACGGCCAGTGCCGCGGCGAGGCCGGCGGCGGCGAGCCAGATCCAGCGCCGGCCACGGCGCCGGGGGGCCGCACCGCGCGCGGCGGTCAGCGGCTTGAGCATCGGGCGGGCCGGGGCTTGGGGTTCGCTCATGGTGTGCGGGCCGGTGGCCCGACTCAGGGTTCGGACGATTCGATGACGCCGCCGCCGAGGCAGACCTCGCCGTCGTAGACCACGGCCGACTGGCCGGGCGTGACGGCCCACTGCGGCTCGGCGAACGAGAGCACGACGGCCTCGCCGTCGCGGCGCAGCGTGCAGGCCGCGTCGGCCTGGCGGTAGCGTGTCTTGGCGGCCAGCGCGCCGTCGGCCGGCGGCGTGCCGGCGACCCAGGCGCAGTCGCCGGCGGCGAGCGTGCGCGACAGCAGCCAGGGGTGGTCGTGGCCCTGCACGACACGCAGCACGTTGCGCTCGAGTTCCTTGCGTGCCACGTACCGGGGCGCGTGTTCGCCGCCGCCGGACTTCAGGCCGCCGATGCCCAGGCCCTGGCGCTGGCCCAGCGTGTAGAAGCTCAGGCCGACGTGGCGGCCGACGACGCGGCCGCGTTCGTCCTCGATGTCGCCCGGCGCCTGCGCCAGGTAGCGGTTGAGGAACTCGCGGAACGGGCGCTCGCCGATGAAGCAGATGCCGGTCGAGTCCTTCTTCTTCGCGTTCGGCAGGCCGATCTCGGCGGCGACGCGGCGCACCTCGGTCTTGGGCAGCTCGCCGACCGGGAACATCGTGCGCGCCAGCTGCGCCTGGTTCAGGCGGTGCAGGAAGTAGCTCTGGTCCTTGGCCGGGTCCAGGCCCTTCAGCAGCTCGAAGCGGCCGTCGCGTTCGCGCACGCGGGCGTAGTGGCCGGTGGCGATGCGCTCGGCGCCCAGGCGCATCGCGTGGTCGAGGAAGGCCTTGAACTTGATCTCGGCGTTGCACAGCACGTCGGGGTTGGGCGTGCGGCCGGCGCTGTATTCGCGCAGGAACTCGGCGAAGACGCGGTCCTTGTACTCGGCGGCGAAGTTGACGTGCTCGAGGTCGATGCCGATGACGTCGGCCACCGCCGCGGCGTCGAGGAAGTCCTGGCGCGACGAGCAGTACTCGCTGTCGTCGTCGTCCTCCCAGTTCTTCATGAAGAGGCCGACGACCTCGTACCCCTGCTGCTTGAGCAGCCAGGCGCTGACGGCGGAGTCGACGCCGCCGCTCAAGCCCACCACCACGCGACCCTTGTCCTGCATGGGCTGGATTATCCGCGGCGCCCCGAAAGCCTGCCTTGCGCTGCCGCCGTCACAATGCGCGCCGATGAACGACGCCGCCGCCCCTGCCTTCGAGGTCCGCGACAGCCACGTGCACGGCCTCGGCGCCTTCGCCACGCGCGACCTGCGCCGCGGCGAGCGCCTGGGCCTCTACGCCGGCCGGCGCTGGAGCCCGGCCGAGATCGAGCGCCTGGACTGGGACAACGCGCTGACCTATTTCTTCGGCCTGTCCGACGGCTCGATGATCGACGGCCGCGAAGGCGGCAACGGCACGCGCCACTTCAACCACTCGTGCGCGCCCAACTGCGCGGCCTACGAGGTCGAGGACGAAGACGGCAGGCTGCAGATCGCCATCGAGGCCCGGCGCGCCATCCGTGCCGGCGAGGAGCTGTTCATCGACTACTCGCTGGACATCGGCGACGAGGACCCGGCGGGCTTCGCGTGCCACTGCGGCGCGCCGCGCTGCCGCGGCACGATGGCCGCGCCGCCGCTCCGCAAGAAGGCACGCCGGCGCGGCTGAGCCTCAGGCCGCGGGGCGATACCCGCGCGGGATCGCCGCCAGCAGGCGCTTCGTGTAGTCCTGCTGCGGCGCCAGCAGGATCTGCTCGGCGCTGGCCTGCTCGACCACCTGGCCGTCCTTCATCACCATCACCTCGTCGCTGATGAAGCGCACCACCGACAGGTCGTGGCTGATGAAGACGTAGGCCAGGCCGAGTTCGTCCTGCAAGTCCTTCAGCAGGTTCAGCACCTGGGCCTGCACGCTGACGTCCAGCGCCGAGACGGCTTCGTCGAGCACCAGCACCTCGGGCTCCAGCGTCAGGCAGCGTGCGATGGCGACACGCTGGCGCTGGCCGCCGGAGAACTCGTGCGGGTACTTGCCGAAGGCGCGGCCGTCCAGGCCGACCTTCTCCAGCAGCGTGCGCGCACGCTGCTCGCGCTCGGCGGTGTCGGCGCCGATGCCGTGGATCGTCATCGGCTCGATCAGCGCCTGGCCGATCGTGAAGCGCGGGTTCAGGCTGGCGTACGGGTTCTGGAAGACGATCTGGATGCGCCGGCGCATCAGCTGGCGCTCGCGGTCGCTCAGCTTCAGCAGGTTCTTGCCGTCGAAGATGACTTCGCCGCCGGTGGGCTCGTGCAGGCGCAGCAGCGTCAGCCCCATCGTCGTCTTGCCCGAGCCCGACTCGCCGACCACGCCCAGCGTGTGGCCGCGGCGCAGCTTGAAGTTGACGTCGCGCACCGCCTTGAACTCGCGCTTGCCGAACAGGCCTTCCTTGAGCCAGAAGCTCTTGGCCAGCGAGCGCACCTCCAGCACCACCGGCGCCTCGGCGTCCTTGGGCTTGGCCGTGGCGGCCGCGCCGCGGCCGGCGATGTGGTCGTCGATGACCATCAGCCGGCCCGGGTTGTGGTCCAGCGCCGGGCGGCAGGCGAGCAGCGCCTTGGTGTAGGCGTCCTGCGGCGCGGCGAAGATCTGCGCCACCGGGCCGCTCTCGCGGATCGCGCCGTGGCGCATCACGACGACGCGGTCGGCGATCTCGCCGACCACGCCCAGGTCGTGGCTGATGAACAGCAGGCTCATGCGGTGGCGCTCGCGCAGCTTGCCCAGCAGCTCCAGCACCTGGCGCTGGATCGTCACGTCGAGTGCCGTGGTCGGCTCGTCGGCGATCAGCAGCTTGGGCTCGCAGGCCAGCGCCATCGCGATCATCACGCGCTGCTGCTGGCCGCCGGACATCTCGTGCGGGTAGGCCAGCAGGCGGCGCTTGGGCTCGGGGATGCCGACCTCGCCGAGCAGCTCCTCGGCACGCGCCCAGGCCTGGCGGCGCGTCAGCCCGAGGTGGCGCATCAGCGGTTCGGCGAGCTGCTGGCCGACGTTGAACACCGGGTTCAGCGAGCTCATCGGGTCCTGGAAGACGCAGGCGATCTCCTTGCCGCGCAGGGCCTGCAGCTCGCGCAGCGAGGTCTGCAGCAGGTCGCGATCACGCCACAGGATGCGGCCGCTGCGCTCGGCGTTCTCGGGCAGCAGGTTCAGCACCGACATCGCGGTGACGCTCTTGCCCGAGCCCGACTCGCCGACCAGCGCGACGGTGGTGTTCTCGGGCACGTCGAACGAGATGCCCTTGACGGCCTGGGCGCGCTGGCCCTGGCCCATGCGGAACTCGACCTTCAGGTCCTGGATGGAAAGCAGCGGGGTCATCGTCGGGACGGTGTCGTGCGCGGTGCTCATTCCAGCCCCCGCAGCTTCGGGTCGAGCGCGTCGCGCGCGGCGTCGGCCATCAGCGAGAACGCGGTGACGAACACCGCCATGAAGCCGGTGGCCGCGGCGAGCTGCCACCAGTAGCCCAGGATCAGGTCGCTCTGCGCCTCGGCGAGCATCGTGCCCCAGCTCACCTGGTCGACCGGCACGCCCAGGCCCAGGTAGGACAGGATGACCTCGGCCTTGATGAAGCCGACGACCAGCAGCCCCATGCGCACCAGCACGACGTGGCTGACGTTGGGCAGGATGTGGCGGAACATGCGCGACATGCGCGACGCGCCGATGGCCTCGGCAGCGCGCACGTACTCGCGGCTGGAGTGCTTGATGAACTCGGCGCGCACCTGACGGTACATGCCGGTCCAGCCGGTGAAGCCCAGGATCAGCACGACGGTGTCGATGCCCCGGCCCAGCACCGCGGCGAAGGCGAAGATCAGCAGGATGCCCGGCACCGACTCGAAGACGTTGTAGAGCCACTCCAGCGCGTCGCCGATCTTGCCGCCGAAGAAGCCGCTGAAGGCACCCAGCAGCGTGCCGATCGTCGTCGCGACGACGGCCGCCAGCACGCCGACGAAGACCGAGATCTGCGTGCCCTTGATCGCCTTCTCGAGCACGTCGCGGCCGAGGCGGTCGCCGCCCAGCGGCAGCGTCTCGGCCTTGGGCGTCTCCTCGGTCTTCAGCTTGGCGGCGCGTTCGGCCCACTCGGCATAACGCGGCGCCAGCGGGTCGACGTCGGACAGGTCGACGTTCGGGCCCTTCGGGGCCGCGATCGCCGTCGTCTCGGTGGCTTGGGCCGGGCCCATGAAGCTCGGTGGCGCGTTGGCCACGCCGACCTCGCGCTGCCAGTCGCCGGCGACGACGCCGCCCCAGGACAGCAGGATCAGCAGCAGGAAGGCGACGACGACGACCAGCGAGGCGACACCGACGCGGTCGCCCTTGAAGCGGCGCCAGGCGGCGTGCCAGACGCCTTCGGAACGTTGCTGGGCCGCGTCGACGGCGGCCGGGGAAGACATGACGGCACTCACTTCAGCACCACGCGCGGGTCGACGACCTTGAACATCAGGTCGGTCATCAGGTTGATCAACATCGTCAGCACGGCCAGGTACACGGTGACCGCCTGGATCACCGGGTAGTCGCTGCGGTTGACGGCCAGCAGGACCTCGCGGCCCAGGCCGGGGATCGAGAAGAAGACCTCGATCAGGAAGGAGCCGACGAAGATGCTGGGCAGGGCCAGGCCGATGTTCGTCAGGATCGGGATCATCGCGTTGCGCAGCACGTGCTTGAACAGCACCGTGCCTTCGGTCATGCCCTTGGCGCGCGCGGTGCGAACGTAGTCCTGGCCGAGTTCGTCGAGCAGGAAGCTGCGGTACAGCCGGGTCTGCGGTGCGATGCCCACGGCCACCGCCAGCAGCACCGGCAGCGGCGCGTAGGTCAGCAGGTTGGTCAGCGTCGAGTCGCTCCAGCCCTGCACCGGGAACCAGCCCAGGCGGAAGCCGAAGAAGTACTGGCCGACGATGACGTAGACCAGGAAGCTGATCGACAGCGCCACCGTCGTCACGACCATGATCGTGCGGTCGGTCAGCGAGCCGCGGCGGTAGGCCACCCACATCGCGATCGGCAGCGCCAGCAGCGTGTCGAGGATCAGGATCGGCACCATCACCGTCAGCGTCGCCGGCAGGCGGCTGGCGAACAGGCTGGACACCGGCTCGTTGGTCGCCCAGCTGTGGCCCCAGTCGAAGGTGAGGATCGACTTCACGAAGATCCACAGCTGCACCGACCAGGGCTGGTCCAGGCCCAGCTCCTGGCGGATCGCCGCGATCTGCTCGGGGGTCGCGTTGAGGCCGCCCAGGATTTCCGCGGGGTCGCCGCCGAAGAACTTGAACAGCAGGAACACCAGCAGCACGACGCCGGCAAGCGTCGGGATCATCTGCCACAGGCGTCGTATCAGGTAAGCCGCCATCTGGGAATCGACGTGAAGCGGGCCCCGCTCGTGCCGGGGCCCGTGTTACAGGATGCGCGAGTGTAGGGGCGCCGACGGGGCTTGCCCGCCGGGGCATTCCCCCGCGAAGGCGCGGGGCAAGCACGACACGCGCCAGGCCCTGGCGGGGCACGCCGCTTGCGAGCCGTCCGGAGCCCCGCGCCGGCGCGGGGTGGTGCCGCTCCACGGCGGGGCGGCCGCGCCGTAGACTCCGCCGCTTTCGTCACCCAACCGCTGCCCGATGAAACGCTTGGTCCGCTCCGCCGCGCTGGCCGCCTGCCTGCTGGCGACGGCCGTCGCGGCTGTCGCGCAGACGCCCGCCGCGGCGCCGAAGACGCTGCGCTACGCCTTCCCGATCGCCGAGACCAGCTTCGACCCGGCGGCGATCACCGACCTGTACTCGCGCACCGTCGTCTCGGGCATCTTCGAGGCGCCGCTGGAGTTCGCCTTCCTGGCGCGCCCGGTGCGCATGCGGCCGAACACCGCGGCGGCGATGCCCGAGGTCTCGGAGGACTTCCGCACCTTCACCTTCCGCATCAAGCCCGGCATCTACTTCGCCGACGACCCGGCGTTCAAGGGCAGGAAGCGCGAGCTGGTCGCCGAGGACTACGTCTACTCGATCAAGCGCCATTACGACCCGCGCTGGAAGAGCGGCAACCTCTACCTGCTCGAAGGCGCCAAGCTGCTCGGCCTGTCGGAGCTGCGCTCGCGCGCCATCAAGGAGCGCAAGCCCTTCGACTACGACCGTCCGGTGGAAGGCCTGCGCACGCTGGACCGCTACACCTTCCAGGTGAAGCTGGCCGAGCCGTCGCCGCGGTTCCTCTACAACTTCGCCGACTCGTCGTTCACCGGCGCGCTGGCGCGCGAGGTCGTCGAGTTCTACGGCGACCGCATCGGCGAGCACCCGGTCGGCACCGGGCCGTTCAAGCTTGGCGCGTGGAAGCGCAGTTCGCGCATCGAGCTCGACCGCAACCCCGGCTACCGCAGCGTGCTCTACGACGAGGAGGCGCCCGCCGGCGACGAGCGCCTGCAGGCCGTGGCGCGCGAGTTCAAGGGCCGCCGCCTGCCGCTCGTCGACCGGGTGCAGATCTCCATCGTCGAGGAGCCGCAGCCGCGCTGGCTGTCGTTCCTGAACGAGGAGCAGGACATCGCCGAGAACGTGCCGGCGGAGTTCGCTGGCGTCGCGTTCCCGAACAACGAACTCGCGCCCAACCTCGCCAAGCGCGGCGTGCTGATGCTGCGCTACCCGCGTTCGGACGTCGCCGTGTCGTACTTCGGCATGGAGCACCCGGTGGTCGGCGGCTACGAGCCGCACAAGGTGGCGCTGCGCCGCGCGATCGCGCTGGCGGTCGACGTCGAGCGCGAGATCCGCCTCGTGCGCGGCGGCCAGGCGATACGCGCGCAGTCGCCGATCGGCCCGGAGGCCTGGGGCTACGACCCGGCCTACAAGAGCGAGATGGGCGACTACGACCCGGCGCGCGCCAAGGCGCTGCTGGACATGCACGGCTGGATCGACCGCGACGGTGACGGCTGGCGCGACCAGCCCGACGGCAGCCCGCTGGTGCTGGAGTACGCCACGCAGCCCGACCAGCAGAGCCGCAAGCTCAACGAGTTGTGGAAGAAGAACATGGACGCGATCGGCATCCGCATCGTGTTCAAGACCGCCAAGTGGCCCGAGCAGCTGAAGGCCTCGCGCGCCGGCAAGCTGATGATGTGGGGCGTCGGCTGGAGCGCCGGCCAGCCCGACGGCGACACCTTCCTCGCGCTGGGCTACGGGCCCAACCGCGGCCAGGCCAACCACGCGCGCTTCGACCTGCCGGCCTTCAACACGCTGTACGAGAAGCAGGCGCTGCTGCCCGACGGGCCGGAGCGCCAGGCGGCGATGGATGCGGCCAAGAAGCTGATGATCGCCTACATGCCCTACAAGGTGCACGCGCACCGCATCTGGACCGACCTCGCGCATCCCTGGGTGGGCGGCTACAGCCGCAACATCTTCGTGCGCGAGTTCTGGAAGTACGTCGACATCGACCCGCAGGCGCAGGCGCGCCGCGGGTCCTGAATCTGCCGAGACGATGAAGCTGCTCTCCCTCCTGGCCGGCGTGCTGCTGGCCTGCTCCACCGCCGTGCACGCCGCCGCGCCCGCGGCCGACGGCGGCCGCAAGATCCTGCGTGTCGCGTTCACCACGGCCGAGACCGGCTTCGACCCGGCGCAGATCAGCGACCTCTACTCGCGCACCGTCACGCCGCACATCTTCGAGGCGCTGTACCGCTACGACCACCTCGCGCGGCCGGTGAGGATCCGCCCGCTGACGGCCGCCGGCATGCCCGAGGTCTCGGCCGACTACAAGGTCTGGACGGTGAAGCTGCAGCCCGGCATCTACTACGCCGACGATCCGGCCTTCAAGGGCAAGAAGCGCGAGCTGGTGGCGCAGGACTACGTCTACGCCTTCCTGCGCACCGCCGACCCGGCCAACCGCAGCCAGCTCTGGAGCTGGGTCGAGACCTTCAACATCGCCGGGCTCGCCGAGTACCGGCGTGAGGTCGTGGCGCAGAAGAAGCGTTTCGACTACGACCACGTGATCCCGGGCATCCGCGCGCTGGACCGCCACACGATCCGCTTCACGCTGTCCGAACCGTCGCCGCGTTTCCTGGAGAACCTGACGGCGTCGGACCTGCTGGGCGGCATCGCGCGCGAGGTCGTCGAGTTCTACGGCGACAAGATCGCCGAGCATCCGGTGGGCACCGGCCCGTTCAAGCTCAAGCAGTGGCGACGCAGCTCGCTGATCGTGCTCGAGCGCAACCCGGACTTCCGCGAGATGCACTACGACGCCGAGCCGGCGGCCGATGACGCCGAAGGCCAGGCCATCCTGGCGCGCCTCAAGGGCCGGCGCATCCCGATGATCGACGAGGTGCGCATCTCGATCATCGAGGAGGAGCAGCCGCGCTGGCTGGCCTTCCTCAACGGCCAGATCGACATGCTGGCCGGGCAGTACGGCTCGGTGCCGGGGTCCTTCGTCAACGTCGCGATGCCCAACGGCCACGTCGCGCCCAACCTCGAACGCAAGGGCATCCTGGCGGCGCAGCAGGTCAACGCCGACATCGGGATCACCTACTTCAACATGGAGGACCCGGTGGTCGGCGGCTACACGCCGGAGAAGGTGGCACTGCGCCGGGCGCTCTCGCTGGCGATGGACGTCGAGCGCGAGATCCGCGTCGTGCGCAAGGGCCAGGCGATCCCGGCGCAGTCGCAGGTGGTGCCGCACACGACCGGCTACGACCCGAAGTTCAAGAGCGAGGCCGGCGACTACGACCCGGCGCGCGCGCGTGCGCTGCTGGACATGTACGGCTACGTCGACCGCGACGGCGACGGCTGGCGCGAGCTGCCCGACGGCAAGCCGCTGGTGCTGGTCTACGCCACCCAGCCGACGCAGATCAGCCGCCAGTTCGACGAGCTCTGGCGCAAGAACATGGAGGCGATCGGCATCCGCACGACCTTCCAGACCGGCCAGTGGCCCGAGCAGCTGAAGCTGGCGCGTGCCGGCAAGCTGCAGATCTGGACGCTGGGCTCGTCGGCCTCGGGGCGTGACGGCCAGAGCGCGTTCGACCGCCTGCACGGCCCGCAGGCCGGCGGCCAGAACCTCGCGCGCTTCAGCCTGCCGGCTTTCGACGCGCTGTACGACCGCATGTCGGCGCTGCCCGACGGCCCCGAACGCGACGAGCTCTTCCGCCAGGCCAAGATCCTGTCGGTGGCCTACATGCCGTACAAGCCGTCGGTGCACCGCGTCAGCACCGACATGTGGCAGCCCTGGGTCAGCGGTTTCCGCCGCCCGGTGTTCTGGAGCGAATGGTGGCACCTCGTCGACCTAGACCCGGCAATGCGCGCGGCCGCCGGCGTGAAGGTCGACTGACGCCGTCCCGGATCCCGGCCCGATACAAACGCTTACGGCGTTGGTGCGTCGGTGCGACGCCAAATGTTTCGCGATACGCCACAAAACTCGCGCTGTAAACCCGCTGTTACAACTTTGGGGCGCATTCGTGAGTGAGCTCACGATCCTCGGGCAGACTGGTAAACCTTTCTCACAGTCGCGGCGGGTGCGCTTGGGCAGACTCGCACCGCAATCGGGATCCAAAGAGACCATTCATGACGACTGACACGATCATCGTCGCGCCGATCGGCGGTCAGCGCGCCGTGCGGCGCCCGGTGTCGGAAGGGCGGGCGCTGCCCGCCCGGGCACCAGCGGTGGACGTGCCGGAGCGGGTGTTCAGAATCCGCTCCGCCGACTCCTATGTCTGCCGCCAGAGCGCGAACTCGCTGCTCAAGCAGCGTTACGCCTGGCGCGGCTATCACGCCGTGTCGCTGCCCAGCGACCAGACCACCAACCGCATCACGCTGTCGGCCACCGAGAACGACGACACCATCGGCACGATCACCGTCGCGCTCGACAGCGCCGAAGGCTTGAGCGCGGAGGACGCGTTCCCGGCCGAGATGGAGGCCCTGCGCCGCGACGGCGTCCGGGTCTGCGAGTTCACCAAGCTGGCGATCGACCCGATCTCCGGCAGCAAACGTGTGTTGGCGGCGCTGTTCCACGTCGCCTACATCGTCGCCCACCGCATCCGCGGCTACGACGCGCTGGTGATGGAGGTGAACCCCCGCCACGTGCGCTACTACGAGCGCATGCTCGGCGCACGCGTCATCGGCGAGGAGCGCCTGAACCGTTTCGTCAACGCGCCGGCGGTGCTGCTGACGATCGACTTCGGTTACATCCGCGACCAGATCGAGGCCTTCGGCGGCCGTGTCGACCTCGACGCCGACGAGCGCTCGCTCTACCCCTACGCGTTCTCGCCGCGCGAGGAGACGGGCATCATCGCCCGCCTGATGACCGCGCAGACGCCCGCTTCCGCGAGCATCAACTGAGATCGCGGCCTCAGGCCGCCGCGCGCGCGAACTGCTGGATGGCCTGTGCCGGGATCGCGCCGCTGTGGCGGTGCGTCTCGCGCCCGTTCTCCAGCCGGATCAGCGTCGGGATGCTGCGGATGCCGAAGCGCGTCGAGAGCTGCGGGTTGTCGTCGCTGTTGACCTTGACCAGCAGGGCGCGCCCGGCGAGTGCTCGGCCGGCCTGCTCGAAGGCCGGCGCCATCGCCCGGCACGGGCCGCACCACGGTGCCCAGAAGTCCACCAGCACCGGCACGGTGCTCGAGCCGACCGCGGCGTCGAACTCGGCGTCGCCCAGTTCGACCGGGCGGCCGTCGAGCAGCGGACGGCCGCAGCGGCCGCAGTTCGGCGCCTCGCCCAGGCGGGCGGCGGGCAGGCGGTTCATGGCCTCGCAATGCGGGCAGCGCAGGTGCAGCGGGTGATCCATCTCCGTCAGATGAGGACGGCCTGCCGCGACGTCAAGGGCGGCGTGGCCGCCTCCTAGAATCCGCCGATGCCTTCTTCGCTGGCGCAGCGCGCCGCCGCGCTGCACCGCCTCGCCGTCGTCACCCTGCTCGGGTTCGCCTCGGGCCTGCCGCTGGCGCTGACCGGCCAGGCGATGCAGGCCTGGCTGACGGTCGACGGCATCGACCTGGCGACGATCGGCTTTCTCAGCCTCGTCGGCCTGCCCTACACCTTCAAGTTCCTGTGGGCGCCGCTGATGGACCGCTTCGAGCTGCCCGGCCTGGGGCGGCGGCGCGGCTGGCTGGTGCTGACGCAGCTCGCGCTGGCCGGCGTGCTGTTCGCGCTGTCGACGACCTCGCCGTCGGACTCGATCCGCGCCTTCGCGCTGCTGGCGGTGCTGGTCGCCTTCGTCTCGGCCTCGCAGGACGTCGTCATCGACGCCTACCGCACCGACGTGCTGCAGCACCGCGAGCGCGGCCTGGGCGCGTCGCTGAACGTGATGGGCTACCGCCTGGCGATGATCCTGTCCGGCGGCATCGCGCTGATCTGGACCGACCCCGCCCAGGGCGGCGGCTGGTCCTGGCCCGAGGTCTACCGCCTGATGGCCGGCCTGATGGCGGCGCTGGCGGTGCTGTCGGCGCTGGCGCTGCCGCGGCTGAAGACCGCGCCGCGCCAGGCCACGCTGGCGCGCAACGACCTCGTCGGCTTCTTCGCCGTGCTCGCCGCGGTGGCCGCCGGCGCGATGCTGACCGACCGCTTCGGCGCCGGCGTGGCGCAGGCGCTGTTCGGTGGCGTTCTGGCTGCGAGTTCGATGGCGCCGGCACTGCAGACGCGCTGGCTCGAGCTGGCCGTGTTGATGATGGGCCTGGCGTTCACGTTGCCGCTGGCTGCCTGGGCGGCGCGCGCGGCGCGCTTCGAGACCCTGCTCGGCGGCTTGCGCAGCTACTTCTCGCAGCGCGGCGCCGCGGCCTTCCTGCTGTTCATCGTGCTCTACAAGCTCGGCGACGCCTTCGCCGGCTCGCTGATGACGCCGTTCCTGCTGAAGGCGATGGCCTTCGGCTCGGCCGAGGTCGGCGTCGTCAACAAGCTGATCGGGCTGTGGCTGACGATCGCCGGCGCGCTCGTCGGCGGCGCGCTGATGCTGCGCCTGGGCCTGTGGCGCTCGCTGCTCGTCTTCGGCGTGCTGCAGATGGCGAGCAACCTCGGCTTCTGGTGGCTGGCGGTGCACGGCAAGGGCGCGATGCCCGGGCTGCTGATTCCGGCCTTCGACTGGGGCTTCGTGCGCCTGGCGCAGCCGACGCCGGTCGACGGCGGGCTGCTGATGGTGGTCGCTTTCGAGAACATCTCCGGCGGCATGGGCACGGCGGCCTTCGTCGCCTTCCTGATGAGCCTGTGCAACCAGCGTTTCACGGCGACGCAGTACGCGCTGCTGTCGGCCTTCGCCGCGGTCGGCCGCGTCTGGGTCGGCCCGCTGGCCGGCGTGCTGGCCGAGAGCATCGGCTGGCCGACTTTCTTCATCCTCAGCACGGTGCTCGCGGCGCCGGCGCTGGTGATGCTGGTCTGGCTGCGCGACAGCGTGCGCGCGCTGGAGTTCGATCCCGCCGCGCCGGTGCCCGCCGACGACTGAGCCGGGCCCGCGCTCCTAGAATCCGCCGACGGAACCCCGGCGCTGGCGACCGGGTCCGACACGCCATGCCGAACACCTTCGAAACCGACGCCCGGATCGACCTGCCCCCGATGCTGCACGCGATGGGCTGCAGCTGCGCGCTGCACCGCCGGCGCCTGTTCACGACGGCGCTGGCAGCCGGCGCCGGCGCTGCGCTCGCCGGCCCGGCGATGGCCCAGGACGGCGTTCGTGGCGACGTCGGCGGCGAGTCGAAGTTCGCCAAGCTGGTGCCGGCCGAGGACGTCGAGAAGGCCGCCGCCCAGCAGTACGAGCAGATGCTGCGCGAGGCGCGCGCGGCCAAGGCGCTGGCGCCGGCCGACCACCCGCAGCTGGTGCGCCTGCGGGCCATCGCCGACCGCATCGTCCCGTACGCCCAGCCCTGGAACCGGCGCGCCGCGAACTGGAAGTGGGAGATCAACCTCATCGGCAGCAAGCAGCTCAACGCCTTCTGCATGCCGGGCGGCAAGATCGCCTTCTATCTCGGCATCCTCAAGGAGCTGCAGCTCAGCGACGACGAGGTCGCGACGATCATGGGCCACGAAGTCGCGCACGCCCTGCGCGAGCACGCCCGCGAGCGCATGGGCAAGACCGCGGCCACGCGCATCGGTGCCGGGGTGCTCAGCGCGCTGCTCGGCCTGGGCCAGACCGGCGACACGCTGCTCAACATGGGCGGCCAGCTGCTGACGCTGAAGTTCAGCCGCGAGGACGAGTCCGAGGCCGACATCGTCGGCATGGACCTGGCGGCGCGCTCGGGCTACGACCCGCGCGCCGGCGTCTCGCTGTGGAACAAGATGATCCAGGCGAACAAGAACGCGCCGCCGGAGTTCATGTCGACGCACCCTTCGGGGCCGACACGCATCGCCGACATCCAGTCCAAGCTGCCCAAGGTGATGCCGCTGTACGAGCGCGCCGCCAAGCCGGCGCGCAACTTCGGCCCGCCGGCGCGCGCCTAGGCGCGCCGCGCCGTCAGGCGCCGTCCGACGCGCGGTCTCGCGGCCAGCGTTCCATCGGCTCGAAGACCACGCCGCGCAGCGCCGGCACCATCGGCGGCAGCAGCGCGACCATGCGCACCAGCGCGCGGATGCTGCGTGCGCCGGTCTTCTCGCGGATGCTGCCGATCTGGGTGCGCACCGTGGAGATGCGCACGCCCTGGTGCTCGGCGAACTTCTGCGGCGCCACGCCGGCGCACAGGGCCTCGAGCACCCGCGTCTCGGCCGGCGTCAGCCGGTGCGCGCGCGCGAAGCCGCGCACCGAGAGGTCCTCGCAGACCTGGCGCTTGCACAACAGCAGCATCGTCGCCGGCTGGCCGTCGAGCGCGTCGGCCGCCAGCGGCACGACCGCCAGCGTGACGCGCTCGCCGCTGGCGCCCAGCGTCAGCATCTCGCGCGTGCCGCGCTGCATGGAGTCGGAGACCGCGGTGGCCAGTCGCGCGGCGTCTTCGGGCAGCACCGCCCCGATGCGCCCGGCGGTGATCTGCAGCGGGTGGCTGTCGTCGAGTTCGCTCAGCGCGCGGTGGTTGCGCCAGCGCACGATGCCGGCGGCGTCGATCAGCACGAGGCCGTAGTCGATCTCGTCGAGCATCAGGCCCAGGCAGCGGGCCCAGCCGCCGGTCGGGGTGCGCTCGGTCATCGAGCGCGGCAACAGAGCGGGCGTTGCGGAGCGTGCAGCAGGCTGCCGGTCGAGCATGGTCATCGCCTTTCGTCGGTCGTCCAAACGAGGGCGGGCAGGCGGTGACTTCCTCCCGAGGAAATGTGCGTCCCGGGCGGGTCATGCTTGCAG
Source organism: Rubrivivax sp. JA1055 (assembly GCF_020966565.1). NCBI lineage: Bacteria > Pseudomonadati > Pseudomonadota > Betaproteobacteria > Burkholderiales > Sphaerotilaceae > Rubrivivax > Rubrivivax sp. JA1055. Next base: position 268,122 of record NZ_JAJKFP010000005.1, on the reverse strand, counting down.
GCTCTGCGGCCCTGCTTCCCGCCTCTTGTCGCGCGGCCATTCTGCCGTTGGTCAATCGCCTTTGTTTGACCTGTGTCGTGTCGCGGGCCCTGCGACACTGACTTGAACGAGCGCCAGCGGCGCCGATCAGAGGCAGAAGTCGTAGTCGATCGTCAGTGGCGCGTGGTCCGAGAAACGCTGCGCCAGGAAGATCTGTTCGCGCCGCGCGGTCTCGGCGAGCGCCGGCGTGGCCAGGTGGTAGTCCAGCCGCCAGCCCACGTTCTTCGCCCAGGCCTGGCCGCGGTTGCTCCACCACGTGTACTGCTCGGGCTGCGGGTTGAGGCGGCGGAAGACGTCGACGACGCCGCTGTCGAGCAGCCGCGTCATCCAGGCCCGCTCCTCGGGCAGGAAGCCGCTGTTCTTCTGGTTGCCGCGCCAGTTCTTCAGGTCGATTTCCTTGTGCGCGATGTTGACGTCGCCGACGAGGATGAACTCGCGCTCGGCCTTCAGCGCCATCAGGTGCGGCTGCAGCAGGTCGAGGAAGCGGTACTTGGCGGCCTGGCGCTCCTCGCCGCTGGAGCCGCTGGGGAAGTAGCAGCTGATGATCGACAGCTTGCGCCCGGGCTTGTCGAAGCGCAGCTCGATCCAGCGGCCCTCGGCGTCGAACTCGCCGCCGTCGAAGCCGACGACGACGTCGCTGGGCTCGTGGCGCGTGTACAGCCCGACCCCGGAGTAGCCCTTCTTCTGCGCGAAGTGGAAGTGGCCGTCGAGGCCGCCCACCCGTTCGAAGCGTCCGGCCACGTCGGCGGCTTGCGCCTTGACCTCCTGCACCCCCATACAATCGGCGGCCGCTGCCTCGGCCCAGTCGAGAAATCCTTTGCTCGCGGCCGAACGGATGCCGTTCAGGTTGAGCGTGACCAGTCGAAAACCCAAGGGATGACCTCCATGAACGCCCCCGACGCCCTGGCGCAAGAATTCGTGAAGTTCTCGGTCGAGGCCGGCGTGCTGCGCTTCGGCGAGTTCCGCACGAAGGCCGGGCGGCTGTCGCCCTACTTCTTCAATGCCGGGCTGTTCAACGACGGCGCCAGGCTGGGCCGTCTCGCTTCATTCTATGCACGCCGTCTGGTGGCCAGCGGGCTCGAGTTCGACATGCTCTTCGGCCCGGCCTACAAGGGCATCACGCTGGCCGCGGCGATCGCCATCGAGCTGGCGCGCGAAGGCCGCAACCTGCCTTTCGCCTACAACCGCAAGGAAGCCAAGGACCACGGCGAAGGCGGCACGCTGGTCGGCGCGCCGGTTGCCGGGCGCGTGCTGATCGTCGACGACGTGATCTCTGCCGGCACCTCGGTGCGCGAGTCGATCGCGATGATCCGCGCCGCCGGCGCGACGCCCTGCGGCGTCGCGATCGCGCTCGACCGCCAGGAGAAGGCGACCGACGCCGACGGGCGCGACGCCGAACTCTCGGCCGTGCAGTCGGTGCGCTCGCAGCTCGGGCTGGACGTGGTCGCGATCGCGACCCTGGCCGACCTGCTGGCCTACCTGCGCTCCGGCGCCGACCCCGCGCTCGAGCAGTACGCGCCGGCCGTGCAGGCCTATCGCGAGCGCTACGGGGTCTGAATGGCCAGGGCCGGGCGTCTCGCTTCCACTCGCGGCCTCGCGCTGACCGGCGCCGCGCTGCTGGCCGGCTCGGTGCTGGCGGCACAGGGGGGGCGTCCGGCCGAGGGCATCTACACCTGCGTCGACGACGCCGGCCGCAAGATCACCTCGGACCGCCCGATCCCGGAGTGCATCGCCAAGGAGCAGCGGCTGCTCAACCGCGACGGCTCGCTGCGCCGCGTCGTGCCGCCGACGCCGACGGCCGACGAGCGTGCCGAGATCGAGGCACGCGAACGCCGTGCGGCCGAGGCGCGCGCCGCCCAGGCCGACGCGGTGCGCCGCGACCGCAACCTGATGGCGCGCTACCCCAACGAGGAAGCGCACCGGCGTGCGCGCGAGGCCGCGCTGGACACCGTGCGGGTGGCGATCCGGGCCTCCGAGCAGCGGCTGGCGATGCTCGCCGCCGAGCGCAAGCCGCTGACCGAAGAGGCCGAGTTCTATCCCGCACGCCCTCTGCCGCCCAAGCTGCGCCAGTCGCTGGACGCCAACGACGCCGCCACCGAGGCGCAGCGCACGGCGATGGCCAACCAGGAAGCCGAGCTGGTGCGCGTGAACCGGCTGTACGACGCCGAACTGGAGCGCCTGCGCCGGCTGTGGGCCGGCGCCCGGCCCGGCACGCTGGGCCCGATGCCGGCCGAGCCGGCATCGGCCGCGGCGCGCTGAGCCTGGACATGGGGTGCCGGAAGGCGCCCCATGCCTGCCGAGTCCGCCTCAGCCGCCGAGCTTGCGGCGCAGCAGCTCGCTGGCCTGCGCCGGGTTGGCCTTGCCCTTGCTGGCCTTCATGACCTGGCCGACGAGCGCATTGAAGGCCTTGTCCTTGCCGGCGCGGAACTCCTCGACCGACTTGGCGTTGGCGGCCAGCACCTCGTCGACGATCTTCTCCAGCGCGCCGCTGTCGTTCATCTGCTTGAGGCCCCTGGCCTCGATGACGGCGTCGACTTCGCTGGCCTCGCCGCTCCACAGCGCGTCGAAGACCTGGCGCGCGCCGTTGTTGGACACCGTGCCGTCGGCGATGCGGCCGATCAGCGCGGCCAGCGTCTGCGGGCCCACCGGCGCGGCGTCGATCGCGCCGCCTCCGGCGTTCAGCCGCTTGCTGATCTCGCCCATCAGCCAGTTGGCGACCAGCTTGGGCTGGCCGCAGCCGTCGCGCGCCGCCTCGTAGTAGCGCGCGAAGGCCAGGCTCTGGGTCATCATCGCCGCGTCGTAGGCCGGCAGGCCGTCGTCGCGCTGGAAACGTTCGGCCATCACCGCCGGCAGCTCGGGCATCGCGGCGCGCACGCGCTCCACCCAGTCGGGCGCGATGACCAGCGGCGGCAGGTCGGGGTCGGGGAAGTAGCGGTAGTCGTGCGCGTCTTCCTTGCTGCGCATCGCCCGCGTCTCGCCGGTGTCCGGGTTGAACAGCACCGTGGCCTGCTCGATCGCCAGGCCGTCTTCCAGCCGGTCGATCTGCCACTGGACCTCGAAGTCGATCGCCTGCTGCAGGAAGCGGAAGCTGTTGAGGTTCTTGATCTCGCGGCGCGTGCCGAAAGGCTCGCCGGGGCGGCGCACCGAGACGTTGGCGTCGCAGCGGAAGCTGCCTTCCTGCATGTTGCCGTCGCAGATGCCCAGCCAGACGACGAGCGCGTGCAGCGCCTTGGCGTACTCCACCGCCTCGGCCGAGCTGCGCAGGTCGGGCTCGGAGACGATTTCCAGGAGCGGCGTGCCGGCGCGGTTCAGGTCGATGCCCGACTGGCCGTGGTAGTCCTCGTGCAGGCTTTTTCCCGCGTCTTCCTCGAGGTGGGCGCGGGTCAGCCGCACCGAACGCTTCTCGCCGTCGAGCAGGAGGGACACGCTGCCGCCCTGCACGACCGGGATCTCGTACTGGCTGATCTGGTAGCCCTTGGGCAGGTCGGGATAGAAGTAGTTCTTGCGCGCGAAGATCGACAGCGGCGCGACCTTGGCGCCGACGGCCAGGCCGAAGCGGATCGCGCGTTCGACGGCGCCGCGGTTGGCCACCGGCAGCGTGCCGGGCAGCGCCAGGTCGACCGGGCAGGCCTGGGTGTTGGGCTCGGCGCCGAAACGCGTCGAGGCGCCGCTGAAGATCTTGCTCTCGGTGGAGAGCTGGGCGTGGGTCTCGAAGCCGATGACGACTTCGTAGCCGCGGATGAGGGGGAAGGTCGCCATCGCGTCAGAACCCGGCCGGGGCGCGGGTGTGGAAGTCGGTCGCTTGCTGCAGCGCGTGGGCGGCGTGCAGCAAGCGGCCTTCGTCGAAGTAGTTGCCGACGAGCTGCAGGCCGACCGGCAGGCCGTGGGCGCCGGTGCCGGCCGGCACGCTCATGCCCGGCAGGCCGGCCAGGCTGGCCGGCAGCGTGAAGATGTCGGCCAGGTAGGCCTGCAGCGGGTCGCCCTGCTCGCCGAGCTGCCAGGCGACGGTCGGCGCCACCGGGCCGGCGATCAGGTCGCAGTCGCGGAAGGCGGCCTGGAAGTCGTCGGCGATCATGCGGCGCAGCTTCTGCGCCTGCAGGTAGTAGGCGTCGTAGTAGCCGTGGCTCAGCACGTAGGTGCCGATCATGATGCGGCGCTTGACCTCGGGCCCGAAGCCTTCGGCGCGCGTCTTCTTGTACATGTCGAGCAGGTCGGTGTACTGGGCTGCACGGTGGCCGAACTTCACGCCGTCGAAGCGCGACAGGTTCGAGCTCGCCTCGGCCGGCGCGATGATGTAGTAGACCGGGATCGACAGCTCGGTGCGCGGCAGGCTGACGTCGACCAGCGTCGCGCCCAGCTTCTCCAGCTCGGCGAGCGCGCCGCGCACGGCGGCGGCGACGTCGGCCGACAGGCCTTCGGGGAAGAACTCGCGCGGCAGGCCGATGCGCAGGCCGGCCAGCGGGCGCGTGGCGCTGGCGCCCTCGCGCACGGCGAGCATCTGGGCGTGGTAGTCCTGCGGCGGGCGCTCGGCGCTGGTCGCGTCGCGTTCGTCGAAACCGCTCATCGCCGACAGCAGCAGCGCGCAGTCCTCGGCCGAACGCGCCATCGGGCCGGCCTGGTCCAGGCTGGAGGCGAAGGCGATCATGCCGTAGCGCGAGCACACGCCGTAGGTCGGCTTGATGCCGGTGATGCCGCAGAAGCTGGACGGCTGGCGGATCGAGCCGCCGGTGTCGGTGCCGGTGGCGGCGGCCACCAGGCGCGCGGCCACCGCCGCGGCCGAGCCGCCCGACGAGCCGCCGGGCACACGCGTCGTGTCCCAGGGGTTCTGCACCACGCCGAAGGCGGAGTTCTCGTTGGCCGAGCCCATCGCGAACTCGTCGCAGTTGAGCTTGCCCAGCGTCACCGTGCCGGCGGCCTTCAGCCGCGCGACAACGGTGGCGTCGAAGGGGCTGCGGTAGCCGGCCAGCATCTTCGAACCGGCGGTGCTCGGCTGGTCCGTCGTGACGAAGATGTCCTTGTGGGCGATCGGCACGCCCGCGAGCGCCGGGGCGCTGCCGGCGGCGAGCGCGGCGTCGGCGGCGCGTGCGGCGGCCAGCGCACCGTCGGTGTCGACCGCCAGGAAGGCGCCGAGCGAACGATGCGCGTCGGCGCGCGCCAGCAGCGCTTGCACGAGTTCGACGCTGGAAAACTGCTTGGCGCGCAGCGCGCGGGCGGTTTCGGCGACGCCCAGCCGGTGCAGCGCGGCGCTCATTCGATCACCTTCGGCACGAGGAACAGGCCGTCCTCGACGGCCGGGGCGCTGCGCTGGTTGGCCTCGCGCTCGTCGCCTTCGGTGACGCGGTCCTCGCGCAGGCGCAGCGCGACTTCCTGCACCGCCGACAGCGGCGTGTACAGCGGCTCGACGCCGCTGGTGTCGACCGCGCTCATCTTCTCGACGATGCCGAAGAAGTCGTTGAGCTGCGCGAGCATGCGCTGCTCTTCGTCGGGCTGAAGCTCGAGCCGCGCCAGATGCGCGATGCGGCTCACGTCCTGCGGTGTGAGGGCCATGGAAACAGGTGCAAATGGGCGCTTGCCCAAGGGCAAGCGCGGGGGGTGATCAGGTATTATCTATGGTTACCCCACATGCCTCGTCGGTAGCCGGCCGTGCGACCGCGTCGCCCGCGCTCCAGGCGCCAAGGCCCCGCCTTTCGATCCAGCCGCCTCCCGACCGCCGTCTCCCCACATGTTCGCCTCCCTGCGTCGCTATTTCTCGACGGACCTCGCGATCGACCTCGGCACCGCCAACACGCTGATCTACGTGCGCGGCAAGGGGATCGTGCTCGACGAGCCGTCCGTCGTCGCCATCCGCCACGAAGGTGGCCCGAATGGCAAAAAAACCATCCAGGCCGTCGGTGCCGAAGCCAAGGCCATGCTCGGCAAGGTGCCCGGCAACATCGAGGCCATCCGGCCCATGAAGGACGGCGTCATCGCCGACTTCACGGTGACCGAGCAGATGTTGAAGCAGTTCATCAAGATGGTGCATCCGCGGTCGATGACACGGCCCAGCCCCCGGATCATCATCTGCGTGCCCTGCGGTTCGACCCAGGTCGAGCGCCGCGCGATCCGCGAGTCGGCGCTGGGCGCCGGCGCCTCGGACGTCTACCTGATCGAGGAACCGATGGCCGCGGCCATCGGCGCCGGCCTGCCGGTGTCCGAGGCCTCGGGCTCGATGGTCGTCGACATCGGCGGCGGCACCACCGAAGTCGGCGTGATCAGCCTGGGCGGCATGGTCTACAAGGGCTCGATCCGCGTCGGCGGCGACAAGTTCGACGAGTCGATCATCAACTACATCCGCCGCAACTACGGCATGCTGATCGGCGAGCCGACGGCGGAAGCGATCAAGAAGAACATCGGCAGCGCCTTCCCCGGCTCCGAGGTCAAGGAGATGGAGGTCAAGGGCCGCAACCTCTCCGAAGGCGTGCCGCGCAGCTTCACGATCAGCTCCAACGAGATCCTCGAGGCGCTGACCGACCCGCTGAACCAGATGGTCAGCGCGGTGAAGAACGCGCTCGAGCAGACGCCGCCGGAACTCGGTGCCGACATCGCCGAGCGCGGCATGATGCTCACCGGCGGCGGCGCGCTGCTGCGCGACCTGGACCGCCTGCTCGCCGAGGAAACCGGCCTGCCGGTGCTCGTCGCCGAAGACCCGCTGACCTGCGTCGTGCGCGGCTGCGGGATGGCGCTGGAGCGCATGGAGCGCCTGGGAAGCATCTTCACGTCCGAGTGACGGCGTGAACCCCTGCGACGCGTGTCCCCGCACGGCCGGCCGGCCGTTGGGCGCGCGCCGTCTGTCCTGACCCGCCGCGAGCCGACATGCCGCTGGGTACGCTCGACCGCACGCCGCCGCCCTTCTTCCGCCAGGGCACCCCGGCGCTGACCAAGCTCGTCTTCTTCTCCGCGCTGGCCTTCTTCCTGATGGTCGCCGACGTGCGGCTGCGCATTGCCGATCCGGTGCGCGAGGCGATCGCCATCGTGCTGCTGCCGGTGCAGCGGGCGCTGGCGGTGCCGGTCGAACTGGTTTTCGGCGGCGCCGACTACCTGCGCGGCCTGGAGGCCGCACGCGCCGCCGAGCGCGAGGCGCAGGCGCAGCTGGCGCTCAGCGCCGACCAGCTGGCGCGTGCCGGCGCGCTGGCCGCCGAGAACGCCCGGCTGCGCGCGCTGCTGGACCTGAAGCCGGCGCTGGCGGTGCGCTCGCAGGCCGCCGAGGTGCTGTACGACGCTGCCGACCCGTACTCGCGCAAGGTCGTCATCGACCGCGGCCAGGCCCAGGGCGTGGTCGCCGGCTCGCCGGTCGTCAACCAGCACGGCGTGCTCGGCCAGGTCACGCGCGTCTTCGCGCTGACCTCCGAGGTCACGCTGCTCGTCGACAAGGACGCCGCGATCCCGGTGCTCAACGTGCGCACCCAGCAGCGCGGCGCCGCCTTCGGCGTCGCCGGCGGCATGGAGCTGCGCTTCACCTCGGCCAACGACGACGTGCGCGCCGGCGACGAGCTGCAGACCAGCGGCATGGACGGCGTCTACCCGCCGGGCCTGCCGGTGGCCAAGGTGGTGGCGGTCGAACGGCGCTCGGAATCGGGCTTCGCGCGCATCACGCTGGCGCCGGCGGCGGGCAGCGACGGCGTGCGTCACGTGCTGGTGCTGGAGCCGCTGGCGGCGATGCTGCCGCCGCGGCCCGAGCCGGCGCCGGCGGCGCCCGAGGTCGCGCGGCGCAAGGGGAGCGGCCGCCGATGATCATGCCCCGCGGCTCCGACCAGCTGCTGCTGCCGGTCAACCCCTTCTTCATCGCGCTGACGCTGCTGCTGGCCTTCGCCTTCATGCTGCTGCCGTTCGGGCGCCACCCGGCGATCCCGGACCTGCTCGCCGTGGTGCTGGTGTTCTGGGCCGTGCACCAGCCGCGCCGCGTCGGTGTCGGCGTCGGCTTCTTCTTCGGCCTGCTGCTGGACGTGCACCAGGGCGCGCTGCTCGGCCAGCACGCGCTGGCGTACTCGCTGCTGGCTTATGCCGCGACCCTCGTGCATCGCCGGCTGCTGTGGTTCGGGGTCGTCGAGCAGGCGCTGCAGATCGCGCCGCTGTTCTTCGCCGCCCACCTCGTCGCGCTCGTCGTGCGCCTGGCCGCCGGCGGCATGTTCCCCGGCTGGTGGATGTTTCTGGCGCCGGTGATCGAGGCCCTCGTCTGGCCGCTCGTCACGATCGTGCTGCTGGCGCCGCAGCGCCGCGCGCCGGATCCGGACGAGAATCGGCCGCTGTGACCGAGATCAAGGACCTCGAGCTCGAACTCGGGCGTTTCCGTGCCCGGCTGATCGCCGCCGCGGCCTTTGTTCTCGTCGCTTTCGGCCTGCTCGCCGCGCGCCTGGTGTACCTGCAGGTCGTGCGCCACGACGAGCTGGCGACGCAGGCCGAGAACAACCGCATCGCCGTCGTGCCGACCGTGCCCAACCGCGGCCTGATCGTCGACCGCAACGGCGTCGTGCTGGCCACCAACTACTCGGCCTACACGCTGGAGATCACGCCGTCGCGCATCGGCGACGTCGAGCTCGACGAGCTGATCGACCGCATCGCCGAGCACGTCGAGATCCAGCCCCGCGACCGCCGCCGCTTCAAGCGCCAGCTCGAGGAGAGCAAGGGCTTCGAGTCGCTGCCGATCCGCACCAAGCTCAGCGACGAGGAGGTGGCGCGGTTCCTGGCCCAGCGTTTCCGCTTCCCGGGCGTGGACGTCAAGGCGCGGCTGTTCCGCCAGTACCCGCTGGGCGAGGTCGGCGGCCACCTGCTGGGCTACATCGGCCGCATCAACCAGGCCGAGAAGAAGGCGATGTCCGACTGGCCCGAGGAGCAGCAGGACAACTACCGCGGCACCGAGTACATCGGCAAGCTCGGCCTGGAGCAGAGCTACGAGCGCGAGCTGCACGGCACCACCGGCTTCGAGGAGGTGGAGACCAGCGCCAACGGCCGCGCCGTGCGCCGCCTGGCCAGCCACCCGCCGACGCCGGGCAACAAGCTCGTGCTGTCCATCGACATCAAGCTGCAGGCGCTGGTCGAGCAGCTGTTCGGCGAGCGCCGCGGCGCACTCGTCGCGATCGACCCGCGCAACGGCGAGATCCTGGCCTTCGTCAGCAAGCCGAGCTTCGACCCCAACCTGTTCGTCGACGGCATCGACGTCGAGAGCTGGCGCGAGCTCAACGAGAGCATCGACCGGCCGCTGCTCAACCGCGCGCTGCGCGGCACCTACCCGCCGGGCTCGACCTACAAGCCGTTCATGGCGATGGCCGCGCTGCAGTCGGGCAAACGCAGCGCCTCGACGGTCATTCAGGACAACGCCAGCTGGACCTTCGGCAACCACACCTTCCGCAGCCACGGCGACATCGCGCTCGGGCCGGTGGACATGCACCGCGCGATCGTCAAGTCCAGCAACGTCTACTTCTATTCGCTGGCCAACGAGATGGGCGTGGACCTGATCCACGACCTGATGGCGCCGTTCGGCTTCGGCCAGCGCACCGGCATCGACCTCGAGGGCGAGGTCACCGGCGTGCTGCCGTCCACCGACTGGAAGCGCCGCGCCTACAAGCGCGCCGACCAGCAGCGCTGGTACGCCGGCGAGACGATCTCGCTGGGCATCGGCCAGGGATACAACCACTTCACGATGCTGCAGATCGCCAACGCGATGGCCACGCTGGCCTCCGGCGGCCAGCGCTACACGCCGCACCTGGTGCGCGAGGTCGAGGACGTCATCACGCGCGAACGGCGCCAGGTCGCCGCCCAGCCGCGCGAGCCGCTGGCGCTCAAGCCCGAGAACGTCGCCGTGGTGATGCGCGCGCTGCAGGGCGTGGTGCTGGAAGGCACCGGCGCCGGCGCCTTCGCCGGTGCGCCGTACACCAGCGGCGGCAAGACCGGCACGGCGCAGGCGGTGACGATCCGCTCCAACGAGAAGTACAACGCCGCCAAGCTCGAGGAGCACAAGCGCGACCACGCGCTGTACACCGCGGTGGCGCCGATGGAGGCGCCGCGTGTGGTGCTGGCGGTGATCGTCGAGAACGCCGGCTTCGGTGCCGCGTCGGCGGCGCCGATCGCGCGGCGCGTCATCGACTACCTGCTGCTCGGTCAGTACCCGAGCGAGGAGGACCTGGCCGCGGTGCGCAGCGGCCGCTCCGGCGCGCCGCTCGGCACGCCGCGGCGCGCCGAGGACGTGCCGCTGCCCGGCCAGGGCCCGATCGCGGTGGAGATCGCCGCCGCCGGTGCGGCGGTGGCCGCTGCGCCGGCCGCGTCGGCCCCGTCGGCGCCGTCGCGGCCGGACGAACGCCGGCCGGCCCCGGCGCTCGCGCCGCCGCCGGTCGGTGCCGCCGTGCCCGCCCCGCAGAGGATCGCCCGGCCATGAACGCGGTGTTCGAACGTCCCTCGGTGCTGCAGCGTGTCAGGACGCTGTTCTCCGGCTTCGACGGCCCGCTCGCCGCGGCGCTGCTGCTGCTGGTCGCCATCGGCCTGGTGACGATGTACTCGGCCGGCTACGACCACGGCACGCGCTTCGTCGACCACGGCCGCAACATGCTGCTGGCCTTCGTGGTGATGTTCGTCGTCGCGCAGGTGCCGCCGCAGCGGCTGCAGCAGATCGCCGTGCCGCTGTACGTCGTCGGCGTCGTGCTGGTCGTGCTGACCGCGCTGCCGGGCATCGGCATCACGAAGAAGGGCGCGACACGCTGGCTCAACCTGGGCATCGTCATCCAGCCCAGCGAGATCCTGAAGATCGCGATGCCGCTGATGCTCGCCTGGTGGTTCCAGAAGCGCGAAGGCCTGCTGCGCGTGCCCGACTTCCTCGTCGCCGCGGCGCTGCTGGGCGTGCCGGTGCTGCTGGTAATGCACCAGCCCGACCTGGGCACCTCGCTGCTGATCCTGGCCGGCGGCCTGTACGTGATCTTCTTCGCCGGGCTGTCGTGGAAGCTGATCGTGCCGGTGCTGGTGCTGGGCGCCACCGGCATCATCGCGCTGGTCATCGCCGAGCCGACGATCTGCCAGCCTGGCGTCGAATGGCCGATCCTGCGCGAGTACCAGCGCCACCGCGTCTGCACGCTGCTCGACCCGATGCAGGACCCGCTGGGCAAGGGCTTCCACATCATCCAGGGCATGATCGCCATCGGCTCCGGGGGGCTGACCGGCAAGGGCTTCATGAACGGCACCCAGACCCACCTGGAGTTCATCCCCGAGCGCACCACCGACTTCATCTTCGCCGCCTTCTGCGAGGAGTTCGGGCTGGCCGGCGTGCTGCTGCTGCTGTTCGCCTTCGTCTTCCTGATCTTCCGCGGGCTGATGATCGCCGGCGAGGCGCCGACGGTGTTCTCGCGCCTGCTGGCCGGCGCGATGTCGCTGAGCGTCTTCACCTATGCCTTCGTCAACATGGGCATGGTCAGCGGCATCCTGCCGGTGGTCGGTGTGCCGCTGCCCTTCGTCAGCTACGGCGGCACGGCGATGGTGACGCTGGGCCTGGGGCTGGGGATCCTGATGTCCGTGGCGCGCAGCCGGCGGCTGATGATGAGTTGACGCGCGCATCGGCCGCGCGCATCGGCATGACGCGACATGGCGGGGTCAGGTCTCGCGAGACCTGACCCCAGGCTTTCTGACCCCGCGACTCACCCCTCGGCCGCCTCGTCGCCGTTCAGCGGGAAGCGCACCGTGAACACCGCGCCGGGCGTGCCGTGCGCACTGCCGGGGCGCAGCTCGGCGTCGGTGACGCCGATCTCGGCACCGTGCACGTTGGCGATCTCCTGCACGATGGCCAGGCCCAGGCCGCTGCCGTCGACGTCGGTGCCCAGCGCGCGGTAGAAGGGCTGGAAGATCAGCTCGCGCTCGGCCGGCGCGATGCCCGGGCCGGTGTCCTCGACCTGCAGCACCAGCACCTGGCCGAAGGGGTCGGGCATCACGCGTGCGGTGACGGTGCCGCCGGCGGGCGTGTACTGCAGCGCGTTGTCGACGAGGTTGCGCACCATCTCGCGCACCAGCACCGGCTGGCCCCACAGGCGGGCGTCGCGGCTGTCGGGGTCGGGGCCCTCGTAGCCGAGGTCGATGTGCTTCTCCATCGCCTTGGGCACGAAGTCGCGCACCGTCTCGACCACCGTGGCGGCGAGGTCGACGTCCTGCTTGCGCAGGGCCTGCTCCTTGTCCTCGGCGCGCGCCATCGACAGCAGCTGGTTGACCATGTGCGCCGCGCGCTGGCTCGACAGCGCGATCTGCTGCAGCGAGTGCTTCATCGACTGCGTGTCGCCGCGGCCGAAGTCGAGTTCGCGTTCGGCCAGCTCGGCCTGGGTGCGCAGCCCGGCCAGCGGCGTCTTCAGCTGGTGCGCGGCGTCGGCGAGGAAGTGTCGCTGGGCGGCGATCGACTGGTCGAGCCGGCCGAGCAGGTCGTTGATCGCGCCGACCAGCGGCGCCACCTCCTCGGGCACGTGGCGGTCCTCGATCGGCGACAGGTCGGTGCTGTCGCGCTGGCGGATGCGCTGCTGCAGGTCCGACAGCGGGCGGATGCCGCGCGCCAGCGCCAGCCACACCAGCAGCACCGCCACCGGCAGGATGACGAACTGCGGCAGGATCACGCCCTTGATGATCTCGGTGGCCAGGCGCGAACGTTTGTCCACCGTCTCGGCGATCTGGATCAGCCCGGCGTTGCCGCCGGCGTCCTCGCCGGTCCAGAGGTAGGCCACGCGCACCGGCTCGTCGCGGATCACGTCGTCGCGGAAACGCGGTTCGACGGTCGGCGGGCCGTCGCTGGGCACCGGCAGGTCGGCGTCGCCGGCGACGAGCTCGCCGCGCGCGCCGCGCACCTGGAAGAACAGGCTGTCGTTGTCGTCGGGGCGCAGCAGCTGCGTCGCTGCCTGCTCCAGGCTGCGGCGCGCGGCGTCGCTGGCGCGCGCCGGCATCTCGTGTTCGGCCGCGGCCTGGCGCGCGATGACACGCACCATCACGCCGAGCTCGCGGTCGTACGGGCGGTTGGCGATGTTCTGCGCCACCAGCCAGGTGAGCGCCACGCTCATCGGCCACAGCAGCAGCAGTGGCGCGAGCATCCAGTCGAGGATCTCGCCGAAGAGGGAGCGTTGTTCGCGGGCCGCCATGCGTCTTCAGGATACCGTCTGGTCTTCCCGGGCGGACGCCGAGGGGCCTGCTGCGCCGGTCCGCGGGTGTCGCCGTCGAGGGTGCAGGTCCCGGGGGGGCTTCGGGGGTGGGCCGTCAGGCCGCGATCTTCTCCAGGCAGTAGCCCAGGCCGCGCACCGTGGCGATCCTCACCGGGCCCTGCTCGATCTTCTTGCGCAGGCGGTGGATGTAGACCTCGATCGCGTTGTTGCTGACTTCCTCGCCCCACTCGCACAGGCGCTCGACGAGCTGGTCCTTGCTGACCAGGCGGCCCGAGCGCTGCAGCAGCACCTCCAGCAGCGACAGCTCGCGTGCCGACAGCTCGATCATCTGGTCGTTGAGGTAGGCGACGCGCCCGGTGGCGTCGAAGGTCAGGGGCCCGTGCTTGATGACGCTGGAGGCGGTGCCCAGGCCGCGGCGCGTCAGCGCACGCACGCGCGCTTCCAGCTCCTGCAGCGAGAACGGCTTGGCCATGTAGTCGTCGGCGCCCAGGTCCAGGCCCTTGACGCGCTGCTCGACGCTGTCGGCCGCGGTGAGGATCAGCACCGGCACCGACGCGCCACGCGCGCGCAGGCGCTTGAGCACGTCGAAACCATGCAGCTTGGGCAGGCCGAGATCGAGGATCACGAGATCGAACTCGTGCGCCGACAGCGCGGCGTCGGCCTCGGTGCCGCTGCCGACCTGGTCGACCGCGTAACCCGAGGCGCGCAAGGAGCGCAGCAGGCCGTCGGCCAGGACCTGGTCGTCTTCGGCGATGAGGATGCGCATGACTGTCTCCGTCGGCGGGCCCGTCGTCGGGCTCTGGCTGTGGAAATTTTAACGGCTTGCCTCTTGATACAGGGCAGGGTGTAGTCGCCGCTCACCCCACCGTCGAGGGCCCACCAAAGAACTGTACGAATATCCAGTTTCTGCAATAATCGGCGCCAATCAAGGAGAACCCGATGGACGCCCCGAAACCGCTGAACGCCGAGAAAGCCAAGGCCCTGCAGGCCGCTCTTGCCCAGATCGAGAAACAGTTCGGCAAGGGATCGATCATGCGCCTGGGCGAAGGCGAGGTGATCGAGGACATCCAGGTCGTGTCCACCGGCTCGGTGGGCCTGGATGTTGCGCTCGGTGTCGGCGGCCTGCCGCGCGGCCGCGTCGTCGAGATCTACGGCCCCGAGTCGTCGGGCAAGACGACGCTGACGCTGCAGGTCATCGCCGAGATGCAGAAGACCGGCGGCACCTGCGCCTTCATCGACGCCGAACACGCGCTGGACATCCAGTACGCGCAGAAGCTGGGCGTCAACCTGCAGGACCTGCTGATCAGCCAGCCCGACACCGGCGAGCAGGCGCTGGAGATCGTCGACGCACTGGTGCGTTCGGGCTCGATCGACCTGATCGTCGTCGACTCGGTCGCCGCGCTGACGCCCAAGGCCGAAATCGAAGGCGAGATGGGCGACTCGCTGCCCGGCCTGCAGGCGCGGCTGATGAGCCAGGCGCTGCGCAAGCTGACGGCGACGATCAAGAAGACCAACACGATGGTCATCTTCATCAACCAGATCCGGATGAAGATCGGCGTCATGTTCGGCAACCCCGAGACGACCACCGGCGGCAACGCGCTGAAGTTCTACGCCTCGGTGCGCCTGGACATCCGCCGCACCGGCAACATCAAGAAGGGCGACGAGGTCATCGGCAGCGAGACCAAGGTCAAGGTCGTCAAGAACAAGGTCTCGCCGCCTTTCAAGACCGCCGAGTTCGACATCCTCTACGGCGAAGGCATCAGCCGCGAAGGCGAGATCATCGACATGGGTGTCAACGCCCGCATCGTCGAGAAGTCCGGCGCCTGGTACGCCTACAACGGCGAGAAGATCGGCCAGGGCAAGGACAACGCGCGCGAGTTCCTGCGCGAGAACCCCGACATCGCCCGCGAGATCGAGAACAAGGTGCGTGAGTCGCTCGGCATTCCGCAGCTGCCCGCCGCCGAAGGCGCCGAAGCCGGCGCCTGAGGCCGGCGGCCGGGGCGCGAGCGCGCCCCGGTGGCTTTCCGGGGCCGGGTGACGCTCCGTCACCCGGCCCGGTCGACACCTCGATGGCTTTCTCCTCCCCCTCGCTGAAAGGCCGCGCGCTGCGTTATCTGGCGCAGCGCGAACATTCGCGTGCCGAGCTCGAGCGCAAGCTCGCCCGCCACGCCGAGGACGGCCCCGACGCCAGCGCCGCCGAGCGCATCGCGCGTGCACTCGACGAACTGCAGGCCGCCGGGCTGCTGAGCGAGGCGCGGGTCGCCGAGTCGGTGCTCACGCAGGGCGCGCGTTTCGGCAGCCGCCGCCTGCGCCAGACCCTGCAGGCCAAGGGCCTGGCGCCCGAGCTGGTCTCCCAGACGCTCGAGCAGGCCCGCAGCACCGAGCTGGACCGTGCACGCGAGGTCTGGCGCCGGCGTTTCGGCAGCGTGCCGGCTGATGCGGCCGGCCGCGCGAAGCAGATGCGTTTTCTCGCCGGCCGGGGCTTCGACGGCGACGTGATCCGCCGTGTCGTGCCGTCGATCGGCGCCGCCGATGACGGCGATCCCGAGCTCGATTGATCGTCGCGTGAAGCGCCGACGGCGCGCACCCGAGCGCCGTCCAGGGCTTGTCCAGCCGCCGCCTGCTGGCCGCGGCGCCGCGTGCTACATTGCCGCCGCTTTTTCAGCGGCCAGCCGCCGGCCCTGTCCTCCTCCATGAGTCTTCCTCCCGCCGCGGCCCGACGCCAGCTCAAGCACCGTCGTCAGATCGACGTGCAGGTCTATGCCCGGGACGACGGTTTGTGGGAGGTCGACGCGACGCTCGTCGACACCAAGACCCGCGACGCCCGCCTGGCCGGCGAAGTGCGCCCGGCCGGCACGCCGATCCACGACATGCTGATCCGGCTCGTCGTCGACACCTCGTTGAACGTCGTCGACGCCGGCGCCAGGACCCGCTGGATGCCGTACGCCGGCCACTGCGACGACCACGGCGAGGCCTACCGCTCGTTGATCGGCCTGAACCTCGCGCGCGGCTTCCGCAAGGGGCTGCAGCAGCGGGTCGGCGGCGTGCTCGGCTGCACCCACATCACCGAACTCGCCCAGGTGCTGCCGACGGCGGTCATCCAGGCTTTTGCCGGCGAAGTCATCGACACGCGCGGCGACAGCGGCGTCAAACCCTTCCAGCTCGACCGCTGTCATGCCTTGCGCAGCGACGGCGAGGTCGCCCGTCT
This sequence comes from Rubrivivax sp. JA1055, assembly GCF_020966565.1. NCBI lineage: Bacteria > Pseudomonadati > Pseudomonadota > Betaproteobacteria > Burkholderiales > Sphaerotilaceae > Rubrivivax > Rubrivivax sp. JA1055. The sequence continues at coordinate 251,727 of NZ_JAJKFP010000005.1, read as the reverse complement.
CCACTACCCGCGCTGGTTCCGTCGGCCCGGCGCGGTTCTCGACACTTCCGGGAGCCCCGAATGAAGATCCACGAATACCAGGCCAAGGAACTGCTGCGCGCGCACGGGGTGCCGGTGCCGCGGGGTTATGCGGCGTTCACGGTGCAGGAGGCGCTGGAGGCGGCGCAGAAGCTCGGCGGCTCGGTGTGGGTGGTCAAGGCCCAGATCCACGCCGGCGGGCGCGGCAAGGGTGGCGGCGTCAAGCTCGCGCGTTCGCTGGCCGAGGTCGAGACCTTGGCCTCGCAGATCCTGGGCATGCAGCTCGTCACCCACCAGACCGGCCCCGCAGGCCAGAAGGTGCGCCGGCTGCTGGTCGAGGAAGGCGCCGACATCCGGAAGGAGTACTACGTCGCCGCGCTGACCGACCGCGCGACGCAGAAGGTGGCGCTGATGGCGTCGTCCGAAGGTGGCATGGACATCGAGGAAGTGGCGCACGCCACGCCGGAGAAGATCCTCAAGGTCTTCGTCGACCCGCTGGTGGGCCTGACCGAGGCTCAGGCGCGTGAACTGGCCGTGGGCATCGGCGTGCCCGAGGCCAGCCAGGCGCAGGCGGTCGACGTCTTCCAGAAGCTCTACGCCTGCTACATGGCCAGCGACGCCAGCCTCGCCGAGATCAACCCGCTGATCCTCGAAGGCCACGGCGGCATCAAGGCGCTGGACGCGAAGTTCAACTTCGACGCCAACGCGCTGTTCCGGCATCCGGAGATCGTCGCCTACCGGGATCTGGACGAAGAGGACCCGGCCGAGGTCGAGGCCAGCAAGTTCGACCTCAGCTACATCAGCCTGGACGGCAACATCGGCTGCCTGGTCAACGGCGCGGGCCTGGCGATGGCGACGATGGACACCATCAAGCTCTTCGGCGGCGAGCCGGCGAACTTCCTGGACGTCGGCGGCGGCGCGAGTGCCGAGAAGGTCACCGAGGCCTTCAAGATCATGCTGAAGAACCCAGAGGTGAAAGGCATCCTCGTCAACATCTTCGGCGGCATCATGAAGTGCGACACCATCGCCGAAGGCGTCATCGCCGCGTGCAAGGCGGTGAACCTGCAGGTGCCGCTGGTGGTGCGCATGAAGGGCACCAACGAGGACCTGGGCAAGAAGATGCTGGCCGACTCGGGCCTGCCGATCATCGCCGCCGACACGATGGCCGAAGCCGCGACCGCCATCGTCGCCGCCGTCAAGTAACCCGCCGAGAGCACCCGCATGAGCATCCTGATCAACAAGGACACCCGCGTCATCACGCAGGGCATCACCGGCAAGACGGGCCAGTTCCACACCCGCATGTGCCGCGACTACGCCAACGGCCAGAACTGCTTCGTCGCCGGCGTGAACCCGAAGAAGGCCGGCGAGGACTTCGAGGGCATCCCGATCTACGCCAGCGTCAAGGAAGCGGCGGCGCAGACCGGCGCCACCGTCAGCGTCATCTATGTGCCGCCGGCCGGTGCCGCGGCGGCGATCTGGGAAGCGGTGGAAGCCGAACTCGATCTGGCGATCTGCATCACTGAAGGCATCCCGATCAAGGACATGCTCGAGGTGCGCAACCGCATGAAGGCCAAGGAAGCCGCCGGTGGCAAGAAGACGCTGCTGCTGGGGCCGAACTGCCCGGGCACGATCACGCCCGAGGAGATCAAGATCGGCATCATGCCGGGCCACATCCACAAGAAGGGCCGCATCGGTGTCGTGTCGCGCTCGGGCACGCTGACCTACGAGGCGGTGGCGCAGCTCTCCGAACTCGGCATCGGCCAGAGCAGCGCGGTGGGCATCGGCGGCGACCCGATCAACGGCCTGAAGCACCTCGACGTGATGCGGCTGTTCAACGAGGACCCGGACACCGACGCGGTGATCATGATCGGCGAGATCGGCGGCCCCGACGAAGCCGACGCGGCGCGCTGGTGCAAGGAGCACATGAAGAAGCCGGTGGTCGGCTTCATCGCCGGCGTCACCGCGCCGGCGGGCAAGCGCATGGGCCATGCCGGCGCGCTGATCTCCGGCGGCGCCGACACGGCGGATGCCAAGCTGGCGATCATGGAGGAGTGCGGCTTCACGATCACGCGCAACCCATCCGAGATGGGGCGGCTGCTGCAGAAGCTGATCTGAGCGGCACGCGCCGCCACTGAACAAGGCCCGGCACGTCCGGGCCTCGGTGTTTCAGGCGCCGCGCGACCGTGCGTAGTTCCACGCACCGGGCACGTTCGCACGCTGCCTACACTGAACGCCAACAAAGCCCGGCGTCGTTCCAGCGCCGGGCATACGCATAACACGGGGTGTCATGGAAATCACGACGGCGGCCTTCTGGGCCGCACTGGGCTCGATCATCTGGGTCAACGTGCTGCTGTCCGGCGACAACGCTGTGGTCATCGCGCTCGCCGCGCGCGCCCTGCCGGCGCATCAGCAGAAGAAGGCGATCTTCTGGGGCAGCGCGGCGGCGATCGTGATGCGCATCGTGCTGACCATCGTCGCCGCACGGCTGCTGCAACTGCCGTTCCTGAAGATCGTCGGCGCGCTGGCCCTGCTCTACATCGGCGTGGATCTGCTGCTCGAGGACGACGAGGGTGGCGATCAGGGCGCCAACGAGGGCCAGGGCAACATCCTCTCCGCCATCCGCACCATCCTCGTCGCCGACCTGGTGATGAGCCTGGACAACGTGCTGGCGGTTGCCGCCGCTGCCAACGGCGACGTGCCGCTGCTGGTCATCGGGCTGGCGGTCAGCATCCCGTTGATCATCTTCGGCAGCACGCTGCTGCTGCGCGTGATGGAGCGCTACCCGCTGATCGTCACCGCAGGCGCCGCGCTGCTCGGTTTCCTCGCCGGCGAGATGCTGATGACCGATCCGGCTGTCGTCGAGCGCTTCGGCGAGCTGCCGCACGCGCTGATCAACACCGTCGGCGCGCTCGGCGCCGCGCTCGTCGTCGGCCTGGGCACGCTGCTGCAGCGGCGTGCCGCTGCCCGCCGCGCCGCGGAGTAAGTGTCCTCACGTACCCGGCGCCCTGGGGGGAGTGGTTATCATCCCTGCAACCGAAGGGGAGTAGCTCCCGTCGGCCCGCCCGGGCAGGACCAGGACGGAGCCCGACGTTGGCGGGCCGTCAGTACGAAGCGCAGCTTCCGGTCCGTCGGGCCATAACCACACAACTCCAGCCGAGCGAGACCTTCGACGCCAGAGCGCGCCGCGAAAGCGGCGTGCTCGCCGTCGTCCGTTCTCGCCCGGAGTCCGCATGGAGTTTCTGTCCCCCGCCTGGTTTTCGGCGCTCGCCGCCATCATCCTGATCGACCTCGTCCTTGCCGGCGACAACGCGATCGTCATCGCCCTGGCCGCGCGCCAGTTGCCCGAGCACCTGCGCAAGCGCGCCATCGTCTGGGGCACCGTGGGTGCGGTCGTCGTGCGCTCGACGATGACGCTGGCGGTCGTCTGGCTGCTCAAGGTGCCGGGGCTGATGCTCGTCGGCGGTCTGGGTCTGGTGTGGATCGCCTATAAGCTGCTCGTGCCGCAGGCCGAGGAAGGCGAACACGGCGTGGGCGCGACGACGTTCTGGGGCGCGATGCGCACGATCATCGTCGCCGACGCGCTGATGGGCGTCGACAACGTGCTGGGCGTCGCCGGCGCGGCGCACGGCAGCTTCGACCTGGTCGTCATCGGCCTGCTGATCAGCATCCCGATCGTCGTCTGGGGCAGCTCGCTGGTGCTCAAGCTCGTCGACCGCTACCCCGTCATCACCTACGTCGGCGCCGGCGTGCTGGCCTTCACCGCGGCCAAGATGATCGTCGGCGAACCCCTGCTCGACGAGGTCTACGATCCCAACCTCGCGGCCCGGCTCGCGACCTACTTCGTGTTCGTCTGCGGCGTGCTGGCCGCAGGATGGTGGGCGTCGCGCCGCGCGCGGCTGCAGCGCGACGCGGAACCCCGCAACGCGGGCTGAGTCCCAGTCCGCAGGAGGCACCATGGAACAGATCGCAGTCTTCGTCGACGACGCCGAGCATGCGCGTCGCATCCTGGCGCCGATGCTCGCGCAGGCCGCCGGCCCGACACGCTGGGTCGTCGTCGGCTGCGCGCCCAAGCTGACGCACCGCGTCGGCAAGTGGGTGTCGCACCGCAGCCGCGAGAACTGGCGCGAGCAGTGGCTGCGCACCCTGCGTGACCGCCTGGAGCCGACCTTCGCCATGGCCTCCGGCGAGCGCGAGTGGATGGTGGCGCGCGCACCGCTGCCCGACGTCAGCGCGCGCCTGCGTCGCCGCCTCGGCGCGGATCTGCGCCTGCTCGACGCCCGCCGGCCCAAGCTGGGGGCGGTGATGCCGCCGCTCAGCGCCGAACAGCCGGCCGCCCAGGACCATCGCTGGTCCACCGGCCTGGCGGTTGCCACTGGCATGGCGACGGTGCTCGCGCTCACCGACTGAGCCCGCCGAGCCCGCGAACGCGGGGTGCACGCGGCCGGCGCGGCGGGCCGCTGCGGGGTCGGCGCTGTGCTAGCGTCGAGCGCCTGTCCCCGCCGAGTCCGTCGCCCTGTCCTCCGTGCGCTCCGACCCCCTCGTGTGCGGCCCCGTCGTGGGCGGCTACCGCCTCGACGGCCTGATCGGCAGCGGCCAGCACGGCGACGTCTACCTGGCCACGCACCCGGACAGCGGCATGCAGGTCGCCGTCAAGCGGCTTCGCCTGCCCGCCGGCGACGCGCAGCAGCGCGGCGAACTCGCCCGACGCTTCGTCGCCGAGGCCCAGACCACCCGGCGGCTGGACCACCCGGACATCGTGCGCGTGCTGGCGGCCGGCTGCGACGAGGCCGGGCCCTGGCTGGTGATGGAACTGCTGCACGGCTGCAGCCTCGAGCGCTACACCCGCGCCGCGCGCCTGCTGCCCGAGCCGGTCGTCGTGGCCCTGGTCGCGCGTGTCGCCCGTGCGCTGGCCTGTGCCCATGCCCAGGGCGTCGTGCACCGCGACCTCAAGCCGGCCAACGTCATCGTCGACTGGGGCGCGCGCCGGGTCACGCTGAGCGACTTCGGCCTGGCGCGCGATGCCGATGCCGAGAACACGCGGACCGGCCTGGTGCTGGGCTCACCCGACTACATGGCGCCGGAGCAGCTGGCGGGCGCCGCCGCCGCGCCGGCCGGCGATCTCTACGCGCTCGGCGTCATGCTCTTCGAGCTGCTGGCCGGCCGTCGCCCGCACGAAGCCGCGTCGCTGGGCGAGCTGCTGCAGCAGGTCGCCCAGCGCACGCCGCCCGACCTGCGCACCCTCCGTCCCGAGCTGCCGCCGGCACTGTGCGATCTGGTCGCCGCCTTGTTGAGCAAGCAGCCGACCGCACGCCCCGCGTCGGCCGCTGCGGTGGCCGACGCGCTGGATCTCATCCTCTCGACGATTGATTCGCCGCGGCGCGGATCGAAGTCACGACCTTGACGAGAGTCGACGGCTGAGTGGGTGTTCTTCGATGCACAATCGCAAAAAACCATGATCTTGCGTCCGAGGATTGCGCCGTGCCGATGACGACCGAGTTCTGCTCGGCCGTCGACACCGGCCGCGCCCGCAGCAACAACGAAGACTCGGTCGCGGTCGACGAGGCCACGTCGCTGGCGGTGCTGGCCGACGGCATGGGCGGCTACAACGCCGGGGAGGTGGCCAGCCAGATGGCCACGACCTTCATCGTCGGCGAGCTTGGCCGCTGGCTGCACGAAGCCGGCGCGCAGGCCGGCGACACCGACGTGCGGCGCGCGATGGACATCTGCGTCGACAACGCCAACCGCGCGATCTTCAACGCCGCCAACGCCAACCCGCAGTACGCCGGCATGGGCACGACGCTGGTCGTCGCCGTGTTCCGCGAGGGCCGCGTCATCATCGGCCACGTCGGCGACTCGCGCGCCTACCGCATGCGCGCCGGGCGCCTGCAGCAGATCACGCGCGACCACTCGCTGCTGCAGGAGCAGATCGATGCCGGCCTGATCACGCCCGAGCAGGCGGCCTTCTCGTCGAACAAGAACCTCGTCACGCGCGCCGTCGGGGTCGAGGACACCGTGCTGCTGGAGATGCACCCGCACGACGTCATGCCCGGCGACCTGTACCTGCTGTGCTCCGACGGCCTGTCGGACATGCTCGACGACGGTGCGATCGGCCGCCTGCTGGCGGCTTGCGGCGAGTCCCTCGACGAAGGGTGTCGCAACCTCATCGATGCGGCCAACGCCGCAGGTGGAAGGGATAATATCTCGGTGATCCTGGTCCGCGTCTCGGGGGGCGCGGGGGCTGCCGCCCGGTCCTGGTGGCCGTTCCGCCGCTAGCCGGTCATCGGTGCCGGCCTTCACGGTCCCCTCATCGCCTTCCCCTGCTGGCAGGGCCATTGCACGCCGCGGCTGAACGCCGGCACATCTGAGGTCTCGAATGGGCAAGCTGGTCGTTTCGCTCGACGGTGTCGTCATCAAGGAAGTCCAGATCACGAAGGACAAGACGACGCTCGGGCGGCGCCCGTACAACGACATCGTGATCGACAACCTCGCCGTCAGCGGCGAGCACGCCGTGCTGCAGATGGTCGGTGCCGACGTCTTCATCGAAGACCTCAACAGCACCAACGGCACCTACATCAACGGCAAGGCGATCAAGAAGCAGCTGCTGGCGCACGACGACACCGTCGAGATCGGCAAGTACAAGATCAAGTACCTGACCGAGGACAGCACCGACTACGAGCGCACGATGGTCATGCGGCCGGCACAGCCGTCGCCGCCGCCCTTCGCGTCCGCCGGCCCGACCCGCTCGGGCCACGCGCCGATCGCGGCCGCTCCGGCGGGCAGCGCCTCGATCAAGGTCCTCAACGGTGCCGCGGCCGGCCGCGAGGTGACGCTGACCAAGGTCGTCACGACGGTCGGCAAGCCCGGTGTGCAGGTGGCCTCGATCACGCGCCGGCCCAACGGCTACGCCTTCGCGCATGTCGAGGGCAGCAATCGGCCCAGCGTCAACGGCGTGCCGCTGATCGGCGACTCGGTGCCGCTGCGCAACGGCGACGTCATCGAGCTCGCCGGCACGGCGATGCAGTTCATCCACCACTGAGGCGCGAGCGCCGGGCCGCTCTCGGGCGGCTTGGTGCCCCGGAGCGGCGTTGCCGCATCGTGCGTCCTCGGCCGGCTCGCCGCGGGCGCCAGGGGTGCCGTGTGACCGTCTTCACGCTCGCGCCGTCTGCCGTGCGGCGCACCCCTGCCGAAGCGGGCTGAACGTCGATTCCGCGGCTTGCGCGGGGCGCCGGCGGCGGTCAGCATGCGCCTTCCGTCGGATGTCCGGCGGCTCATCACCGCCCATGCAGATCCGCGTCCTCGGTTGTTCCGGCTCCATCGCGGCCGGCAGCCGAACCACCTCGTTCCTCGTCGACGACGACGTGCTCGTCGACGCCGGCACGGGGGTCGGCGACCTCGCGCTCGACGAGCTTGCCCGCATCGACGACATCTTCGTCAGCCACTCGCATCTCGACCACGTGCTCGCGATCGCCCTGCTGGCCGACAGCGTCAAGCGCCTCCGTGCCGACGCCGGGCGGCCGCCGATCCGCGTGCATGCGCTGGCCGAGACGCTGCACGCGCTGCGCACCCACGTGTTCAACGGCGTCATCTGGCCCGACTTCACGCGGCTGCCCAGTCCAGATCGGCCGATCCTGTGCTTCGAGCCCTTCGCCGTCGGCGACCGGCTGGCGCTGTCGCGCGGGCGTTCGCTCGAGGTGCTGCCGGCGGCGCACACGGTGCCGGCGGTCGGCTTCGCGCTGCTCGACGCGGCCGGCCGCGCCTGGGCCTACAGCGGCGACACCGGCCCGGTGCCCGCGCTGTGGCGCCGCCTGGCCGAGATGGACCTGCGCGGGCTGATCGTCGAGACCGCGTTCGGCGACGACGAGCGCGAACTGGCCGACGTCAGCCGCCACCTGTGTCCCACGCTGCTGCGCGACGAGCTGGCGCAGCTGCGCCGGCCGGTGGACGTCTACATCACGCACATCAAGCCCGGCATGGTCGATGCTGTGATGTCGCAGGTCGCGGCTCAGGCCGGCCCGCATCGCGTCAGTGCGCTGCACACCGGCCAGTGCCTGCGGTTCGGCGAGTGACCAAATCCGTCGCTTTGCGCCCGTCACGGCACACCATGCGGCCCGCGAAGTGACGTTTTTCGTCAGTGGCCGTGAACCAGTCGACAACCCACGGCATGGCACGCCCCCTGCAAATGCGGGGTGTCCTCGACCTTCCCTTTCCACTCACCCCACGGGAGTTCCGTCCATGAAGCGAGTCCAACAAGGTTTCACCCTGATCGAACTGATGATCGTCGTCGCGATCATCGGCATCCTGGCTGCCGTCGCGCTGCCGGCCTACCAGGACTACACGAAGAAGGCCAAGGTGTCTGAAGTGATCCTGGCGGCCTCGACCTGCCGCACGGCGGTCACCGAGGCCGTGCAGACCGCCGGCAGCACGCTGCCGTCCGGTGGCAGCTGGGGCTGCGAGTCGACCAGCTCGACCTCCAAGTACGTTGCCTCGATCGAGACCAATGACGACGGTGCGATCCGTGTCACGGCGCAGAACCTCGACGATGCCAACGGCACGGTCATCCTGGTCCCGACCATCGAGAGCAACCTGGTCCGTGAGTGGCAGTGTGGCCCGGGCACGATGCCGGCCAAGTTCCTGCCGGGCTCCTGCAAGGTGACGGGCCTGTCGTTCTAAGCGTCTACACGACGCGATCGACGAGAAGGCGGCTTTCGGGCTGCCTTTTCTGTTTCTGACCCTTCTGAACGTGTGGTCTGATTCGTCATTCGAGGAAACGGGATCTTCCATGGAGCACGCACTGTCGTTTGCTGATCCGGCCGCAATGGCGGGCGCCGCGGATACGCGCGCTGGCGAGGACGCGCTCGAGCTGACGATCCTGATGCCCTGCCTCAACGAGGCGCTCACGCTACCGGTGTGCATCGCGAAGGCGCGTGCCTTCCTGGCGAGCGCCGGCGTGCGCGGCGAGGTGCTGATTGCTGACAACGGGTCCAGCGACGGCTCGCAGCAGATCGCGCGCGATTGCGGCGCCCGTGTCGTCGACGTGCCGCGCCGCGGTTATGGCGCCGCCCTGATCGCCGGGATCGATGCCGCGCGCGGCCGTTATGTCGTGATGGGCGACTCCGACGACAGCTACGACTTCACCGCGCTCGGGCCCTTCCTGCGCGAGCTGCGCCAGGGCGCGCAGCTCGTCATGGGCAACCGTTTCGCCGGCGGCATCCAGCCCGGCGCCATGCCGCCGTTGCATCGTTACCTCGGCAATCCGGTGCTGAGTTTCATCGGGCGTCTGTTTTTCCGCACGCCCATCCGTGACTTCCATTGCGGCCTGCGTGCCTTCGATCGCGACTCGATGCGTGCGCTGTCCTTGCGCTGCGAAGGCATGGAGTTCGCCAGCGAGATGGTCGTCAAGGCCTCGCTGAACGGGCTGCGCATCGTCGAGGTGCCGACGACCCTGTCGCCCGACGGGCGCGACCGCCCGCCCCATCTGCGCAGCTGGCGCGACGGCTGGCGGCACCTGCGCTTCCTGCTGCTGTTCAGCCCGCGCTGGCTGTTCCTCTACCCCGGCGTGGCGCTGCTGCTGCTCGGGCTTCTCGGCCAGGCGCTGCTGCTCCCGGGGCCGCTGAGTGTCGGCGCGGTGCAGTTCGACGTGCACACGATGCTGTACGCCGCCGCGGCGACGATCGTCGGCCTCCAGGTCGCGATGTTCGCCGTCTTCGCCAAGGTGTATGCGGTCGAGCACGGCATCCTGCCGTCGAGCCGGATGGTCGAGAACGTCCGCCGCTGGTTCCCGATCGAGATCGGCCTGGTCGTCGGTCTCGGCTTCATCGCCGCCGGCATCGGACTGTCGCTCTACAGCGTCGCGGCCTGGGAGGGCGCCAGCTTCGGCCATCTCGACCCGTCGCGCGTGATGCGCATCGTGATCCCGTCGATGACGGTCACGACCATCGGCGTGCAGCTCGCGTTCGCGGCGATGTTCCTGGGCGTGCTCGGTCTGAAGGTCCACGCCCGGCGATGAGTTCCCTGCTGCAGACCCTGCCCGGCCGTGATGCCCGCGCGCCGGAGCAGGCGGTGCGGCCGGCATCGCTGGAGTTCGGGCTCGTCCTGGTGACCTGCGCCGTGCTCGCGGTGGCCGTGTCCTACGCGATGGGGCGCGACCTCAACTGGGACTTCTTCAACTACCACGGCTACGACGCGTTCGACCCGTTCGGCGCGCGGCTGGGCCAGGACTTCTTTCCCGCCGGCTATCAGGCCTATCTGTACCGGCTGGCGTTCCTGCCCTTCTCGCTGATGGATGCCGCGGGTTGGCACAGCCTGGCGATCGGCAGCGTGCTGGCGGCGCTGCACTCGCTGAACGTGGCGTTCCTGTATCTCGTCGTGCGCGAGTTCGTGCGCGACGTGCCGCGGCCCCGCTTCGTCGCTGCAGCCGTCACGGCGCTCGGTGCAGCCGCGCTGCCGTTCATCGGCCAGATCGGCAGCACCTTCATCGACCCGCTGGCGACGCCGCTCGTGATGGCGGCGCTCTGGGTCCTGTTGCGTGCCGGGCGTTCCCGTGGGAACTCCGCGCCGGCGGTTGCCGGGGTGCTCGGTGGCCTGGCCGTGGCGCTGAAGCTCACGAACGTGCCGTTTGCCATCGGGCTGGTGGCGGCTGCCGCCGTGCTGCCCGGGTGGACGCTCGCCTGGCGCCGCGCGGCCGTGGCGGCCCTCGCCACGGGCCTGGGTTTCGCCCTGCTCTACCTGCCCTGGGGCTGGAAGCTCTGGAGCCTGCACGGCAGTCCCGTGTTCCCGCTGTTCAACAACGTCTTCGGGTCGCCCGACTTCCCGGCCTATCCGATCGAGCTCCACCGCTTCGTGCCGCAGACGCTGGAGCAGCTTCTGACGCTGCCGGTGGCCATGCTGCAGCACAGCTCCTATGTCTACGTCGAGCAGGTGGCGCCCGACCTGCGGCCCGCGGTGCTTCTCGTGCTCGCTTCGGCGGCCGTCGTCCTGCACGCCGTTCGCCGTACACGGGGCGTGCCGCTCGCGCTGGCGACGCGCCAGCCCGCGCCGACCGCGCCTCTGGTGGCGTTCGTCGTCGTCTCGACCGCGGTCTGGGTGCTCACGTCGACCAACGGCCGCTATGCCGTTCCGCTGCTGCTGCTGCTCGCGCCGCTGATCTACGTCGCGGGCGCCGCGCTCTTCGGCGAGCGTCGTGCGGCTATGTTGTGCCTGGTCCTGTGGGTGCTGCAGATGGTCCAGATCGTCGACACCGGCAACCCGCGCTGGTCGCCGCGCGACTGGGCGCCGCGGTGGCTGTCGGCGCAGGTTCCCGAGCGGCTGCAACGGGAGCCGCACCTGTTCGTGTCGATCTCCAGTTCCTCCGAGTCCTATGTCGCGGCCCATGTGCATCCCGACTCGGTGTTCGTGAATCCGATCGGCCTGCTGTCGATCCCCAATGACGGCCCGGGCTGGAGCCGCTACACGGCGCTGCGCGACCGGTTCGCCGCCCGCACGACGATCATCTTCCCCGTACCGGCAGACATTCCCGAGGAGAAGACCAGACTCCGGCTGGCCCGGCTGCAAGGGGCCGTGGACCGGCTGGGGCTGACGTTCGAGCCGAGCCGGTGCGAGGCGCTTCGTTTCGGGCAGGCCGATGGTGCGATTCCTTACCTCTGGCGGGGCCCGACCGGCCAGCCGGGCGTGTCTCTGGACCGGCAGGTGTTTGCCTGCGATGCCACGCGGCTGGCAACCCCGTCTGCCGAACAGGCCGCGGCCCGCGAACAGGCGTCGCGGATCATGGATGCGCTGGAACGCAAGTGTCCCGCGGTCTTCTCCCCGAACGGAGTCCAGGTCGAGGGCTCCGGCGACATCTGGACCCGCCTCTACGGCAAGTACGATCTGTTCGTGAACGTCAACTTCGCCCGCGGCGACATCGTCTACGTCCAGGAGCGCCAGAGCACCGACGTGCCGATCGGCCGCGTCGAGACCTGGCAGCAGGACATCGAGCGTTTCCGCTGCCGGCTGCCGCACGACGGTGCGCGCGACATCTCCACGCTGGACGGCGACCGGTGAAGTTCAACGAGGCCGTCCTGGTCGTGTTCGTCGTCCTGCTGTCATCGGTCGGGCAGGTCCTGATGCGCGCCGCGTCGCTGGGCGCGGCGGCCAGCGGTGCCGCCGGCCTGCGGGCCTGGATGTCGTTCACCTCGGTGCTCGCGGTGATCGTCTACTGCAGCGCCATGGCACTGTGGCTCTGGGTGCTCTCGCGTGTCCCGATCACCCAGGCGTTCGCGTTCTTCGGCCTGTCCTTCGTGTTCGTCCCGCTGATGGCCAGCCGTTTCCTCGGGGACCCGATGACGACCCAGACCTGGATCGGCGCCGGGATCATCATCCTGGGCATCGTCGTCACGAACTGGCGCTCCGGCTGATCGGCCTGCCGCGTTAGCATGCGCGGCCCTTCTACGCCGCAACCCGTGACGCCCCGCATCGCGCTGCATCTGCCCGGCTTGGCGCTGGCCACCCTCGCCGCCAGCGCCCCCTCGCTGCTGGCGTACAACCTCTCGCCTTCGCCGACCTTCCTGAACCAGGCGCTGGCGATCGCGCTGTGGGGCCTGTTCGTCGCGGCCTGCGCGCCGCGCTCGGGGGCCGACTGGCGTGGCGCCGGGGCGCTGCAGGCGGCGCTGGCCGTGGTGCTGGCCGGGGTGTGCTGGTCGTGGTCGCACGCGCTGCCGTCCAGCATCGCGCTGTCGGCGATCGGGCTGCTGCTGGCGGCGATGGTGATGGTCTCCGGCGGCGCCGCGGCGCAGTCGCGGGCCGATCCGCGCGCGGTGTTCGCCGCCTTCTGCGTCGGCTGGGCCGTGGCCGGGGTCTTCAACGTCGCCGTCGCGCTGGTGCAGGTCTTCGCGCCCGAGGCGGCCGACGGCCAGTGGATCGCGCGCTCGGGCATCCCCGGGCGCGCCGTCGGCAACCTCCGCCAGCCCAACCACCTGAGCAGCCTGCTGCTGTGGTCGGCGATCGCCGTCGTCGCGCTGGTCGAGCTCTACCGCGACGGCCGCATCGGGCGGGTGCTGCGCATCGCCGGGCCGGCGCTGTTCGCGGCACTGGTCTTCGCCGTCGTGCTGACGGCTTCGCGCACCGGCTTCGTCGGCGTGCTGCTGCTGGCGCTGTGGGGCCTCGCCGACCGGCGCCTGGCACGCCGCACCCGCTGGCTGCTGCTGGCCGCGCCGCTGGTCTACGTCGCCGGCTGGCTGGCGATGGCCGAATGGGCGCGCCTGTCGCAGCACGTCTTCGGCGGCGAGGCGCGGCTGGCCGAGAACGACCTGTCGAGCTCGCGCGTGCGCATCTGGCTCAACACGCTGGAGCTGATCCGCCGCCAGCCCTGGGGCGGCGTCGGCTTCGGCGAGTTCAACTTCGCCTGGACGCTGACCCCGTTCCCCGACCGTCCGGTGGCGTTCTTCGACCATTCCCACAACCTGCTGCTGCAGCTCGCCGTGGAGCTCGGCCTGCCGGCGGCGGCGGTGGTGCTGGCGCTGCTGCTGTGGGCGCTGGCGGCTTCGGGCCGGCGGGCGTTCGCGCCGCGCGGCGAGGCCCCGGGCGACGAACGCGGCGGCCTCGAGCGCCGTGCGGCCTGGGTCATGGTGCTGATGATCGGGCTGCACAGCCTGCTCGAATATCCGCTGTGGTACGCCTACTTCCTGCTGCCCGCGGCCTGGGCCTGGGGCTATGCCGCCGGGCACCGCCGCGGCCCGGCGATGCCCGGCGGCTGGCCGCAGCCCGCGCTCGTCGCCTCAGGCCTGGCGCTGGTGATCGGGGCCGCGCTCGCGGTGGCCGACTACCGGCCGGTCACGCGCATCTTCACCAGCGCCCCGGACGACCCGCCGCTCGTCGAGCGCATCGCGCGCGGCCAGCGCAGCGTCTTCTTCGCCCACCATGCCGACTACGCCGCGGCGACCACCGGCCTGGAGCCCGGCCCCGACGCGATGCAGCCCTTCGAGCACGCCACCCACCACCTGCTCGACACCCGGCTGATGATGGCCTGGGCCCAGGCGCTGGCGGCGCGCGGCGAGCTCGACGCGGCGCGCCATCTGGCCGAGCGCCTGCGCGAGTTCCGCAACCCGGCCAGCCGCGAGTTCTTCGCCGTCTGCGAGGCCCCGGCGCCGGCCGACGCCGAGCCGCCGTTCCAGTGCCAGTCGCCGCAGCGCGTGCCCGACTGGCGCGAGTTCTTCCGGCCCTGAGGCGCGGCCTCAGGCCTGCGGCGCCACCCAGTCCCCGCTCTTGCCGCCGCGCTTCTCCAGCACGCGCACGTCGGTCATCACCATGCCGCGGTCGGCGGCCTTGCACATGTCGTAGATGGTGAGCAGGCCGACCTGCACCGCCGTCAGCGCCTCCATCTCGACGCCGGTGCGCCCGCGGGTCTCGACCTGGGCCTCGCAGCGCACGCTGGACGTGGCGGCGTCCAGCGCGAACTCGACCGCCACGCGGGTGATCGGCAGCGGGTGGCACAGCGGGATCAGCTCGGCGGTGCGCTTGGCGCCCTGGATCGCCGCGATGCGCGCCACGCCCAGCACGTCGCCCTTGGCGGCGCGGCCCTGCGCGACAAGCTCGAAGGTGGCCGGCAGCATGCGGATCGTGCCGGCGGCACGCGCCACGCGGTGCGTCTCGTCCTTGGCGGCGACGTCGACCATCTGCGCCCGGCCCTGCGCGTCGAAGTGGGTGAGCGGAGAGTTCATCGGCGGAAACAAGGGGGCAACGCGACGATGTCATGATAGGCCGTGCTGCATGCACCTGCGCCGGCCGCGGCCGGCGCCCACGACGGACACTCTGCCTTGACGCCTTCCCACCCCCCGCGTCGCCCGCGTCGTCCCCGGGCCCTCGTGCTGGCGCTCGCGCTGGCGTTTGCCGTGCAGGCCGTGCCGGCCCAGGTGCGGCTGCCGTCGCTCGGCGAGTCGGCCGTCGAGGACATCACCGTCGGCGCCGAGCGCCGCGTCGGCGACCAGATCATGCGCCAGATCCGCGCCGATCCCGCCTACCTCGACGACCCGGTGCTGCTCGAGTACGTGGACTCGATCTTCCAGCCGCTGCTGGCCGCGTCGCGCCAGCGCGGCGACATTCCGCCCGACATCGACCGCCAGTTCGCCTGGGAGGCCTTCCTGGTGCGCGAGCGCAGCGTCAACGCCTTCGCGCTGCCCGGCGGCTTCGTCGGCGTGCACCTCGGGCTGATCGCGCTGACCACCAGCACCGACGAGCTGGCCTCGGTGGTCGCGCACGAGCTCGCCCACGTCACCCAGCGCCACATCGCGCGCGGCAGCATCGCCGCCCAGCGCACCACGATGCTCAGCATGGCCGCGCTGCTGCTCGGCGTGATCGCCGCGGCGCGCAGCAACAACGCCGACGTCGCCAACGCCGCGATCGCCGGCAGCCAGGCGGCGTCGATCCAGGGCCAGCTCAACTTCTCGCGCGACATGGAGCGCGAGGCCGACCGCATGGGCTACGGCACGCTCACCGCGGCGGGCTTCGCGCCGCAGGGCATGGCGCAGATGTTCGAGCGGCTGGACTCGGCCACGCGGCTCAACGACAGCGGCGGCTTCCCCTACCTGCGCAGCCACCCGCTGACCACCGAGCGCATCAGCGAGGCGCGCTCGCGTGCGCTGTTCGCCGGCGCCGGCGCGGGCGCGCCGCCGCTGCGCCACGCGCTGATGCAGCAGCGCGCGCGCGTGATGATGGACACCGACCCGCAGACCCTGCACCGCCTCGTCGACCAGGGCACGGCGGCTGCCGACGCGCCGCTGCGCGAACGCCTGGCGGCGGCCTATGCCGGGGCGCTGTCGGCCTCGCTGCTGCGCGAGCATGCCGCCGCCGATCGCCTGGCCTCGCAGGCGCTGGCGCTGGCGGTGCGCGCCGAGCCGCGCGAGCCCCAGGCCGAACGCGACCTGCAACTGCTGCTGGCCCAGGTGCGGCTGGCGGCCGGCCAGCCGGCGTCGGCGCTGCAGGCGCTGGACACGATCACGGTCGACGCCCGTGGCCGGGCGCCGCTGCTGATGCGCGCCCAGGCGGCGCTGGACCTGCATCGTGCCGGCCAGCCGGCGCCGCAGGCGCTGCGTGCGGCCACCGAGGCGCTGCAGACCTGGGTCGCCGACCACCCGCGCGACGCCGGCGCCTGGATGCAGTTGGCGGCCACGTCCGACGCCTCCGGCTTCAAGCTGCGCGCCGTGCGTGCCGAGGCCGAGGCGCGCTACGTGTCGGGCGACCTCGTCGGGGCGATCGACCGCCTGCGCGCCGGCCAGGCGGCCGCCCGCGGCAGCGCGGGCCAGGACTTCATCGAGGCCTCGGTGATCGACGCGCGCCTGCGCGAGCTGCGGGCGCAGCAGCGCCGCGCGTTCTGCGAGGCGGCGGCCGAAGGCGCCGTGGGCCCGGTCGAAGGCCTGGACCCGCGCGACTGCCCGCGCTGACGCGGCGCCCTCAGGGCGCCGAACGGCCGAAGAGCTGCTCGACGGCGGCGTCGATGACCATGCCGCACAGGCTGTAGATCACCGAGCCGATCAGCGCCGCGCCGAAGCCCGCGACGCGGAAGCCGTCGAGCATGCTGGCCGCGGCCCAGAACATCAGCGCGTTGATGACGAAGAGGAACAGGCCCAGCGTCAGCAGCGTAACGGGCAGGGTGAGCAGCACCAGCAGCGGCCTGACCAGCGTGTTGAGCAGCCCGAGCACGAAGGCGGCGATCAGCGCCGTGCCGAAGCCCTGCACGGTGACGCCGGGATAGAGGTTGGCCACGAGCAGCAGCGCGGCCGCCAGCAGGAACCATCTCGCGAGGATCTTCATGGGCCGCAGCATAGCGTGGCGAGAATGCCTTCCACCTATGAAAACCGCTTCTCAGCGACCCTCGTGAGGCAGTACCATCCCGCGTGCACGGCGCACCCTGCCAGACGAGGCTCGCATGAGACTTCGCGCAGCGCCGGCGTCGAGCCACATCTGACGGAGAACATCCCCATGGCAACTGCGAAGAAGACCGCCGCGAAGAAGACCGCGGCCACCAAGGCACCGGCGAAGAAGGCGGCTCCGGCCAAGAAGGCCGTCGCGCCGAAGAAGGCTGCTCCCGCCCCGGCGAAGAAGGTCGTCGCCAAGAAGGCCGCCGCGCCGGCGAAGAAGGCCGCTGCGCCGAAGAAGGCTGCCGCCAAGAAGCGCACCCCGAGCGCCGCCTTCATGAAGCCCCTGACCCCGAGCGCTGCGCTGGCTGCCGTCATCGGCGACAAGCCGCTGCCGCGCACCGAGATCACCAAGAAGGTCTGGGAGTACATCAAGAAGAACGGCCTGCAGGACAAGGCCAAGAAGACGATGATCAACGCCGACGCCAAGCTCAAGGCCATCTTCGAGAAGGCCCAGGTGTCGATGTTCGAGATGACCAAGCTGATCAGCAGCCACCTGAAGTGAACACGCGGGCGCTGCGGCGCCCCGGGTTCCAGACGAGGCCGGCGTCAGCCGGCCTTTTTCATGGCGTCGCCGCCGCCAGCGTCTGTTCGCAGAACGCGCGCATCGCGGCGTCCTCCACCTCGGCCAGCAGGGCCACCATCGCGGCGCGGTGATGCGCGGCGGCCTGGCCGTCGCCGGCCGCACGCGCCGCATGCACGGCGCACTCGTGGGCGAAGAAGCGCTCCGAAGCCTCGGCGTCGTGGGCCTCGCAGGCCGCGATGCAGGCCTCGGCATGGCGTCGCGCCTCGGCGCCGTGGCCCAGCGTCGCGTGGCACAGCGCCAGGTGATAGTCGGCGCGCTCGACGTGCATCCAGGTGCCGGCCCGCTCCCAGGCGCGGCGTTCGAGTTCGGCCATCTCGATCAGCAGCGCGTCCAGCGCCGGCTCGCGCGGGCCCAGGCGCAGCGCGTGCGTCACGTTGTGCGCGGTCGCGGCATAGGCGCGGCGCGCCGCCGGGTCGGGGTGGCTCGCGGCGCGGGTCTCCAGCGGCAGCACGCGCACGCGCGGCGAGTCGTGGCGCCCGAGGCGCAGCTCGGCCTCCACCACGTCGCCGAGCAGGCCCCAGCTCACGGCTTCGGGCAGCGGCTCGGCCGGCCGGCCCTCGATCTGCGCCAGTGCCCACTCGGCACGCACGCGCATCGCGTCGAGCCTCGTGCCGGACGGCAGCGCGGCGACGAAAGCCTGCAGCAGGTCGGTCCGGCCCAGGTGGCCGAGCATCGTGTGCCGCGCCAGATGCACGGCGTCGGCGCCGTCTTCGTCGTCGGGCAGCGTCGCGGCGCGCGCGACGAGCTCCTGCGACACGTCCTGGGGCGCCACGGGGTGGCGGTCCCAGGCCGCTTCCAGCCAGTCGCGCAGCGTCTGCGGGGTGTCCATCGTGTCCATCGGCCTCCCGGGCGGATCTGGAGCACCCATGCTGGCGTCAGCGCGGCCCGGGCGCCATCCCGAGCCGCCCGGATGCGGGGCCTCGGTCCTGGCCGGTCTCGCCGTGACCCGCCGGCTTCAGCCGCCCGTGTGCCAGCGCCGCGCCGTCTCCAGCAGCGGCGCCAGGAAGCGTCCGGTGTGGCTGCCGGGATGCGCGGCGATGTCCTCGGGCGTGCCGGCGATCAGCACGCGGCCGCCGCCGGCGCCGCCTTCGGGGCCCATGTCGATCAGCCAGTCGGCGGTCTTGATGACGTCGAGGTTGTGCTCGATGACGACGATCGTGTTGCCGGCGTCGCGCAGCTGGTGCAGCACCTTCAGCAGCAGGCCGATGTCGTGGAAGTGCAGGCCGGTGGTCGGCTCGTCGAGGATGTACAGCGTGCGCCCGGTGTCGCGCTTGGACAGCTCCAGCGCCAGCTTCACGCGCTGGGCCTCGCCGCCGGACAGCGTCGTCGCCGCCTGGCCCAGGCGGATGTAGCCCAGGCCGACATCGAGCAGCGTCTGCAGCTTGCGCGCGATCGCCGGCACCGCCGAGAAGAAGCCGTGCGCCTCCTCGACCGTCATCTCCAGCACCTGGGTGATGTTGCGGCCCTTGTAGAGCACCTCCAGCGTCTCGCGGTTGTAGCGTGCGCCGTGGCAGACGTCGCAGGGCACGTAGACGTCGGGCAGGAAGTGCATCTCGACCTTGATGACGCCGTCGCCCTCGCAGGCCTCGCAGCGCCCGCCGGCGACGTTGAAGCTGAAGCGCCCGGCGCCGTAGCCGCGCTCGCGCGCCATCGGCACCTCGGCGAAGAGCTCGCGGATCGGCGTGAACAGGCCGGTGTAGGTCGCCGGGTTGGAGCGCGGCGTGCGCCCGATCGGGCTCTGGTCGACGTTGATGACCTTGTCGAAGGCCTCCAGGCCGTCGATGCGCTCGTGCTCGGCCGGCTCGGCATGCGCCTGGTAGAGCCGCTTGGCCACCGCGGTGTAGAGCGTGTCGTTGACCAGCGTGCTCTTGCCCGAGCCGCTGACGCCGGTGACGCAGGTCAGCAGCCCGACCGGGATCTCGACGTCGACGCCCTTCAGGTTGTGGCCGCGTGCGCCGACGATGCGCAGCACGCCGCGTTCGGCGTCGGCGGCCACACGCCGCTGGGGCACCTCGATGCGCAGCGTGTGCGCCAGGTAGCGCCCGGTCAGCGACTCGGGGTCGGCCGCCACCTCGTCGGGCGTGCCCTGGGCGATGACGCGCCCGCCGTGCACGCCGGCGCCCGGGCCCATGTCGACGACGTGGTCGGCGGCGCGGATCATGTCCTCGTCGTGCTCGACGACGAGCACCGAGTTGCCGAGGTCGCGCAGGTGCTGCAGCGTGCCGATCAGGCGCTCGTTGTCGCGCTGGTGCAGGCCGATGCTGGGCTCGTCGAGCACGTACATCACGCCCGACAGGCCGCTGCCGATCTGGCTGGCCAGGCGGATGCGCTGGGCCTCGCCGCCGGACAGCGTGTCGGCGCCGCGGTCCAGGCTCAGGTAGGTCAGGCCGACGTCGTTCAGGAAGCGCAGCCGCGAGCGGATCTCGCGCACGATCTTGTCGGCGATCTCGGCCTTGGCGCCCTCGAGCTTCAGGCCCTCGAAGTAGGCCAGGCACTCGGCCAGCGTCGCGTGCTCGACGGCGTAGATCGGCAGGCCCCGGCGTGCGGCCTCGTCGCCGTCGGCGGCGTGGCGCAGGAAGACGTGGCGCGCCTCGCGCCGCAGCCGCGTGCCTTCGCACTGCGGGCAGGACTTGGCGGCCTGGTAGCGCACCAGGTCCTCGCGCACCGCGGCCGAGTCGGTCTCGCGGAAACGCCGCTCGAAGTTCGGGATGATCCCTTCGAAGGGGTGGCGGCGCTTGACGCTGCGCTGGCGGCCCTTGGTGCCTTCGGCGGTGTACGAGAACTCGATCTCCTCGTCGCCGGAACCGTAGAGCAGCACCTGGCGCGCCTTCGGGTCCAGGTCCTCGAACGCGGTGTCGATGTCGAAGCCGTAGTGCGCGGCCACGCTCTCCAGCAGCGAGAAGGTGTAGGCGTTGCGCCGGTCCCAGCCCTTCACGGCGCCGGCGGCCAGGCTCAGCGACGGGAAGGCGACGACCCGCTCGGGGTCGAACACCGTCACCTGGCCCAGGCCGTCGCAGGCCGGGCAGGCGCCGACCGGCGAGTTGAACGAGAACAGCCTCGGCTCCAGCTCGGGCAGCGAGTAGCTGCACACCGGGCAGCCGAACTTGCTGCTGAAGAGATGCTCGCGGCCGCTGTCCATCTCCAGCGCGATGGCGCGGCCGTCGGCGATGCGCAGCGCCGCCTCGAAGCTCTCGGCCAGGCGCTGCTTCATGTCGGGCCGCGTCTTCAGCCGGTCGACGACGACGTCGATGTCGTGCTTCTCGGTCTTCTTCAGCGCCGGCAGCGCGTCGGCCTCGACGACGGCGCCCGGCTGGCCGTCGCTGCCGATGCGGAACCGCACGTAGCCGCGCGCCTGCATGTCGGCGAAGAGCTCGGCGAACTCGCCCTTGCGGTCGCGCACCACCGGCGCCAGCACCATCAGCTTGGTCTCGGGCGGCAGCGCGAGCACGGCGTCGACCATCTGGCTGACGCTCTGCGCCTGCAGCGGCAGGCCGTGCTCGGGACAGTAGGGCGTGCCGGCGCGCGCGTACAGCAGGCGAAGGTAGTCGTGGATCTCGGTGATCGTGCCGACGGTCGAGCGCGGGTTGTGGCTGGTGGCCTTCTGCTCGATCGAGATCGCCGGCGACAGCCCTTCGATGACGTCGACGTCGGGCTTGTCCATCAGCTGCAGGAACTGGCGCGCGTAGGCCGACAGGCTCTCGACGTAGCGCCGCTGGCCCTCCGCGTACAGCGTGTCGAAGGCCAGGCTGGACTTGCCCGAACCCGACAGCCCGGTGATCACGACCAGCGCGTGTTTCGGGATGTCGAGGTCGACGTTCTTCAGGTTGTGCGTGCGGGCGCCGCGCACGCGCAACGCCGGGGCTTCGGCGGCGGGTGCGGGGCGGGGGCGGTGTTCGGGCATCGGCTGAGCGTGCGGCGGGCAACCGGCCATCATAGCGAGCGCCGGCGCCGCGGCGCCAGCGCCGGCCCGCCGCCTCAGAGGCGCTCGCCCGGGGCGCCGTGCAGCGGCACCTCGTCGAGTGCGACGGTGAACGCGGTGCGCTCGCCGGCCACGCTCTCGACCTCGATGCGCCCGCCCATCGCCTCGACGACTCGCTTGCTGAAATACAGCCCCATGCCCGAACCGGGGATGCCCGAGCACTCGGCACCGGCGCGGCTGAAGGGCTGGAACAGCTCGGCGAGCTGCTGCTCCGACAGGCCGCGGCCGGTGTCGGCGACGGTCAGCTCGACGCTGCCGGCGAAGTGCCGTGCCGAGACCGTGATGCGGCCGCCGGTGCGGTTGTACTTGGCGGCGTTGGACAGCAGGTTCAGCAGGACTTCCTTGGTGCGCAGCGGGTCGGCCAGCACCAGCAGCGGCGGGCCGTCGCTGCAGCGGTCGTCCATCGTCAGCTGCATCTCGGCGGCCTGCGCGGCGATCATCTGCAGGCAGTCGCGCACCAGCGGGCGCAGGTCCAGCGCGACGCGCTTCAAGGCCAGCTGGCCGCTCTCGATGCCCGAGACGTTGAGCAGTTCGTTGACCAGCTCCAGCAGGTGGCGCGCCGCGTCCTCGACCATCGCCACGCGGTAGGGCTTGACCACCAGGTCGCCGGCCTCGGCCTCCAGCCGCATCAGCTGCGAGAAACCGAGGATCGCGTTCAGCGGCGTGCGCAGCTCGTGGCTGACGCGCGAGAGGAAGACGGTCTTCGCCCGGTTCGCCGACTCGGCGGCCTGCTTGGCCGCCAGCAGGCGCGCCTGCTGGTGCTCGTCGGTCGTGTCCCAGGCACAGCCGACCAGGCGCACGGTGCGCGGTGCCGGGCCGCCTTCGACGTGGGCGCGGCCGGCCAGGTGCAGCCAGCGCTCGCCGCCGGGGCCTGGTGCCAGCCGCAGCTCGATGCCGAAGGCCGTGCAGGCCTCGACCGCGTGGTGCACCGCGTCGACGAACACCGGCGCGTCCTCGGCATGCAGGCAGCCGGCCAGGGCCGCGCACAGGTCCGACGGCGCCACATCGTCGCCGAAGCCGGTCAGCTCGCGCATGCGGCCGTCGAGGTAGAGCTCGCCGTGCTGCAGGTCCCAGTCCCAGACGCCGATGCCGCCGGCGTCGTTGGCCACGCTCAGGCGCTCGGTCAGCTCGCCGATCTGGCGCCGGGCCTGGGCCTGGGCGGTGATGTCCTGGAACATGCCGATGACCACCGGGCCGTCGTCGCCGAGTTCGGCATGGCCGACGACGCGCACGCGCAGCGCGCGGCCGTGGGCGTCGTGCATGTCGAGCTCGAAGTCGAACGGCGCCTGGCCCGGCTTGGCCGCGTGCAGCGCGCCGGACAGCGCGGCGTGGCCGTCGGGCGTGCACAGCTGCAGCGTGCGCTCCAGCGTCGCCGGCTCGTGTTCGGAGAGTTCGAAGACGCGGCGCAGGTGCGAGGACCAGCGCATCGTGGCGCACTCGATGTCGTACTCCCAGCCGCCGATGCGCGCCAGGCGCGCCGTGTCGGCGAGGAAGGCCTCGCGCACGCGCAGCGCCTCGGTCGTCTCGCGCAGCGCACGCACGTCCTCGATGTGCTCGGTACGGTCGATGACGGCCATCGCGAACTGCGGCGTCTCGTCATCGCCGGGCAGCGTCGACAGATGCATCTCGCCGATGAAGCGGCGGCCGTCCTCGGCGACGAAGCCGACCTCGTCGAGCGTGATCGAGCCCAGCGCGCGGGCCTGGTGGAAGGCCGGGCGCACGCGCTGCTGGTACTGCTGCGAGTCGACCATGCGGAACAGCAGCCGCGCGCTCATCGTCTGGCGCTGCATCGCGAACAGGCGCTCGGCCTGGCCGTTGTGCTCGATCACCTCGCCGTTGAAGCTGACCAGCATCGACGCCACCGGCATGCCCAGGAACAGCGTCGTGAAGCGCGACAGCGCCTGCTCGGTGCGTTCGCGGCTCTGCTGCAGCTCGTCGGCCTGGGCGTGCAGTTCGGCCTGGTAGATGCGCAGCTCCTCGGCCAGCGTGCGCACCTTGGTGTCGTTGCGTTGCAGCGCCGCTTCGGCGGCGCCCATGTCGCCGCGCTTCAGCGCGTCCAGCAGGTCGCTGCGCAGGTCCGCGCCGTTGCTGGCCACCTGCGCGACCAGACGGTCGCGCTGGCGCACGCGTTGCCGCAGTTGGATCTCGCTCATGAGACCGCCTTGCTGCCGTCGGGCAGCGAGCCGCCGCTCAGCCGCACCCATTCGCTGATGTCGACGTGGCTGACGACGGCGCCGCCGGCGGCTTGCCCGATCGGGGCGACGTACATGAGGAACCAGCGCTGCCGGTCCGGGGCATGACAGGGATAGTGCATCTGGAACATGGGCAGGCGGCCGTCGAGGACCGCTCTGAGGCCTTCGTGCGCCCGCCGGGCGTCGGCCTCGGTCAGCGCCGACTCGGCGCAGGTGCGCAGGTAGTTGGCGCCCGGGCCGGTGCTGCGTTCGGCCGGGTCGCCGTTCTCGGTGGCGAAGCGGCGCCAGGCTTCGTTGACCAGCGTGATCGCACCGTGCGTGTCGACCACGGCGACGTGCTGCGGCAGCGAGTCGATGACGGCCTGCAGGCGCTGCGAGTCCTTCACCGAGTCGATGTTCACGAAGGTCATCACCGCGCGGCTGGCGCCCGGCGAGCGCCCCGGGTACGGCTGGATGCGCGCCAGCCACCACTGGCCGTTGCGGCTGCGCACCTCGCGTTCGGTGACGCTGCCGCGCTCCAGCGTCAGGCGCAGGTCGGCGAACAGCGACGGGTAGTCCAGCCGGTGCGCGAAGTCCTCGATCGAGCGGCCCTCGTCGCCCTGGCGCAGGTGGAACAGCGGCGTCGCCTCGGGCGTGAAGCGCGTCAGGCGCAGCTCCTCGTCGACGAAGATCGTCGGGATCGCGGCCGCCTTGGAGACGTTCTCCAGGTCGGCGTTGACCGAGTTCAGGACGTCGACCTTCTCCTGGTACTCGGAGTTGACGGTGTAGAGCTCCTCGTTGACGGACTGCAGCTCCTCGTTGGTGCTCTGCAGTTCCTCGTTCGAGGCCATCAGCTCCTCGTTGGTCGCCTGCAGCTCCTCGTTGGAGGTCTCGAGCTCCTCGATCGTCGCCTGCAGGTTGTCGTGCATGACCGCGAGGTCGCGCTCGAGCTCCTCGATGCGGCGCAGGTAGCGGTCGTCGGCCGGCTCGGCGGCCGAGGCGCCGCCCGGGGCGGCCGCGCCGCTTTCGTGGTCAGGGACGTCTTCCAGCGAGAGCATCGCGAAGCCGCCGTCGTCGCTGCCGCCCAGCGGCCGGGCGACGAGCTGCACGCGGCGCCAGCCGTCGCCGTCGGGCAGGCGGATCGGCGCCGAGCGCTGCGGTGCGCCGTCGCTGGTGACGGCCTGCAGCAGCATGCTGGCCACCGGCACCAGGTCGCGCGGCAGCAGCTTCATCAGGTCCAGCGTCGCCTGGCCCTCGGTGAACTGCAGCAGATGGCGGGTGTCGCCGTAGACGCGCATCAGCTGGCGCGCTTCGCTGACGACGACCGATGGCGGCGCGTAGTGCTGCATCAGCAGCGCCAGCGCGCCGTCGTTGCCCGGGCGCGGCATCACCGGCGGCAGCGTGCCGCCGCGCCGCACGGTCTCGCCCAGGCGGCTCTGGTGCAGGCCGCGCATGTCGATCGTCGCCACCGAGCGGTCGCGGCGCAGCAGGCGATAGACCTTGCTGCGCGACTTCAGCGCCTGGAAGTCGCGGTGCAGGTCGCCGAGCGACTCGCTCGGGCCGAGCATCAGGTGCGCGCCCGGTGCCATCGCGTACTGCAGGCGGCGCAGCGCGCTCTCCTGCGCCGGCGGCTCCATGTAGATCAGCGCGTTGCGGCAGCTGACCAGGTTCATGCGCGTGAACGGCGGGTCGGCGATGACGTTGTGGCGCGCGAAGATGATCATCTGGCGCAGCTCGGGCTGCACCTGGTAGCGGCCCTGGCGCTCGATGAAGAACTGCGCCAGGCGCTCCGGCGAGATCTCGGCGGCGATCGTCTCCGGGTACAGGCCGGCGGCGGCGTGGTCCAGGTACTGCTGCTCGACGTCGGTGGCGAAGATCTTCACCGGCCGCGTGCGTCCGGCCTTGCGGAAGGCCTCGGCGAACAGGATCGCGATCGAGTACGCCTCCTCGCCGGTGGCGCAGCACGAGACCCAGGCGCGGATGCCCTCGTGGCCGGCGCGCGTGACGAGGTCGGGGATCACCTGCTCGGCCAGCAGGTCGTAGACCTCGGCGTCGCGGAAGAAGCGTGTCACCGGGATCAGCAGCTCGCGGCGCAGCAGCACCTGCTCGTCGGGCGAGCCGGCCAGGCGCTCTCGGTACTCGACGAGCGACGGGCAGTGCAGCACCTGCATGCGGCGTTCGATGCGGCGCAGCACCGTCGTCGGCTTGTACTGGCGGAAGTCGATGCCGCTGGAGTGCAGCAGGATCTCGTGGATCGTGTCCAGCGGCTGGGCGACCGCCGGCGCGTGCGGCGACAGGTGGCGCGTGCCTTCGGCGCGCGGCGTCACGAGCTGCGTCGTCAGCTGCGCGGCCAGCGCCTCGGCGCTGCCCATGAAGTCGTATTGCGCGGCGTGGCTGGCCGACAGCGGCATGCCGTCGAACTTGGCGGTGGCTGGGTCTTGCACGTAGAAAACACCGCCGGCGGCATTGATCTCCTGCACGCCGCGCGATCCGTCCGAGCCGGTGCCCGAGAGCACGACGGCGATCGCCCGGTCGGCGAACTGCTCGGCCAGGCTGCTGAAGAAGGTGTCGATGGGCAGCGTCAGCCCGTGTTCGGGCTTGGGTGCGAGCTGCAGCCGGTCGCCGGCCACGCGCATCATCTTGCCCGGCGGGATCAGGTGCACGCGGTTGGGTGCCAGCGCCATGTCGTGCTCGGCCACGCACACCGGCATCTCGGTGTAGCGGCCCAGCAGGTCGGCCATCATGCTCTTGTGGTCAGGCGACAGGTGCTGGATCACGACGAAGGCGGCGCCGGTGTCCGGCGGCAGCGCCTTGAAGACGCGGGCCAGCGCGTCGAGCCCGCCGGCGGAAGCGCCGATGGCGACGACGCGCCCGGCGAAGAAGCCCGCGTGTTCGGGCAGCAGCGGTTCGGCGGCCTCTGCCGCGGTCAGCACCGGCGTGTGCTCTTGGGTGTTTCCCGCCACCTTTACCCCGCCCTCCCGGGTCTCCCCGCTTGCCGGGGTCCGGTCGAGATGGTCCCCCTGATGCATGAGTATCGTTTCAGGCGACCTGTCTGGATAGACGCAGATCAAGCGTCCTGGCGCAGCACGCGCAGGATTTCCTCGCCGTAGGCCTCGAGCTTCTTCGTGCCGACACCGCTGATCGTGGCCAGTTCGTCGAGCGAAGCCGGGCGTTCGCGTGCCATCTCCGCCAGCGTGGCGTCGTGGAAGACGACGTAGGCCGGCACGTTGTGCTCGCGCGCGACCTCGCCCCGCCAGGCCTTCAGCGCCGTGAAGCGTGCGGTGGCGGCCTCGTCCAGCGGCAGCGGCGGCGGCTTGTCGGCGCTGGCGCGCGTGCGCGTGGTGCGGCCGCGCCGCGGCGTCTCGGCCGGCACGCGCAGCAGCAGCTGCACTTCGCCGCGCAGCACCTCGCGCGCGCTGGCGGTCAGCTCCAGCGTGTTGAACTCGCCTTCGGTGCGCAGATGGCCCAGCGCGATCAGCTGGCGCAGCACGCCGCGCCACTGCGTCTCGGCGACGTCGGCGCCGATGCCGAAGGTCGACAGTGTCTCGTGGCCGTACTGCGCGACCTTGTCGGTCTGCTTGCCGCGCAGCACGTCGACGAGATGGCCGGCGCCGAAACGCTGGCCGCCTTGCTGGCGGAAGCGGTAGACGCAGGACAGCGCCTTGCGCGCGGCTTCGGTGGCGTCCCAGGTGGCCGGCGGCGCCAGGCAGTTGTCGCAGTTGCCGCAACGCAGCCTGGGCACCGCGCCGGCGTGCTCGTCGCCTTCGCCATAACGCTCGCCGAAATAGCCGAGCAGGCGCACGCGGCGGCAGTCATGCGCCTCGGCCAGCGCCAGCAGCGCGTCGAGCTTGCCGCGCTGCAGGTGCTTGAACTCCTCGTCGGCCTCGCCGTCGTCGATCATGCGGCGCTGGTTGACGACGTCGGCCAGGCCGTAGGTCATCCAGGCGTCGGCGGGCAGGCCGTCGCGGCCGGCGCGGCCGGTCTCCTGGTAGTAGGCCTCGATGTTCTTCGGCAGGTCGAGGTGGGCGACGAAACGCACGTCGGGCTTGTCGATGCCCATGCCGAAGGCGATCGTCGCGACCATCACCAGGCCGTCCTCGCGCAGGAAGCGGTCCTGGTGACGGCGGCGCGTCTCGGCGTCCAGGCCGGCGTGATACGGCAGCGCCGGGATGCCTTCGTCGCTGAGCCAGGCGGCTGTGTCCTCGACCTTCTTGCGGCTCTGGCAGTAGACGATGCCGGCGTCGCCCTCGTGCTCGTCGCGCAGGAAACGCAGCAGCTGGCGCTTGGGCTCGTCCTTCTCGACGATCGTGTAGCGGATGTTCGGCCGGTCGAAGCTGGAGACGAAGCGGCGCGCGTCCTCCAGCTTCAGCCGCGCGACGATGTCCTCGCGCGTGTGGGCGTCGGCGGTGGCCGTCAGCGCCATGCGCGGCACCTGCGGGAAACGTTCGTGCAGCGCCGACAGGCCCAGGTATTCCTCGCGGAAGTCGTGGCCCCACTGGCTGACGCAGTGGGCCTCGTCGATCGCGAACAGCGCCAGCCGGTCGCGTTCGGCCAGCGACTCCAGCATCGCCAGGAAACGCGGCGTCAGGATGCGCTCGGGCGCGGCGTAGAGCAGCACCAGGCGGCCGGCGAGCAGCTCGCGCTCGATGCGCCGCGCCTCGTCGCCGTCGAGCGTGCTGTTCAGGAAGGCGGCCGGCACGCCGACCTCGTCGAGCGCGCCGACCTGGTCGTGCATCAGCGCGATCAAAGGCGAGACGACGACGGTGACACCCTGGCCGGCACGGTGGCGCAGGATCGCCGGCACCTGGTAGCACAGGCTCTTGCCGCCGCCGGTGGGCATCAGCACCAGGGCGTCGCCGCCGGCGGCCACGTGCTCGACGATCTCGCGCTGGCGGCCGCGGAAGGCGGTGTAGCCGAACACCTCGTGCAGCACCTGCTGCGCGGCGTCGGCCTCGACGGGGGCGGGACTCATGGAGGGGCCGGATGGTACGCGAGCCGTGCCGCGGCGCCGGCGCGCCCTCGCGAGGGGGATGTTCCCACCGGGAGGGGTGACGCGCCGAACCTGACCCCGGCGGGCGGGGCGGCCGGTATCATCGGCGCCCAGTGCCGGCCTTCGCGCCGGCGTCCGTGTTTCCCCTCTCGTCTTCGCCCACCCCAGGAGGGCATCCCCCATGGCCTCGGTCAACAAAGTCATCCTCGTCGGCAACCTCGGCCGCGACCCCGAAGTGCGCTACGCCCCCAGCGGCTCGGCGATCTGCAACGTCACCATCGCCACCAGCCGCCAGTGGAAGGACAAGACCAGCGGCGAGCGCCAGGAAGAGACCGAGTGGCACCGCGTGGTGTTCTACGACCGCCTGGCAGAGATCGCCGGTGAATACCTGAAGAAGGGCCGCCCGGTCTACGTCGAAGGCCGCCTGAAGACCCGCAAGTGGACCGACAAGGACGGCGTCGAGAAGTACACGACCGAAATCATCGCGATGGAGATGCAGCTGCTCGGCGGCCGTGAAGGCGGCCGCGGTGGTGGCGGCGACTACGGCGGTGGCGACGACATGGGCGCCGCACCGGCGCGCCGCGCCCCGGCACCGCGCCCGCAGGCCCCCGCGCCGCGTGCCCCGGCGCCGCAGAAGTCGAGCACCGGCTTCGACGACATGGACGACGACATTCCGTTCTGAGTCAGCTGAGATCACGGCCCGCCACCTTCGGGTGCGCGGGCCGTTTCTATTTCCGGGCCTCTTTCGATGGATGAACTGCCGCTGGCCGCCGTGCTGGCCGAGATCGCGAGCGCGCGTGCCGCTCGCCCCGGGCTGGACTGGGCGGCGTTCGACCGCTGCGCGCCGGTCACGGCGGCACACGGCCGGCGCTCCAGCTTCCCCTGGCATCTGACGGCCAGCGTCTTCGTCGTCGATGCCGCCGGCCGGCGCACCTTGCTCGTCGAGCACCCGACGCTGGGCCGGCTGCTTCAGCCCGGCGGCCACCTCGAAGCCGGCGAGACGCTGCGCCAGGCCGCTGCGCGCGAGCTGCGCGAGGAATGCGGCGCCGCGATCGCCGGCGTCGCCGTGCTGGACGAAAGGGCCATCGACGTCGACCTGCACGCCATCCCCGCCAACCCGCGCAAGGGTGAGCCGGAGCACTGGCACCTGGACTTCTGCTTCATCGCCCGCCTGAGCGCCGACGTGCCGGCCGACGGCGAGCTGCCGACACGCTGGCTGGCGCTGGACGCCGAGCCGGTGCGGGCCCACGCCCGGCTGGCGCGCATCGCCACGGGCCTGTCCCTGGATCAAGCTCCTGCATACCGCCGGGGGTAGATTGAGGCCTCCACTCCAGGAGGCGACGATGTTCCCGACCCGCACTGCCTTCGTGTTCGCCGCCGCGGCGCTGGCTGCCGCGGCCGTCTGCGCGCAGACCCCGGCGCCGGCCGCGCCGGCCAGCGCACCCGCTGCCGGCATGGGCCCCGGAATGGGCCCGGGCATGGGCGGCGGCATGGGGCCGGGGGGTGGTCGCGGCCCGGGCGCGGGGCGTTGGGGCCCGGGCGTGACACCCGGCTGGGCGCTGATGACGCCCGAGGAACGTGCCGCGCACCAGACGAAGATGCGGTCGATGACGACGCGCGCCGACTGCCGCGCCTACGTCGAGCAGCACCACGCCGACATGGCCGCACGCGCCAAGGAGCGCGGTGTTGCGGTGCCGGCGATGCCGCGCCGCGACCCCTGCGCCGGCCTGCCCGGCTGACGGCCCGTTCCGCGCGACTTCCGACACGTAGCCGCGGGCTTCGTGGGTGCTGATTTGATACCCTGTGGGGTATGAATTATGATGCGGCCATGAACCCCGTCGCCCGCGCCTTCGTCCGCAGCGCCCTGCTGCCGGCCCTGCTCGCCGGCCTGGCCGCCGCCTCCGTGTCCGCCGCGCCGCCGGCGGTGCCGGTGGTCGTCGTCGGCCCGGCCGCCGCGGCTGGCGGTTTCGAGATCGACGCCAGCCTGCAGGCGCTGCGCCAGAGCACGCTCGGCGCCCAGGTCTCGGGCAACGTGCTGCAGCTGGCGGTGAAGGCCGGCGACCGCGTCAAGGCCGGCCAGCTGATCGCACGCATCGACGAACGCGACGCCCAGGCCGGCCTGCTGCGCAGCGAAGCCGGCGTCGCCCAGGCCGACGCCGAGTGGCGCAACGCCTCGCTGCAGCTGCAGCGCACGCGTGATCTGCGTGGCCAGGGCTTCGTCAGCCAGGCTGCGCTGGACGTCGCCGAGACCCAGGCCCGCGCCGCGCAGGCCGGCCTGGAACAGGCGCGCGCCGCGCGCACCCAGGCGGCGCTGGCGCGTGGTTTCACCGCCGTCGTTGCGCCGTTCGACGCCGTCGTTCAGGCCACGCACGTCGAGGCCGGCGACCTGGCCAGCGCCGGGCGTGCGATCGCCACCGTCTACGCGCCGGGCGCGCTGCGTGCCGTCGTGCAGCTGCCGGCCTCGCGTTCGGCGGCGGCGCGTGCGGCGGCTGGCATCGAGGTCGTGCTGCCCGACGGCCGACGTGTCGCGCCGGTCGCCAAGACCGAGCTGCCGGCCACCGACGCCGTCTCGCAGACCGTCGAATGGCGGCTGGACCTGCCGCCGGCGGCCACGTCCGGCCTCGCGCCCGGCCAGAACGTGCGCGTGCGTTTTGCCGGCGTGCCGGGCGCGGCGGCCCCCGCGGGCCGGCTGGCGGTGCCGGCGGCGGCGCTGCTGCGCCGCGGCGAACTGAGCGCGGTCTACGTGCAGCGCGGTGAAGGTTTCGTGCTGCAGGCCGTGCGTGCCGGCGCGACGGCCGGCGACACGGTCGAGATCCTCGCCGGCCTGAAGGGCGGTGAACGGGTCGCCGCCGACGCCGTGCGCGCCGGCCTGGCCGGCGCGGTGGCCGCCAAGTGAACGAGCCTGCCGTGAGCGACGTCGCCCCGCTGGGCATCGCCGGCCGCCTGGCGCGCGCCTTCCAGGCCAACGCGATCACGCCGCTGCTGGCGCTGGTGGCGCTGCTGCTGGGCCTGTTCGCGGTGCTGGTGACGCCGCGCGAGGAGGAGCCGCAGATCAACGTCACGATGGCCAACGTGCTGATCCCGTTCCCGGGCGCCTCGTCGGCCGACGTGCAGAACATGGTCGCGCGCCCGGCCGAACAGGTGCTGGGCCAGATCGCCGGCATCGAGCACACGTACTCGGTCTCGCGCCCCGGGATGGCGGTGCTGACGGTGCAGTTCGAGGTCGGCGTGCCCCGCACCGAGGCCCTGGTGCGGCTGTACGACGTGCTCGACGCCAACCAGGACTGGCTGCCCGCCGGCCTGGGCACGCTGCCCCCGATCGTCAAGCCCAAGGGCATCGACGACGTGCCGGTGCTGGCGCTGACGCTGTGGAGCCGCGACGACCGCGCCGCCGCTGACCTGGAGCGTGTCGCGCACGCGTTGGAGGCCGAACTCAAGCGTGTGCCCGGCGCACGCGAGGTGCAGACGATCGGCGGCCCGGGCCGCGCGGTCCAGGTGACGCTGCAGCCGGCACGGCTGCGCGAGCGCGGCGTCGACATCCTGCGCCTGAAGCGCACGCTGGCCGCGGCCAACCAGGGCATGCCGGCCGGCAGCGTGATCGACGAGCACGGCGGCGCGCTGACGGTCGAGACCGGCGAGTTCCTGCGCTCGGCCGCCGAGGTCGGGGAACTGGTCGTCGGCACGCACGCCGGGCGCCCGGTCTATCTGCGCGAGGTGGCCGAGGTCGTCGACGGCGCGGCCCAGCCCTCGCGCTACGTCTGGTTCACGCCCGGTGGTGCCGATGCCTCCGGCGGCCACCCGGCGGTGACGCTGACGCTGACGAAGAAACCCGGCACCAACGCCGTCGACGTCGCGCGCGCCGCGCGCGAACGTGTCGACGCCTTGCGCAACGGCCTGCTGCCCGACGGCATCGAGGCGACGGTGACACGCGACTACGGCGCCACCGCCGCCGAGAAGGCGAACAAGCTGATCAGCAAGCTCGTCTTCGCCACCGGCTCGGTGATCCTGCTCGTCGGCCTGGCGCTGGGCCGGCGCGAGGCGGTGATCGTCGGCGCCGCCGTCGTGCTGACGCTGGCGGCGACGCTGTTCGCCAGCTGGGCCTGGGGCTTCACGCTGAACCGCGTGTCGCTGTTCGCGCTGATCTTCTCGATCGGCATCCTCGTCGACGACGCCATCGTCGTCGTCGAGAACATCCACCGCCACCAGCGGCTGGAGCCCGGCCGGCCGCTCGCCGCGATCATCCCCGCCGCGGTCGACGAGGTCGGCGGGCCGACGATCCTGGCGACGATGACCGTCATCGCGGCGCTGCTGCCGATGGCTTTCGTCAGCGGGCTGATGGGCCCGTACATGAGCCCGATCCCGATCAACTCCAGCCTGGGCATGGCGATCTCGCTGGCCATCGCCTTCACGGTGACGCCGTGGCTGGCGCTGAAGCTGATGAAGCCGCACGGCGCCGCGGCGCACGGCGGCCGCGCCGAGGCGCTGGCCGGGCGGCTGCAGGGCTTCTTCGCGCGGCTGTTGCAGCCGCTGCTGGACAGCGCGCGCAAGCGCTGGCTGCTGCTCGCCGGCATCGTCGCCGCGCTCGTGCTCTCGGTCGGCCTGGCCGCCGTGCAGTGGGTGGTGCTGAAGATGCTGCCCTTCGACAACAAGAGCGAGTTCGCGCTCGTCGTCGACATGCCGGCCGGCACGCCGCTGGAAGACACCGCGGCGACGCTGCACGAGCTCGGCGCCTACCTCGCCGCCCAGCCCGAGGTGCGCGACCTGCAGGGTTACGCCGGCACCGCCAGCCCGATCACCTTCAACGGCCTGGTGCGCCAGTACTACCAACGTGCCGACGCCGAGCAGGGCGAGCTGCAGGTCAATCTGGTCGACAAGTCCGAGCGCCACGAGCAGAGCCACGCGATCGCCCAGCGCCTGCGCCCGGAGCTGCAAAAGATCGCCGCGCGCCGCGGCGCCAAGCTGAAACTCGTCGAGGTGCCGCCCGGCCCGCCGGTGATGAGCCCGATCGTCGCCGAGGTCTACGGCCCCGACGAGGCCGGCCGCCAGCAGCTCGCCGCGCGGCTGGAGCAGGCCTTCCACGCGACGCCCGACGTCACGTCGATCGACAGCTCGTTGCACGCCGACGCGCCGCGCGCCTTCCTCCGTGTGAACCGCCAGCGCGCCGAGACGCTGGGCATCGCGGTGGCCGACATCGCCGCCACGGTGCAGGGCGCGCTGTCGGGCGCCGACGCCGCCTGGCTGCACGACGGCCAGTCCAAGTACCCGGTGCCGGTGCGGCTGCAGCTGCCGCGCGAGGCCCAGGTCGGCCTGGATGCGCTGCTGGCGTTGCCGCTGCGCAGCGCCTCGGGTGCGCTGGTGCCGCTGTCAGAACTGGTGCGTGTCGAACGCGGCGTCGTCGACAAGCCGCTCTACACCAAGGACCTGCAGGGCGTCAGCTACGTCTACGGTGACGTCGGCGCCGGTGGCGCGACACCCGACTCGCCGCTGTACGGCCTGTTCGGCATCCGCTCGCGGCTGGCCGACGCGGCGCTGCCGAACGCCGGCCCGCTGGGCGAGTACTGGATCCGCCAGCCCGCCAACCCCTACGCCGAGTACGCGCTGAAGTGGGACGGCGAGTGGCAGATCACCTACGAGACCTTCCGCGACATGGGCGCGGCCTACGGCGTCGGGCTGATCCTGATCTACCTGCTGGTCGTCGCCCAGTTCCGCAGCTACCTCGCGCCGCTGGTGATCATGGCGCCGATCCCGCTGACGATCATCGGCGTGATGCCCGGCCACGCGCTGCTGGGCATGCAGTTCACCGCCACCTCGATGATCGGGATGATCGCGCTGGCCGGGATCATCGTGCGCAACTCGATCCTGCTCGTCGACTTCATCGAGCTGCAGGCCGCACGCGGCGTGCCGTTCAAGCAGGCGGTGGTCGACGCCGCCGCGGTGCGCGCTCAGCCGATCGCGCTGACCGGCCTGGCGGCGATGACCGGCGCGCTCTTCATCCTCGACGACCCGATCTTCAACGGCCTCGCGATCTCGCTGCTGTTCGGCATCGCCGTGTCCACGCTGCTGACGCTGGTCGTGATCCCGGTCCTGTACTACGCGCTGTTCCGCCGGCGCCACGAGACCCCACCCGCAACCGAAGGAGCCTGACGATGACCGTCGACCGCCTGATCCGCGTCTTCGCGGGCAGCTTCATCCTGATCTCGCTGGCGCTGGGCGCGCCGGCCAGCCCGCTGTTCGTCAGCGAATGGTGGCTGGCCTTCACCGCCTTCGTCGGCCTGAACCTGTTCCAGTTCGGCTTCACCGACGTCTGCCCGCTGGGCATCGTGCTGAAGAAGCTGGGCGTCCCCGTCACCAAACGTGCTTGAGGTAGGACAATGGGGGTACACGATCCATCCGCCCCGTCCCCGGAGCCCTGCCCCATGAGCTCGCTCGTCGACACCACCAGCCGCACCGACATCCTGAACCGCCTCAAGCGTGCCGAGGGTCAGTTGCGGGGCATCCAGCGCATGGTCGAGGAAGGTGAACCCTGCCTCGAGATCGCCGGCCAGATGTCGGCCGTGCGCAAGGCGCTGGACAGCACCTACGTGCGCATGACGGTGTGCTTCATGCAGCAGGAACTGCAGCAGCGCCTGTCGCTGGCCGAGTCGCGCGAGGACGAACTCGCCGCGGTGCTGGCCGACGTGCAGAACCTGCTGTCCAAGGTGCGCTGAGCCCGCGGGCGAAGCCACGCGCGGGCGCCTGTCGGCCCGCTCTCGAACCGAAGAACCTCCGGCCCTGCCGCGTGCGGGGCCGGCCGGCGTCGCGCCTGCCGCGCGCGCCGGTTTGCCCATGGCCCCACGCATGTCCCGTCCCGACGCGCTGAAGTTCCTCCACCCCGGCTGGTTCACCACCGTGATGGGCCTGTGCGGCCTGTCGCTCGCCTGGCACCGCGCAGTGCCGCTGATGGGCGAGATGGCCGGCGCGATCGCGCTGGCTGTGGGCGCGCTGGCCGGGCTCGTCTTCCTGGCGCTGGCCGGGGCCTTCGTGCTGCGCCTGTCGCGCCACCCGGACGCCTGGCGCGAGGACCGGCGCCACCCGGTGCGCTACCCCTTCGTCGCCGCGATGCCGGTGGCCGTGATCCTGCTGGCGACGGTGGCCACCGCGCTGCTCGGCCCGGCGCGCTGGATCGAGGCCGTCTGGTGGCTGGGCTGCCTGGGGCAGCTGGTCGTCACCGCCTGGGTGCTGCAGCACTGGTGGCACGACGCCCAGTCCGGCGGCCTGCAGTGGCCCGGCGTCACGCCGGCGATGCTGATCCCGGTGGTCGGCAACGTGCTGGCGCCGCTGGCCGGCGTGCCGCTG
This sequence comes from Rubrivivax sp. JA1055, assembly GCF_020966565.1. NCBI lineage: Bacteria > Pseudomonadati > Pseudomonadota > Betaproteobacteria > Burkholderiales > Sphaerotilaceae > Rubrivivax > Rubrivivax sp. JA1055. The sequence goes on along the minus strand of NZ_JAJKFP010000005.1, from coordinate 215,762 downwards.
GGGCGGGTCGAATGGTCGGCGGCGCAGTTCGGCGTCGGCCTGGTGTTCTGGCCGGTGGTCATCGGCCTGCTGGCCACGCGTGTGGCGCTGCGCGGGCCCTGGCCCGAGCGGCTGCGGCCCACGGCCTTCATCCTCGTGGCGCCGCCGGCGGTCGTCGGGCTGTCGGCGCTGCAGTTCGGCGCCTCGCCGCTGCTGGGCTGGATGTGCTGGGGCGCGGCGGCGTTCGCCGTCGTCTGGGCCGGCACGCAGGCGCGGCGCATCGCGGCGCTGCCGTTCGCGCTGCCGCACTGGGGGCTGTCGTTCCCGCTGGCGGCGTTCGCGGCGCTGACACTGCGCCTGGCCGAGCCCGGCAGTGCGCTGGCCGCGTTCGCCCCGGTGGCGCTGGCGCTGGCCTCGCTGGTCATCGCCTGGCTGGCGCTGGCGACGTTGCGTGGCCTGCGCGACGGCTCGCTGCTGGCGCCCGAGCCGGTGGCGACGATCCAGCCGGTGGCGGGCTGATCCGGCGCGCCTTCAGCGCGCCAGCGGCGTGACCGGTGCCGTTCCCGGCAGGTCGGCGAGGTGGGCGTCGTCGCCCCAGTTCTCGATCTCCAGCGCACCGTCGCGCCAGCGCAGGCGGTTCAGGCCGGTGTTCGGGATCGGGCAGGCGCGTGCGCCGTCCAGCGGCTCGGCGCGTGCATGGCGCCACAGCATGTCGAGCACGCCGCCGTGCGTGACGACGGCGACACGTTCGCCAACGTGCACCCTCGCCAGGCGGGCGACGGCGTCGAGCACGCGGGCGCTGAAGTCGCGCACGCTCTCGCCGCCGGGCAGCGCGAAGTCGGCGCGGCGTTCGGTCCAGCGCGCCCAGAGCTCGGCGTGCTCCAGCCGGATCGTCGGCACGTCCAGGCCTTCGAGGATGCCGAAGCCCTGCTCGCGCAGCCCGGGCTCAGGGCGCGTGCCCAGCTTCCAGGTGCGCGCCAGCGGCTCGGCGGTCTGCATCGCCCGCGTCAGGTCGCTGGCGTAGAGCGCGGCCACCACTTCCGGCGCCAGGCGCTCGGCGAGGCGTTCGGCCTGCAGCCGGCCGGTGGAGTTGAGCGGCACGTCGATGCGGCCCTGGAAACGCTGCTGGCGGTTCCAGTCGGTCTCGCCGTGGCGGATGAAGAGGAATTCGGTCATCGGCGGCGAGTATGCCGCCGGCTCAGAGCAGTTCGATGAGGCGTTGGGCGGCGCGTTCGGGGCTCTGCTCGTGCAGCAGATGGCCGCCGGGCCAGGTCTGCACCTCGGCCTGCGGCAGGTGGCGCTGCAGCACGCGGCGCAGCGGGCGCTCGCGGATCCAGCCGTCCTCGCGGCCGAGCACGAAGGCCGTCGGGCAGGGCAGCGCGGCGCAGCCGGGCAGCAGCGACGGCAGGTCGGCGGCGGCCATGAAGCTCATCGCGCCGCGCACGTGGGTCGGCTGCGCGAACAGCGTGCGGTAGAGGCGGCGTTCGGCCTCGGGCAGCTTGCTGCCGGTGGAGTCGAGCAGCCAGTCGAGCATGCCGGTGGGGCCCACGGCCCAGGCCAGCATCGAGGTCACCGGCGCCGAGGTCGCGAACGGGTGCACCAGCGGCGCCATCCACTGCATGTAATAGGCCGGCGGCGGCACCAGCGACGGCGCGAAGCCCAGCACCGCCTTCGGTGGCCGCGGCGCGTCCAGCGCCCAGCGCAGCGCCAGCGCGGCGCCGGCCGAGTGCCCGGCCACCAGCGCCGGGCGCGGCAGCTCCAGCGCCTGCAGCAGCGAGGCGATGGCCTCGCGCAGCCGTGGCAGCGTCAGCGCGTCGAAACGGGCGCCGGTCGTGAAGCCGTGGCCCGGCAGGTCGGGCGCGACGACGGTGCCGTGCGCCACCAGGTGCGGCAGCATGCCGGCGAACGAGTGCGAGGAGCCGCCGGAGCCGTGCAGCAGCAGGATCACCGGGCCGCGGCCGGCGACCTGCACGTGCCAGTCGACCTCGCCGGTGCGCACCGAGCGGCTGAACTCGCGCAGCGGCCAGTCGGGGGGCGGCAGGCTCATCGGGGGCACCCGCGCACGGTAGGCGGGCCGAAGACGGGGCGGGGCATGGCGGCCGAGCATAGCCGCCCGCCGCACCCGGCCGCTTCACGCCGCGCAAGCCGGCTGCCGAGGCCCCGGGGTGGCCGCAAACCGCATAAGGATCGGCGATTTCATTCGTTCTTCGGCGTCTTGCTCGTTCCTAGCATGCATCGCATCCCCGACCGAACGGATACCGCATGAACACCACCCGCTTCCCCTGGCGCGCCACGCTGGCCGCCGCCACGCTGGCCATCGCCACCGCCGGCGCCTGGGCCAAGGACGTGACGCTGCTGAACGTCTCCTACGACCCGACGCGCGAGCTCTACCAGGACTTCAACAAGGCGTTCGCCGCGCACTGGAAGGCCAGGACCGGCGACAACGTGACGATCAAGCAGTCGCACGGCGGCTCGGGCAAGCAGGCGCGGTCGGTCATCGACGGCCTGGACGCCGACGTCGTCACGCTGGCGCTGGCCTACGACATCGACGAGATCGCCGCCAAGGCCGGGCTGCTGGCGCCGGACTGGCAGAAGCGCCTGAAGCACAACAGCGCGCCGTACACCTCGACGATCGTGTTCCTGGTGCGCAAGGGCAACCCGAAGGGCATCAAGGACTGGGACGACCTGGCCAAGCCCGGCATCGGCGTCATCACGCCCAACCCCAAGACCTCCGGCGGCGCGCGCTGGAACTACCTCGCCGCCTGGGGCTACGCGCTGAAGAAGTACGGCTCCGAGGCCAAGGCGCAGGAGTTCGTCGGCAAGGTCCTCGCCAACGTGCCGGTGCTCGACAGCGGCGCGCGCGGCTCGACCACCACCTTCGTCGAACGCGGTGTCGGCGACGTGCTGCTGGCCTGGGAGAACGAGGCGCTGCTGGCGCTGAAGGAGCTGGGCCCGGACAAGTTCGACATCGTCGCGCCCTCGCTGTCCATCCTGGCCGAGCCGCCGGTGGCCGTGGTCGACAAGGTCGTCGACCGCAAGGGCACACGCGCCGTCGCCCAGGCCTATCTCGAGTACCTGTACTCGCCCGAGGGCCAGGACCTCGCCGGCCAGAACTACTACCGGCCCACCGACCCGAAGGTCGCGGCCAAGTACGCGGGCCAGTTCCCCAAGGTCACGCTGTTCACGATCGACCAGGTCTTCGGCGGCTGGGCCAAGGCGCAGAAGACCCACTTCGGCGACGGCGGCACCTTCGACCAGGTCTACGTGCGCCGCTGACCGCCGCCGGCCGCCGCCGGCGTGCGCAGGCACAGACGGCGGCCGCATAACGATCCTCGAAACGCTTCGTAGGCCGCGCACGGCCGCTGCCTACGATGCGTCGGCCTTTGCATTCCCCTCGCCAGCATGAGCAAACCGATGAAGCGCGGCCGAACGGCACGGCGCGTGGAGGCCTGATGCCGTTCTCCCGCGCGCTGCTGCGCCGCCACACCGTCCTGCCCGGCTTCGATCTCGCGTTCGGCTTCGCGCTGTTCTACGTCTGCCTGATCGTGCTGATCCCGCTGTCGGCGGCCTTCCTGAAGACCGCGACGCTGAGCTGGGACGCCTTCGTCGCGGCGACGATGTCGCCGCGTGTCGTCGCCTCGTACCGGCTGACCTTCGGCGCCTCGCTGGCGGCGGCGCTGGTCAACGCCGTGTTCGGCATGCTGGTGGCCTGGGTGCTGGTGCGCTACCGCTTCCCGGGGCGGCGTTTCGTCGACGCGCTGGTGGACCTGCCGTTCGCGCTGCCGACCGCGGTCGCCGGCATCGCGCTGACGGCGATCTACGCCGGCAACGGGCTCATCGGCCAGTGGCTGCCGTTCAAGGTGGCGTTCACGCCGGTGGGCGTGTTCGTGGCGCTCGTGTTCATCGGCCTGCCCTTCGTCGTGCGCACCGTGCAGCCGGTGCTGGAGGACGTGAACCGCGAGTTCGAGGAAGCCGCCGCGACGCTGGGCGCGACACGCTGGCAGACGGCGACCCGGGTCGTGCTGCCGATCGTCATGCCGGCGCTGCTGACCGGCTTCGCGCTGGCCTTCGCGCGTGCGCTGGGCGAGTACGGCTCGGTGATCTTCATCGCCGGCAACATGCCGATGGTCAGCGAGATCACGCCGCTGATCATCATCACCAAGCTCGAGCAGTACGACTACGCCGGCGCCACCGCGGTGGCGGTGGTGATGCTGACCGTGTCCTTCGCGCTGCTGCTCGTCATCAACGCGCTGCAGGCCTGGGCGCGCAAGCGGCAGGGGGGGGTATGAGACCTCAGGACTTGTCCGGGGCTCATTCCCGCCAGGCGGGACCGGCCGCAGGCCGAAGGGTGCCCCAATGAGACCTCAGGACTTGTCCGGGGCTCATTCCCGCCTGGCGGGACCGGCCGCAGGCCGTAGGGTGCCCCAATGAACACGACGACGACCCGGCTGCGTGGCGGCTGGCGCGCCGTCGTGCGGCGCAAGACGGAGCCCTGGCCGGTGGCCGCCCCGGCCGTCGAGCGCCGCCTGGGGCCTACCGAGGAGCCGGCCTGGGTGCGCCGGCTGCTGATCGGCACCGCGCTGGTGTTCCTGACGCTGTTCCTGTTCGTGCCGCTGGCCACCGTCTTCCACGAGGCGCTGAAGAAGGGCTGGGACGTCTACCTGGCGGCGATCGTCGAGCCCGACGCGCTCGCGGCGATCAAGTTGACGCTGGTGGCCGCGGCGATCAGCGTGCCGCTGAACCTTGTCTTCGGCATCGCCGCGGCCTGGTGCATCGCCAAGTTCGACTTCCGCGGCAAGAGCCTGCTGCTGACGCTGATCGACCTGCCGTTCTCGGTGAGCCCGGTGATCGCCGGCCTGATCTACGTGCTCGTCTTCGGCATGCAAGGCTGGTTTGGCGGCTGGCTGCGCGAGCACGACCTGAAGGTCATCTTCGCCGTGCCGGGCATCGTGCTGGCCACCGTCTTCGTGACCTTCCCGTTCATCGCGCGCGAGCTGATCCCGCTGATGCAGGCCCAGGGCGTCGAGCAGGAGGAGGCGGCGCGTGTGCTGGGGGCCGGCGGCTGGCAGATCTTCCGCCGCGTGACGCTGCCCAACGTGAAGTGGGCGCTGCTCTACGGCGTGATCCTCTGCAACGCGCGGGCGATGGGCGAGTTCGGCGCGGTGAGCGTCGTCAGCGGCCACATCCGCGGCGAGACGAACACGATGCCGCTGCACATCGAGATCCTCTACAACGAATACCAGTTCGCCGCCGCCTTCGCGGTCGCGTCGCTGCTCGCGGCGCTGGCGCTGGTCACGCTGGTGCTGAAGTACGCCGTCGAGCAGCGCGTGAAGGCGACGATGAAGGGAGCTGCCGGTGAGCATTGAAGTCCGCAACCTGAAGAAGCGTTTCGGCAGCACGGTCGTCTGCGACGACCTCAACCTCGACATCCCGTCCGGCGAGCTGGTCGCGCTGCTGGGCCCCTCGGGCTCGGGCAAGACGACGCTGCTGCGCATCATCGCCGGGCTCGAGGTGCCGGACGCCGGCAGCGTGCACTTCCACGGCGAGGACGCGACGAACACCGACGTGCGCGAGCGCAACGTCGGCTTCGTCTTCCAGCACTACGCGCTGTTCGGTCACATGACGATCTTCGAGAACGTCGCCTTCGGCCTGCGCGTGCGGCCCAAGCACCGGCGCCCGGACGACGCGACGATCCGGCGCAAGGTGACCGAGCTGCTGGAACTCGTGCAGCTGGGCCCGCTGCTCGACCGCTACCCGCACCAGCTCTCCGGCGGCCAGCGCCAGCGGGTGGCGCTGGCGCGGGCGCTGGCCGTCGAGCCGAAGGTGCTGCTGCTCGACGAGCCTTTCGGCGCGCTCGACGCCAAGGTGCGCAAGGAGCTGCGCCGCTGGCTGCGCCGGCTGCACGACGAGGTGCACGTGACCAGCGTCTTCGTCACCCACGACCAGGAGGAGGCGATGGAAGTCGCCGACCGCGTCGTCGTGATGAACGCCGGCCGCATCGAGCAGGAAGGCGCGCCCGACCAGGTCTACGACCACCCGGCGACGCCGTTCGTGCTGCAGTTCCTCGGCGACGTGAACCTGTTCCGCGGCCGCTTCGGCGTGCCCGACGGCGAGACCGGCTACGTGCGCCCGCACGAGCTGGACATCCTGGCCGACGCCGCGCCCGACGCGCTGCCGGCGACGCTGGCGCACACGCTGACGGTGGGTGCGCACACGCGGCTGGAGTTCCGCCGTGGCGACGACGGCGGCTTCGTCGACGTCGAGATGCTGCGCGCCGACTACGTCGCGCTGCGCGAGCGCCTGGGGCTGGCCGTCGGCGGCCACTACCACCTGCGGCCGCGGCGCGTGACGCGCTTCGTGGCGGGGAGCGTTTAGGCGCAGCGGCTCAGCCTGCGGCGCCGGCGAGCGCCGCACCCAGCGGCGAACCGAGCACCGCCAGCGCCGCCACGTTGAGCATCACCGTCGCCCAGAACACGCGGCGGAAGGCCGGCTTGCTCGACTTGTGACGCAGCCACTGCTGCGCCAGCAGCGCGCCCGGCCAGCCGCCGAGCAGCGCCAGCGTGTGCAGCGTGCTCTCCGGCGTGCGCCAGGCGCCGCGCTCGGCGGCCGACTTGTCCTGCGCGTAGGCCAGGAAGGCGACGACGCTGGCGCCGAGGTACAGCCCGCCGACCCACAGCGGCAGCCGCCAGAGCACCGACAGGCCCAGGTACAGCAGCAGGAAGGCGGGGATCACGAACAGCGTGGCCGTGCCCCAGGCGGCCGGCCCCGGCCGCGCGGCGCGTGCCGCTGTTCTGCGTGGCACGAGCGGCTGGATCCTGGTCGCCCGCTTGCCCTTGGGCCCCTGCTCGATCTCGAACGACACCCGCTGGTCGACGCGTGGCCGCGGCGCGTCCCGGGGCCATTCCGAGATGTGCATGAAGATCGGTTCGCCGCCCTGGGTGGACTCGATGGTCCCGAAGCCGCGGTCGTCGTTCCAGCGGGTGAGCTTGCCGTCGAAACGGATGAGGGAAGAAGCCATGGCCGAGATCTAGCTGAAGCTAGCAAAGTCTAGCCTCTTGGTCATAGACTAGGTTAGAAATCAATAGAGGCCGTTCGCAAGGAGTCATCATGGACCCGGTCCGCAACCCGTTTGCGCCTGGCGCTGGAAGCCGTCCCCCCGAGTTGGCGGGACGGGAGGGCATTCTTCAAGACGCCCGGACCGCCATCCAGAGAGCGCTGCTCGGGAAGTCGAGCCGGTCGCAAATGCTGCTCGGCCTCCGAGGGGTGGGCAAGACGGTCCTGCTCAACAAGATCGAGGAGATGGCCGAGTCTGCCGGCCACATCACCTCGGCGATCGAGGCGCCGGAGGGCAAGGCGCTGAGCGAGCTTCTCGTCCCGAAGATCAACCAAGCCGTCCGAAAGCTCTCCGCTGCCGAGAATGCCAAGGCCAAGGCGCATCAGGCACTGCGGGCTCTGCGCTCATTTTCTGCGGCGTTCAAGCTCACCTATGGCGAGATCTCGATATCGGTCGACCCGGAAGTCGGTGTTGCCGACAGCGGCGATCTGGAGGCGGACCTGCCGGAGCTGTTCGTGCGGGTTGGCGAGACCGCGAGGGCCGCAGGCAAGGCGTGGACTCTGCTGATCGACGAGGTGCAATACCTTCGTTCCTCGGACCTGGCGGCGCTGATCGTCGCCCTGCACAAGGCCAATCAGCGCGAATTGCCGGTGCTGTTCTTTGGTGCGGGGTTGCCGCAAGTCGCGGCACTGTCCGGGGACGCAAAGTCCTACGCCGAGCGCCTGTTTCACTATCCCGCGGTGGGTGCCCTCGGGAACGAGGATGCTGAAAGTGCGATCCGGCAGCCGATCGAAGACGAGGGCGAGCGCATCGAGAACGAAGCGCTGCACGAGATCGTGGCGAAAACCAAAGGCTACCCGTACTTTCTGCAGGAATGGGGATACCAATGCTGGAACATCGCCGAGAGATCGCCCATCACGCTGGCTGACGCCGTGCGGGCGGCAGGTGCGGCGACGAAGCGCCTCGACGACGGATTCTTCAAGGTGCGCTTCGACCGCTTGACGCCGAAGGAACGGGAATACGTGATTGCGATGGCCAAACTCGGGTCAGGGCCTTATCGATCGTCCGATGTCGCGGCCGCATTGAAGGAGACGCACCAAAGTCTCGGCCCGCGCCGGTCACAGATCATCAGCAAGGGAATGATCTACAGCCCATCGCATGGCGATATCGCATTCACGGTGCCGATGTTCGAGGAATACCTGGTTCGCAACTACGTCAAGAACGCTGCCGGCGATTGATCGCTGCCGCGCCGGTGGCCCGCACCGGGCGCATCGCCGTCACGACGCTCACGGCTCCACCACCACCCCCGCCGGCGCCGCCAGCGCCCGGTCGACGAGCGCCCGGTCCAGCGGTGCCGCGAAAGTGCGGATGAAGTCGTAGACGTAGTCGCGCAGGTAGGCGCCACGGCGCAGGCCGACGTGCGTCATGTTGGTGGCGAACAGGTGGCGCGCGTCGATCGCGCGCAGCCCCGGGTCGCGCTGCTCGTCCCAGGCCATCGCGGCGATGATGCCCACGCCCATGCCCAGCTCGACGTAGGTCTTGATGACGTCGGCGTCCATTGCCGACAGCACCAGGTCCAGCACCAGTCCCTTCTGGCTGAAGGCCTCGTCGATCTGGCTGCGGCCGGTGTAGCCGGGTTCGTAGGTGATCAGCGGGAACTCCGCCAGCCGCTCCAGCGTCAGCGGCACGCCGCGTTCGGCCTCCTGCGCGAGCACGTGCCCCGCCGGCACGACGACCGAGTGCGTCCAGCGGTAGCAGGGCAGCGCGACCAGGTCCGGGCAGGTGGCGATCAGCGCGGTGGCCACACCCAGGTCGGCCTCGCCTTCGAGCAGCAGCTCGGCCACCTGCTGCGGCGAGCCCTGGTGCAGGCGCAGCTGCACGTCGGGGTGGGTGGCGCGGAAGTCGCGCACCGCCGTCGGCAGCGCGTAGCGCGCCTGCGAGTGCGTCGCGGCGATGACCAGCGTGCCCTTGCCCTGCCCCGCGTAGTCGTCGCCGGCGCGCTTGAGGTTGTCGGCCTCCTGCAGCAGGCGCTCGACGATCGGCAGAATGGTCGCACCCGGCGCCGTCAGCCCGGTCAGCCGCTTGCCGGCGCGCACGAAGATGTCGACGCCGAGCTCGGTCTCCAGCTCGCGGATCTGGCGGCTCACGCCGGGCTGCGAGGTGTGCAGCACCTGCGCCACCTCGGTGAGGTTGAAGCCCCGGCGCACCGTCTCGCGCACCGACCGCAGCTGCTGGAAGTTCACGCCGGCCTCCTGGAAGGAACGCGGCGATTATTCGCGCCGCCGGCGCGCCACGCGCCCCTTCAGCTGCGGGCGGCCGAGCCGTGGTCGAACACCGCCACCGCCTCCGACAGCGCCACCGCCTGCTGGCGCAGGCTGGCGGCGGCGGCGGCCGTCTCCTCGACGAGCGCGGCGTTCTGCTGTGTCGAGCGGTCGAGCTCGTTGACGGCCACGTTGACCTGGCCGATGCCTTCGCTCTGCTCGCGTGCGGCGGCGCTGATCTCGGCCAGCAGGTCGCCGACGCGGTGCACCTGCTGCACCAGGCGCTCCATCGCCGCGCCGGTGTCGCCGGCCTGGCGGTTGCCGGCCTCCACGCGTTCCTGCGACTCGGTGATCAGGCGCTTGATCTCGCGTGCCGCGTCAGCCGAGCGTTTGGCCAGCGCGCGCACCTCGCCGGCCACGACGGCGAAGCCGCGGCCCTGTTCGCCGGCGCGTGCGGCCTCCACCGCGGCGTTCAGCGCCAGCAGGTTGGTCTGGAAGGCGATGCCGTCGATGACGCCGACGATCTCGCCGATGCGCGCCGAGCTGCCGCTGATCTCGGTCATCGTGGCCACCATCTGGCCGACGGCCTGGCCGCCGTGCGCGGCCGCGGCGGTGGCCTCCTCGGCCAGGTCGTGCGCGGAGGCGGCGCTGTCGGCCGTCTGGCGCACGTTGCCGGTCATCTGCTGCATCGACGCCGCGGCCTGCTGCAGGCTGGCGGCGGTCTGCTCGGTGCGCTGCGACAGGTCGAGGTTGCCGGCGGCGATCTCGCGGCTGGCGTTGCCCAGGCCGTCGACCTGCTGCGCGACGTCGTCGACCAGCGAGCGCAGGTTCAGGCCGGCCTGGTTCACCGAGCGCAGCAGCATGCCGACGTCGTCGGCGCGGTCCAGCAGCTGCGTGCTGCCGGGCTGGCCGGTGGCGACCTTCAGCGCCTGCTCGGCGGCGACACGGATCGGCTGCGTGACCTGCTGGCGCAGCCACAGCCCGCCGGCCAGGCCGCCGACGCCCGCGGCGGCAGCCACGGCGGCGAGCACCTCGGCCGGAGCGCCGGCCACCGCCGCGGCAGCCACCGCCGGCAGCGCCGCCACCATCACGCCCAGCCGCACGCGCCAGGCCAGCGACATGCGCTGGCGCAGCGACAGCAGCCTGCCGACGCCGGTTCGCACCAGCAGGCCGGCCTCGATCGCCAGGCCCTTGGCGCGGCCTTCGCGGATCTCCTGGTACAGCGCCTCCGCGCCCTGGATCTCCTCGGGCGTCGGCCGCGTGCGCACCGACAGGTGGCCGACGATGCGGCCGTCGCGCACGATCGGCGCGACGTTGGCGCGCACCCAGTAGTGGTCGCCGTTCTTGCGCCGGTTCTTGACGATGCCGGTCCAGGCCTGGCCGGACTTCAGCGTCGCCCACATGTCGGCGAAGGCCGCCGGCGGCACGTCGGGGTGGCGCACGATGTTGTGCGCCTTGCCGACGAGCTCCTCCCGGCTGTAGCCCGAGATCGCCACGAACGCCGCGTTGGCGTAGGTGATCTTGCCGCGCGGATCGGTCATCGACATCAACGTCGTGCCGTCCGGGAACGGGTGCTCGCGCTGGGTCACGGGCAGGTTCTGGCGCATGTTGGCTTATTCTGGTCTAGGCGTTGACGGAGGCCTTGTGCCGCCTGCGTTGGGCGAACACTGTCCAGGACATCCCGGGCTATCGACGCGCCTGTCGCCAGCTTGAGCTTGTGCGTCCGGGGATTTGTCCTAGCGCAAAACGGGGTCCGCGCCGTTCCACAGGCTGGGATGGCTGTACACGCCGTCCAGCGGCAGGCGCCGCCCGGCGAGGTGGTCCTCGATGCACTGCAGCGCCAGCGGGCTGCGCAGCCGCGCGGCCTGGGCGCGGATCTCGTCGGCCGTCAGCCACAGCGTGCGCACGATGCCGCTGTCCAGCGCCCGGCCCGGCAGCGGCTCGCCGACGCGCCCGGCGTAGGCGATGCGCAGATAGGTGCGGTCGTCACCGGGCCGCGGCGTGAACCGCGACAGGTACAGCCCGAGGAGCGCCTCGGGCGTGAAGGCGCGTGCGGTCTCCTCGAGCGTCTCGCGCACCACCGCCTCGAGCGGCGACTCGCCGCACTCGAGGTGCCCGGCCGGGTTGTTCAGGCGCAGGCCGTCGGGCGTCTGCTCCTCGACGAGCAGATAGCGTCCGTCGTGCTCGACGACGGCGGCCACGGTGACGAAGGGGGTCCAGCGGGTGCTCGGCATCGGCGGATCGTAGCGGCGACTTGTGGTAGCTTCCGACGCCCCCGGGCGCCGGCACCAGACGCCCGCGGCGGCCAATTCACCAACGTAGGTTAGGAGATCCCCATGCTGATCGGGGTGCCGCTGGAGACGGCGCAGGGCGAGACGCGTGTCGCCGTCACGCCAGAGACGGCGAAGAAACTGAAGGCGCAAGGCCACACCGTGAAGGTGCAGAGCGGCGCGGGCGTGGCGGCGAGCGCGCCGGACGAGGCCTACGCGGCCGTCGGCGCGGAGATCTGCGACCGTGCGACGGCGTTCGGCTGCGAGCTGGTGCTCAAGGTGCGCAGCCCGGATGCGCAGGAGCTCGCGCTGATGAAGCCGGGCACGACGCTGGTCGGCATGCTGAACCCGTTCGACAAGCCTGGGCTGCAGGCCCTGGCCTCGGCCGGCCTGACCGCCTTCGCGCTCGAGGCCGCGCCGCGCACGACGCGGGCGCAGAGCATGGACGTGCTGTCCAGCCAGGCCAACATCGGCGGCTACAAGGCCGTGATGATGGCCGCCGACAAGTACCAGCGCCTGTTCCCGATGCTGATGACCGCCGCCGGCACGATCAAGGCCGCGCGTGTCGTCATCCTCGGCGTCGGCGTCGCCGGGCTGCAGGCCATCGCCACGGCCAAGCGCCTGGGCGCGGTCATCGAGGCCTCCGACGTGCGTCCGAGCGTCAAGGAGCAGGTCGAGTCGCTGGGCGCCAAGTTCATCGAGGTGCCCTACGAGACGCCCGAGGAGAAGGAAGTCGCCGAAGGTGTCGGCGGCTACGCCCGCCCGATGCCGCAGAGCTGGCTGGACCGCCAGAAGGTCGAGGTCGCCAAGCGCGTCGCGCAGGCCGACATCGTCATCTCGACGGCGCTGATCCCGGGCCGCGCGGCGCCGGTGCTCGTCACCGAGGACATGGTCAGGAGCATGAAGCCGGGCTCGGTGATCGTCGACATGGCCGCCGGCCGTGGCGCCGACGGCGTCGGCGGCAACTGCCCGCTGACCGAGGCCGGCAAGACGGTGAACAAGCACGGCGTGACGATCATCGGCGAGACCAACCTGCCGGCGCTCGTCGCGGCGGACAGCTCCAGCCTGTACGCGCGCAACGTGCTCGATTTCCTGAAGCTCGTCATCACCAAGGAAGGCACGCTGCACGTGCCGGCCGACGACGACATCGTGCTCGCCTGCCTGATGGCGCAGGGCGGCGAACTGAAGAAGAACTGAAGGAGGCGGCGATGGAAATCGTGAGCCCGACCGTCACGAACCTGATCATCTTCGCGCTGGCGATCTACGTCGGCTACCACGTGGTGTGGAACGTGACGCCCGCGCTGCACACGCCGCTGATGGCGGTGACGAACGCGATCTCGGCGATCGTCATCGTCGGCGCGATGCTGGCGGCAGCGCTGACCGAGACCGACCTGGGCAAGACCATGGGCGTGCTGGCCGTCGCGCTGTGCGCGGTCAACGTCTTCGGCGGCTTCCTGGTCACGCGGCGGATGCTGGAGATGTTCAAGAAGAAGGACCGCAAGCCGGCGGCGGAGGCCAAGAAGTGAGCCTGAATCTCGTCACGCTGCTCTACCTCGTCGCCAGCATCTGCTTCATCCAGGCGCTGAAGGGCCTGTCGCACCCGACGACCTCGATCCGCGGCAACGTCTTCGGCATGGTCGGCATGACCATCGCCGTGCTGACCACCGCGGCGCTCATCGTCAAGCTCGCCGGTTCGCCGCTGGGCCTGGGCTGGGTGCTGCTGGGCCTCGTGATCGGCGGCGGCGCCGGCACGCTGATGGCCAACCGCGTCGAGATGACGAAGATGCCCGAGCTGGTGGCCTTCATGCACAGCATGATCGGCCTGGCCGCGGTGTTCATCGCCGTCGCGGTGGTCGCCGAGCCCTGGGCCTTCGGCATCATCAACCGCGGCGAGCCGATCCCGGTCGGCAACCGCATCGAGCTGTTCCTGGGTGCGGCCATCGGCGCGATCACCTTCAGCGGCTCGGTCATCGCCTTCGGCAAGCTCAGCGGCAAGTACAAGTTCCGCCTGTTCCAGGGCGCGCCGGTGACCTTCAGCGGCCAGCACATGCTGAACCTGGTGCTGGGGCTGTCGACGGTCGGCCTGGGCCTGGCCTTCGCGGCCACCGAGAGCTGGCCGGCGTTCTTCGCGATGCTGGCGCTGGCCTTCGTGCTGGGCGTGCTGATCATCATCCCGATCGGCGGCGCCGACATGCCGGTCGTGGTGTCGATGCTCAACAGCTACTCGGGCTGGGCGGCGGCGGGCATCGGCTTCAGCCTGAACAACAGCATGCTGATCATCGCCGGCTCGCTGGTGGGCAGCTCGGGGGCGATCCTCAGCTACATCATGTGCAAGGCGATGAACCGCTCGTTCTTCAACGTCATCCTGGGCGGCTTCGGCGGCGAAGGCTCGACGGCGGCGGCGGGCGGCCAGGCACAGCGCAGCGTCAAGAGCGGCAGCGCCGACGACGCGGCCTTCATCCTCGGCAATGCCGAGACGGTGATCATCGTCCCGGGCTACGGCCTGGCGGTGGCGCGCGCCCAGCACGCGGTGAAGGAGCTGGCGGCCAAGCTCACCGAGAAGGGCGTGACGGTGAAGTACGCCATCCACCCGGTGGCGGGCCGCATGCCGGGGCACATGAACGTGCTGCTGGCCGAGGCCGAGGTGCCGTACGACCAGGTCTTCGAGATGGAAGACATCAACGCCGAGTTCGGCCAGGCCGACGTGGCGATCATCCTCGGCGCCAACGACGTCGTGAACCCGGCGGCGCACGTCAAGGGCAGCCCGATCTACGGCATGCCGATCCTCGAGGCCTACAAGGCCAAGACCGTCATCGTGAACAAGCGTTCGATGGCCAGCGGCTACGCCGGCCTGGACAACGAGCTGTTCTACATGGACAAGACCATGATGGTCTTCGGCGACGCGAAGAAGGTCGTCGAGGAGATGGTCAAGGCCGTCGAGTGACGGCCCTGCGCGCCGGCCCCGCCCCGAGGCCGGCGCGTGCAGCACCTCCCGGGGCAGGCGTGCCTGCTCGGAATCCCGGATGACGCGGACGTAAGGCAGCCGACAGAATCCCGCGTTCCACGGAGAAAAGGTGCATGGAGAAGATCTGGCTGAAGCAGTACCCGGCGGGCGTGCCCGCCGAAGTGAGCGCCGAGCTGTACCCGTCGCTGGTCGCGTTGCTCGAGGAAAGCTTCGGCAAGTATCGCGAGCTGCCCGCGTACAAGTTCATGGGTCGCACCGTGAGCTTCGGCGAGGTCGACGAGCTCTCGCGCGCCTTTGCCGCCTACCTGCAGTCGCTGGGGCTGGCACGCGGTGACCGCGTCGCGATCATGATGCCCAACGTGCCGCAGTACCCGGTGGCCGTCGCGGCCATCCTGCGGGCCGGCTACGTCATCGTCAACGTCAACCCGCTGTACACGCCGCGTGAACTGGAGCACCAGCTCAAGGACTCCGGCGCCAAGGCCATCGTCATCCTCGAGACCTTCGCCGCCACGCTGCAGAAGGTCTACGAGGCGGTGCCGACGAAGAAGGTGATCGTCGCCGCGATGGGCGACATGCTCGGCCTGATCAAGGGCGCGATCGTCAACCACGTCGTGCGCAAGGTGAAGAAGATGGTGCCGGCCTGGGACATCCCGGGCGCGGTGCGTTTCCCCGACGCGCTGGCGCGCGGCCGCAACAAGCCGCTGGCGACGGGCAAGATCGGCCCCGACGACATCGCCGTGCTGCAGTACACCGGCGGCACCACCGGCGTCAGCAAGGGCGCGATCCTGCTGCACCGCAACCTGGTGGCCAACGTGCTGCAGTCCGAGGCCTGGTACCAGCCGGCGCTGAAGAGGATCCCGGCCGGCGAGCAGGTCGTCACCGTCTGCGCGCTGCCGCTCTATCACATCTTCGGCTTCACGGCGAACATGATGCTGTCGATGCGCACCGGCGGCTGCAACATCCTGATCCCCAACGCACGCGACTTCCCGTCGACGCTGAAGGAGCTGTCCAAGCACCGTTTCCACAGCTTCCCGGCGGTCAACACGCTGTTCAACGCGCTGGCCAACCACCCGGACTTCGACAAGGTCGACTGGAGCCACCTGAAGATCAGCATCGGCGGCGGCATGGCGGTGCAGCACGCGACCGCCAAGCTCTGGCTGGAGAAGACCGGCTGCCCGATCTGCGAAGGCTACGGCCTGTCGGAGACCAGCCCGTCGGCGACCTGCAACCCGGTCGACACCGACGCCTACAGCGGCGCCATCGGCCTGCCGCTGCCGTCCACCGAGGTCTGCCTGCTCGACGACGACGGCCACGAGGTGCCGCCCGGTGTCGCCGGCGAGATCGCGATCAAGGGCCCGCAGGTCATGGCCGGCTACTGGCAGCGCCCCGACGAGACCGCCAAGGTGATGACCGCCGACGGTTTCTTCCGCACCGGTGACGTCGGCCTGGTCGACGAACGCGGCTACTTCCGCATCGTCGACCGCAAGAAGGACATGATCCTGGTCTCGGGCTTCAACGTGTACCCGAACGAGGTCGAGGACGTCATCACGCAGATGCCCGGCGTGCTCGAGTGCGCCGCCGTCGGCGTGCCCGACGCCAAGGCCGGCGAGGCCGTGAAGGTGGTCATCGTCAAGAAGGACCCGGCGGTCACCGAGGCCGACGTGCGGGCCTATTGCGAGGCCAACCTCACCGGCTACAAGCGGCCGAAGGTGGTCGAGTTCCGCACCGACCTGCCCAAGACCCCGGTCGGCAAGATCCTGCGGCGCGAACTGCGCGGCTGACGCCATGGGCGCCGACCGCCGCACGGGCGCCTGCGCCCGCCGGGGCCGCGCATGAGCGTGCGCCTGCAGCGCACCGACGCCGGGCGCGAGGCCATCCGCTCCCGCGACGGCCAGCTCTCTCGCGCCGCGCGCAACCTGCTGCTGATCGTCGACCCCTCGCGGCCGGCCGAGCAGTGGCTGGCCGCCGTCGCCGGCGCCGAACCGGCCGACCTGGAGCGCCTGATCGCGCTCGGCTACGTCGCCGAGAGCAGCCCGCCGCCGCGTCTGGCGGCCGCTGCGGCGGCCGTCTCGCGGGCGCGGGGCGCGGCGCAGGCCGCGCTGGCCGGCGCCGAGCCGCGGGTGCTGTACGACCTGCTGACCTCCGAGGCCCGCTCGCGGCTGGGCCTCGTCAAGGGCTACCGCATGGTGCTCGACGTCGAGCGCAGCCAGGGCCTGGACGAGCTTCGCCAGCTCGCGCTGCGTTTCGTCGACGAGCTCGAGGCCGCCGACGGCGAGGCTGCGGCGCTGGCCTTCTGCCGCCGCCTCGGCGGCGCGCCCTGAGCAACGGGGCGGCGCGCCGGGGGCGGCTTGCGGCACACTGCGCGCCGCGATGAGCACCCGTCTTTATCTCGACATTCCCCTGGCCGCCGGCAGCACGCTGGCGCTGCCGCCCGGCGCCGCGCGCCACGTCCAGGTGCGCCGGCTGCAGCCCGGCCACGCCTTGGTCCTGTTCGACGGCGGCGGCGCCGAATGGCCGGCCGAGGTCGTCGCGATGGGGCGCAGCGAGGTCACGGTGCGTGTCGGCGAGCCGCAAGCCGTCGAGCGCGAGCTGCCGTTCGCGGCGACGCTGGCCGTCGGCATGCCGGCCAACGACCGCATGGACGCGCTGGTCGAGAAGGCCACCGAGCTCGGCGTCGCGGCGATCCAGCCGCTGGTCTGCGAACGGTCGGTGCTGCGCCTGGACGGCGAACGTGCCGAGCGCAAGCAGGCGCACTGGCAGGCGGTGGCCGTCGCCGCCTGCGAGCAGTGCGGGCGCACGCGCGTGCCGCGCATCCAGCCGGTGCGGCCGTTGGCGGCCTGGCTGGGCGCGCTGCCCGCGGAGCAGGATCTCGGCACCCGGCTGCTGCTGAGCCCGCGCCCCGGCGCGCGCCCGCTGGCCGAGCGGCTGCCGGCCGGTGCCGGCTTCTGCACGCTCAGCGGCCCCGAAGGCGGCCTGTCGCCGGCCGAGGAGGCCGCGGCCGTTGCCGCCGGCTTCGCCGCCGTCGGCCTGGGCCCGCGCGTGCTGCGCGCCGACACCGCGCCGCTGGCGGTGCTGGGCTGGGCCGGGCTGCGGGTCTGACCCGCTGCGCGGCAGCCGGCGCCGCCGCCAGAATGGCCGCCGATGCGGCACGACGAGTACCTGCGCCACGACGCCACCGCGCTGGCCGATCTGGTGCGCCGCGGCGAGGTCTCGCCGCAGGAGCTGCTGGACCTGGCCCGCGCCCAGGCCGAACGGGTGCAGCCACGTCTCAACGCCGTCACACGCTGGCTGCCGGCGCTGGCCGAGGCCCAGCTGGCGCACGGCGCCGCCGGTCCGCTGGGCGGTGTGCCGTTCGTCGTCAAGGACAGCGTCGCCGATGTCGCCGGCGTGCCGACGAGCTACGGCAGCCGCGCCGGCGAACGCCTCGTGCCGCCGGTGCACGCCGCGGTGCTGCGCCGGCTGCTCGACGCCGGCGCGACGGTCTTCGCCAAGACCAACCTGCCGGAGTTCGGCCTCAAGGGCGTCAGCGACTCGCGCGCCTTCGGCCCCGTGCGCAACCCCTGGGACCCGGCGCGCCACGCCGGTGGCTCCAGCGGCGGCTCGGCGGCGGCGGTCGCCGCGGGTGTGGTGCCGATGGCGGGCGGCAACGACGGCGGCGGCTCGCTGCGCATCCCGGCGGCGTTCTGCGGGCTGTTCGCGCTGAAGCCGTCGCGCGGGCGCATCTCCAACGGCCCGGGTCTGGGCGAGGTCTGGTTCGGCGCCTGTTCGGAAGGCGTGATCTCGCGCAGCGTGCGTGACAGCGCGCTGGCGCTGGACATCCTCTGCGGCCCCGAGCCCGGCGACCCGTTCACCGGCGCCGCGCCGGCCGAGCCCTTCGTCGCCGCGCTGCGCCGGCCGCCGGCGCGGCTGCGTGTGGCGTTCTCGACGGCCTCGCCGCTGGGCACCGCGGTCGACGCCGAGGCCGCGGCGGCGGTGCAGGCCGCGGCGCGCCGGCTCGAAGCCCTGGGCCACCACGTCGAGGAAGCCGCGCCGCCCGTCGACGGCCATGCGGTCGCGGCCTGTTATCTGCAGCTCTACGCGGCCCAGGTGCCGGCGGTGATGGCCCAGGCGCGTGCGCTGGGTGCGCGCGACACCGAGTTCGAGCCGCTGACGCGGGTGATGGCCGCCTACGGCCAGCGCCTGGGCGGCGCGGCGCTGACCGCCGGCCTGGCGCGCTGGAACGGGTTCGCGCGCACGCTGGGGGCCTTCTTCACCGCCCACGACGTCTGGCTGACGCCGACGACCGCACGGCCGGCGCTGCCGCTCGGCGCGCTGGAGCCGTCGCCGGCCGAGGCCCGGTTGACCGACCTGCTGCTGGCCAGCGGGCTGCTCGCGCCGCTGGCGCGCTGGGGCGCGCTCGACACGCGTGTGCAGCGCCTGTTCGTGCAGAACCTGGCGCCGTACCCGTTCACGCAGCTCGCCAACCTGGCCGGCGTGCCGGCGATGAGCCTGCCGCTGCACCGCACGCCCGAGGGTCTGCCGCTGGGCGTGCAGGCCATGGGCCGCCAGGGCGACGAGGCGACGCTGCTGCAGCTGGCGGCCGAGCTCGAGGCCGATGCGCCTTGGTTCGACCGCCTGCCGCCGATCGCCAGCGGTTCAGCCGCCCAGTGAGAACGGCAGCAGCGACCGTTCGGTGCCGAAAGCCAGCCGGTCGAACAGGCCGTAGACCGCGACGCCGCCATCCCAGGCGCTGGAGATGACGACCCGGGTGATGACCGCGCTGCCGGCCGACACCATCAGCACCTGCCAGCTGCCCCAGGCCGGGTCGCCGGGGTTCAGCGGGTAGCGCGTGCGCTCGAGCAGCCGGTTGCCGGCGTCGTAGGCCTCGATGAAGGGTCGCGCCGTCGGGTTGCCGAAGTACTCGGGCGGCAGCACCGGCTGGGCGTCGATCGACACCCATTGCTGCGGCTTGTCGAAACGCGCCTCGATGCCGCCCTGGCGGGCGTCGAACAGGCTCAGCTGCGGCGGCGCGACCACCGACACGCCGTTGGGTGCGCTCTCGATGCCCCAGGCCGAGCGTGCGTAGCTGCTCCAGCGCCGCGGCGGGCTGGTGCTGATCGACGCGAAGTGCACGCCCTTGGCGGCGTACTGCTCGTCGATGACGGTGCCGTCGGGCACGTCGTCGAAGGTGATGATCGTCGGGCGGGCGAACGGCAGCGGCGGGCGCGGCCGGAACAGGTCGGTGCGGTTGGGTGCGGGCACGGAGCCCAGCAGGTCCAAACGGGTGGCCATGATCGATCTCCTGGTGCGGACAACGGTCGCCCGGCGGCCGGACGACTGCGCCGCGGGGCCCGTCGAGGCCATGCTCGGCCGCACCGCGGCCCGCCGCTTGCGCTGTGTCAGCGAAGCCCGGGGCACCCCCCAGCCCGCAGTCGGTGCGCCGGCGCGCGGCGAGTTGTTGCCGCGGCCGGGCCGGCCGTTCAGCGGCCGGCGGCGATCTCGCGCAGCGCCTGCTCGAAGACCTCGGGCGGCTGGCCGCCGGAGATCAGGTGGCGCTCGTCGACCACGACGCCCGGCACCGAGCGGATGCCCAGCGCCAGCCAGCGCTGCTCCTCGGCGTGCACGGCGTCGGCGAACTCGCCGCGTTCGAGCACCTCGCGGGCGCGGGCCTCGTTCAGCCCGACGCCGGCCGCGACCTGGGCCAGCACCTCGGGGTCGCTCGGGTTGCGGCCTTCGCCGTGGTAGGCGGCGAGCAGCGCCCGCTTGAGGTCCAGCGCCCGGCCTTCGAGACCGGCCCAGTGCAGCAGCCGGTGGGCGTCGAAGGTGTTCCAGATGCGCGTGCGCTCGCCGAAGGCGAAGCCGACCGCCGCGCCGCGTTCGGCCAGCGTGCGCCGCACGGCGGCGAACTGCTCGGGCGCGCCGCCGTACTTGCGCTGAAGATGTTCGTCGATGGCCTCGCCTTCGGGCGCCATGTCGGGGTTCAGCTCGAACGGGCGGACCTCGATCTCGGCCTCGATCTCGCCGGCCAGGTTCTCGAGCGCCCGCTCCAGCGACGCCAGGCCGACGGCGCACCAGGGGCAGACGACGTCGCTGACGAAGTCGATGTGCAGACGCTTCATGCGGCCTCCTTGTTGGACCCGGCAACCATGTCGAAGCGGAACAGCCGGCATTCGATGGGCCCGTTCCACATCGGCACGCGCCGGCTCTCCTTCAGCCGCATCAGCGACGGCAGCTTCATCTCCGGGCTCAGCACCCAGGCCGTCCAGCCGGCGTAGCGGCGTTTCCAGTGCGCGGCCAGCGCGCCGAAGAACTCGGCCGACGAGCCGCCG
Organism: Rubrivivax sp. JA1055; assembly: GCF_020966565.1. NCBI lineage: Bacteria > Pseudomonadati > Pseudomonadota > Betaproteobacteria > Burkholderiales > Sphaerotilaceae > Rubrivivax > Rubrivivax sp. JA1055. The sequence continues at coordinate 194,925 of NZ_JAJKFP010000005.1, read as the reverse complement.
CCGTCGAAGCCTTCACGCGCGCCGCCGGGCGCGTCGCCGCGGGCGCTGCCGCTGCCCTTGGGCGCGATGCGCTCGCCGTACGGCGGGTTGAGCATCAGCGTGCCGCGTTCGGCCGGCGCCGGGCGCTGCAGCGCGTCGGCAGTCTTGAAGGCGATGGCCTGGCCGACGCCGGCGTTGGCGGCATTGCGCGCCGCGAAGTCGGTCATGCGAAAGCTCACGTCGCCGGCGAAGACCTCGACCGCAGGCGCGTGCACACGTTCGCGCGCGGCCTGCTGCAGCTCGCGCCAGGCACCGAGCTGGTCGCGGAAGGGCAGCAGGCGCTCGAAGGCGAAACGGCGCTTGATGCCCGGGGCGATGCCGCAGGCGATCTGCGCGGCCTCGATGGCGATCGTGCCGGCGCCGCAGCAGGGGTCGAGCAGCGCGCCGTCCTCCTCGCGGCCCTGCCAGCCGGCGGCGGCCAGCATCGCCGCGGCCAGCGTCTCCTTCAGCGGCGCCTCGCCCTTGACGCCACCGGCGCGTTCGTCGCGCCAGCCGCGCTTGAACAGCGCCTCGCCCGAGGTGTCGGCGTACAGCGTCGCGTGCTCGGGGCCGACGTACAGCTGCAGCGACAGGTCGGGGTGGCGGGTGTCGACGCTGGGGCGTTCGCCGCTCGTTTCGCGCAGCTGGTCGCAGACGGCGTCCTTCACGCGCAGCGTCGCGAAGTTCAGGCTCTTCAGCGGCGAACGCTGCGCCGCGACGTCGACACGCAGCGTCTGGCGCGGCGTGATCCAGTCGTCCCAGCGCACGCGGCGCGCGAGTTCGTAGAGCTCGTGCTCGTCGCGGTAGGGGCCGTCGATCAGCGGCCACAGCACACGCTGGGCGAGCCGGCTTTCCAGGTTCAGCGCCATCGCGGCGCGGGCGTCGCCGTCGACGAAGACGCCGCCGCGCACGGCCTCGGTGCGGCAGCCGGTGATGCGGGCGGCCTCGTCGGCCAGCAGCGGCTCGACGCCACCGGCGCAGGGAAGGAACAGGGAGACGGTCATGACGGCGGCGCGACGGACGAAAGCGCTGGACTGTAGTCCAGCTGCGGCGGCGGCGGCGCGTTGTGGCGGAGGACGCGGAGGACGGGGTCAGGAGGACGGGAGGACGGGGTCAGGTCTCGCAAGACCTGACCCCGGGCTGCCCGGGCTGCCTCAGCTGCGGCGGCGGCGCGTCGCGGCGGAGGACGGGGTCAGGTCCTGCGGGACCTGACCCTGGGCTGTGGTCGCGTCAGATCGCCCGGCGCAGCGAGGCCGGCGCGATCTTCAGCGCCTCGCGGTACTTGGCGACGGTGCGGCGCGCGACCTGGATGCCCTGCTCCTCGAGCATCTGCGACAGCTGGCTGTCCGACAGCGGCTTGCTGGCGTCCTCGGCCGAGACGAGCTGCTGGATCAGCGCCCTCACAGCGGTGCTCGACGCGTTGCCGCCGGCCTCGGTGTTCAGCGAGCTGCCGAAGAAGTACTTCAGCTCGAAGGTGCCCTGCGGCGTGGCCATGTACTTGGCCGTCGTCACGCGCGAGATCGTGCTCTCGTGCAGGCCCAGCTCGTCGGCGATCTCGCGCAGCACCAGCGGCTTCATCGCGATCGCGCCGTGGGTGAAGAAACCCTTCTGGCGCTCGACGATGGCCTTGGACACACGCAGGATGGTGTCGAAACGCTGCTGGATGTTCTTCATGAACCAGCGCGCCTCCTGCAGCCGCGACGACAGCCCGCCGGCGCCGTTGCGCTGGCCGCGGATCGCCTGGGCGTAGAGGTCGTTGATGCGCAGCTTGGGCATCACGTCCGGGTTCAGCAGCACCTTGAAGCCGCGCCCCGACTTCTGGACGATGACGTCGGGCACGATGATGTTCGACTCGGCCGGCGCGAACGGCCGCCCCGGCTTGGGCTCGCAGGCGACGATCAGTGCCTGCGCCTGGCGCAGCAGGTCCTCGCCGGCGCCGGTGGCGGCGGTCAGCTTCTTCACGTCGCGCCGCGCCAGCAGCTCCAGCGAGTGCTCGCAGATGCGGATCGCGACCTCGCGCGCCTCGCAGCGCGGCGTCGTGCGCAGTTGCAGCACCAGGCACTCGGACAGCGAACGTGCGCCGACGCCGGTCGGCTCCAGGCTCTGCAGCCAGCGCAGCGCGCACTGCAGGCGGTCGGCCAGGGCCTCGCGCTGCTCCTCGTCGTCCAGGTCCAGCATGTCGGCCAGGCGCGCGGCGATGTCCTCCAGCGGGTCGGCGAGGTAGCCGTCGTCGTCCAGCGACTCGATCAGCACGTGCAGTGCCGCAGCGTCCTCGGCCGACAGCCGCATGCCGGCGATCTGGCGCCGCAGGTGGTCCTGCAGCGTGCCGGCGCTGGCGCGGCGCTCCTGCGGGTCGAGGTCGTCGTCGCCTTCGGGCGCTGCCGCGGCCGGGGTCTCGCGGATGCCGTCGAAGTCGTCGCGCTCGGTGCCGTTCTCCCAGTCGTCGCGTTCGGTGGTGCCGAACTCGGCGGCGTCGACCTCGGCCGGTGCCGGCTCGGCGGCACCGTCGCCGTCGTCACGCTCGGCGACGCGGTCGACGGTGGCACGTTCGGCCGGCGCGTCGAACGGTGTCGCCGCGTCCTCGTCCATCTCCAGGAACGGGTTCTGCTCGAGCATCTGCTCGACTTCCTGGTGCCGCTCCAGCGTCGACAGCTGCAGCAGCCGGATCGACTGCTGCAGCTGCGGCGTCAGCGCCAGATGCTGCGACAGGCGGACTTGGAGGGAGGGCTTCATCGGCCGCGCGTCACATCTTGAAATGCTCGCCGAGGTAGACCTTGCGCACCTCGGCGTTCTCGACGATCGCCTGCGGCGTGCCTTCGGTGAGCACGCTGCCCTCGCTGATGATGTAGGCGCGGTCGCAGATGCCCAGCGTCTCGCGCACGTTGTGGTCGGTGATCAGCACCCCGATGCCGCGCGACTTGAGGAAGGCGATGATGCGCTGGATCTCGATGACGGCGATCGGGTCGACGCCGGCAAAGGGCTCGTCGAGCAGGATGAAACGCGGCTGCGTGGCCAGCGACCGGGCGATCTCGACGCGGCGGCGCTCGCCGCCGGACAGCGCCGGCGCCGGCGAGTCGCGCAGCTTCTCGATCGACAGGTCGTGCAGCAGCTTGTCCAGCAGCTCCTGGATCTGCGCCGGCTTCAGCGGCCGGCCGTCCGGGCCCTGCTGCAGCTCGAGCACGGCGCGGATGTTCTCCTCGACGGTCAGCTTGCGGAAGATCGACGCTTCCTGCGGCAGGTACGACAGCCCCAGGCGCGATCGCTGGTGGATCGGCAGGCGCTCGACCGGGCGGCCGTCGATGCGGATCTGGCCGGCGTCGGCACGCACCAAGCCGACGACCATGTAGAAGGTGGTGGTCTTGCCGGCGCCGTTGGGGCCGAGCAGGCCGACGACCTCGCCGGCGGCCACCGACAGGTGCACGTCCTTGACGACGCGCCGCTGGCCGTAGCTCTTCTGCAGGTTCTCGGCTTCGAGCCGGCTGCCCGCGACGGCGGTTTCCATCAGCGCTGGCCCCCGAGCGAGCGCGCCGGCGCCAGCGGCGCGGCCGAGGCCGGCGCGGCCGGCGGCGTGGCCGCCTTGTCGCTGCGCGGGCTCAGCACCGCGCGCACGCGACCGCTCGGGTTGGCACGGGTCGTCTCGCCGCCGGCGACGCTGAAGGTCTCGGCGGTGTTGTCCCAGACGATCTGCGAGCCGGTGATCTCGTCGGCGACGACCGCGCCGCGCAGCCGGCGCACCGCGCCGTTGCCGATGAAACGCAGCGTGTCGGCGCGGCCGTCGTACTCGATGCGGTCGGCCACGCCCTCGACGACCTCGTCGACGCCGTCACGCTTCTGGCGGTAGCTCGCCGGGCGGCCGGCGCTGCCGATGGCGGTGGCGGCGCGGTAGCCGTCGGCCGTCTCGCGCAGCTCGACGCGGTCGGCGCGGATGACCATCGTGCCCTGGGTGATGACGACGTTGCCGTTGAACTCGACGAGCTGGCGCTGCAGGTCGACCGAGCCCGGCCGGTCGGCCTCGACGACCATCTGGCGCTCGCGGTCGGCGCGCTCGGCGGCCGCGGCGGCGCACAGCAGCGCCAGCACCAGCGGTGCGGCACGGCGGAGGAGGGCGAAACGGAGCGTCATTTTCGGCACGAAACTTGCAAGCATTCTAGCCACAAGTTCGTGCCGTCGAACAGGGTTCGCGGGCCCCGCGTTGCGAGGCCGATGCGCCGGATCAAGACCCGGCGCGGGCCCGGGCTCAGGCGCCCTGGCGGGAGCGGGCGATCAGGAAGTCGGCCACCGCGAGCGCACGCTCGTGGCCGCCGGCCAGGGCGCCGGAAGTGTAGTACCGGCCCTGGATGCCCATCGCCGGCACGCCGTCGATCTTGTAGGCGTCGGCGAGCTGCTTGGCGCGGCTGGCCTTGGTCGCCACGCTGAACGAGCGGAAGGCGTCGCCGAAGCGCTTGCCGTCGAGGCCGTTGGCGACCATGAAGTCGATGATGTCCGACTCCGACAGCAGGCGCTTGCCCTGCACGTGGATCGCGTTGAACACCTTGCGGTGCACCGCGCCGACCTGGCCCATCTCCTCGAGCGCGTAGAAGATCTTCTGGGCGATCTGGTGGCGCGCGGTGAAGCCCACCGGCACGCGGCGGAACACGACGTCGGCCGGCAGGCGCTTGCTCCAGGTCTCCAGCAGCGGCTCGAAGTTGAAGCAGTGGCCGCACTCGTACCAGAAGAACTCGACGACCTCGACCTTCTTGCCCTCGGGGATCGAGGTCGGTGCGGGCGTCTGCAGCCGCACGTAATGCGTGCCCTCGACCGGCCCGCCCTGCGCGCGGGCGCCACCGGCCATCGCCAGGCCCAGGCCCGCACCGGCCAGTTGGATCGAGAAATCGCGCCGCTTCATGAGTTTCCTTTCGAGTGATCGGTGTCGTCGCATGGGACCGGCCGCACCCGTGCCGGGTTCCCTGCTCAGGGCTTCTCGGCGCGGACCAGCCGGGCGTCGATGTTCGCCGCCTGCAGCCGTCCCTGGACAGCCTCGGCGTCGTCGCGCGTGCCGTAGGGGCCCGTGCGCACCCGGTACATCGTCTTGCCGGCCTGCTCGCGCTCGCTCACCTTGGCCGTGAAGCCGAGCATCGCCAGGCGGGCGCGCTCCTGCTCGGCGTCCTCGGTGCGCGTGAACGCGCCGGTCTGCACGAAGTACACGAACGCTTCAGCGGCCCGGTCGGTGGACTGGCCGGCGAGGATGGCCGCCGGATCGCGGGTGGAGCCACCCTGCGCGGCCGGGGCGCTGGCGGGCGTCCGCGCGGCCGTCGGCGGCGCGGACGGTGCGGCCGTCGGCGCCGAGGCGGCCGCCGCCGGCAGCGGCGGCTGCTTGCCGGCCAGCGGCGCGTTCGGGTCCCAGCGCTTGTTGCGCTCGACCTCGGCGCTGTCCTGCTCGGCGGTGCGCTGCGGAACCTTGTCGATGAAGGGCACCGGCGCCTTGGTGATGTACAGCGCCACCGCCAGCGCGATCGCCAGGCCGGCGAGCAGGCCGACGATCAGCCCGAGCGCGAAGCCGCCGCGCTGGCCCTTCACGCCGGCACCTCTTCGGCGGCGGCGCGCGACATCGAGGTCGGCGCCGACACGCCCAGCATGCCCAGCGCGTTGCGCAGCACCTGGGCGGTGGCCGCCAGCAGCGCCATGCGCGCGCGGGCCAGCGCCGGGTCGTCGACGAGGAACCGTTCGCTGGCGTAGTAGCTGTGGAAGGCCGCGGCCAGGTCGCGCAGGTAGAACGCGACGTCGTGCGGCGCGTGTTCGGCCGCGGCGCGCTCGAGCATGCCCGGGTAGGCCGCCAGCTGCAGCATCAGCGCGTATTCCGACGGCGCCGTCAGCCGCGACAGGTCGGCGCCGGCGAAGTCGGTCTCGCCCTGGTACTGCGCCAGCACCGAGCAGATGCGCGCGTGCGCGTACTGGACGTAGAAGACCGGGTTCTCGTCGTTGGCCTTCAGCGCCAGGTCGATGTCGAAGACGAACTCGGTGTCGGCCTTGCGGCTGATGAGGAAGTAGCGCACCGCGTCGCGGCTGGTCCAGTCGATCAGGTCGCGCAGCGTGACGTAGCTGCCGGCGCGCTTGGAGATCTTCACCTCCTGGCCGCCCTTCATCACGGTGACCATCTTGTGCAGCACGTAGTCGGGGTAGCCGGCGGGGATGCCGACGCCGGCGGCCTGCAGGCCGGCGCGCACCCGCGCGATCGTGCCGTGGTGGTCGCTGCCCTGGACGTTGATGACCTTGGTGAAGCCGCGCTCGAACTTGGCGATGTGGTACGCGACGTCGGGCACGAAGTAGGTGTAGCTGCCGTCGGACTTGCGCATCACGCGGTCCTTGTCGTCGCCGTAGTCGGTGCTGCGCAGCCACAGCGCGCCGCCGTCCTCGAAGGTCTTGCCGGCGTCGACGAGGCGGCGCACGGTGTCCTCGACGCGGCCGTCGGCGTAGAGGCTGGACTCGAGGTAGTAGTTGTCGAAGCGCACGCCGAAGGCCTGCAGATCCAGGTCCTGCTCGTGGCGCAGGTAGGCGACGGCGAACTGGCGGATGCCGTCGACGTCGTCGGCGTCGCCCGAGGCGGTGAAGGCGCGGTCGTCGGCGTGCACCGTCTTCTTCGCGGCGAAGTCGGCGGCGATGTCGGCGATGTAGTCGCCGTTGTAGGCCGACTCGGGCCAGCCGTCGTCGCCGGGCTTGAGGCCCTTCAGGCGGCAGCGCGTCGAGGTGGCCAGGTTCTGGATCTGGACGCCGGCGTCGTTGTAATAGAACTCGCGCGTCACGTCCCAGCCCTGCGACTCGAACAGGCGGCAGATCGAGTCGCCCAGCGCCGCCTGGCGCCCGTGGCCGACGTGCAGCGGGCCGGTCGGGTTGGCCGAGACGAACTCGACCATCAGCTTGCCGGCGCCGGCCGGCTTGCGGCCGAAGGCCTCGCCGCCTTGCAGCACCTCGGCGACGACGGCCTGGCGCGCCGCCGGCTTCAGGCGCAGGTTGATGAAGCCCGGGCCGGCGATCTCGAGGGCCTGCACCCAGCGCTCGAAGGCCGGCTGGCGACCGAGCAGCTCGACGAGCTGCTGGCCGACTTCACGCGGGTTCTTCTTCAGCGTGCGCGCCAGCCCCATCGCGGCGGTGATCGCGAGGTCGCCGTGGGCGGCCTGCTTGGGGGACTCGAACGCGGCGACCGGGGCGGCGCCGGGGGCCAGTTCGGCCAGCGCCGCGGCCAGCGCCTGCAGCAGCTCTTGCTTGGCTTGGATCATCGGCCGATTCTACTTTTGGGCCCTGCTCCCGGCGCGGGCTCGCCGGGGCGCGGCGAAGGTGGCAACATCGGCCGGCCCCACACGGCCCGAGACGATGACCGACGCCCCCACCACGACGTCCACCTTCTTCGACCCCGACCTGCCCGAGCGCATCGGCAAGTACCGGGTGCTCGAGCGCCTGGGCGAGGGCGCCACCAGCGAGGTCTTCCGCGCCCGCGACGAGTTCCGCGAGGAGGACGTGGCGATCAAGCGCGTGCGCCCGGCGCTGGCCGCCGACTCGCGCGAGAGCCACTTCCAGCAGCGTTTCTTCGCCGCCGAGGCGGCGCTCGTCGGCCGGCTGCAGCACCCCAACGTCGTGCGCATCCTCGACGCGGTGGCCGACGGCCAGGCGCCGTACCTGGTGATGGAGTACGTGCCCGGCTCGACGCTCAGGCGCTTCTGCCGTGCCGACGCGCTGCTGCCGCTGGACCAGATCGTCGAGATCGGCTTCAAGTGCGCGATGGCGCTGGACTACATGTACCGCCAGGGCCTGATCCACCGCGACGTGAAGCCGGCCAACCTGCTGGCGGTGGTCGACGGCGACCAGGTCGTCGACGTCAAGATCACCGACTTCGGCAGCGTCTTCAACTTCGACACCGAGCGCACCCAGATCTACCGCGTCGGCTCGCTGGCCTACATGTCGCCCGAGCAGCTCGACGGCGACACGCTGGACTGCCGCGCCGACATCTATTCGCTGGCCGCGGTGCTGTACCACCTGATCGCCGGGCGCCCGCCGTTCGACGCCCAGCAGCAGCCGGCGCTGATGCACCAGATCTACCGCGCCGAGCCGCCGGCGCTGGGCCTGCTGCGCGAAGGCGTGCCGCCGCGGCTGGAGGCGCTGATCCTGCGTGCGCTGTCCAAGAAGCGCGACGAGCGCCCGGCCGACTGGAGCGCGTTCGCGCAGGCGCTGTCCGAACTCGTCGCCAACCGCGAGGTGACGCAGGGCCACGCCCAGAACGTGCTCGACTCCGAGCGCTTCAACCTGCTGCGCAAGCTGGAGTTCTTCTCGCGTTTCGGCGACGTCGAGCTCTGGGAGGTGGTGCACCGCGCGAAGTGGCAGCGTTTCCCCTACGGCCACGCGCTGTTCCGCAAGGGCGACACCGGCAACGCCTTCCACATCGTCGCCGCCGGCCAGGTGGACGTCTACCGCGACGGCCAGCGTGTCGCCCGGCTGGGCATGGGCACCTCGGTCGGCGAGATGGCCTACCTGGCGCCCAGCGAGGAGCTGCGTGTGCACAGCGCCGACATCCTGGTGTCCGAGCCGTTGACCAGCATCTCGTTCACGCCGGAGACGCTGGTGCAGCTGTCGATGGACACCCGCCACCGCTTCGACCAGGCCTTCATCGGCGTGCTGGTGCGCCGGCTGCACGCCGCGCACGAGGCGCTGGCGCATCCGCGCCGCATCCTCTAGGCGTCGGCGCGGCAGAAGCCTCGCCGACGCCTAGCCTGCGGCTTTGCGTACGGCTCCCCCGAGCCCCTCCGAGAGGGTGCTCCAGCTTGTTCGACGGCTCCCTCCAGCCTCCCTCCGCGAGCGAGGCTCCAGTCAGTCTGACGAGTGCCTTTGCGCCGTTCAGCGTGCACCGAGCACGTGCCTTCGGCGCGTGCGCGTTCCGCGCCCAACAGCTCGTTTGAACGAGCACGTGCCTTCGGCGCGTGCCCGTTCCACGCCTACCAGCGCGTGCCTTCGGGCACGTCGATGTGCACGCCGAAACGTTCGGCCGGCGAGACCAGCACGTCTTCCATCATCGCGCCCCACGGCCCGGCTTCGGGGCGCGCCTGCAGCTCGCGCTCGCGCTGGGCGACCAGCGCCTCCATGTCGGCGCGGTCGGGCCGGCGGGTGCGGTCGGTGGCGCGCTGCTGCGGCGCGGTGCCGAAGCGCTGCGCCATGCGCCGCAGCAGCCCGTGGTACATCTGCGAGACCCGCGACGGCGTCACCTTCAGCGACGCCGCCAGCTCCACCGGCGACATGCCGATGCCGAGGTAGGCGTCGATCACGCGGCGCTCGCGCTCCGGCAGCTGGGCGAAGAAGGTCTCCAGGTGGCGCAGCACGATCGCCGTGTCCACCCGCGCCTCGACCTCGTCCTTCTCGGTGGCCGGGTGGTGGCGTTCGGTGAACTCGGGCTCGTCGTCCTCGCCGCTGCTGCTGCGCTGCTGGCTCGCCTGGGCCAGCTGCTCGAGCAGCGCCACCTCCTCCAGGTCCATCTTGCACAGCCGCGCCAGCTCGGCCAGGCCGGCCTCGCCGCCGTTGGTCGAGCGCCAGCGCTCGCGCGCGATCTGCAGCACCTTGATCTTGCGGCGCTGGGCGCGGGTCAGCACGTCCATCTGGCGCAGCTCGTCGATCATCGCGCCCTTGACGCGCTGGCGGGCATAACGCGCGAAGGCCTCGTGCGCCTCCGCGGTGTCGGGGTCGCCGTCCCAGACGAAGCTGAGCGAGGCCTGGGCCACGGCGATCAGCCCGACCTGGATCAGGTCGGCCTTCTCGACATTGGCCGGGAGGTGGCGCACCAGCGACTGCGCCTGCTGGCGCACCCAGCTCTGATTGCGGGCCACGAGGGCCGAGGGCACACCCTCCAGCGAGATCATGGGCGCCTATCTTCCGGCCCGCGGCGGCCGGCCACAAGCATCGGGCTGGAAATTCGCCACGATTGCCCCTGGCCCGCGGCCCGGGCCTCTGATCCAATCGACGCCGGCCCCGGAGGGCAGACCAGGAGAAACGACATGAAGAGCACGATCATCGCCGCCGCGATCGCGGGCCTGCTGGCCTGCGGCACGGCGCTGGCCGCCGAGACGGCGCAGCAGAGCAAGATGAAGACCTGCAACCAGGACGCCGGCGACCGCAAGGGCGACGAGCGCAAGGCGTTCATGAAGGAATGCCTGTCGGCCAAGCCGGCCAAGGCGACGCCGCAGGAACGCATGAAGACCTGCAACGCCGAGGCCGCCGGCAAGACCGGCGACGAGCGCAAGGCCTTCATGAAGGAGTGCCTGTCGGCCAAGTGAGTTTCCTGCTTCAGACGGCGGCCCGGGCCCAGTAGCCCGGGTCGCCGTAGCTGTGTTTGACGAAGTCGATCCACAGCCGCACCCGCAGCGGCAGCAGCCGCCGTTGCGGAAACACGGCGTAGATGCCGTTCGGCGGCGCGGAGAACTCCTCCAGCACCGCCACCAGCTGCCCCGAGGCGATGTCCTGCTGCACCTCCCAGGTGCTGCGCCAGGCGATGCCCAGGCCCGCCCGGCACCAGGCGTGCAGCACCTGGCCGTCGCTGCAGTCCAGCCGGCCCGTCGGGCGCAGGTGCTGCACCTGGCCGTCGACGAGAAAGGCCCAGCCGCGCGTCTGGCTGGCGTCCGACGACAGCGTCAGGCACTCGTGGCGCGCCAGGTCGGCCGGCGTGCGCGGCACGCCGGCACGCTGCAGGTAGCGCGGCGAGGCCACGCACAGCCGCCGGTTGTCGGCCAGGCGCACGCTGACGAGGCTGGAGTCGGCCAGGTCGCCGACGCGGATCGCGCAGTCGAAGCCCTCGTTGACGATGTCGACGACGCGGTCGCTGAGGTTCAGCGACAGGCTGACGTCCGGATGCTCGGCCATGAAGCTGGGCACCAGCGGCGCGACGTGGCGGCGGCCGAAACCGGCCGGCGCGGTGATGCGCAGATGGCCGCTGGCCTTGACGCCGCCGGCGCTGACGCTGGCCTCGGCGTTGCCCAGGTCGGCCAGCACCTTCTGGCAGTCCTCCAGGAAGGCGCTGCCTTCGTGGGTCAGCGTGATGCGCCGCGTCGTGCGCAGCATCAGCTTGACGCCCAGCCGCTCTTCCAGCGCGTCGATGCGCCGCCCGACCACGGCCGGTGCCACGCCCTCGGCCTGGGCTGCGGCGGTGAGGCTGCCCTTGGTCGCGACGGCGACGAAGGATTCGATCTGCTTGAGGCGCGGCATCGGCGGGATTCGTGATTCCGGTAGCCGGATTGCCGGCTGATCTTACGCTGGCTCCGTGCCTTGAAGGTTGGAATCGGGCCGGTTTCGTGCGCCTGGTGCACAGGACTCCGAACTCCGGCGTACGCAATCGCGGCCGCGGCGGCGATTAGATTCCTCTGCACCATGGTCGCCCGCACGCCCGCCCCGCCCCGCGCCGTCGTCTTCGACGCGTTCGGCACGCTGTTCGACGTCTACAGCGTGGGCCTGCTCGCCGAGCAGCTGTTCCCGGGCCACGGCGAGGCGCTGGCCCAGCTCTGGCGCGACAAGCAGATCGACTACACGCGGCTGGTGTCGATGAGCGGCCGCTACCGCCCGTTCTGGGACCTCACGCGCGCCGGCCTGCGCTACGCCGCCGCGCGCCGCGGCCTGGCGCTGGACGCCGCCACCGAGGACCGGCTGATGAACCAGTACCGGCACCTCAGCGCCTTCCCCGAGGGCCGCGAGGTGCTGGAGGCGCTGAAGGCGCGTGGCGTACCGGCGGCCATCCTCAGCAACGGCGACCCCGAGATGCTGGCCGTCGCGGTGCGCAGCGCCGGCTTCGCGCCGCTGCTGCAGCACGTCATCAGCGTCGAGCCGGCGCAGCGCTACAAGACCGACCCCGCCGCCTACGCGCTGGCGCCGGCGACGCTGGGTGTCGCCGCGCGCGAGATCCTCTTCGTCTCCAGCAACGGCTGGGACGCGCTCGGCGGCACCTGGTACGGCTTCACGACGCTGTGGGTCAACCGCGCCGGCCTGCCGCCCGAACCGTTCGACACCGCCCCCACGCGCACCGGCACCAGCCTGCGCGAGGTTCTTTCGTTCTTCCCTTCCTGAAACGCCTCCTCATGCGCACGACCTTCCACCGACTGCACGTCGACACGCTGCTGGCCCGCTTCATCGAAGACCAGGTGCTGCCCGGCACCGGCATCGAGCCCGCTGCCTTCTGGGCCGGCTTCGACGCCCTCGTCGCCGACCTGGCGCCGAAGAACGCCGCGCTGCTGGCCGAACGCGACCGGCTGCAGACCGAGCTCGATGCCTGGCACGCCAAGCACCCGGGCCCGATCAGGAACATGGCCAAGTACCGCGCCTTCCTCGAGAAGATCGGCTACCTGGTGCCGGTGCCGGCCAAGGTGAAGGCGACGACGAAGAACGTCGACAGCGAGCTCGCGCTGCAGGCCGGCCCGCAGCTCGTCGTGCCGATCACCAACGCGCGCTACGCGCTCAATGCCGCCAACGCGCGCTGGGGCTCGCTGTACGACGCGCTCTACGGCACCGACGCGCTGCCCGAGACCGACGGCGCCACGCGCGCCGGCGCCTACAACCCGGTGCGCGGCGCCAAGGTCGTCGAGTACGCGCGCCACGTGCTCGACCGCACCGTGCCGCTGGCCAAGGGTTCGCACCTCGACTCCACCGGCTACCGCGTCGAAGGCGGCCAGCTCGTCGTGACGCTGAAGGACGGCAAGACCGTCGCGCTGAAGAAGCCGGCGCAGTTCGTCGGTTATCAGGGCGAGGCCGCCGCGCCGTCGTCGGTGCTGTTCGTGCACCACGGCCTGCACCTGGACCTGCGCATCGACCGCGGCACGACGATCGGCGCCTCCGACCCGGCCGGCGTCTGCGACCTCGTCGTCGAGGCGGCGCTGTCGACCATCCTCGACCTGGAAGATTCGGTGGCCGTCGTCGACGGCGCCGACAAGGTGCTGGCCTATTCCAACTGGCTGGGCATCCTGAAGGGCACGCTGACCGAGCAGGTCACGAAGGCCGGCAAGACCTTCACGCGCGGCCTGAACCCCGACCGCCGCTACACCGGCCCGAACGGCGAGGAGGTCGTGCTGCACGGCCGCTCGCTGCTCTTCGTGCGCAACGTCGGCCACCTGATGACGACGCCGGCGGTGCTGTTCGGCGACGACGGGCGCGAGATCCCCGAAGGCATCCTCGACGCCGTCGTGACGACGACGATCGCGCTGCACGACCTGCAGCGCCACGGCGCGAACGGCATCGTCAACTCGCGCGCCGGCTCGATCTACATCGTCAAGCCGAAGATGCACGGCCCGGCCGAGGTGGCCTTCGCCAGCGAGCTGTTCGGCCGCGTCGAGGCGCTGCTGGGCCTGCCCAAGGCGACCGTCAAGCTCGGCATCATGGACGAGGAGCGCCGCACCAGCGTCAACCTCAAGGCCTGCATCGCCGCCGCCGCCGACCGCGTGGCCTTCATCAACACCGGCTTCCTCGACCGCACCGGCGACGAGATGCACACCGCGATGCAGGCCGGCGCGATGCTGCGCAAGGGCGACATGAAGACCACCGCCTGGATCCAGGCCTACGAGCGCCAGAACGTGCTCGTCGGGCTGGAATGCGGCCTGCGCGGCAAGGCGCAGATCGGCAAGGGCATGTGGGCCATGCCCGACCTGATGGGCGCGATGCTGCAGCAGAAGATCGCCCACCCGATGGCCGGCGCCAACACCGCCTGGGTGCCCAGCCCGACCGCGGCAACGCTGCACGCGATGCACTACCACCAGGTCGACGTCTTCAAGATCCAGAAGACGCTGGAGAAGACCGACGTCGACGCCGAGCGCGAGGCCCTGCTCGAAGGCCTGCTGACGGTGCCGGTGGTCAAGAAGGCCAAGTGGAGCGACGCCGAGATCCAGCAGGAGCTCGACAACAACGTGCAGGGCATCCTCGGCTACGTCGTGCGCTGGGTCGACCAGGGTGTCGGCTGCTCCAAGGTGCCCGACATCCACGACGTCGGCCTGATGGAAGACCGCGCCACGCTGCGCATCTCCAGCCAGCACATCGCCAACTGGCTGGAGCACGGCGTCGTCGACAAGGCGCGGGTGCGTGCCACTTTCAAGCGCATGGCCAAGGTCGTCGACCAGCAGAACGCCGGCGACCCGGCCTACCGCCCGATGGCCGGCCGTGCCAAGGACAGCGCCGCGTTCCAGGCCGCCTGCGACCTGGTCTTCAAGGGCACCCAGCAGCCGTCCGGCTACACCGAGCCGCTGCTGCACGCCTGGCGGCTGAAGGTGAAGGCCGCGGCCTGACAGCTCCCGGCTAGCGCGAGGGCTGGCGCTCGCGCCGGCTCTCGCAGGCCACGCAGCGCAGCGCCCAGGGCTCGGCCTTCAGCCGGTCGAACGGGATCGCCTCGTCGCAGTCGGCGCAGCGGCCGTACGCGCCGGCCTGCAGCCGGCGCAGCGCGGCGCTGACCTCGCCCAGTTCACGCAGCTCCAGGTCGGACAGCGCCATGTCGACGTCGCGCTCGTCCTCACGCTGCGGCTGGTCGTCGTGATCCTGCTCGCGCAGCTCGTGCGCGTGCTCGGCGCGCGACAGGCCCTGGTGGTGGTCTTCGAGCCGGCGGTCGAGCTGGTGCTGCCGCTGCACGAGCGCGGCTTCCAGCCATGCCCGCTGGCCCGCCGTCAGTTGGGTGGACATCGTCTTCTCCTCGGCAGGGCTCTCGGGAGCCTCGGTGCGGCTCATCTTGCGCCGCGCTGTCGGGTGCTGAATTGAGGTTCATCAAGCCGCAGCCCGCCGCGGCGGCCCCGGCCGCGCTCCCTACAATGGGCCGCGTGTCGCCTCCCGTGCTTCCGGCTGCCTGCGAAGTGCTCGTCGTCGGCGCCGGCCCGGCCGGCAGCGCCTGCGCGCGCACGCTCGCCGCGGCCGGGCACGACGTGCTGCTCGTCGACCAGCACGTCTTCCCGCGTGACAAGGTCTGCGGCGACGGCCTGATCCCCGACGCCCACGCCGCGCTGCGTGTGCTCGGCGTGCACGACGAGGTGATGGACCGCGCCCTGCGCGCCGCGCACGTGCGCTGCGTCGCGCCGCGTGGCGGCCACGTCGACGTGCCCGGCACGCTGGCGGTGCTGCCGCGGCGTGATCTCGACGACATCGTCTGCCGCGCCGCGCGTGCGGCCGGGGCGCGTTTCGCCGCGCCGTGGCGTTTCGTCGCCCCGCTGCTCGACGGCGAACGTGTCGTCGGCGCCCGGCTGCGTGGCGACGGCATCGAACACGAGGTGCGTGCACGCTGGGTCGTGCTCGCCACTGGCGCCGCGGCGCCGCCGCTGGTCGCCGCCGGCGTCTGCGAGCGCCGCGCGCCCAGCAGCGTCGCGCTGCGCGGCTACCTGCACCACCCGGAGCTCGCGGCGACGCTGCGCGAGCTGCAGATCGTCTGGCACCCGCGCCTGTCGGGCGGCTACGGCTGGATCTTTCCCGGCCCGGGCGGCACCTTCAACGTCGGGGTCGGGCTGACCGCCAGCCACGCCAGCGAAGAAGGGGGCCGGGCCTCGATGCGCGAGGTCAACCTGCGCCGGATGCTCGACACCTTCGCCGCGGTGCACGCCCCGGCGGCCGA
Organism: Rubrivivax sp. JA1055; assembly: GCF_020966565.1. Taxonomy (NCBI): domain Bacteria; kingdom Pseudomonadati; phylum Pseudomonadota; class Betaproteobacteria; order Burkholderiales; family Sphaerotilaceae; genus Rubrivivax; species Rubrivivax sp. JA1055. The sequence goes on along the minus strand of NZ_JAJKFP010000005.1, from coordinate 179,336 downwards.
CCTGCTGGCGCGCGGCGAGCTGCGCGGCGACTGGAAGGGCGCGCCGCTGCGCTGCTCGCTGGGTGGCGCACGCTGGTCGCGTCCCGGGCTGCTGGTCACCGGCGAAGCCGCCGGCAGCACCTACGCCTTCACCGGCGAGGGCATCGGCAAGGCGCTGGAGACCGGCCTGCTGACCGCCGCCGCGCTGGCCGAAGGCGGCGACGATGCCGCGGTGCGCGCCCGCCACGAGGCCGCGCTGGCCGGCCTGAAGCCGCGTTTCGAGCTCTACGAGAAGGCCGCGCACGTCAACCGCCTGCCCTGGCTGGCCGACCTCGTCGTCTGGCGCGCGCGCCGCAGCCCGCGCATCCTGCGCCGCATGAGCGCGGTGCTCGAGGAGCGCCAGAACCCCGGCCGCCTGCTCAGCTGGCGCGGCATGACCAAACTGATGTTCGAGTAACCGCGATGTGCCAGCTGCTCGGCATGAATGCCAACACGCCGACCGACGTGATGTTCAGCTTCGCCGGTCTGGCCTGTCGCGCCGATGAACACAAGGACGGCTTCGGCATCGGCTTCTTCGAGGAGCGCGGGCTGCGCCACTTCATCGACCACCACGGCGCGCGCACCAGCCCGGTGGCCGAGCTGGTCAAGCACTACCCGATCAAGAGCCTCAACGTCGTCGCCCACATCCGCAAGGCGACGCAGGGCCGCGTCGCGCTGGAGAACACCCACCCGTTCGTGCGCGAGCTGTGGGGCCGCTACTGGGTGTTCGCGCACAACGGCGACCTGAAGGACTTCGCGCCGCGGCTGCACGGCGCCTTCCGCCCGGTGGGCGACACCGACAGCGAACGGGCCTTCTGCTGGCTGATGCAGGAGCTGGACAAGGCCCACGCCGACCTGCCGAGCATCGACGAGCTGACCTGCACGCTGGCCGAGCTGCTGCCGCTGCCGGCGCGCTACGGCACGTTCAACCTGCTGCTGTCCAACGGCCAGGCGCTGTGGGCGCACGGCTCGACCAAGCTGCATTCGCTGGAGCGCCGCCATCCGTTCGGCGCCGCGACGCTGGCCGACGAGGACCTGACGGTCGACTTCGCCGCGCTGACCCAGCCCGGCGACCGCGTCGCCATCGTCGCCACCGAACCGCTGACCGCCGGCGAGCCCTGGTCGGCGTTCGCACCGGGCGAGCTGCGTGTCTTCGTCGACGGCGAGTGCCGGCTGCGGCGCTGCCCCTGAGCCCCACGCACGGCCGGCGCGGGCCACAATCGCCGCGGTCTCCCGCCGCGACGACACCATGGCCGCCATTCCCGTCCCCCGCTTCGACGTCTTCTACCGCCACGCCGAGCTTTCGCGCCTGCTGGCCGACTACGCCGCCGCCCGCCCCGGGCTCGTGCGGCTGGAGTCCATCGGCAAGAGCCACGAGGGCCGCGACATCTGGCTGGTGGTGCTGACCAACCCCGACACCGGCGCCGACGTCGACAAGCCTGCGTTCTGGGTCGACGGCAACATCCACGCCGCCGAGCTGACCGCCAGCACCGCCTGCCTGTACTGGCTGCACCAGCTCGTCACCGGCTACGAAGCCGGCGACGAGAAGATCCGCCAGCTGCTGGACACGCGCGCCGTCTACCTCTGCCCGCGGCTGAACCCCGACGGTGCCGAGCTAGCGCTGGCCGAGCGCCCGCGCCACATCCGCTCGTCGACGCGGCCCTACCCGTATGCCGAGGAGCCGGTCGACGGCCTGACGATCGAGGACGTCGACGGCGACGGCCGCATCCTCTACATGCGGGTGCCCGACCCGCACGGCCCGTGGAAGAAACACGCCGAAGAACCGCGGCTGATGGTCGCGCGCGAGCCCGGCGAGTTCGGCGGCGAGTACTACCGGCTGATCCCCGAGGGCACGCTGAAGCACTTCGACGGCGTGCGCATCAGCGCAAACCGCGACGTCGAGGGCCTGGACCTGAACCGCAACTTCCCCGCCTACTGGCGCCAGGAGTTCGAGCAGCTCGGCGCCGGCCCCTACCCGGCCAGCGAGCCCGAGGTGCGGGCGATGGTCGACTTCCTCGTGCGCCACCCCAACGTCGGCGCCGCGGTCAGCTTCCACACCCACAGCGGCGTCATCCTGCGGCCGATGGGCACCCAGTCCGACGACGACATGACGCCCGAGGATCTGTGGATCTACAAGCGCCTGTCCGACATCGGCGCCAGGCTCACCGGCTACCCGGCGATCAGCAGCTTCCACGACTTCAAGTACCACCCGAAGGAAGTCATCACCGGCACCCAGGACTGGGTCTACGAGCACCTCGGCGCGCTGTTCTGGACGGTCGAGATCTGGGCGCCGAACAAGGAAGCCGGCATCACCGACTACAAGTGGATCGAGTGGTACCGCGACCACCCGCCCGAGGACGACCTGAAGCTGCTGAAGTGGAGCGACGAGCAGTGCGGCGGCCAGGCGCACGTCGACTGGTACCCGTTCCGCCACCCGCAGCTGGGCATGGTCGAGCTCGGCGGCTGGGACCGCATGAACTACTGGCGCAACCCGCCGCCGGCGCTGCGCGAGCGCGAGGCGGCGCGTTTCCCGGCCTGGCTGACGCAGCTCGCGCTGTCGCTGCCGAAGCTCGAGCTGCTGCGCGCCGAGGTGCGGGCGTTGGGCCCCGACACCTGGCGCGTGCGCCTGGCCGTCGGCAACGCCGGCTACCTGCCGTCGAACATCAGCAAGCGTGCGATCGAGCGCAAGACGGTGCGCGGCACGGTGTTCCGCATCCACCTGCCGCCCGAGTGCACGCTGATCTCCGGCCGCGAACGCATCGAAGGCCCGCACCTGGACGGCCATGCGCCGCGCCAGTCGCTGCAGGCTTTCCTGCCGCAGCGCGAGATCACCGCCGACCGCGCCGTCGTCGAATGGGTCGTGCAGGGGCCGCGCGGTGCGGCGATCGGGCTCGTCGCCAGCGCCGACCGCGCCGGCACGGTGCGCACCGAGGTGACGCTCGACTGAACGACCGGCTCAGGCCGAGGCCCGGACCCAGCGGGCCAAGGTCTCGCGCAGCTTGTCCGCGTCGATCGGCTTGGTCAGGAAGTCGTCCATGCCGGCGGCGGTCGCGGCCTCGCGTTCGCTGACCAGCGCCGCGGCGGTCAGCGCGATGATCGGCAGGCGCCGGCCGGCCTCGCGGTAGCGCAGCGCGCGTGTTGCCTCGTAGCCGCTCATCACCGGCATCTGCACGTCCATCAGCACGGCATCGAAGGGCTGGCCGCAGGCCGCGGCACGTTCCACCGCCTCGACCGCCTGGCGGCCGTCGATCGCCTGCTCGACCTGCAGCCCCCAGCGCTCCAGCAGCGCCACCGCGATCATCATGTTGACCGGGTTGTCCTCGGCCATCAGCACGCGTGCGCCGGCCAGCTCGCGCGGCGCGCCCGCCGCCGCCGCGCTGGCGGCGGCCGCCGCAGCGGGCGCCGGGGCCAGGCTGCGCGGCAGCGGCAGCACGGCCCAGAACACGCTGCCACGGCCGGGCTGGCTGTCGACGCCGACCTCGCCACCCATCAGCGTCGCCAGCTCGCGGCAGATCGACAGCCCCAGCCCGGTGCCGCCGAAACGCCGCGTCGTCGACTCGTCGGCCTGCGTGAACGGGCGGAACAGCCGGGCCTGCGTCGCCGGGTCGATGCCGGGGCCGGTGTCGTGCACCTCCAGCCGCACGCGGCCGGCCGGCACGCGGCGCACCACGACACGCACGCCGCCCGCGGCGGTGAACTTCAGCGCGTTGCCGAGGAAGTTGGTGACGATCTGGCGCACCCGCAGCGGGTCGCCGACGACGGTGCCGTCCAGCCCCGGGCCGATGTCGAAGTCCAGCGTCAGGCTGCGCGCCGCGGCCATCGTCGCGTAGACGCGCTGCGCGCCGTGCAGCAGCTCGACCAGGTCGAAGGGCTCGCTGGCCAGCTCCATGCGGCCGGCCTCGATCTTGGAAACGTCCAGGATGTCCGAGACGATCGCCGCCAGCGACTGCGCGCTCTCGGCGATGTGGTCCAGGTACTGCTGGCGCACCTGCTCGTCGAGCTGGGCGTCGCGGGCCAGCTTGGCGAGGTTGATCATGCCGTTGAGCGGGTTGCGCAGCTCGTGGTTGGTGTTGGCCAGGAAGGCGCTCTTGGCGCGGCTGGCGGCCTCGGCGGCGTCGCGTGCGGCGGCCAGGCGGCGCTCGAACTCGCGCCGCTCGGTGACGTCCTCGACGATCCAGACCGCACCGCCGCGCGCCGGGTCGACCGGGTCGACGGCCTTGACCACGAGCCGGGCCAGGAAGGTGCTGCCGTCGCGACGTTGGGCATGGCCCTCGATCTCCACCGGCTCGCCGCGGGCCAGCGCCGGCAGCGTGCCGCGGGCGATCTCGACGATCTCGTCGCTGCCCGGCCAGACCGCCGCCGCGGGGCGCTCGACGAGGCCGCCCGGCGGCCAGCCGAACATCTGCTCGAAACGCCGGTTGGCCATCATGAAGCGGCCGCCGCGTGTCACCGCGATGCCGATCGAGGCGTTGTCCAGGATCGCCTCGCGCTCGCGCCGGCTGCGTTCGGTCTCGGTGACGTCGCGTGCGTTGACGACGAGGTAGTCGTGGCCCTCGACGCTGAAGCGTGTGCCCGAGACCAGCACCGACAGCACGCGGCCGTCGCGGGCGCGGAAGTCCGCCGGCAGGTCGGTGGCGGTGCCGCTGCGCTGCATCTGCTCGGCGAACTGGCGGCGCTGCTCGTCGTGCAGCCACAGGCCGAGCTCGATCGCGGTGCGGCCGACGACGTCGGCGGCGGCGAAACCGGTGGCGCGCACGAAGGTGTCGTTGGCCATCGTGAAGCGCCCGGTGCCCAGGTCGGTCAGCGTGATCAGCTCGGGGCTGCTGGCGAACAGGTGCGCCAGCACCGCCTCGGAGCGGCGCAGCGTCTGCTCGGCGGCCAGGCGGTCGGTGTCGTCGGCGTAGATTGACAGCGTCGCCGGGCCGCCCTCGGCCTCGATGCGCACCGAGATCGCGCGCACCGACAGGCGCTCGCCGCCGCGCGGCTGCAGGCGGAAGTCGGCGATCGTCAGCGCGGTGCCGACCGGTGCGCCCTCCAGTTCGTCGAAGCGGCGGCGCTCGCGCTCGCGCGATTCGCCGGCTTCGTAGGCGCCCAGCAGCTCGTGGCCGACCAGCGTCTCCAGCGTGTCGCAGCCCAGCAGCACCAGCGCCGCCGGGTTGGCGTCGAGCACACGCCCGCGGCGGTGCAGCACCAGCGGCGTCGGGATGCGCGCGAACAGCTCCTCGCAGCGGGTCTCGGCGGCCGCCAGCGCGCGCCGCGCGTCCATCTCGGCCGAGACGTCGCGCGCGACGCCCCAGAAGCCGGCGAAGCCGCCACGTTCGTCACGCCGCGGCTCGCCGCTGACCAGCAGCGACAGCGGCCGGCCGTCGGCACCCAGCCAGTGCACCAGCCGGTCGCGGAACGGGGCGCGGGCGTCGAGGTCGGCGCGCAGCAGGTCCAGGGTCTCGTCGTCGCACTGGAACTGCGGCAGCTCCCAGGGCAGGCGGCCCCGGGCCTCGGTGCCGGCCAGCGGGCTCGTGTCGCCGCGCTGGCGATAGGCGGCGACGAGGCGGTGCTCGGCGTCGAGCTCCCAGCAGACGTCGGAGGCCAGCTCGAGCAGCGTGCGCGCGCGGCGTTCGCCGGCGGCGGCGGCCTCGGCCAGCTGCAGCGCGCTGCCGCCCATCCGGCTGCCGGTGGCGGCGAGCAGCGCACCCAGGCCCAGCGCCAGGGCCAGCGGCACACGCAGTGCGGCGTCCAGCGGCAGCGGTGCGGCCAGTGCGGCCAGCGCCGCGGCCGCGCAGGCCAGGGCCGTGGCCCCGAGTGCACGGCGGCCGGCCTGCGTGCGCCGGCGCAGGCGCTCGGTGGTCGCGTCGCCGGCCGGACTGCGCTGCGACGCCGGCAGTGCGTGGTCTTCGGGCGGGCGCGTGACCAAGGTGAGCCCTGGCTACGAGCCGCGTTCGCGCTGCAGCAGCTCGCGGGTGGCCTCGGCGACACGCCGGGCCGCGGCGGCGAAGTCCTCGCCCGCGCTCGCGTACAGCACGGCACGCGACGAGTTGACGATGATCGGCCCGTCGGGGCGCCAGCCGGCACGCACCGTGGCCGCCGCGTCGCCGCCCTGGGCGCCGACGCCGGGGATCAGCAGCGGCACCGTCGGCGCGATCGCGCGCACGCGGGCGATCTCCTCCGGGAAGGTGGCACCGACGACCAGGCCCAGGCGGCGGTCACGGTTCCACGGGCCGGCGGCCAGACGCGCGACACGCTCGTACAGGCGTTCACCGCCGTCGAGCAGCTGGTTCTGCAGGTCGCTGCCGCCGGGGTTGGAGGTGCGGCACAGCAGGATCAGGCCGCGGCCGTCCCAGCGCAGATAGGGCTCGATCGAGTCGAAGCCCATGTACGGCGACAGCGTCACCGCGTCGGCGTCGTAGCGCTCGAAGGCCTCGCGTGCGTACTGCTCGGCCGTCGAGCCGATGTCGCCGCGCTTGGCGTCCAGGATCACCGGCACGCCGGGCGCGACGCGCCGGATGTGGGCCACCAGGCGTTCGAGCGGGTCCTCGGCGCGGTGCGCGGCGAAGTAGGCGATCTGCGGCTTGAAGGCGCAGACGAGGTCGTGCGTCGCGTCGACGATCGCGGCGCAGAAGTCGTGGATGCGCGTCGCGTCGCCCTTCCAGGCGCCGGGGAAGCGCGCCGGCTCGGGGTCGAGCCCGACGCACAGCATCGACGCCTGGCGCGCCGTCGCGTCGGCCAGCCGGTCGATGAAAGACGTCATGCTTTATGCGCCAGCTGCACCGCCCGGCCGATGTAGTTGCCCGGCGTCATCGCCTTGAGCCGCTCGCGTTCGCCGGCGGGCAGCGCGTCCAGGCTGTCGATGAAGGCGTGGAAGGTCTCGCGCGTGACGGCGCGGCCGCGCGTCAGCTCCTTGAGCTGCTCGTAGGGGTTGGGCAGGCCGTGGCGGCGCATCACCGTCTGCACGGCTTCGGCCAGCACTTCCCAGGCGCCGTCCAGGTCGGCGGCGAGCGCGGCTTCGTTGAGCTCCAGCTTGTCCAGGCCGCGCAGCAGGCTGTCGTGGCCCAGCACCGCGTAGCCCAGCGCCACGCCCATGTTGCGCAGCACCGTGCTGTCGGTCAGGTCACGCTGCCAGCGGCTGATCGGCAGCTTCTGCGACAGATGCGTCAGCAGCGCGTTGGCCAGCCCGTAGTTGCCTTCGGCGTTCTCGAAGTCGATCGGGTTGACCTTGTGCGGCATCGTGCTCGAGCCGATCTCGCCCGCCTTGGTCTTCTGCTTGAAGTAGCCCAGCGAGATGTAGCCCCAGACGTCGCGCGCGAAGTCGATCAGGATGGTGTCGCAGCGGGTCACGGCGTCGAACAGCTCGGCCATGTAGTCGTGCGGCTCGATCTGGATCGTGAACGGGTTGAACACCAGGCCCAGGCGGTCCTCGACGACCTGGCGGCTGAAGGCCTCCCAGTCGAACTCGGGCCAGGCGGCGATGTGGGCGTTGTAGTTGCCCACCGCGCCGTTCATCTTGGCCCGCAGCGGCACCGAGGCGATGACGTCGCGGGCGCGCGTCAGCCGCGCGACGACGTTGGCGATCTCCTTGCCGACGGTCGTCGGGCTGGCGGTCTGGCCGTGGGTGCGGCTGAGCATCGGCACCGCGGCGAAGCCGTGCGCCATCTTGCGCAGGCGCTCGATCAGCGCATCCAGCGCCGGCAGCAGCACGGTGTCACGCGCGGCCTTCAGCATCAGCGCGTGGCTGGTGTTGTTGATGTCCTCGCTGGTGCAGCCGAAGTGCACGAACTCGCCGGCCGTCTTCAGCTCGGGCTCATGCTCGATGCGCGCCTTGATCCAGTACTCGACCGCCTTGACGTCGTGATTCGTCGTGCGCTCGATGTCCTTGATCGCCTGGGCGTCGGCCTCGCTGAAACGCAGCGCCAGACTGCGCAGCAGGCCGCGTGCAGCTTCGGACAGCGGCTTGAACTCGGCGAAACCGGCGTCCGACAGCGCGATGAACCACTCGACCTCGACCTGCACACGCCGGTGCATCAGGCCGAACTCGCTGAGCAGCGGGCGCAGCGCGGCGAGTTTGGCGGCGTAACGGCCGTCGAGAGGGGAGAGGGCGGTCAGGGCGGTCAGGGTCATCGCGGGCGCGCCGGGCAGGCGGAAATGGCGGCGGCCGTCGCGAAGACGGCCGAACGTCCCCCATCAAGGGGTATTGCAGATTCTAGGCCGTGTCCTGTGACACCTTGCCGGCGTTTTCCGCGCCGGGCCGCGCATCAGGCGTCTACCAGGTCAGCTCGAAGCGGCACTCGGTGTCGCCGCAGGCCTCGCAGGCCACCTCGCGGGCCTGCGCATTGCGGTGCACGAGCACCGTGAAGAGGCGCTCGAAGGTGCCGGTGTAGAAGTCGCAGGCGGGCTCGTCGGCCTGCCAGCCGCGGCACAGCGGGTTGTCGCGGATCGTCAGCACGCAGGGGCGGCCGACGACGTAGCTGAAGCGGCCGCTGCCGGCGAAGGTCCAGGAGTTGCGGCTGATCGCGGTGAGCAGCACGCGCGCGGCCAGCGGGGCCGGCATCAGCTTGAGCAGCACCTGCACCGGCTTGGGGATGCGCCGGGCGAGCAGGTAGTCGGCGGTGCGCACGCCGGCGGCGTGCGCGATCTCGCGCGCGGCCGCCGGGCCCAGCGACTCGCGCAGCACGCCGTGCAGGCGGCGCACCTCCGCCTCGTCGACCATCGACTCCGGCGGGGCGGTCAGGTAGTTCACCAGGCCGGCACGGTCGAACAGCCGCCGCGTCAGGTCGGTGCCGACCCGCGAGGGCAGCACCTCCGCGACGCGGATGATGGCGTTCGGACCGATGCGGCCGGCGACGTTCACGACGCGCGCGCCTCCGTGGCGGCCTGCTGCTCTTCGGTCAGCTGCTCGGTGCCGCCGCCGCAGGCCATGGCCTTCGCCGCGATCTCGAAGTTCTCGTCGCCCTTGCGGCGCTTCATCTCGATCTTCGGGCCGTGCATCGTGACCCAGCCGTCGTCGACGCGCGACAGCGCGTCCGCGGTCTGGGCGTCGATGCGGCGCTCCTTGTCGAAGCTGAAGTTGACCACCTTCTTGGACTGCGGGCCCCAGTAGCCGACGCGGCCCAGGTCGTAGAACTTGCGCTCGAAACCGCTCTTCAGGAACGCCTTCAGGCAGCCCATCAGGTACTTGCGGCGCAGCTTGTCCTTCGTGAACGGGTACTGCAGGAACGCCTTGTTCATGAAGAACCGGCGGTAGTTGTTCATCACCCGGTCCAGCAGCTCGCCGCGGTCCATCGCGTCGGGCTTCATGATCGGGGTCACGAAGTTGTACTTCTCGAAGTCGAAGACCTCGACCTTGTCGCCGAGTTCCTGGAACAGGTCGGAGAACGGCCACGGCGTGTACATCGCCCAGTTGGCCATGTCCGGGTTCCAGTCGCGCGCCATCCGGTACGTCTCTTCCAGCGTCTCGGCGGTCTCGTTCTCGAGGCCGACGATGAACTGGGCTTCGGTGACGATGCCGTTGTCCTTCAGGAGCTGGATCGCGCGCTTGTTCTGCTCGATCGTGGTCTCCTTGTTGAACATGTCGAGCTTGAGCTGCGCGGCGGCCTCGGTGCCCAGCGAGACGTGGATCAGGCCGGCCTTGCGGAACAGCGGCAGCAGCTTCTCGTCGCGCAGGATGTCGGTGACGCGGGTGTTGATGCCCCACAGCACACCGAGGTCGCGCTTGATCAGCTCTTCGCAGAACTCGATGAACTTCTTGCGGTGGATCGTCGGTTCCTCGTCGGCGAGGATGAAGAAGCCGACGTCGTGCTGCTTGACCAGGACCTCGATCTCGTCGACCACCTTCTTCGGGTCACGGATGCGGTAGTCGCGCCAGAACTTCCACTGGCTGCAGAACGAGCAGGTGAACGGGCAGCCGCGCGCGAAGTTCGGGATCGCGACGCGCTTGTTCATCGGGATGTAGATGTACTTGTCCCACTCGAGGATGCCCCAGTCCGGCGTGATGCGGTCCAGGTCCTCGATCGGCGGCTCGGCCGGCGTGGCGACCACCTTGCCGTCCGGCGTCGCGAAGGCGATGCCGTTGACGCAGTTGCGGTCGGCCATGAAGCGGCCCTGGTCGACGGCGGTGACCAGGTTCAGCATGACCTGCTCGCCTTCGCCGCGCACGATGGCGTCGATCCACGGCGCTTCCTTGAGCACCTGCGGATACATGAACGTGCCGTGGATGCCGCCGAGCACCGTGACGATGTCGGGGTTCACTTCCTTGACGATCTGCAGCGTGCGCTCGGCCTTGTAGATCGCCGGGGTGATCGCGGTGCAGCCGACGATGTCGGGCTTGAGCGTCGTGATCTTCTCGCGGACCTGGTCTTCGCTCAGGTCGTTGGTCATCGCGTCGACGAAGATGACGTCCGTGTAGCCGCCCGCCTTGAGGTAGCCAGCCAGGTACGCCACCCACGCGGGAGGCCAGTTGCCGGCGATCTCGGCACCGCCGGAGTGATAGTTGGGGTGGATGAACAGCACACGCATGGAAACGGCTCCTCGCGATTCGGACTCGCACGGTAGGCGGGCACCCTGATTTCAGTTTTGCCCTAAGTCAATGACGCGCGACAGTCGCACTGACAACCCAGCCTGACACTCTTGGCGGCCGTCAAGTGCGTCAAGGCATGGCCCTTGCTAAAGTGGGCCGGTTGTCGTCGTCACATACCGATACAGCCCCAGGAGCCCTGATGAAGATCACCCGCCGCATCACCCTGCTCGCCGCCGCTTCGCTGGCGGCCGCCGTCGCCGTCCCGGCCTTCGCCCAAACCAAGCTGAAGGTCGCCGCCATCTACACCGTGCCGGTCGAGCAGCAGTGGGTGAGCCGCATCGACAAGGCGCTGAAGGCCGCCGCGGCGCGTGGCGAGGTCGAGTACGTGTTCAGCGAGAACGTCGCCAACGCCGACTACGAGCGTGTGATGCGCCAGTACGCCGAGGCCGGCAACGTGCTGATCGTCGGCGAGTCCTTCGCCGTCGAGACCGCCGCGCGCAAGGTCGCCAAGGACTACCCGAAGGTCGCCTTCCTGATGGGCAGCTCGGGCAAGCCGCAGGCGCCGAACTTCGGCGTCTTCGACAACTACATCCAGGAGCCGGCCTACCTCACCGGCATGATCGCCGCCGGCATGAGCAAGAGCGGCAAGATCGGCATGGTCGGCGGCTACCCGATCCCCGAGGTCAACCGCCTGATGAACGCCTTCATCGCCGGCGCCAAGGAAGTGAACCCGAAGGTCGAGTTCTCGATCAGCTTCATCAACAGCTGGTTCGACCCGCCGAAGGCCAAGGAAGCCGCCTTCGCGATGATCGACAAGGGCGCCGACGTGATGTACGCCGAGCGTTTCGGCGTCAGCGACGCCGCCAAGGAGCGCAAGGTGCTGGCGATCGGCAACGTCATCAACACCCAGGCCCAGTACCCCGACACGGTGGTCGCCTCGGCGCTGTGGAACATGGAGCCGACGATCGACGCCGCGCTCAAGGCGGTGAAGGCCGGCGCCTTCAAGGCCGAGGACTACGGCCGCTACTCGACGATGAAGTTCAAGGGCTCCGAGCTGTCGCCGCTGGGCACGTTCGCGAAGAAGGTCCCGGCCGACCTCGTCGCCAAGGTCCAGGCCAAGGAGAAGGCCATCCTCGACGGCAGCTTCGTCGTCAAGGTCGACGACAGCCAGCCCAAGGCCGGCAAGTGACGCGGCCCGGGGGAACCGCCTGGTTCCCCCGGCGCGTTCGCGCTTAGCATGCCGCCCGGGCGCACGACGCCCGCCCGCGGGCTCACGCCCCCTCTCGCCAACAAGACGAAGAAGCGCCTTCCATGACCCGTGCCCTGCTCTGTGCCGCCGTTCTCGCCGTCGCCGCGCCGTTCGCGTCGGCCGCCACCGCCCCGACCTACGACATCGAGGACTTCTCGACCGCCGCGCTGATCGACAAGCCGACCGTGATGGCGGCCTGGAAGGAGGCGCTGCCCACCGAGCGCCTGGTCAAGCTCTACCCGAAGGCCAAGTGGGGTTTCCTCAGCCAGGTCGAGGGCGGCGTCGTCGACGGCAAGCTGTGTGTCGTCACCGCGCGCGTGACGCTGCTGCCCAAGACCTCGCCGACGCGGCGTTTCGTCTGGGAGCCGGCCAAGAGCTCGACGGTCTTCGACGGCCGCCCGGTCGCCACGGCCGCCGAGTGCAGCGCGCTGGCGCAGGACCGGCTGAAGGACGCGCTGCGTTCGCTGGTCTCCAGCCTGGTCAAGAGCTGAGCCTGGACGCAGGACGCCGGAAGGCGTTCTGCGCCTGCCGAAGGCCCTCGCGCGACTGCACGCACGAGGGCTGAGGCCCGGAGCGCCGCGGCCTCAGGCCAGCAGCGCCCACAGCGCCGCGAACATGGTCGCGGTGACCAGCGTCGTGAAGTAGAACGTCGCCAGGACGCTGGCGCGCAGCGCCTGCGTCCACCAGCGGCCGCCGTAGACGCGGCGCAGCGCCAGCCAGGTGTAGACCGGCACGGCCAGCCACGCCACGAGCTGCAGGCCGCCCAGCGGCAGCAGCGTCACGCCCAGCATCAGGAACCAGAACGCGTGCAGGTGCAGCGCGAAGACGAGGTGCTCGGTGTAGCGCAGCCGCCGGTTGCGGTAGGCGATCGCCAGCCCGGCCGCGAAACACGGCAGCAGCACGAACATCATCGGGCCGACGGCGTCGGTCAGCCGGGCCTTGAGCCCGCTCGTGTCGTTGGCCAGCGCCGCCGGCCCGATGCCCAGGCGCTGCTCCAGCCGCTTGCAGACCGCCGCCGGCACGTTGCGGCACTCGAAGCCCTCGCCGCCCGGCTTGATGCCGACCTGCATGCTGGCGCCGCCGACGCTGAGCTCGATCTTCGGCGTCTCGCCCTTGTCGACCTGCAGCGCCGGTTGCGGCGTGCTGGGGTCGAGCAGCGTGGACACACGCACCGCCAGCAGCACCAGCACGCTGATCGTCAGGTACAGCCGCAGCGGCAGCACGTAGTGCTTGCGCCGGCCACGCAGGTACTGGCGCGTCAGCTCGCCGGGGCGGCGCAGCAGCAGCGCCAGCGTGCGCCACATCGCGCCTTCGGTCGACAGGTAGGCGCCGCCGAACTGCTGCACGAACTCGCCGACGGTCGGCGCACGCACGCGCGTCTCCTGGCCGCAGTGCGGGCAGAACTTGGGCGTCGGCTCGGGCAGCGGCTGCTCGCAGTTGGGGCAGGAGTCCAGGATGTGTGCTTCAGGTGGCGGGCGGCCGTGATGGTAGCGGCCGCCCCGGCGCCCGCCCGGGCTGGCGCGCTTCGTGCGTGACAATCCGCCGATGTCTGCGAGTCCCCCGGTCCTGCGCCTGAAGGGCGTCACCAAACGCTTCGGCCCCCTGGTCGCCAACGACGGCATCTCGCTGGATCTGGACCGCGGCGAGGTGCTCGCGCTGCTCGGCGAGAACGGCGCCGGCAAGAGCACGCTGGTGTCCATCCTCTTCGGCCACTACGTCGCCGACGAAGGTTCGATCGAGGTCGACGGCCGCACGCTGCCGCCGGGCCAGCCGAAGGCGGCGCTGGCCGCCGGCATCGGCATGGTGCACCAGCACTTCACGCTGGCCGACAACCTGAGCGTGCTCGACAACGTGATGCTCGGCACCGAGCCGCTGTGGCAGCCGTTCACGCGCCGCGGCGACTGGCGCCGCCGCCTGCTCGACGCGGCGCAGCGTTTCGGCCTGCAGGTCGACCCCGACGCGCGCATCGCCGAGCTGTCGGTGGGCGAGCGCCAGCGTGTCGAGATCCTGAAGGCCCTGGTGCGCGGCGCGCGCATCCTGATCCTCGACGAGCCGACCGCGGTGCTGACGCCGCAGGAGAGCGAGTCGCTGTTCGCGACGCTGGCGCAGATGGTCGAAGGCGGCCTGTCGATCATCTTCATCAGCCACAAGCTCGACGAGGTGCTGCGTGTCAGCGACCGCATCGCCGTGCTGCGCGGCGGCAAGCTGATCGCCGTGCTGCCGGCCGAAGGCGCGAGCAAGGCCGACCTCGCCGAGGCGATGGTCGGCCGCACGGTGGCCCCGGCGGTCAAGACGCGCCACGAACCCGGTCCGGTGGTCTGCGAGCTGCCCGGCACGACGCTGGCCATCCGCGCCGGCGAGGTCTTCGCGGTCGCCGGGGTCGCCGGCAACGGCCAGCAGGCGCTGGCCGAGGCGCTGTGCGGCGAGCACGCGCCACCCGGTGGCGCCGTGCGGCTGGACGGCCAGGCGCTGCCGCCGTCGCCGCGGCGTTTTGTCGAAGCCGGCGTCGCGCGCATCCCCGAAGACCGCCACGCCGTCGGTGTCGTCGGCGACCTGCCGATCTGGGAGAACGCGGTGCTCGAGCGCCACGCCAGCCCGGCCTTCGCCCGCTGGGGCGTCGTGCGCCGCGGCGCCGCACGCGCCTTCGCACGCGAGGTCGTCGAACGTTTCGACGTGCGCGGCGGCGGCCTGGACACGACGACGCGCTCGCTGTCCGGCGGCAACATGCAGAAGCTGATCCTCGGCCGCGCGCTGCGGGGCAGCGGCACGACGCCGCGGCTGGTCGTCGCCAACCAGCCGACCTGGGGCCTGGACGTCGGCGCCGTCGCCTACGTGCACCAGCAGCTGCTCGACGCCTGCGCCGCCGGCGCCGCGGTGCTGCTGATCAGCGAAGACCTGGACGAGATCTTCGCGCTCGCCGACCGTGTCGCCGTCATCTGCCACGGCGTGCTCGGCGCGCCGCGCGCCGCGGCCGACTGGACGCTGGCCGACATCGGCCTGGCGATGGCCGGTGCCGGCCGGGAGGTGGCGCATGCGGCTTGAACGACGCACCGAGGTGCCGCGTGCGCTGCTCGTCGCCGCGCCGTTGGCCGCCGTGGCCTTCACGCTGCTCGTGACCTCGCTTCTCGTGGCCTGGGCCGGCGCGCCGGTCGGCCGGGCCTATGCGCTGCTGCTCGAAGGCGGCTTCGGCTCGCGCTTCGCGATCACCGAGACGCTGACACGCGCGACGCCGCTGATCTTCACCGGCCTGGCCGCCGCGGTCGCGTTCCGCGCCCGGCTGTTCAACATCGGCGCCGAAGGCCAGCTCTACGCCGGCGCGCTGGCGGCGGTGGCCGTCGGCGGGCTGCACGACGGGGTCGGCTACGAGATCGCGCCGGCGCTGCTCTTCGTGCTGATGTTCGCCGCCGCCGCGCTGGCCGGCGCGCTGCTGCTGCTGGGCCCGGCGCTCTTGAAGAGCCGCTTCGGCGTCGACGAGGTCGTGACGACGCTGCTGCTGAACTTCATCGTGCTGCTCTTCGTCTCGGCGATGCTCGACGGCGCGATGAAGGACCCGATGGCGATGGGCTGGCCGCAGAGCGTGGCGCTGCAGGACGCGCTGCAGCTCGACAAGCTGCTCGAACGCAGCCGCGTGCACACCGGCCTCGTCGCCGCCGTCGTGCTGGCCGTCGCGCTGTGGGCGCTCTTGAAGTACACGACGCTGGGCTTCCAGATCCGCGCCGTCGGCGCCAACCCGCGTGCCGCGCGTTTCGCCGGCATGCCGGTGGGCTGGACGACGGTGAAGGTGGCGCTGCTGTCGGGCGCGCTGGCCGGGCTGGCCGGCGCCGTCGAGGTCGCCGGGCGCACCGGCTACGTCACGCTGGACATGAGCCCGGGCTACGGCTACAGCGGCATCGTCATCGCGATGCTGGCGATGCTGAACCCGCTGGCCGTCGTCGCCGCCGCGGTCTTCGTCGCCGGCATGCTGGTCGGCGCCGACAGCATGAGCCGCGCGGTCTCCGTGCCGACCTACATCGCCGACGTCATCGTCGCCGTGTCGCTGATCAGCGTGCTGGTGGCGACGATGCTGACCCAGTATCGAGTTCGCAGAGCATGAGCGAAACGCTTGATTTGCTGATGGCCGCGCCCTTCTGGGTGGCGGTGCTGCGCATCGCGACGCCGCTGGTGCTGGGCACGCTGGGCGTGCTGCTGTGCGAACGCGCCGGGGTTCTGAACCTCGGCATCGAAGGGATCATGGTCGCCGGCGCCTTCGCCGGCTGGCTGGCGGTCTACCAGGGCGCCGGGCTGTGGACCGGCGTCGCCGTCGCCGCGGCGGTCGGCGCCGTCTTCGGCCTGCTGCACGGCGGACTGACCGTCGTGCTCGGGCTGTCGCAGCACGTCGCCGGGCTGGGCATCACGCTGCTGGCGACCAGCCTGGCGAGCTTCGCCTACCGCGTCGGTTTCCCCAAGGTCGAGACGCCGCCGACGATCCAGCCCTTCGAGCCGATGTCCTGGCTGCCGATCCCCGTGCTCAACGAGCAGACGCCGCCGGTGCTGCTGGCACTGCTGGGGGTGCCGGCGATCGCCTGGTTCCTCTACCGCACGCCGCTGGGGCTGGCCGTGCGCATGGTCGGCGAGAACCCGGCCGCCGCCGAAGGCCAGGGCCTGAACGTCGTGCGCCTGCGCCTCGGTGCCGTGGCCGCGGGCTCGGCGCTGATGGGCGTGGCCGGCGCCTTCCTGACGCTGTCGGCCTTCAACGCCTTCTACTTCAACATGGTCAACGGCCGCGGCTGGGTCTGCGTGGCGCTGGTCGTGTTCGCGTCCTGGCGGCCGGGCAAGGCGCTGGCCGGCGCGCTGCTGTTCGCCTTCTTCGACGCGCTGCAGCTGCGCCTGCAGCAGGCCGGCGGCGGTGTCTTCGGCGTCGAGCTGCCGTACCAGGTCTACCTGATGCTCCCTTACGCGATGGCGATCGTCGCGCTCGTGGTGATGGCGCGGCGCGCGGCCTACCCGCAGGCCTTGATGAAGCCGTACCGCCAGGGCGAACGTTAGACGCCGTCCAGCGCGGCGAAGAACGCGGCCAGCTTGCGGTCGTCGAGCTGGCCGTTGCAGCGCACGCCGCTGCACAGGTCCAGGCCGTAGGGCTGCACCGTCTCGACGGCCTGGCGCACGTTGGCCGGGTTCAGGCCGCCCGCCAGGACCAGTGGCAGCGGGCCGATCGCGTCGCGGATGCGGCGGCTGATCGCCCAGTCATGGCGCCGGCCGGTGCCGCCCAGCTCCTTGACCGCGAGCGCCGGGTTGCCCGAGTCGAGCAGGATCGCGTCGACATAGGGCTCCACCGCCACCGCTTCGTCGATCGAGGCTTCGCCCGTCACGTGGATGACCTGCACGATCTCGACGCCCGGGCACAGCCTGCGCAGCGCCTGCAACTCTTCGACGGCCACCGCGTCCACGAGCTGCAGCGTCGTCGTGCCGGCGGCGGCGTGCTGCGCGGCGATCGAGGCCGCGTCGGTGCGGCAGGTCAGCAAGAAGGTGCGTGTCGGCGGCGGCACCGCGGCGGCGATCTCGGCGATCGTTGTGTCGTCGATCACGCCGGGCCCGCTGGGCATCGCCGACACCAGGCCCAGCGCCGAGGCGCCGGCCGCGACCGCGCGGCGCGCTTCGTCGACGCTGGCGATGCAGCAGATCTTCACCACGGGCTTCATGCACTGTCTCCGTCAATCCGTTGATGCAGCCAGGGCGGCGGTGCCGGCGCGCTGTCGGCCAGCGTGACGGCGGCCTGCACCGCGGCCACGGCACGCGCGGCGCCGGCGTCGTCGGCCGCGTGCACACGCGCCAGCGGCTCGCCGGCGCGGCGTGTCTCGCCCAGCGCGACCATCTCGTCCAGGCCGACACGCGGGTCGATCATGTCGCCGCCGCGGCGCCGGCCGCCGCCCAGTTCGACGATCGCATAACCCAGCGCACGCGCGTCGATCGCGGCGACCACGCCGTCGCGCGGCGCAGGCACCTCGGCGATGACCGGCGCACTGGCCAGCCGCGCATCCTTCAGCACGTCGGCCGGGCCGCCCAGCCCGGCGACCATCGCCGCGAAACGTTCGGCCGCCGCGCCGCTGGCCAGCGCCTGGCGCGCCGCGGCCAGCGCCGCCGGCTCGTCGGCCTGCAGCCCGCCCAGCACCAGCAGCCGCGCCGCCAGGCCCAGCGTGACGTCGACCAGGCGTGCGTCGCCCGGCTCGCCGCGCAGCAGCGCCAGGCATTCGGCGACTTCCAGCGCGTTGCCGGCCGTGCGGCCCAGCACCTGGTTCATGTCGGTGACCAGCGCCGCGGCGGCGAGACCGGCGCCGCGTGCGGTGTCGACCAGGCTCGTGGCCAGCGCCTGCGCCGCCGCCGCGTCGCGCATGAAGGCGCCGCTGCCGACCTTGACGTCCAGCACCAGCGCGTCCAGCCCGGCCGCGAGCTTCTTGCTGAGGATGCTGGCGGTGATCAGCGGCAGCGACTCGACGGTGGCCGTGACGTCGCGGATGGCGTAGAGCCGGCGGTCGGCCGGCGCCAGGCGCGCGGACGCGCCGACGATGGCGCAGCCGGCCGTGCGCAGCACCGCATGCAGGCGCTCGGGCGATGGGTCGACGCGGTAGCCGGGCAGCGCCTCCAGCTTGTCCAGCGTGCCGCCGGTGTGGCCCAGGCCGCGGCCGCTGATCATCGGCACCAGGCCGCCGCAGGCGGCGACGATGGGCGCCAGCAGCAGGCTGGTCTTGTCGCCCAGGCCGCCGGTGCTGTGTTTGTCCAGCACCGGGCGGCCGAAGCCGGCCCAGCGCAGGCGCTCGCCCGAGTCGGTCATCGCCTGCGTCAGCGCCACGGTCTCGGTGCGGTCCATGCCGCGCAGCAGCACGGCCATCGCCAGCGCCGCAACCTGGGCGTCGCTCCAGCGCGCCTCGCCTTCGGGCGCGGTCAGGCCGGCGACGAAGGCGCGGATCTCGGCGTCGCACAGCACGCGGCCGTCGCGCTTGTGGGCGATCACTTCGGCAGGCAGCATCGTGTTTCCTCGTTCAGCGGCGGCGCACGGCGCGTGCGTCCTGCGGCGGCTGCAGCCCGGGGTGGCGGCCCAGGTAGTCGGCCAGCGCGTCGGCGTCGCCGATGCCGACGACCCGCTCGCGGCCGTCGCGCAGCATCGGGAAACGGTCGCCGCCCTCGGCGAGGTAGCTGTTGACCGTCAGGCGCACCGGCTGATCGGGCGTGACCGGCTGGCCGTCCAGCGTCAGCGAGCCCGGCAGCAGCCGCGCGCCGGCCGGGCGCGTGGCGTCCCACTCGTAGCGCAGGCCGCGCGAGGCCTGCAGCAGGCGCGGGCGCTCGCCTCGGAACTGCTGTTCCAGCAGCGCTGCCAGTTGCGCGCCGCTGATCGTCAGTGTCACCAGCCGGTTGCCGAAGGGCTGGGCCTCGAACACGTCCTCGTAGCGCACGCGGCCGTCGGCGGGTTTCAGGATCGGGCTGCGCAGCCCGCCGGGGTTGGTCAGCGCCAGCCGGGCGCCGGCGGCGCGCGTGGCCTCGAGCTGCGCGTCGGCGACGACGCGGCCCAGCACCGACTCGCCCGAGGCGTCGCTCTCGCGTGTCAGCGACGCGGCGATCGTGCCCACCACACGCTTGGCCAGCGGCGCGGCCAGGCGTTCGTAGGCGGCGATCAGCGCCTGCTGGCCGGCGTCGGGCGCGAAGCGGCGCGTGTCGACGACGACGTTGTGCGCCTGCGAGCGCAGCACCTCGCCGCTGGCGCGGTCGAGTTCCAGGTCGATGGCCGTGACCAGCGTGCCGTAGCGGTCGCCGCTGGTGACCAGCCGCCCGTCGACGCGGCAGACGTAGGCGCGGTGCGTGTGGCCGCTGACGACGACGTCCACCGCCGGGTGCAGCCGCGGCACGATGCGCGTGATGGCGCCGCGCAGGTCGTCGCAGCCGTCGCGCCCGCCGTCGGCCTCGCCGCCTTCGTGCAGCAGCACGACGATGGCCTGCACGCCCTGGCGCTGCAGCTCGGGCACCAGCGTGTTGACGGTCTCGGCCTCGTCGCGGAACGCCAGCCCGGCCACGCCGGCGGGCGACACGATCTGCGGCGTGCCCTTCAGCGTGAGGCCGACGAAGGCCACCGGCACGCCGTCGAAGCGGCGGATGGCGTAGGGCGGCAGCAGCGTCTGGCCGGTGGCGCGCACGACGGTGCTGGCCGCCAGGTACTGGAAGCCGGCGCCGGCGAACGGCCTGGGCCCGCGGCAGCCGTCCACCGGGTGGCAGCCGCCGTGCTGCAGGCGCAGCAGCTCGTCGGTGCCGTCGTCGAACTCGTGGTTGCCGACGGCGGCGTAGGCCAGGCCCATCGCCGACAGCGACTCGACCGTCGGCTCGTCGTGGAACAGCGCCGACAGCAGCGGCGACGCGCCGACCAGGTCGCCGGCGGCGACGAAGACGTGGTTCGGGTGCCCGGCCGCCAGCTCGCGCACCGCGCTGGCCATGGCCGCGGCGCCGCCGGCCGGGATGCTGCGGCTGCGCGCCGGGTCGGCCGGGTCCACCTCGCGATAACCGCCGGGCGGCGGCAGCAGGTGGCCGTGGAAGTCATTGATCGCCAGCAGGCGCAGCGGCACGGTGGCCGCGGGGGCGGTGGTGGGCGGGGCGGCGGACGGTGCCGCGGCGCAGCCGCCCAGCAGCGCGGCGGCCAGCGCCAGCGCGGCGAGCACCGGCTGCGCGGCCGGCCGGCGCGCCGCCATCAGTAGCGGCCGGCCGCCGCCGGCCGCGCCGTGCCGCCGATCACGGCCTGCAGGTCGTCGAGCAGGCTGCTGGCGCCGATGCGAAAGCGCGCCGGCGTCGGCTGGCCGAGGGCTGCGCGTGCCAGGTAGACGTAGTTCTGCGCCTGCTCGGCGGTGCGGATGCCGCCCGAGACCTTGAGCCCCGCCTGGCGGTAGCCGCCGCTGTTGATGGCGGTGAGCAGCAGGCGCGCGGCGTCGATCGTCGCGCCGTGGGGCGTGCGGCCGGTGCTGGTCTTCAGGAAGTCGGCGCCGGCGTCGAGCGCGATGCGTGCGGCGTTGCGGATCAGCAGCGGGTCGCGCAGCTCGCCGGTCTCGAGGATGACCTTCAGCGTGCGGCCGCGTGTTTCGCGCCGCACCTGGGCGAGCAGCGTGCGCGCCTGGTCCAGCGCCTGCCAGGGCATCACGACGTCAACCTCGTCGCCGCCGGCGGCCACGATCTCGGCCGCCTCGCGCACGGCGCGTTCGACGTCCGTGCTGCCGTCTGGAAAGTTGGCCACCGCCGCCACCTTGACGGCCGGCGGCAGCGCCGCCCGCGCCTGCGCCACGAACCGCGGCCAGACGCACACCGCCGCCACCCGCCCCTGCGGCCCCTCGGCGCGCCGGCACAGGCGCTCCACGTCAGCCGCCGTGTCGGCGTCGTTCAGGCTCGTCAGGTCCAGACAGGCGAGCGCGGTGCGGGAGGTGGCGATCAGGTCTTTCATTGGGGTTCGGCGGACGGGGATGGTGTCGGGGTGGAGTTTGACACCGGGGGCTACGCGAGGCGCGAGAGGACGCGCGCACTGGTCATGAGATGCAGTGATTGATGACGCACGGCACCACGAAGGTGATGTCGCGCTCATAGGCGCTTGCGATGATGCGAGTGAAGACTAGGCGGCGCATAGCAGGCAACGCGAACCAGAGTGGCGCCGTCTCCCGTTGAATCTGTGCGTTCTCTACCTCTGCGTTGCGATGACATGTGCCGTACCGTTCTAAAAGCACCGCTTAGAACATCCGGGTCCGATAGGAGGCGAACTGCAAGGCGTCGGGTATCAGGTGCTTTGCCAGCGCCACCGATCGGAGGTGGCTAACGGGTGATCGCGTGACGCGACTCGATGTTGACGAGGTAACTTGCAAGCGAGGCGCCATGTATATAGGCTGATCATGGTCTGCTTAGGTGGAGGCTTGAAAGTACGAGCCGCAGGCGGTGGTAGTACCCGCTGGACCAGTCGAGCTTGCTGCTGCTGGTGTAGGCTTTCTTATATATTTGGGCTGTGGTGAAAATATCTTCGGTGGAAATGTGGTGAAAATTGGGAGGGGGATTAAATGTCGGAGCTAATGAGGCTGGGTGTATCGGCCGATGATTTGGCGCTGCTGCTTCGTGCCTTGAATGAAAGAGCCGTCAATCTACTTACTGGTGCTGGCGCGAGTTTTGGCGTTGTAGGCGGCGACGGTCACGAGTTGAATGGCGGCCCGGATCTGGCTCGGGAGTTGAACGCAAGATTCAATCTCGAAAATGAAGAGCCAGACTGTTCGGATCTGCAGCTGGTATATGGAGATATTGCGGCCACTCCTCAGAATCGAACGCCACTCGCCGAACTTCTACGCGCTCGATTTACACACTGCAAGCCGACGTGGCAGTCGATCCTCGTTGAGTTTCCATGGAAGAGAATATGGACGCTCAATATTGATGATGTGTTGCAGCGTGTGGTGGCAGATTCAGGGGGGCTTGGTGTCAAAATATTTACTTGGGACGATGCCTTGTCTGTGCGGCCGCTTGCTGCGAATGAGTCACAGATAGTGCATCTTCATAGTCGTGCATCATTAATTCAGGGGGATGCTGGCAGACTTATTTTTTCGCTCAAACAGTATGCCGCCCGCCAGGAGGTTTCTCCGGGTTGGCATGCGGAATTTCGGTCTGAGTTTGTCAGAAAGCCATTTATCGTATGCGGCGCACGCCTTCGTGATGAGTTTGATCTTGCCACTGTCCTTGAGATAGGTAATAAGTCTCGGGAGCGTGGTGGGTGTCCGTCTTTTATTGTTCTAAAGGGGTTTGCTCCGGGCGAGGAGGCTAGGTTCCGGCGGCAAGGACTTGTTCCCGTCGCGGCCACAGGCGATGTATTTTTTGCCGCACTTCGATCGGACTACCAAGCCTACCTTGCTGCTCAACCTTCGCAAACACCTCAAGCGCGCGCATCGGCAGCACTCGTCCGCGCTGCATTTAAACAGCTGACGCTGGTTGCTCCTAGGCCGCGTCGGCTTCTTGATTTTTACGCGTCTGCGGAGTGTCAGTGGCATCACGTCGTAGATGAACTTGACGGCAGGCTTGAATATGTTGAGAAGGCAGCGATTTGGCTACAAGATCCCGGGCGCGATCAGCGTGTTGTTCTGATTAGTGGGGGCCCGGTATGCGGTAAATCAACGTCAGCCCTCAGAATCGCAGCCACTCTGAACGCGGCTGGCCGAGAGACTTGGTTGTTCCGGGCGGAGGAGCGATTCGATGAGGAAGCGGTCTGTGAATACCTTGCATCAAAGCCTCAAGCTGTCTTGGTTTTTGATGACTGTGCTG
This sequence comes from Rubrivivax sp. JA1055, assembly GCF_020966565.1. Lineage (NCBI taxonomy): Bacteria > Pseudomonadati > Pseudomonadota > Betaproteobacteria > Burkholderiales > Sphaerotilaceae > Rubrivivax > Rubrivivax sp. JA1055. The sequence continues at coordinate 156,270 of NZ_JAJKFP010000005.1, read as the reverse complement.
ACTTCTCAAACTCTCTTACCTCGCTAATCGGTGCGGCGGCCAAGAGGCAGCTCCAGCTTCGAGTCATTGCTACAGCCGAGGCTTGGCGTGTGCGCGGTGTCCATGCGGATCTACTTGCCGCGTTGGTGCTTCCGGTCGATCTTGAGCCGGTGCCCCGCAGGCACTTCGATAGTATTTTTGCCTTGCGGCGTCAACGCGGACGCCTTGGTCGCTGCACAGGGATGAAGAGTCTTGATGGGTGGTTGGACTTCAAGGATCATTACAGCCGTCGCATGCTGGAGTGGCTCGAGAGCCTTGAGGGCGCTCGCTCGTACCGCCAAGTTATCTCGCAGATTCTAGAAAGTGTTGCGGGTAACGCGGCAGATCGGCGGCTACTTCTAACCTGTGCGGCTACACATCGATTCGGATACTCGCTCCCGTTTCAGTTTGCTTCTGCGCTCAACGGGAAAATGTCGCTTGAGGAATTTGTGGAGCCTCCGAGTCCCTATGCGGAGTTGACATTTCTCGATGAGAAAGGGCTTCGGCTGAGGAGTCGATCTTTCGCAATTCACGTCTGGAGTTTGGCTAGTCCGAAAGAGCGTTTTGATATTAGTCTGTACTTGGCCAAGCAGTTGTCCGCGTTAGTCGTTCCGCAATCGATTACTCGCAGAACGTATCCGTACAGAATTCTCCGTGAACTCATGGACTGTGACGTCGTCGCGCGGGATCTCCCTGAATCCGCGGATCGTTGGTATGGTGAGCTTCTGCCGCTAATGAGTTGGAACTCGCGCTATTGGGAGCAGAGGGCCTTGCTGGCCGCACGACGGAATCAGGATGAGACAGCATATTCGTTCGCTAAGAAGGCTGTCTCTATTCATCCACGCGACGCCTTCCCGCACACTACGCTGGGGACTATCTGCATGCAAATCAGTGTTCGTAGAGCAGACGACGTTGGGATCGAGAGATTCTGGGAGGGGGCTTGGGAGCTAGATACATCGAGGAGACTGGCCCTGGAGAAGGGTAACGAGTGGGAGCATCCATACGTCACTTTCTTTACTTATGCCGTTCGAGCATACCGCCTCTATCCTTCGCAGGCCGCCAGAATTGCAGATGCGTGGGATGAATGGATGCGTGCGGCCGACAGTTCTGCTCTGTTTCGCTTCGATAGGCAGGGGCAAGCTCAGCTGAAGGAATTCAAGCGACAATGGCTAGGCCTTGCGGTGCGAGATCGCTAGCAGGCTGTTAAGAATCTGCCCGCTGGCAGGCCATTTAAATGCCGCTTGCCGCATTCAGACGTCATCCTCTGCGCGACGGGCGCCAGCACTGGACCCGCGCCGTTGCGTGCCGAGAATCGTCAGGAATCGGTCGCTCCGCTTGGATGGACGCGATCGCCAAACGACGACTCGCCATCAAACATGCGCCTGAAATACTTCGACGATCTGGCCCGCGGCAACTTCAAGCACGACGCGGCCGGCAGCACGGTCTTCTTTCCGCTCGGCGTCTTCGGCAAGGGCCGCATCCTTCCGGACGCGGCCACCGAGCAGCGGCTGCGCGACAGGCTGGCGACGCAGTACCAACTGGCCATCGTGGTGGCCATCGCGCTCGGGGTGCTCCACAACCCGCTGCTGATGCTCGTGGTCGGGCTGGGCGTGGTGGCGTGGATGAGTCTGCGCAGCGTGCTGCTCGTGGCCGCTTACCCGCCCAGCGACCTGCGGCTGAGTGGGAAGGAGCGTTATGCCAGCCCGCCGTCGTCGGGCAACGTGGGGACGCAGTGGTTCCTGCTGGTCTGCTGCGTCGCACTGGTCGCGGGCGGGCTGCTGTTGCTGGTGGTGGGCGACACGCTCGACCAACGAGTCGCCGGCGTCGCCGTCATCGTGCTCTTCGGCGCCGCGGGTGTCGCCAAGGGCTACGGGCTGCGCCAGAGAACGGCACGCTGAAGCGTCGAGTGAGCCCGTCAGTGCACCTCCGCGCCGCCAGCCGGTCGTCGGGGCGTGTCCCGGAGTGAAGTATTAGGAGGAGGGCGGGCGCAGCCCGCCCGGGGGACATGAACGCAGGGGCACGCCCCGGCGGCCGGCCCCCGCCGACGCAAGCGGACTTGCACCAAGCCGAACCCCGCCCACCACTGAGCAATCGGTCACACCCAACCGACCCCACAGCTGCCCAGCACCCCCTGCTGGTCATGGGATGGACGCCGCCTGAGATTTACCATCTCGCCCTCCCCGATCTCCCGAAAGACGGCCCCCCATGGCGTCCCTGCGTTTCGGCCGGCTGGCAGTCATCACGCTGCTGGCGGCCTGCGGTGTTGCGAGTGCCCAGACCCCGGGCGACACGCTCAGCCGCATCAAGTCCACCAAGACCATCACCCTGGGCGTGCGCGAAGCGGCGCGGCCCTTCTCGTACCTCGACGAGAACAAGCGCCCGGTCGGCTACTCGGTCGACCTGTGCCTGGCCGCTGTCGAGGAGTTGAAGCGCGAGCTGAAGCTGCCCGAGCTGCAGGTCCAGTACAAGGTGGTCAGCGGTGCCGAGCGCATCCCCAAGCTGCTGGCGCGCGAGATCGACCTGGAGTGCGGCTCCACCACCAACACCAAGGCGCGGCAGGAGCAGGTGGCGTTCAGCTACACGATGTTCGTCGCCCAGATGCGTGTGCTGACGCCCAAGGACACGCCGGTCACGACGCTGAAGGACCTGGACGGCCTGCCGCTGGCGCTGAGCAAGGGCACGACGTCCGAGAAGCTGTTCTCCCGCCTGGCCGAGACCGAGGTCAACCTGAAGCTGCAGGTCTTCGGCAGCAACACCGAAGCCTATGCCGCGCTGAAGGCCGGCAAGGTGCGCGCCTTCGCGCAGGACGACGCGCTGCTGCAGGGCCTGGCTTCGACCGACGGCGCGGCCGACAGGTTCCAGCTCAGCACGCTGGCGCTGTCGGTGGAGCCCTACGGCGTCATGGTGCGCAAGGAAGACAAGGCGCTGCTCGCCGCCGTCGACCGCACGCTGGCGCGCCTGTACGCCAGCGGCGAGGCCGAGACGCTCTATCGCAAGTGGTTCGTCGGCGACAAGCTGGTCATCAAGATGAGCCGGATGACACGCGACAGCATCGTGCGCCCCAACAAGGAAGCCGGGGTCGCGATGGTGCTGGGCTACCAGCTCTAGAGAGGCTCGCCTTCTAGGCCGCCGCCAGCACCGGCAGCAGCGCCGCCAGCAGCCGCGCCGCGTCGTCGGCGCCGCTGCGCGCCACGGCCATCGTGTGCTCGTGGCTCAGCGTCTCGGCCGACAGGCCGGCGGCCATGTTGGTGAACATCGACAGCCCCAGCACACGCAGCCCGGCGTGGCGCGCCAGGATGGTCTCGGGCACGGTGCTCATGCCCACCGCCTGTGCGCCCATCGCCGCCAGCATGCGGATCTCGGCCGGCGTCTCGAACTGCGGCCCCAGCACCCAGGCGTAGACGCCTTCGGGCAGCGTGATGCCTTCGGCCGCCGCCACCTGGCGCGCCAGCTCGCGCAGCGCCGGGTCGTAGGCGCGGCCCATGTCGACGAAACGGTCGTTGCCCGGCTCGCCGTGCAGCGGCGTGCGCTGCACCACGTTCAGATGGTCTGCGATCAGCATCAGCGAGCCCGGCGGCATCGCCGCGTCCAGGCTGCCGGCGGCGTTGCTCAGCACCAGCGTGCGGCAGCCGGCGGCGGCCAGCGTGCGGATGGCGCCTTTCATGCCGGCCGCGTCGCCGTCTTCGTAAGCGTGTTTGCGCCCGCGCAGCAGCCACACCGGCGTGCCGCGCACGCGCCCGGCGCGCAGCACGCCGGCGTGGCCGGCCACGCTCAGCCGCGGGAAGGCCGGCAGCTCGGCATACGGCACGTCGACCGGGTCGTCGACCAGCGCGGCGATGCCGTCCCAGCCGCTGCCCAGCACGACGGCGACGGCGGGCGCCGGGCCCAGCGCGGCCAGGCGCTGCACGCTGGCGGCGATGCTCTCGTTCATGGCGTGTTCTCCAGATGGTCGGGCCCGAAGGCCGCGGGCAGCAGCGCACCCAGCGTGTGACGCGCGGTGATGCCGTGTTCGTCGGCGCTCCAGACGGGGCAGTCGTCGGTGGCGAACTCGCACAGCTTCTGGCGGCAGCCGCCGCAGGGCGTCAGCGGCCGCGGCCCGGCGCCCACCACCACGACGGCGCGCACGCGCCGGCCGCCGGCGGCCACCATCGCCGCAAGCGCCGAGGTCTCGGCGCACCAGCCCTGCGGGTAGGCGGCGTTCTCGACGTTGGCGCCGGCGTGCACACGGCCTTCGGCGTCCAGCAGCGCGGCGCCGACGGCAAAGCGCGAGTAGGGCGCGTGGGCGTTCTGGCGCACCGCACGCGCGGCGTCGACCAGGCGCTGCATCGTCTCGTCGTCGGGCTGCTCCATCAGCGCTCCTTCACGTAAGGCCGGCCCAGCGCCGCCGGCGCGCGCGAGCGGCCGATGAAGCCGGCCAGCAGCACCACCGTCAGCAGATAGGGCAGCGCCTGGATGGCCTGCACCGGCACCGTGCCGACGAGCGGCAGCTCGGCGCCCTGCAGCCGGATCGACACCGCGTCGAGGAACCCGAACAGCAGGCAGGCCGCCAGCGCGCCGGCCGGGTGCCACTTGCCGAAGATCATCGCCGCCAGCGCCATGTAGCCGCGGCCGGCGGTCATGTTCGGGATGAACGACGGGTTCTGCGCCAGCACCAGCGAGCAGCCGGCCAGCGCCGACAGCAGGCCGTTGAGCGCCAGCGCCTGGTAGCGCAGCAGCGCGACGCCGACCCCGGCGGCGTCGACCATCGCCGGGTTCTCGCCGACGGCGCGCAGCCGCAGCCCGAAGCGTGTGCGCCACAGCAGCCACCAGACGGCGGCCACCAGCGCCAGCGCGCCGTAGACCAGCGCCGTGTGGCCGAACAGCGCCAGCGCCAGCCCCGGGCCGATGCCCGGCAGCCGCGCCACCTGCTCGCCCAGCGCGGAAAACCACGGGCCCAGGCGCACCGCGTCGGGCAGCGGCGGCGTCTGCCCGCCCTGCTGGAACCAGGCCAGCCCGAGCACGACGGTGGCGCCGGCGGCGGTCATCGTGATCGCCATGCCGAACACCACCTGGTCGCCGCCGTGCGTGACGCAGGCGTAGCCCTGCAGCATCGACAAGGCCAGGCCGACGGCCAGCGCCACGGCCAGCGCCGCTGGCAGCGACTGCGTCACCGCGCCGGTGGCGGCGGCGGCGAAGGCGGTCGCGAGCATCTTGCCTTCGAGGCCCAGGTCGATGACGCCGGCGCGTTCGGACAGCAGCCCGGCCAGCGCGCACAGGATCAGCGGCACCGACACGCGCAGCGTGCTCGCCACCAGCGAGCCGATCGCCAGGTCATCCACGCGCCGGCCTCCCGAACAGCCGCGCCAGCGTCGGCGCGCCGATGCGCGACATCGCCCCGGCGAACAGCACCACCAGCCCCTGCAGCAGCACGACCATGTCGCGCGAGAAACCGGGCAGCTCGAAAGCCAGCTCGGCGCCGCCCTGGTACAGCGCGCCGAACAGCAGCGACGCGAGCACGATGCCCAGCGGGTGGTTGCGCCCGATCAGGCTGACGGCGATGCCGACGAAACCGGCACCGGCGACGAAGTCGGGGATCAGCCGCCCGTGCACGCCGGCGATCTCGTTGACGCCCACCCCCCCGGCCAGCGCGCCCGAGATCGCCATCGCCAGCAGCACCGTGCGCCTGGGCGCGATGCCGGCGTAACGCGCGGCCTCGGGCGCGAAGCCGACGGCACGGATGGCGTAGCCGGCGCGTGTCTTCCACAGCAGCGCCCAGACGCCGACGGCGGCCGCGGCGGCCAGCAGCAGCGACAGGTTCAGCGGTGTCTTCGGCCACTCGACGCCGATCCAGCCCAGCGCCTCGTGCAGCCCCGGCAGGTGCGCCGAGTCGGCGAAGGCGGCGCTCTCGGGCGTCATGTTGCCGGGCTCCTTCAGCGGCCCGACGAGCAGCCAGCCCAGCAGCGCCGCGGCGACGAAGTTGAACATGATGGTCGTGATGACGACGTGGCTGCCGCGCCAGGCCTGCAGCGCCCCCGGCACCGCCGCCCAGGCGCAGCCGCCGGCGGCAGCGGCGGCCACCATCAGCGGCAGCATCAGCCAGGCCGGCAGCACGCTGGAGGCGGCCAGCGCCACCAGCCCGGCGCACAGCCCGCCCAGCATCGCCTGGCCTTCGCCGCCGATGTTGAACAGCCCGGCGTGATACGCCACGGCCACCGACAGCCCGGTGAAGACGAAGGTCGTCGCGTAGTACAGCGTGTAGCCCCAGCCGATGCGGCTGCCGAACGCGCCCTGCGCCAGCAGCTTCATCACCTGCAGCGGCTCGAAGCCCACCAGCGCCATCACGCCGCCGGCCACCAGCAGCGCCGCCGCCAGGTTCACCAGCGGCAGCACGGCGATGTCGACCCAGCGGGGGAGGTCGGGGGTGCGGGTCATGGGGCTTCGTGCTCCTCGTGGGAGACGTTCTCCGGCAGATGCGCGGGGGCCGGTCGCCGTGCGTTCATGCATCGGCGCGTCCGCAGGCCGCCGGGGCGCGCCGCTGCGTTCATGTCCCCCGGGCGGGCTGGCGCCCGCCCTCCTCCTAATACTTCACTCCGCGACACGCCCCGACGGCCTGCTCGCTCACCGGAGGTGGCGCACAGACAGGTGGTGCGCCAGCGCTCGCTGTGGGCACGGCAGGGGGCCGTCGTCGGGGGCGACTTTCGCGGGTGAGCAGCGGAGGATTCGGGGTCGGCGCGCGCAGCGCGCATCGTGATCTGACTCGCGGCCGACTGTTTGAGCGGAGCGAACGAAGTGAGCGCAGCGAGTTGGGCCGCGCGACCCCGAATCCGAGCAGCGCAACGAAGCCGGCGCGCAGCGCCGGTCCGCGAGCCGGAGCCCCCGGCGGCGGCCTCCTGCCGTGCCTCGCGCCGATGCAGGCGCGCCATTTCGGCGCAGTCGCCGATGCGGGAGGACCATGCAAGACCGCCCGCCACCGCAGGCGCGAGAGCCGGCCGCCGTGCGTTCATGCATCGGCGCGTCCGCAGGCCGTCGGGGCGTGCCGCTGCGTTCATGTCCCCCGGGCGGGCTGGCGCCCTCCCTCCTCCTAATACTTCACTCCGCGACACGCCCCGACGACCTGCTCGTTCGCCGCGGGTGGCGTACAGACAGGTGGTGTGCCGCCGCTCGCTGTGGGCACGGCAGGGGGCCGTCGTCGGGGGCGACTTTCGCGGGTGAGCAGCGGAGGATTCGGGGTCGGCGCGCGCAGCGCGCATCGTGATCTGGCTCGCGGCCGACTGTTTGAGCGGAGCGAACGAAGTGAGCGCAGCGAGTTGGGCCGCGCGACCCCGAATCCGAGCAGCGCAACGAAGCCGGCGCGCAGCGCCGGTCCGCGAGCCGGAGCCCCCGGCGGCGGCCCCCTGCCGTGCCTCGCGCCGATGCCGGCGAGCGATCCCGGCGGCCACCAGCTGGTGTGCCTCGCGCCGATCCATGCACGCTGTCAGCACGCAGCGCCCCCCATCAACCTCCCCAACACCGCCTCACTGCATTCCGACACCGGCAACTCCCCCACGACCCGGCCGCCGGCCATCACCAGCACCCGATCCGCCAACGCCAGGATCTCGTCGAGTTCGGACGACACGACCAGCACCGCCGCCCCGCCGTCGCGCAGCGCACGCAGCCGGCCGTGGATGAACTCGATGGCGCCGATGTCGACGCCGCGGGTCGGCTGGCCGACGAGCAGCACCTTCGGGCCGCCCCAGGTCTCGCGCGCCAGGATCAGCTTCTGCTGGTTGCCGCCGCTGAAGCTGGACGAGCGCAGCGCCGGGTCGCGCGGGCGCACGTCGTAGCGTTCCATCATCGCCGCGCAGTCGGCGCGCATGCGGCCGCCGTCCAGCCAGCCGGCGCGCGCGTAGCCGGCCTCGTGGCCCAGCGCCGCCGACTCCCACATCGGGAAGGGCATCACCAGCCCGCGTGCGTGGCGGTCTTCGGGCACGTGGGCGAGTTTGAGCGTGCGCGCCGTCGCCGGGTCCAGCCAGCGCGGCGGCGTGAAGCGCCGGCCGCCGAGCGCCAGTTCGCCTTCCTGCGGCGCCAGCAGCCCGGCCAGCACGTCCAGCAGCTCGCCCTGGCCGTTGCCGGCGACACCGGCCACGCCGACGATCTCGCCGGCACGCAGCGACAGCGACACGCCGTCCAGCCGCGGCACGCCCAGCGCGTCGCGCCAGCGCAGGCCGTGCGCGGCCAGCAGCTCGTCGCCCGGCGCCGCGCCGCCGTCGACACCGCGGCCCAGCTGCACGCGGCGGCCGACCATCGCCTCGGCCAGCCCGTCCAGCGTCATGCCGGCGATGGGGCCGTCCAGCACCACGCGGCCGGCGCGCATCACCGTCACCGCGTCGCACAGCGCCAGGATCTCCTTCAGCTTGTGCGTGATCAGCAGGATCGTCGTGCCGCGTTCGCGCAGCCGGCGCAGCGTGACGAAGAGCTGCTCGGTCTCCTGCGGCGTCAGCACCGCGGTCGGTTCGTCCAGGATCAGCAGACGCGCGCCGCGCACCAGGGCCTTCAGGATCTCCAGCCGCTGGCGCTCGCCGACCGGCAGCTCGGCCACCGTCGTGTCCAGGCGCACCTGCAGGCCGGTCTCGGCCATCAGCGCGTCCAGCCGCGTGCGCAGCGCGGCGCGGGCGCGGCCCAGCTGCCAGCCGTCTTCGGCGCCGAGCAGCACGTTGTCCAGCGCGCTCAGGCTGTCCACCAGCATGAAGTGCTGGTGCACCATGCCGATGCCCAGCGCGATCGCGTCGCGCGCGCTGCCGATCGTCACCTCGCGGCCGTCGACCTCGATCGTGCCCTCGTCGGCCGGGTGGAAGCCGTAGAGGATGGCCATCAGCGTGCTCTTGCCCGCGCCGTTCTCGCCGACGATGCCGTGCACGCGGCCCGGCGCCACCGTCAGGTCGACGCCGTCGTTGGCCTGCACCGCGCCGAAACGTTTGCGGATGCCGCGCAGGCGCACCGCGGCGCCGCGCGTCTCGGTCCCCGTCGTCGGCATCAGCGGCAGGCGTTGTGGGCCATGTAGTCGACGACCTTCAGCTTGCCGGCCACGATGTCGGCACGCGCCTGCTCGACCTTGGCCTTCATCGCCGGCGTCACGAGCTTCGCGTTGTGTTCGTCGATCGCGACGTCGACGCCGCCTTCCTTCAGGCCCAGCGCGGTGACGCCCGGCGTCACGCCCTGGAAGGCCTGGTAGACCGCGACGTCCACGCGCTTGACCATCGACGTCAGCACCGTGCCCGGGTGCAGATGGTTCTGGTTGCTGTCGACGCCGATCGCCAGCCGGCCGGCGTCTCGGGCCGCCTGCAGAACGCCGACGCCGGTGGCGCCCGCGGCGGCGAAGACGACGTCGGCGCCCTGGGCGAACTGCGCGCGTGCCAGTTCGGCGCCGCGGGCCGGGTCGCTCCAGGCGGCCGGCGTCGTGCCGGTCATCGCCGCCAGCACCCGGGCCTTCGGGTCGGCGTGTTTCACGCCCTGCTCGTAGCCGCACTGGAACTTGCGGATCAGCGGCACGTCCATGCCGCCGACGAAGCCGACGGTGCCGCTCTTGCTGGCGCTGGCGGCCATCACGCCGACGAGGAAGCTGCCCTCGTGTTCCTTGAACAGGATGCTCTGCACGTTGGGCAGCGTGACGACGGCGTCGACGATGACGAAACGTTGCTTGGGGAAGTCGCGCGCCACCTTCTCGACCGCGCTGCTCTGCGCGAAGCCGATGCCGACGATGGGGTCGGCGCCGCGTTCGGCCATGCGCCGCAGCGCCTGTTCACGCTGCGCCGGGTTGGTGACGGTGAACTCGAGAAAGGGCTGGCCGGTCTCGCGTTTCCAGCGCTCGGCGCCTTCGGCGGCCGACTGGTTGAACGATCGGTCGAACTTGCCGCCGGTGTCGTAGACCACGGCCGGCGCCGCCCCGGCGGCCTGCACGGCGGCGACGCAGGCCGCGAGCGCGGCGAGGGTACGGAGCGGCATGGCGCGACGGCAGTGGGGATGGGGCGGTCAGGATACAAGACGTCCTGTAGCAAAAGCCTTGCCTCCGCGGCGCCCGACCGGCACGCGCCTTGCTGAAACCGCCGCGATGCACGACCCCGACACCCCGCTGGCCCACGCGCTGCCCAAGGTGCTGCTGCACGAGCATCTGGACGGCGGCTTGCGTGTCTCGACGCTGCACGAGCTGCTGCAGCAGCGTGGCCTGCCGTCACCGGCGGCCGACGTCGCCGCGCTGGACGCCTGGTTCGACGCCAACGCGCACGCCGGCAGCCTGCCCAAGTACCTCGAAGGTTTCGCCTTGACGGTGGCGGCGATGGCCACGCCCGACGCGCTGGCGCGCGTCGCCTACGAAGCTGCCGAGGACGCGCGTGCCGACGGCGCGCTGCTGGCCGAGTTCCGCGTCGCGCCGCTGCTGTTCGAGGCCCACGGCGTCGATGGCGACGCGGCGGTCGAAGCCATCGTCGACGGCCTGAAGCGCAGCCCGCTGCCGTCGGGGCTCATCGTCTGCGCGATGCGCCAGCTGCCCGAGGTGCAGACCTTCCGCGCGCTGGAGCTGGCGCTGCGCTGGGCCGACCGCGGCGTCGTCGGTTTCGACCTCGCCGGCCCCGAACACGGCCACCCGCTGACCGACCACGCCGACGCGCTGGCCGCCGCGCGTGCCGCCGGCCTGCCGCTGACGCTGCACGCCGGCGAGGCCGACGGCGCCGAACGGGTGCTCGAAGCGCTGCAGCATGGCGCACGGCGCGTCGGCCACGGCGTGCGCCTGGTCGAGGTGCTGTCCGACCCGGCGCGTGTCGAGATGCTCGACCGCGTGCGCGACGCCGGGCTGCACCTGGAGGTCTGCCCGACGAGCAACGTGCACACCGGCGCCGCGGCCTCGGTGGCGGCGCACCCGATCACCGCGCTGTGGCGGGCCGGCGTGAGCCTGAGTTATCACACCGACAACCGGCTGATGTCCTGCCTGAGCCACTCGTCCGAAGCCGCGGCGCTGCTGCGCGAGACGCCGCTGGCCGTGGCCGACCTGCTGGCGATGGCGGTGCAGGCGGCGCGCCACTCCTTCCTTGGCGAGCGCGAACGCACGGCCGCCGAGGCCGTGGTGCGTGCGCACGCCGCGGCGTTGGGCGTGTCGCTGCCGGCCTGACTTACTTGCAGGCGTTGGCCGCGGTGTAGTCGATGACCTTCAGCCGGCCGGCGACGATGTCGGCGCGCGCCTGCTCGACCTTGGCCTTCATCGCCGGGGTGATGAGCCTGGCGTTGTGTTCGTCGAGCGCGTAGTCGACGCCGCCTTCCTTCAGCCCCAGCACCGTCACGCCCGGCTGCACGCCCTTGAAGGCTTGGTAGACCGCGAGGTCCACGCGCTTGACCATCGAGGTCAGCATCGTGCCGGGGTGCAGGTGGTTCTGGTTGCTGTCGACGCCGATGGCGTAGATGCCGGCGTCCTTGGCCGCCTGCATGATGCCGAAGCCGGTGGTGCCGGCGGCGCTGAAGACGACGTCCACGCCCTGGGCGATCTGGGCCTTGGTCAGCTCGGCGCCGCGCGGCGGGTCGGTCCAGGCGGCGTTGGTCGTGCCGGTCATCGCCGACAGCACCTGCACCTTGGGGTTGGCGTACTTCGCGCCTTGCTCGTAGCCGCAGAGGAACTTGCGCACCAGCGGGATGTCCTGGCCGCCGACGAAGCCGACCTTGCCCGACTTGCTGGCCATCGCCGCCAGCATGCCGACGAGGAAGCTGCCTTCGTGCTCGCGGTAGACGAAGCTCTGCACGTTGGGCAGCTTGACGACCATGTCGACGATCGCGAAGCGCTGCTTCGGGAAGTCGCGGGCCACCTTCTCGATCGCCGAGGCTTGCGGGAAGCCGACGCCGACCACCGGGTCGGCGCCGCGTTCGGCAAAACGCCGCGCGGCCTGCTCGCGCTGCGCGGCGTTGGCGATCTCGAACTCGAGGTACGGCTTGCCGGTCTCCTTCTTCCACTGTTCCGCGCCCCGCCAGGCCGCCTCGCCGAAGGACTTGTCGTTCTTGCCGCCGAGTTCGTAGATCACCGCCGGCTGCGCAGCGGCGGTGGCTGCCGCCGCGAGCGTCGCGGCGGCCAGGAGGAAGCGTTTCATCGTCGTCAGAAGCTGGCCTTGAACTGCACCCCGTAGGTCCGCGGGTCGTTGATGAAGCCGGTGAGGTTGTTGAAGTCGATGCCGCCGACGACCCGGACCTGGTCCGTCAGGTTGCGCACGAAAGCCGCCGCATCGTACTTCCCGTTGCCCCAGGTGTAGCCGACGCGCAGCCCGCCTTCGAGCAGCGACTTGCTGGTGAACTCGGTGGACTCGTAGAGGAAGAAGTTGACCGCGCTGCGGTAGGCCCAGTCGGTCAGCACGTAGGCGTCGCCGGCGGCCAGCGGCTGGGTGTACTTCAGCGTGAAGCTGACGGTGCGCCTGGGCGCCTGCGGCAGCGGGTTGCCGTCGATCAGCGCGTAGGTCGTGGTGCCGATGACGGTCTTCGGGTCGTTCACCGTGCACTGCGCGCAGGTGGCGACGAGCAGGTCCTTGTCGTGGATCTTCGTCAGGTTGTAGCCCACGCCCAGCGTGGCCAGCAGGTTCTCGCTGAGGTAGGCCTGCAGGTCGAGCTCGAAGCCCTGGCCGGTGGCCTTGTCGGCGTTGAGCAGGATGTTCGAGTTGGCCGCGCCGCCCACCGCGGTGAGCTGCTGGTCCTTCACGGTGTAGCGGAAGACGTTGAAGGCCAGGCGCGCGCGGCGCTCGAACAGGTCGGCCTTCACGCCGGCCTCGAACGAGGTGTTGTTCTCGGGCGTGGCGATCGACTGGCCGTTGTAGGCGCCGGCGCCCTGCACGCTGCTGGCGCGGAAGCCGGTGGCGGCGCGTGCGTACAGGTTGACGTCCCTGGACAGCGCGTAGGTCGCGCTCAGGTCCCAGCTGAGCTTCTTGTCCTCGGTGTTCGCGGCGATCTTGTCCAGGCTGCCCAGCCCGCCCGAGTACTCGAGCACGTCGAAGTCCTTCTTGTCGCGCGTGTAGCGCAACCCGGCACGCAGCGACAGCGCCGGCGTCGCCTGCCAGGTGGCTGCGCCGAACACCGCCCAGGCGTCGTTCTTCTGGCGCGAACGTTCGTACGAGTTCTGCGGGTTGCCGGCGCTGAGCGAGTCGTAGCCGAAGTTCTCGAAGTCGAAGTTCTCGCGGAACAGGAACACGCCGGCCTGCCAGCCCAGCGCGGCGTCGCCGGTCGACTCGGCGCGGAACTCCTGCGTCCACTGCGAGTGTTTCGGGATGCCGTCGGCGGTCTCCGACGGGAAGTAGATGACGCCCGGGCCGCCGGGCGTGCCGCCGTCGATGTCGCCGCGGCTGTAGGTCTCGACGCTCTCGTAGCCGGTCACCGAGTACAGCGCCACCGGGCCCAGGTCCCAGCGCAGCCGGGCGCTGCCGCCGTGGTTCTGCAGCTCGGAGTGGTTGACGCCGTCGATGAAGATCTTGCCGGGGTCGAAGCCGGCGACGAGGTCGTTGCTGCCGGCCTGGATGATGTTGGCGCGGAACAGCCGCGCCGAGCCGTCGAAGTCGCGTGCGTGCAGGTTGAACAGCGCGCTGAAGTCCTTCGTCGGCTGCGTCTTCCACTGCAGGCGCACGGCGCTGTCGCGGTAGCCCTCCAGGTCCTGCGTCGGGCCGTCGGGGTTGGTGTTCTCGACCCAGTCGCTGCGCGTCTGGTTCAGCACCGAGACACGCAGCGCCGAGCTGTCGGAGGTCGGCACGTTCAGCGCGCCTTCGAGGTTGGTGGTGTTCCAGCGGCCGTAGGACAGGCTGCCGTAGCCCTCGAAGCGCTGCGTCGGCGCCACCGAGTCGAACTTGACGACGCCGGCCGGCGTGTTGCGCCCGAACAGCGTGCCCTGCGGGCCGCGCAGCACCTCGATGCGCTCCAGGTCGAAGGCCGGGAAGCCCTTCAGGATCGCGTTCTCCTGCACGACGTCGTCGTAGACCAGCGACACCGGCTGCGAGGCGTTCAGGCGGAAGTCGGTGTTGCCGTAGCCGCGCAGGTAGAAGCGCGGGAAGGCGCGGCCGAACGAGGACTCGATGTTCAGGCTGGGCACACGCGCCGACAGCATGCGGATGTCCTGGCCGCTGGTGTTCAGCACCTCCAGCGTCTCGCCCTGCAGCACGCTGACCGAGTTCGGCACTTCCTGGATGTTCTCCAGCCGGCGTTCGGCGGTGATCGAGATCGTCTGCAGCTTGCCGGCTTCGGCGTCGTCGGCGGACTGTGCGGATGCACCGAGGTGAAGCGCGGCGATCGCGGCGGCTGCGACGGCGTGGTGCGCCGGCAGGCGCGGGGTTCGGGCCATGGGATCCTCCTGGTGTGGTTCGGGCTCGCGGCGCGCCGGCGCAAACGGCGTGCCACCGAACACCGTGCTGGCGCGGCACACCCTCAAGCAGGCGGGCAAGCCCGCAACCGTCCGGCGGGCGCGGTGTCGGCCGTCGTCCGCCCGTCCGGGCGGAACGTGATGCGTGCCGGCGACCGCAGCTTCGGCCCCCGGTCGCCGCCGTATGCTCGGCGGCGTCCACCGCCTTGCCGACCTCCCCATGCTCGTTCGCAACATCACCCTGCCCGACGGCCGCAGCGGCCTCGACCTGCTCGTCCAGGACGGCCGCATCGCCGCCGTCGGCCCCGCGCTCACCGCGCCCGAAGGCACGCCGGCCGTCGACGGCGGCGGCTGGCTCGTCAGCCCGCCTTTCGTCGACGCCCACTTCCACATGGACGCGACGCTCAGCTACGGGCTGCCGCGTGTCAACGCCAGCGGCACGCTGCTCGAAGGCATCGCGCTGTGGGGCGAGTTGAAGCCGCTGCTGACGCAGGAGGCGCTGGTCGAACGGGCGCTGCAGTACTGCGACTGGGCGGTGGCGCGCGGGCTGCTGGCGATCCGCAGCCACGTCGACGTCTGCGACCCGCGGCTGCTGGCCGTCGAGGCGCTGCTGGAGGTCAAAGAGCGCGTCGCACCCTACCTCGACCTGCAGCTCGTCGCCTTCCCGCAGGACGGCGTGCTGCGTTCGCCGGGCGCGCTGGCCAACCTGGAACGGGCGCTGGACCTGGGCGTCGACGTCGTCGGCGGCATTCCGCACTTCGAGCGCACGATGGCGGACGGTGCCGCCAGCGTGAAGCTGCTGTGCGAGATCGCCGCGCGCCGCGGACTGCGTGTGGACATGCACTGCGACGAGAGCGACGACCCGCTGTCGCGCCACGTCGAGACGCTGGCCAACGAGACCCAGCGCCTGGGGCTGCAGGGCCGCGTCACCGGCTCGCACCTGACGTCGATGCACTCGATGGACAACTACTACGTCAGCAAGCTGCTGCCGCTGATGGCCGAGGCCGGGCTGCACGCGGTGGCCAACCCGCTGATCAACATCACGCTGCAGGGCCGCCACGACACGTATCCGAAGCGCCGCGGCATGACGCGGGTGCCCGAGCTGCTGGCCGCGGGCGTCAACGTCGGCTTCGGCCACGACTGCGTGCTCGACCCGTGGTATTCGCTCGGCTCGGGCGACATGCTGGAAGTGGCGGCGATGGGGCTGCACGTCGCGCAGATGACCTCGCAGGCCGGCATGCGCCAGTGTTTCGACGCGGTGACGGTGAACAACGCGCGCATCCTCGGGCTGGAGGGCTACGGGCTGGAGCCCGGCTGCCGCGCCGACTTCGTGCTGCTGCAGGCGCGCTCGCCGGCCGAGGCGATCCGTTTGCGCGCCCAGCGCCTGCTGGTGGTGCGCGGCGGCCGCGTGCTGTCGCGCGCGGCACCGGCGACCGCCGAGCTGGCGCTGCCCGGCCGGCCGGCGAGCGTCGACTTCACGCTACAGCGGTCCTAGGGGCGGGGTGCCCCGGGGGGTTCAGGGGGGCTTGGCTAGAATCGATCGGCCCTGGCAAGCCCAAAGCTGTAACTCTCTTCCCCCCATGAAACTCATCGGTTCGCTCACCAGCCCCTACGTCCGCAAGGTGCGCGTCGCCATGGCCGAGAAGAAGCTGGACTTCCAGCTCGTGCTGGAAGACGTCTGGGGCACCGACACGATCCTCAAGTCCAACCCGCTGGGCAAGGTGCCCTGCCTGGTGATGGAAGGCGGCGAGGCGGTGTTCGACTCGCGTGTCATCGTCGAGTACCTGGAGGCGCTGTCGCCGGTCGGCAAGCTGATCCCGCCGTCGGGCCGCGAACGGGTCGAGGTGCGCACCTGGGAGGCGCTGGCCGACGGCGTGCTGGACGCGCTGATCCTCGCCCGCCTCGAAGCCACCTGGAACGGCCGCACCGAAGGCCAGCGTTCGCAGGCCTGGATCGACCGCCAGATGGCCAAGGTGCAGGCCAGCCTGAAGGCGATGAGCCAGGGCCTGGGCGAGCGCCCCTGGTGCGCCGGCACCCACTACACGCTGGCCGACGTCGCCGTCGGCTGCGCGCTGGGCTACCTCGACTTCCGCTTCCCCGAGGTCGACTGGCGCGGCCCCTACCCGAACCTCGCCAGGCTGGCCGAGAAGCTGGCGGCACGCCCCAGCTTCATCGACACCGCGCCGCCCAGGGGCTGACGCACGGCGCCGGCAGCGATGTGCCGGTGGCTATACTCCTTCCTCCAGCGCCGATTTGATCCTGATTGCGGGCGCTTCAACAAATGCCGCTAAAGAGGACACCGAGACCCGGTGCCCGCTGACGGCGGCGCCGGGTTTTTGCTTATGGCTTCGGTCGGACGCGTCACTCCCCAGACGATGCACTTCGACGAACCGCTGCCGCTGCGCAGCGGTGCGTCGCTCCCCTCCTACTCGCTGGTCTACGAGACCTACGGCACGCTCAACGCCGAGCGCAGCAACGCGGTGCTGGTGTGCCACGCGCTCAACGCCAGCCACCACGTGGCCGGTGTCGACGAGCGTGGCGCCACCGGCTGGTGGGACAACCTCGTCGGCCCCGGCAAGCCGCTGGACACCGAGCGTTTCTTCGTCATCGGCGTCAACAACCCGGGCTCGTGTTTCGGCTCGACCGGGCCGACGCACGTCAACCCGGCCACCGGCAAGGCCTGGGGCGCGGACTTCCCGGTCGTCACCGTCGAGGACTGGGTCGACGCGCAGCTGCGCCTGATCGACCGCCTGGGCATCCCCAAGCTGGCCGCGGTGCTGGGCGGCAGCCTGGGCGGCATGCAGGCGCTGTCCTGGGCGATGCGCCACCCCGAGCGCCTGGAGCACTGCATCGCGGTGGCCACCGCGCCCAACCTGTCGGCGCAGAACATCGCTTTCAACGAGGTCGCGCGCCGGGCGATCGTCACCGACCCCGACTTCCACGGCGGCCACTTCTACGAACACGGCGTCGTGCCCCAGCGCGGCCTGCGCGTGGCGCGCATGATCGGCCACATCACCTACCTGTCCGACGACGCGATGGAGGCCAAGTTCGGCCGCGAACTGCGCGCCGCCGAGCTGGGCTACAGCACGCAGGAGATCGAGTTCCAGATCGAGAGCTACCTGCGCCACCAGGGCGACAAGTTCAGCGCCTACTTCGACGCCAACACCTACCTGCTGATCACGCGCGCACTCGACTACTTCGACCCGGCGCGCGAACACGGTGGCCGGCTCGCCGCGGCCTTCGCGCCGGCACGCGACAAACGGTTCCTCGTCGTCAGCTTCACGACCGACTGGCGCTTCTCGCCGGCGCGTTCGCGCGAGATCGTCAAGGCGCTGGTCGACAACCGCATCGCCGTCAGCTACGCCGAGATCGACGCCCCGCACGGCCACGACGCCTTCCTGCTGGAGGACCCGCGCTACCACCAGGTGATGCGCGCCTACTTCGAGGGCGTCGCCGCGCGCGTCGGCGCCGTGAAGACGGAGGCCGCCCATGTCTGAACGCCGCGACCTGCAGATCATCGGCGACCTCGTGCCGCACGGTGCCCGCGTGCTCGACCTGGGCTGCGGCAACGGCGAGCTGCTGGCCTGGCTGCAGCGCCACAAGGGCTGCACCGGCTACGGCATCGAGATCGATGACGCCAACGTGCTCGCCTGCGTGCAGCGCGGTGTCAACGTCGTGCAGCTCAACCTGGAAGAAGGGCTGGCGCTGTTCGACGACCAGAGCTTCGACGTCGTGTTGCAGATCGAGACCCTGCAGCACCTGCGCAATGCCGAACGCATGCTGCACGAGACGGTGCGCGTCGGCCGCATCGGCATCGTCAGCTTCCCGAACTTCGCCCACTGGCCCAACCGCGTGCGGGTCGTCGGTGGCCGCATGCCGGTGACGCGGGCCCTGCCCTACGAGTGGTACGACACGCCCAACATCCGCGTCGGCACCTATGCCGACTTCGAGGTGCTGGCGCGCAAGAACGGGCTGCAGATCAGCGACGCCTTCGGGCTGCAGGACGGGCGCGTCGTGCGCACGCTGCCGAACCTGCGCGCCAGCGTCGCGGTGTTCAAGTTCCAGCGCGGGTGAGCCGACGCCGGGTGGGGTCAGCGCCGGGTGGGGTCAGGTCCCGCGGGACCTGACCCCGATGCATCCCCGATGCACCCGATGCACCCGATGCACCTGACCCCGATGCACCAGTTCGAGCGCGGTGAGCGGGGGCCGGGTCGGCACGCGCTCCCGGCGCGGCCGGCCGCGCCTAGACTCGGGCACCTTTGGCACGAGGAGCTGGCCGTGATCGGATACGTCACCCTGGGCACCAACGACCTGCCGCGCGCCGCGGCGTATTACGACACGCTGCTCGCCGAGATCGGCGCCAAGCGCATGATGGATTTCGGCCGCGGCTACGCCTGGGGGCGCTCGATGGCGCAGCCGATGCTGGGCGTGATGAAGCCCTTCGACGGCCAGGCCGCCAGCGTCGGCAACGGCGTGATGGTCGCGTTCCAGGTCGACAGCCGCGAGGCCGTCGACCGCGTCTACCGCAAGGCGCTCGAACTCGGCAGTGCCGACGAAGGGGCCGCCGGGCCGCGCGGCGAAGGTTTCTACGCCGGCTACTTCCGCGATCTCGATGGCCACAAGCTCAACGTCTTCTGCATGGGCTGAGCCCGCCGCCGGCGGCCCGCTCGCCGGGCTCAAGGTGCTCGAACTCGGCCAGCTGATCGCCGGGCCGTTTGCCGCCAAGACCCTGGCCGACTTCGGCGCCGAGGTCATCAAGATCGAGCCGCCCGACGGCGGCGACCCGCTGCGCCGCTGGCGGCTGCTGAAGGACGGCACCTCGGTCTGGTGGCAGCTGCAGTCGCGCAACAAACGTTCGGTGGCGCTGGACCTGAAGGACCCCGAGGCCCAGGCCGTGGTGCGCGAGCTGGCGCTCGAAGCCGACGTGCTGATCGAGAACTTCCGCCCCGGCGCGCTGGAAGGTTTCGGCCTCGCGCCCGAGGCGCTGATGGAGGCCAACCCGCGGCTCATCGTGCTGCGTGTCAGCGGCTACGGCCAGACCGGGCCGTACCGCGACAAGCCCGGCTTCGGCGTCGTTGCCGAGGCGATGGGCGGCCTGCGTCACCTGAGCGGCGAACCCGGGCGCGTGCCGGTGCGGGTCGGCGTGTCGATCGGCGACACGCTGGCGGCGCTGCACGGCGTCATCGGCGTGCTGATGGCGCTGCACGAGCGCGGCCAGAGCGGCCGCGGCCAGATCATCGACGTCGCGCTCTACGAGGCGGTGTTCAACTGCATGGAGAGCCTGCTGCCCGAGTACAGCGCCTTCGGCGCCGTGCGTGGCCCGGCCGGCAGCGCCTTGCCGGGCATCGCGCCGAGCAACGCCTACGCCTGCCGCGACGGCCAGGTGCTGGTGGCCGGCAACGGCGACAGCATCTTCCGCCGGCTGATGACGGCCATCGGCCGCGAGGACCTGGCCGCCGATCCGGCACTGGCCGACAACACCGGCCGCGTCGTGCGTGTGCAGGAGATCGACGCCGCGATCGGCGCCTGGACCGCCGGGCGCACGGTCGACGAGGTGCTGGCCGCGCTGGACGCCGCCGCGGTGCCGGTCGGCCGCATCTACACCGCCGCCGACATCGCGCACGACCCGCACTACGCGGCGCGCGAGATGCTGCTGCCGGTGACGCTGGCCGACGGCAGCACGCTGACCGTGCCCGGCATCGTGCCCAAGCTGTCGCGCACGCCGGGCAGCCACCGCCGCAACGCGCCGGCGCTGGGCCAGGACACCGACGAGGTGCTGGCGGCGCTGCGTGCGAAGCGCGAAGCCGAAGGCTAGACGCGCGGCACCGGGGGTAGGGGTCAGGTCTCAACAGACCTGACCCCGTTCTTCCCGAAGGCTAGACGCGCGGCACCGGGGGTAGGGGTCAGGTCTTAACAGACCTGACCCCGTTCGTCCCGTTCTTCCTCGTTCTTCCGTTCGTCCCGCCGCCAACGGCACGCCTGGAGGGGCTCGGGTGGTAGGGGTCAGGTCTCAACAGACCTGACCCCTTTCTTCCCCTGGCCGCATTGCGTCCTAGACCCGCGGGACCGGGGCCAGCGGGTCGAAGCCCGCCGGCTGCTTGCTCTGCCAGGCCTGGATGGCCTGTGCCATCTCGCCGATGTCGAAGATCGCGCTCTGCAGCAGCGCCATCTGCTCCAGCGCGTCGGCCGTCGGGTGGTCGATGGCGTAGTTCAGCGCCAGCTTGCTGCCGGCGATGGCCAGCGGCGACTTGGCGGCGATCTCGGCGGCCAGCGTCATGGCGTGGTCCAGCGTCGCCGCGGCGTCGGGCAGCACGGCGTTGACCAGGCCGACGGCCAGCGCGCGTTCGGCGCCAACCCGCTCGCCGGTGTAGGCCATCTGGCGCGCGACGCCCGGCGGCACGATCTTCGGCAGGCGCTGCAGCACGCCCAGGTCGGCGGCCATGCCGATCTGGATCTCCTGCACGGTGAAGAAGGCGTCGGCCGAGCAGACGCGCAGGTCGCAGGCTGCGGCCAGGTCGAGCGCGCCGCCGATGCAGCCGCCCTGGACCGCGGCGATGACCGGGAAACGCGCCGACTCCAGCACGTCGAAGCAGCGCATCAGCTGGCGCAGCGAGTCCTGGAAGGCCAGCCGCCGGCGCGCGTTGCCGGTGTCCAGCAGCGACAGGTCGCTGGCGAAGACGTCCAGCGCCATGCCGGCGCTGAAGTGCTTGCCGGTCGACGAGATCACCAGCACGCGCGTGCGGCCCTCGGCGTTGAGCGACTCGACGACCTCGCGCAGCGCCGGGAAGAAGGCCGGCGTCATCGTGTTCAGCCGCTCGGGGCGGGCGAGCTGCAGGTGGGCGACGCCGTTATCGGCGAGTTCGAGGCGGAAGAAGTCGGTGGTCATCGGCCCAGGATAGCGGCGGCCCCCGGCGCTGCGAAGCCCGGCTTCCCCTCGGGGCGCGGGGGCGGCCGTCCTACACTGGCGGGATCGCCGAATTGATGCAGGAGCCGCCCATGAACGCCCCCGACCGCCACCTGCCGCTGGCCGACTTCGTCGACCGCGCCTGGGACGAGCGCATCGTGCCCGCCCTCACCGACTACATCGCCGTGCCGGCCAAGAGCCCGATGTTCGACGCCGACTGGCAGGCCCATGGCCACATCGAACGTGTCGTGCAGGATGCCGTGGCCTGGGTCGAGGCGCGCCGCGTGCCGGGCCTGGCGATCGAGATCGTGCGCATCCCCGGGCGCACGCCGGTGATCTTCTTCGAGATCGCGGCCACCGGCGCGGCGAGCGACACGGTGCTGTTCTACGGCCACCTGGACAAGCAGCCCGAGTTCAGCGGCTGGCGCCACGACCTCGGCCCCTGGACGCCGAAGTACGTCGACGGCCTGCTCTACGGCCGCGGCGGCGCCGACGACGGCTACGCGATCTACGCCGCGGTCACCGCGATCGAGGCGCTGAAGGCCCAGGGCACGCCGCACCCGCGCTGCGTCGGCGTCATCGAGACCTGCGAGGAAAGCGGTTCGCACGATCTGCCGGCCTATCTGGACGCCTTGAAGCCGCGCCTCGGCGAAGTCGGCCTCGTCGTCTGCCTGGACAGCGGCGCCGGCAACTACGACCAGCTGTGGCTGACGACCAGCCTGCGCGGCATGGTCAGCGGCGTGCTGAAGGTCGAGATCCTGACCGAGGGCATCCACTCCGGCGACGCCAGCGGCCTGGTGCCGTCGAGCTTCCGCATCCTGCGCCAGGTGCTCGACCGGCTGGAGGACGCCAGGACCGGCCACTTGCTGCCCGGGTTCTTCCACTGCGAGGTGCCGGCGTCGCGTGTCGCCCAGGCCCGGGCCACCGCGGCGATCCTCGGCGACGACGTCTGGAAGCGCATGCCCTGGGTCTGCGGCGCCGACGGCAACCCGGCGCTGCCGACGACCACCGACCCGGTCGAAGGCCTGCTCAACCGCACCTGGCGGCCGACGCTCAGCGTCACCGGCGTCGACGGTTTCCCCGAGCTGAAGAGCGCCGGCAACGTGCTGCGCCCCTACACCGCGTTCAAGCTCAGCCTGCGCCTGCCGCCGCTGGTCGACGGCCACGAGGCCAGCGTGCGGCTGAAGGCGCTGCTGGAAGACAACGCGCCGTACAACGCGCGTGTGAGCTTCGTGCCCGACGGCCGCGCCGGCGCGCTGGGCGCCAGCGGCTGGAACGCGCCCGAGCTGCCGGCGTGGCTGGAAGACGCGCTGAACGCGGCGTCGAACGCGCACTTCGGCGCTCCGGTCGGCTACATCGGCCAGGGCGGCACGATCCCGCTGATGAGCATGCTGCAGGCCGGTTTCCCGAAGGCGCAGATGATGGTCTGCGGCGTGCTGGGCCCGAAGAGCAACGCCCACGGGCCCAACGAGTTCCTGCACGTGCCCTACGCCAAGCGGCTGACGGCCGCGGTGGCGCAGGTGGTCGCTGCCTTCCGCTGAACCCAGGGCCGGGAGCCGCGATGGACCAGCTGCGCGCGATGAAGGTCTTCGTGCGCGTCGTCGACGAAGGCGGCTTCGCGCGTGCGGCGCGGGCGCTGGACATGGCGCCGCCGGTCGTCACGCGGGTCGTCGCCGAGCTCGAGGCGCATCTGGGCGCGCGGCTGCTGAACCGCACGACACGCCGCGTCGCGTTGACCGAGGTCGGCGAGAGCTACCTGGAGCGCGCGCGCCGCATCCTGGCCGACGTCGACGAGGCCGACGCGCTGGCCGGCGAATCGACGCGCGAGCTGAG
Organism: Rubrivivax sp. JA1055; assembly: GCF_020966565.1. Taxonomy (NCBI): domain Bacteria; kingdom Pseudomonadati; phylum Pseudomonadota; class Betaproteobacteria; order Burkholderiales; family Sphaerotilaceae; genus Rubrivivax; species Rubrivivax sp. JA1055. The sequence goes on along the minus strand of NZ_JAJKFP010000005.1, from coordinate 133,192 downwards.
CGGGCCGCTGCGCCTGCTGTGCCCGTCGGCGCTGGCGGCGCACCAGTTGGTGCGCCACCTGGCGCGCTTCTCGGCCCAGCATCCCAGGCTGTCGATCGATCTGGTGTCGCCCTGCCGTGTCGAGACCGTCGACGAGGACTACGACGTCACGCTGCTGACGCTGCGCGGGCCGATCGACGGCGACTTCGTCGCGCGCCGGCTGGCGCGTTCGGAGGTGCTGCTCTGCGCCGCGCCGGGCTACCTGGCGCGCCACGGCCGGCCGCGCCACCCGCGCGACCTGGCGCGCCACGAGCTGCTGTTCCAGCCGGGTGTGCAGCCGCGCGGGCTGGTGTTCTTCCGCGGCGACGCCGGCGAGGCCGCCGAGACGGTGGTGCCCGAGCAGGCCGGCGCGCTGCACTGCGACGACCTGCAGACCCAGCTCGCCGCCGCCCAGGCCGGGCTGGGCGTCGCCGCGCTGCCGACGCTGATGCTCGACGAGGCGCTGGCTGCCGGCCGTGTCGAGCGTGTGCTGCCGTCGTGGCGCCTGGCGGGGCTGTCGATCTGGGCCGCGATGCCCAGCCGCAAGCACGTGCCGGCGCGCACACGCGCGCTGATCGAGTTCCTGGTGCAGGCCTTCGGCGGCGACGACCGCGACCCCTGGCTGGCCGCCTGCGGCGGCCCGCTGGCGCTGGTGGCCTAGGAGCCTGCGCGGCTTCTGCCGCGCAGGCGCCTGGGCGATGGCTCTACGCACGGCTCCTCGAGTCCCCTCCGAGAGGGTGCTCCAGCTCGTTCGACGGCTCCCTCCAGCCTCCCTCCGCGAGGGAGGCTCCGGTCAGTCCGACGGGTGGGTCTGCGCCTCTCCGGCCATGCCGAGCACCGTCATGCGCTGCCAGTTCGGCGCTATCGCCGGTGCAGGATCCGTCCTGCCGCGAGGATTCCGGGCTAGAACGTGAAGCCGGTCTCGACGCGCCGGCCCGACAGCGGCTGCAGCAGCGGCAGCAGCGGCTTCAGCGGCGCGTAGCGCATCGCGACCCGGGTCGCGTAGTCGAAGAAACGCGGCAGGTCCTCGGCGTAGCGAGGTTTGCCGTCGCGGTGCTTCAGGCGGCAGAAGATGCCCAGCACCTTCAGGTGGCGCTGCAGCCCCATCCATTCGAGCGCGCGCCAGAACTCGCCGAAGTCGTGGCCCATCGTGTCGCCCAGCGGCAGCCCGGCGCGGCGCGCCTGCTCCCACCAGCGCACCGCCCAGTCGATCTCCTGCGCCTCGTCCCAGGACAGGAAGGCGTCGCGCAGCATCGACGCCACGTCGTAGGTGATCGGGCCGCGCACCGCGTCCTGGAAGTCGAGGATGCCGGGGTTGGGCTCGGCGACCATCAGGTTGCGCGGCATCCAGTCGCGGTGCACGGCCACCTGCGGCTGCGCCAGCGCGCTGGCGACGAGCGCATCGCAGACGCGGTTCCAGGCCGCGTGTTCCTTGTCGCCCCAGGTGATGCCGAACTCGCGCTGCACGCACCACTCGGGGAACAGCGCGAGCTCGCGGCGCAGCAGCGCCTCGTCGTACTCGGGCAGCGTCGAGGCGTCGACATGGCCCTGGAACTGCACCAGCGCGCGCAGCGCGTCGCGCATCAGGGCGTCGGCATGGCGGCCCTCGGTGTCGCGCAGCGCGTCCAGGTACAGGCTGCGGCCGAGGTCGGTGAGCAGCAGGAAACCCTGCTCGGCGTCGCACTCCAGCACCTTCGGCGCATTCAGCCCGGCGGCCTCGATCAGGCCGGCGACGTGCACGAAGGGGCGCACGTCCTCCTGCGGCGGCGGCGCGTCCATCACGATCAGGCTGCCGCGGCCGGCGGCCACGCGCAGGTAGCGGCGGAAGCTGGCGTCGGCGGAGGCGGGCGCGAGCGTGGCGCGGTCGATGCGGTGGCGCTCGGCGATGGTGTCGAGCCAGCGCTCGAAGGCGAGTCGGCGGCCCTCGTCGGGCCACGCGACGACGGCGGTGGGCAGGCTGTCGCTCATGGATAATCGATTCTACAAATGCGACTGACACCGCTGGCGCTGGCGGCGGGATTGGCGTTCGTCGGCGCGGGTGTCCGGGCGCAAGCCCCGGATGCCCCGGCCGAAAACGGGCCGCCGTCCCCGCCGCAGCTGATCCCCGACCGCAAGCTCCAGCCCGCGCCCGGCGGCGAGGCGGGCCGTCGCCTGCCGATCGTGCTGCGCGCGAACGAGATCCGCGCCCGCCCCAACCTCGATGCCGTCGCCGAAGGCGACGCCGAGTTCCGCCGCGGCGGCACCGTCATCCAGTCCGACCGCCTGAGCTACGACCAGGCCGAGGACCTGGCCGTCGCGCGCGGCCATGTGCGCATCGAGCGCGAAGGCTCGGTCTACTGGGGCCCCGAGCTGCAGCTGCGCGTGCAGCGCTTCGAGGGCTTCTTCCTCGAGCCCGAGTTCGAGCTGCTGCAGTTCGGCTCCGGCGGCCGTGCCGACCGCATCGACTTTCTCGACAGCTCGCGCGCTCAGCTGAAGAACGCGCTGTACACCAGCTGCCCGCGCGACGGCGGCGCCGAGCCCGCCTGGGTGCTCGAGGCGCGCGAGGTGCGCATGGACTTCGACGCCAACGAAGGTGTCGCCGAAGGCGCCGTGCTGCGTTTCCTCGGCACGCCCATCCTCGCCGGCCCGGAGATCAGCTTCCCGCTGACCGACGAGCGCAAGTCGGGCTGGCTGCCGCCGTCGATCGGCCTGGACAGCCGCAGCGGCCTCGAGCTGACGGTGCCCTACTACTGGAACATCGCGCCGAACCGCGACGCGACGATCGCCCCCTGGCTGTCCACCCGCCGCGGGCTGGGCGTGCAGAGCCAGTTCCGCTACCTCGAGCCTTCGCTCGGCGGCACGCTGGACCTGGACCTGCTGCCCAACGACCGTGTCGCCGGCCGTTCGCGCAGCGCCTGGCACTGGCAGCACGAGGGCCGCCTCGGCAGCTCGGCGACCTATGCCGCCGACCTGCGCCGCGTCTCCGACGACGGCTGGTGGAAGGACTTCCCCGACGCCCGCCGCAGCCTGACGCCGCGCCTGCTCAGCTCGGCCGCCGACGTCGAGCAGCCGCTGCGCCTGGGCGACGCCGAAGGCCTGGCCTACCTGCGCGTGCAGCGCTGGCAGGTGCTGCAGGACAGCGACCAGCGTGTGTTCTCGCCGTACCAGCGCAGCCCGCAGACCGGCGTGCGCCTGGGCGGCAGCGCCGCGGGCCTGGACTACAGCGCCGAGACCGAGTTCAACCGCTTCACGCTGCCTTCCGGCGAGGACGACGGCACGCGCCTGACCGGCGACCGCGTGCACCTGCTGGCGTCGGTGGCCCACCGCTTCGGCGATCCCGGCTGGTGGCTGGAGCCGCGGCTGGCGCTCAACGCCGCCGGCTACCGCACCGACCAGCGCATGGCCGACGGCGACCGCAGCGCCTCGCGCTCGGTGCCGACCTTCAGCCTGGACTTCGGCGTCGAGCTCGAACGCGAGACCTCGGGCTTCGGCCGCGCCTTGCGCCAGACGCTGGAGCCGCGCCTGCTGTACGTGCGCACGCCCTACGAGAAGCAGTCCGACCTGCCGAACTTCGACTCCTTCGGCAAGGACTTCAACTTCCAGTCGATCTATTCGCCCAACGTCTTCTCGGGCGTCGACCGGGTGTCCGACGCCAACCAGCTGACCGCCGGCGTGACCTCGCGTGTCGTCGACGCCGGCAACGGCAAGGAGCTGTTCCGCCTGGGCGTCGTGCAGCGCTACCTGTTCACCGACCAGCGCGTGACCCTCCAGGCCGACGGCACGCCCGACGGCCAGACCTACGACCGCCGCTTCTCCGACGTGCTGCTGCTGGGCTCGACCTCGCTGCTGCCGTCCTGGACGCTGGACGGCACGGTGCAGTACAGCCCGGAGATCTCGCGCACCGTGCGCTCGGTGGTCGGGGCGCGCTACTCGCCCGGGCCGTTCCGCACGATCAGCACCACCTACCGCTTCGCGCGCGGGCTGAGCGAGCAGGTCGAGGTCGGCTGGCAGTGGCCGCTGTGGGGCCGCGTGCCGACCGCGGCCGACCGCGGCGCACGCTCCGGCGTCGCGGCGGCCGCCGGTGCCGGCAGCTGCAGCGGCACCTGGTACGGCGTCGGGCGCTTCAACTACAGCATGCGCGACAGCCGCATCACCGACTCGATCCTCGGCGTCGAGTACGACGCCGGCTGCTGGATCGGGCGCTTCGTCGCCGAGCGGCTGTCCACCGGGCGCAGCGAGGCCACGACCCGGCTGATGTTCCAGCTCGAGCTCGTCGGCCTGTCGCGCCTGGGCTCCAATCCGCTCGGGGTCTTGAAGGACAATATCCCGGGCTACACCCTGCTGCGCGAAGACCGCCGCGACCCCATCTCCTCCGCCGAATGACCGATTCCATCCACGTCTGGCGCCGCGCCGCGCTGGCGCTCGCGCTGTGCGCCGCGGCCCTCGGGGCCTCCGCCCAGCAGCGCGAGCGCAACGGCGACTACATCGTCGCCATCGTCAACCAGGAGGCCGTCACCGCCGCCGAGGTCGAGTCGCGTGTGCAGCGCGTCCTGCAGGCGGCCGCCCGCAGCGGCGCGCAGCCGTCGCTGGAGGTGGTGCGCAAGCGTGTGCTCGACGACCTGATCGAGGAGCGTGCGATCGTCACCTATGCGCGCGACAGCGGCATCCGTGTCGAGGACCCGGAGGTCGACCGCGCGATCCAGAGCGTCGCGGCGCAGAACCAGCTGACGGCCGACCAGCTGCGCGAGCGCCTGCGCGCCGACGGCCTGGACTACGCGCGTTTCCGCGCCAACCTGCGCGACCAGATCCTCATCGAGCGTGTGCGCGAGCGCGAGGTCTACCAGCGCATCCGCGTCACCGACGGCGAGGTCGACCGCTACCTGGCGCAGCAGAACATCGCCACCCAGGCCGACGTCGAGCTCAACATCGCGCAGATCCTGGTCATCGTGCCCGAGGGCGGCGACGAGCAGGTGCTGGCGGCGCGCAAGGCGCGCGCCGAGCAGGCGCTGGCGCGGGTGCGCGGCGGCGAGGACTTCGCCGCGGTCGCGCGCGAGATCTCCGAGGACGCGAACCAGGAGCGTGGCGGCGTCATCGGCCTGCGCCCGTCGGCGCGGCTGCCGGACCTCTTCGTCGAGGCCGTGCGCGACGTGCCGGCCGGCGAGGTCAAGCCCGAGTTGGTGCGCTCCGGCGCCGGCTTCCACGTGCTGAAGGTCGTCGAGCGCAAGGAGACGATGGCCGTGCGCGTGACCCAGACGCACGCCCGGCACATCCTCGTGCGCACGTCCGAGCGGGTGTCGCCCGAGATGGCGGCGCAGCGCCTGGCGGAGTTCCGCCGCCAGATCGTCTCCGGCCAGCGCCGCTTCGAGGACGTCGCGCGCCAGTATTCCGAAGACGGCTCGGCGCCGTCGGGCGGCGACCTCGGCTGGTTCGCGCCCGGCACGATGGTGCCGGAGTTCGAGGAGGCGATGAACCGGCTGCCGATCGAGGGCGTGTCGCCGCCGGTGCGTTCACGCTTCGGCGTGCACCTGATCCAGGTGCTCGAGCGCCGCGACACGGCCGTCGAGGCGCGTCAGGTGCGCGAGCAGGCGCGCAACGTGCTGCGCGAGCGCAAGTTCGACGACGCCTACACCGAGTGGGCCAAGGACCTGCGCGACCGCTCGTACATCGAGTTCCGCGAGCCCCCGGTCTGATGGCCCCCCCCCGTAGCGCCTTCGGCGCGCCTTGCTGGCCGCGCCGGGCCAGTGGCCCGGCCCTTCGGCTGGCGCGGACCGTCCACCGGACGGTCCACGTCCCGCCGAAGCCCCCCCAGGGGGGCGCCGCCACTGGGCCGGCGAAGCCGGACCCACGGCGGCCGCTTGATCGGGTGGCACCGTTGCGGGCTCGTCTCTCGCAATGAAGCACCAGCCGCGCAAGCGTTTCGGCCAGCACTTCCTGGCCGACGACGCGATCATCGACGCCATCGTCGACGCCATCGATCCGCAGCCGGGCGAGGCGATGGTCGAGATCGGCCCGGGCCTGGGCGCGATGACGATGCCGCTGCTCGAGCGCATCGAGCGCCTCACCGTCGTCGAGCTCGATCGCGACCTGGCCGCGCGGCTGCGCCGTGTGAAAGGGCTGGAGGTCGTCGAGGCCGACGTGCTGAAGGTCGACTTCGCCGCGCTGGCGGCGGCCGCCGGGCGGCCGCTGCGGGTCGTCGGCAACCTGCCGTACAACATCTCGACGCCGATCCTGTTCCATCTGCTCGACGCGGTGGAGCACGTCGTCGACCAGCACTTCATGCTGCAGAAGGAGGTCGTCGACCGCATGGCCGCCGGCCCCGGCAGCAAGGACTACGGCCGGCTGTCGGTGATGCTGCAGTGGCGCTACGACATCGAGTCGGTGCTCGACGTCCCGCCCGAGGCCTTCGACCCGCCGCCGCGGGTCGATTCGGCGATCGTGCGCATGCTGCCGCTGCCGGCGCCCGAGGGCGTCGACGCGACGCTGCTCGGCGAGCTGGTGACGGTCGCGTTCTCGCAGCGGCGCAAGCTGCTGCGCCACACGCTCGGACGCTGGATGGAACAACGCGGTGCCGAGGACGGGTTCGACCTCCAGCGCCGCGCCGAAGAAGTGCCGGTGGCGGACTACCTGGCGCTCGCGCGCGCGGTGGCCGCCGGCTGAACGATCGCCGCCGCCCTCAGGCGGCGTTGAGCCAGGCTGCGGTGTCGAACGCGCTGCACATCATCGGCATGTTCATGCCGAAGTTGGGGTTCTGACCGTTCTTCGAGACCGTCTTCGCGGCCGGCTTGGCCGCGGTGGTGTTCTGGGCCGTTTCAGCAGCCCGCTCCCATGACCCGTTATCTTGGGAGCGGGCTACTGAAAAGAATAGAAACACCGGAACGGTATCCGCCGTTCGCCCCAGAAGTCGGCGGCGTCGCGGAAGACGTCGAGCAGCTGCTCGCGCGCCTCGCGGTCGAAACGCGGGTTGTCGGGGATCTGCTCGAGCACGACGACGAAGCCCGGCTGCGGGCCGGCCTTGTGCACCAGGTCGGTCATGCAGTCGTACAGCGCGTCGAGGTTCTTGCCGAAGTGGGCGGGGAACAGGAACGCCTCGGCGATCGCCTCCAGCACCTCCGGCTTGGATTGCGCCGCCGACAGGTTGGCGTAGAGGAAATGCTGGCCGGCGCTGCCGGCGGCCTGCATCAGGTCGTCGACACGGTAGGCCCGTATCGCCTGGACGATGTTGGATCGGACGGTCTGCAACTGCATGGTCGCGTGCCTCCTCGTGGGTTCAGAAATCGGTGTCACCGCGCGCCCGTTTCCGCGATGCGACTGAAGCTCGCGTAGTGGTCGGCGGTGTAGAAACAGGTGTCCGGCGCGGTCGGCTGCTGGCCGCCGCAGACGATGCGGCGGGCGCCTCGGTTGCGCGCGCCCGGGGTCGGCACGGTGTACTCGCGGTAGTAGCCGCGGGCCTTGGCCGGGAGCAAACGTTCGCGATTGAAGAAGACCGTGCCGTCCTTCTGGTACGGGAAGGGGCCGCCAGCGTGGATCAGGCGGTAGGTCTTCTGGGCCTGGGCCGGGAGCTCGTTCAGGGAGACGACGTCGGCCGCTTCGGCCGGGGGCGAACTCGGGCGTGCATGAACCGCTGCGCCGCACGCCAGGCTCGTGGCCACGGCGATCGCGAGAGCCCCTCTGCAAACCGCCTGTCGAAGCGCGCCACTCCTGTCGGCCAGACCGGACCAGAACACGGGTCAACCCTGAAAGAACAAACCGCGATGGTACCGCCCGGACGCGGAAAACTCAAGGTTTTGCCTCAAAAAAAGGCAAGCGGCGCGCGACGTGAGTAGGCGCCCACATGTTGTCCATCTCTCTGCCGGCGCGCCTCCGAGGCGCGCCGCAGCCAGGCAAAATCAGCGCAGGACGTTGGCGTCCGCGACGGCCAGCGCCGTCATGTTGACGATGCGACGCACGGTCGCCGACGGCGTCAGCACGTGCACCGGCTTGGCCGCGCCCAGCAGCACCGGGCCGATCGCGATGCCACCGCTGGCGGCCGTCTTCAGCAGGTTGTAGGCGATGTTGGCGGCGTCGATGTTGGGCAGCACCAGCAGGTTGGCGTCGCCCTGCAGCGTGCCGTGCGGCATCAGCGCGGCGCGCGCCTGGGCGTCCAGCGCGATGTCGCCGTGCATCTCGCCGTCGACCTCCAGCCAGGGCGCACGTTCACGCAGGATGGCCAGCGCGCGGCGCACCTTGACCGCGCTGGGCTGGTCGCTGGTGCCGAAGTTGGAGTGCGACAGCAGCGCCGCCTTCGGCTGGATGCCCAGCCGCAGCAGCTCGTCGCCGGCCATCGCCGCGATCTCGGCCAGCTCCTCGGCCGTCGGGTCGTAGTTGACGTGGTGTCGACGAGATAGACCTGGCGTCCCGGCAGGATCAGCCCGTTCATGCAGGCGTAGACGCTGGCGCCCTCGCGCCGGCCGATCACCTGGTCGATGTAGTGCAGGTGGCTGGCCGTCGTGCCCCAGGTGCCGCAGAGCATCGCGTCGACGTCGCCCTTGGCCAGCAGCATCGAGCCGATCAGCGTCAGCCGCCGACGCATCTCGATCTTGGCCACCTGCTGCGTCACGCCCTTGCGCTCGGCCATGCGGTGGTAGGTCTGCCAGAAGTCGCGGTAGCGGTCGTCGCGCTCGACGTTGACCACCTCGAAATCCAGGCCTTCCTTGATGCGCAGGCCCATCTTCTCGATGCGGCGTTCGATCACCGCCGGCCGGCCGATCAGCGTCGGCCGCGCCAGGCCCTCGTCGACGACGACCTGCACCGCGCGCAGCACGCGTTCGTCCTCGCCCTCGGCATAGGCGACGCGGCGCGCGGCGGCGCGTTTGGCGATGTTGAAGATCGGCCGCATCGTCTGGCCCGAGGCGTAGACGAAGGCCTGCAGCTTCTCGCGGTAGGCGTCGAAGTCCTCGATCGGGCGCAGCGCGACGCCGCTGGCCTGGGCCGCGGCGGCGACCGCCGGCGCGATCTTGATCATCAGCCGCGCGTCGAAGGGCTTGGGGATCAGGTACTCGGCGCCGAAGGACAGCGTCTGGCCGCCGTAGGCCGCAGCCACCGCGTCGTCCTGCTCGGCCTGGGCGAGCTCGGCGATCGCGTGCACCGCGGCGATCTCCATCTCGTCGGTCACCGTCGTCGCGCCGCAGTCCAGCGCGCCGCGGAAGATGTACGGGAAGCACAGGACGTTGTTGACCTGGTTCGGGTAGTCGGTGCGGCCGGTGGCGATGACGGCGTCGTCGCGAACCGCCTTGACCTCCTCGGGCAGGATCTCCGGCGTCGGGTTGGCGAGCGCGAAGACGATCGGCCGCGGCGCCATCGCCCGCACCATGTCGGGCTTCAGCACGCCGCCAGCCGACAGGCCGAGGAACAGGTCGGCGCCTTCGATGACCTCGCGCAGCGTGCGCGCCGCGGTGTCCTGGGCGAACTGGGCCTTGTCATCGTCCATCAGCTCGGTGCGGCCGCGGTAGACGACGCCGGCCAGGTCGGTGACCCAGACGTTCTCGCGGCGCACGCCGAGCTTGACCAGCAGTCCCAGGCAGGCCAGCGCCGCGGCGCCGGCGCCGCTGGCGACGACCTTGATCTCCTCGATGCGCTTGCCGACGACCTTCAGCGCGTTCAGCGCCGCGGCGCCGACGACGATCGCCGTGCCGTGCTGGTCGTCGTGGAAGACCGGGATCTTCATGCGCTCGCGCAGCTTGCGCTCGACGTAGAAGCAGTCCGGCGCCTTGATGTCCTCGAGGTTGATGCCGCCGAAGGTGGGCTCCAGCGCGGCGATGTGCTCGACCAGGCGGTCGAGGTTCTTCTCCTGGACCTCGAGGTCGAAGACGTCGATGCCGGCGAACTTCTTGAACAGCACCGCCTTGCCTTCCATCACCGGCTTGGCCGCCAGCGGGCCGATGTCGCCCAGGCCCAGCACCGCGGTGCCGTTGGTGACGACGGCCACCAGATTGCCGCGCGAGGTGTAGCGGAAGGCGGCCGCCGGGTCGGCGACGATCTCCTCGCAGGCGAAGGCGACACCGGGCGAGTAGGCCAGCGCCAGGTCGCGCTGGTTGACCATCTGCTTGGTCGGCGCGACGGCCAGTTTCCCGGGGGTCGGAAGCTCGTGGTACTCGAGCGCGGCGCGACGCAGCTCGGCGCGCTTGTCTTCTGGGCTGGACATCCCGGTCTCCTGTTGGCGTCGCGAGGGGCCAGGGATTCTAGGCAGCCGGGTCCGGCCCTGCCGCGATGCGCAAAACTGCGTAGCGTGCGCGCCCGCCCGGCGCCGATACTGCGCGCTCCGAATCCCTCCCGCGATGACCGACTCCGAAGATCCCGTCCGCGTGCCGCGGCTGCGGCGCTGGCTGCCGTGGATCGCGCTCGTGCTGCTGCTGCTGGTGGCGCAGTCGCTGCTCGTCTGGCTGACGCTGCGCCACGAGTCCAGCCGCGCGCAGGAGGAGTCCGACCAGATCGCCACCGAGGCCGCGGCCGAGGTCAAGCGCGACCTGCTCGCGGCGATGCGCTCGCTGCAGGCGCTGAGCTGGGGCGATCCACCGGCCGAGCGCTGGCGCGCCGACGCCGCGGCGCTGCTGCGCGGGCAGCGGCTGCTGCTGCGCATCGAGCGCCGCGACGTGCAGATGCGTGTCGATGACGCGGTCGACGGGCCGTTCGCGCTGCCGCTGTTCTCGGCGATGGCGCGCGCGTCGCTGGACGTCGAGGCCGGCATCGCCTGCACCGCGGCGCGCCACATGGCCGCGCCGGCCTTCTCGCGCAGCTACTTCGTGCCCGGCGAAGGCGGCATCGGCGAGGAGGTCGTCGACGTCTGCATCCCGCTGCAGCGTGCCGGCCGTGACGTCGGTTATCTCGTCGGCAGCATCGGCCTGCCGCAGCTGCTCGACGGTGCGCTCGGCCCGCGCCAGACGCGCCGCCACGAGCTCAGCTTCGTCGAGGGCGACGGCACGCGGCTGGCGCGGGCCGGCCTGGTGCGCGGCGCCGGCATCTACCAGGCCGAACGCCTGATCGACGTGCCCGGCACCGTGCTGCAGTTGCGCGCCGACAGCGCCGCCGGCCGCCCCAGCCTGATCCCCAACGTCGCCACCGCGCTGGTGCTCGGGCTGTCGCTGGCGCTGTTCGCCGTCGTGCTGCTGCTGGCGCGCGACGTGCGCCGGCGCGCGCGTGTCGAACGGGCGCTGGGCGAGGCGCTGGCCTTCCGCAAGGCGATGGAGGACTCGCTGGTCACCGGCCTGCGTGCGCGCGACCTGCAGGGCCGCATCACCTACGTCAACCCGGCGTTCTGCGCGATGGTCGGCTTCAGCGAGGAGGAGATGCGCCAGCCGCAGCCGCCGTACTGGCCGCCGGAGTTCGTCGAGGTCTACGCCGAGCGCCAGCGCGGCCGGCTGGTCGGCGCCGGGCGCCCGGCGCGCGAGGCGCGTGAAGGCTTCGAGACCGTCTTCATGCGCAAGAACGGCGAACGTTTCCCGGTGATGATCTACGAGGCCGCGCTGGTCGACGGCCAGGGCCGGCAGAGCGGCTGGATGAGCACCGTGCTCGACGTCAGCGCCCAGCGCCGCATCGAGGAGCTGTCGCGCCAGCAGCAGGACCGGCTGCAGGCCAGCGCCCGCCTGGCCACCGTCGGCGAGATGGCCTCGCTGCTGAGCCACGAGCTGAACCAGCCGCTGGCGGCGATCGCCAGCTACTCCAGCGGCTCGCTGAACCTGCTGGAGGACGCCGAGCGCGAAGGCACGCCGCCGGGCCCGGTCGACGCCATGCTGCGCCAGGCGCTGGAGCGCATCGCCGAGCAGGCCGAACGTGCCGGCCGCATCATCAAGAGCGTGCACCACTTCGTGCGCCGGCGCGTGCAGCAGCGAGAGACGCTGGGTGCCGACCAGCTGATCGACGCCGTGCTGCCGCTGGTGCGGCTGCAGGCGCGCAAGAGCGGCACCCGTGTCGAGGTCGACATCCCCAAGCGCGCGCCGCGCCTGGAGTGCGACCGCACGATGCTCGAGCAGGTGCTGCTGAACCTGACGCGCAACGGCATCCAGGCGATGGAGAACGACACGCCGCTGGAGGAGCGCGTGCTCGCGCTGCGCGTGCGCCAGGCCTCGGCGCAGCGGGTGGAGATCGTCGTCGCCGACCGCGGCCCGGGCATCCCGGCCGAGGTCGCCGAGAAGCTGTTCACGCCGTTCTACACGACGCGCACCGAGGGCATGGGCCTGGGCCTGAGCCTGTGCCGCACGGTGGTCGAGCAGCACGGCGGCACGCTGGAGTTCGGCTCCGGGGCCGACGGCCGCGGCTGCGAGTTCCGCTTCACGCTGCCGGCGGCCCGCACGCCGGCAGCGCCGGGCGGCCCGCCGCGCCAGGCCGTCGCCGGCGGCTGAGCGGCGATACTCGCGCTTGATGCGTCCCGATCCCGCCCTCGGCATTCCCGTCGTCTACCTCGTCGACGACGAGGACGTCGTGCGCGACGCGCTGGCCTGGCTGCTGCGTTCGCGCCGCCTGCTGTCCGAAGGTTTCGCCAGCGCCGAGGCCTTCGAGGCCTTCCGCGCCGGCTGCCGCGCGCCCTGGCCCGACGCGCCGTCGTGCCTGCTGCTGGACGTGCGCATGCCCGGCCAGTCGGGCCTCGCGCTGTTCGAGCAGCTGGCCGACAGCGGCCTCACCGAGACGCTGCCGGTGATCTTCCTCACCGGCCACGGCGACGTGCCGACCGCGGTGGCCGCGGTCAAGCGCGGCGCCTTCGACTTCGTCGAGAAACCGTTCTCGAACAACACGCTGGTCGACCGCGTCGAGCAGGCGCTGCTGGTCAGCGCCGAGGCGCTGGGCCGGCGGCGGGCCGCCGAGGCGGTGCAGCGCTCGCTGGCCGACCTGACCGAACGCGAGCGCGAGGTCATGCGCCTGGTCGTCGAGGGCCGGCCGAACAAGGGCATCGCCGACCAGCTGGCGATCAGCGTGCGCACCGTCGAGGTCCACCGCGCGCGCGTGTTCGAGAAGATGAACGTCAAGTCGGCGATCGAGCTCGCGAACCTGCTGCGAGAATCCGGCGCCTGAGGCCCGCGGCCTGCCCGCCAAGGCCGCCCGCATCCTGTCGACCATGGGCGAATTCGAACTCATCGAGAAGTACTTCGGCCGCGCGCCGCGCCGGGCCGCCGTCGGCGTCGGCGACGACTGCGCGCTGCTCGACCTCGAGCCGGGCCAGCGCCTGGCCATCTCCAGCGACCTGCTGGTCGAGGGGCGGCACTTCCTGTCGACCGTGGACCCGGCACGCCTGGGCCACAAGGCGCTGGCGGTCAACCTGTCGGACCTCGCCGCCTGCGGCGCCGAGCCGCTGGCCTTCACGCTGGCGATCTCGATGCCGCGTGTCGACGAGTGTTTTCTCGCCGGCTTCTCGCGCGGGATGTTCGCGCTCGCCGAGCGCCACGGCATCGAGCTCGTCGGCGGCGACACGACCGCCGGCCCGCTGTCGATTTGCATCACCGTCTTCGGCCAGGTGCCGCCCGAGCAGGCGCTGCTGCGCAGCGGCGCACGCCCCGGCCACGACCTCTGGGTTAGCGGCCGGCTGGGCGACGCGCGCCTGGCGCTGGAGGTCTTCCGCGGCGCGGCGACGCTGCCCGGCAGCGCCTTCGAGGAGGTGCGGCGGTCGATGGAATGCCCCGAGCCGCGGGTGCCGCTGGGCATCGCGCTGCGCGGCGTCGCCACCAGCGCCATCGACCTCAGCGACGGCCTGGCCGGCGACCTGGGCCATGTGATGCGGCTGTCGGGCGTCGGCGCGACGGTCGACTACGACGCCATCCCGCGCAGCACCGTGCTGGCGATGCAGTCGGACGCGCTGCAGCGTGAATGCCTGCTCGCCGGCGGCGACGACTACGAGCTGCTGTTCACCGCACCGCCGTCGCGCCGCGACGCGGTGCTGGCCGCGGCCGCCGAGGCCCAGGTCGCGGTGAGCTGCATCGGCGCCATCGACGCCGAGGACGTGCTGCGTGTCGTCGACGGCCAGGGCCGGCCGCTGGACGTCGCGCTGCGCGGTTTCGACCACTTCGCCTGACGCCGCGCGATGGCCGCGTCCCGCGCCAGCACCGGCTTCATGCTGCGCCATCCCGCGCACTGCATCGCGCTCGGCTTCGGCAGCGGCCTGGCGCCCAAGGCGCCGGGCACCTTCGGCACGCTGTGGGCCTGGGGCGCGTTCTGGCTGCTCGACCCGTGGCTGGGCACGCTGGGCTGGGCGCTCCTCATCGGCGCGGCGCTGCTCGTCGCGCCCTGGGTCTGCGCCGTCACCGCGCGCAACCTGGGGGTCGGCGACCCGTCGGCCGTGGTCTGGGACGAGGTCGTCGCGTTCTGGCTCGTGCTCTGGCTGGTGACGCCGGCCGGCTTCCTGATGCAGGCGGCGGCCTTCGCGCTGTTCCGCTTCTTCGATGCCGCCAAACCCGGCCCGGTGGGCTGGGCCGACCGGCGTTTCAAGCCCCGGCCCGACGGCACGATCGGCTGGCGCGAAGGTTTCGGCATCGTCTTTGACGATCTGGTGGCCGCCGGCTGCACGCTGCTGGTCATCGCGATCGGGGTCGCGCTGTGGCGCTGACACGCTTCGAGCCGGCGGTGCTGGCCTTGGCCGACGCGCTGCGGGCCCGCGGCTGGCGCCTCGCCTGCGCCGAGAGCTGCACCGGCGGCCTGCTGGCCGCGGCCTGCACCGCGGTCGCCGGCTCCAGCGACTGGTTCGAACGCGGCGTCGTCAGCTACAGCAACGACGCCAAGACCACGCTGCTCGGCGTGCCGGCGGCCACGATAGACGCGCACGGCGCGGTCAGCGAGGAGGTCGCCCGCGCGATGGCCGAAGGCCTGCTGGCGCGCGCGCCGGTCGAGCTGACGCTGGCCGTCACCGGCATCGCCGGCCCTGGCGGCGCGGTGCCCGGCAAGCCGGTCGGCACGGTCTGGATCGCCTGGGCCGTGGCCGGGCGCACCGAGGCGCGGCTGCTGCAGCTGGACGGCGACCGCGCCGCGGTGCGCGAGGCCACGGTCGACGCCGCGCTGGCCGCGCTCGTGGCGACGGCACGCGCATGAAGGTCCGGCTGGCCGGCGAGATCGACGCACGCTGGCGGCACGAGCTCGCCGCCGCGCTGCCCGAAGCGCAGTGGTGCGACGACGGTGATGCCGAACTGGCGGTCGTCGCCAACCCACCGCCCGGGGCGCTGGCCGGCATGCCGTCGCTGGCGCTGGTGCAGTCCTTGTGGGCCGGTGTCGACCGCCTGCTGGCCGATGCGACGCTGCCGCCCGGCGTGCCGGTGGCACGCATGGTCGACCCGGCGATGAACGCGGCGATGGCCGAGACCGCGACCTGGGCCGTGCTGGCGCTGCACCGCGGCTTCTTCGATTACGCCGCGCGCCAGCGCGAAGGCCGCTGGCAGCCGCACGCGCAGCGCCGTGCCGACGAGGTCGCGGTGCTGGTGCTGGGCCGCGGCGAGATGGGCGGCACGGTCGGCGCGCGGCTGGCGGCGCTGGGTTACCGCGTCGAACACTGGCACCGCGGCCGCGAGCTGGCGCCGCTGCTGGCCGGCGCCGACATCGTCGTCAACCTGCTGCCGCTGACGCCGGCCACACGCGATCTGATCGACGCTCGTTTCCTGGCCGCCTTGCCCGCAGGCGCCTCGCTGGTGAACCTGGGCCGCGGCGCCCACGTCGTCGAAGCCGACCTGCTGGCGGCGCTGGACGCCGGAACGCTGCAGCACGCGGTGCTCGACGTCTTCCGCCACGAGCCGCTGCCGCCGGGCCACGCGTTCTGGGCCCATCCGCGGGTCACCGTGCTGCCGCACGCGGCGGCGGCCACCGACCCGCGCAGCGCCAGCGCCGTCGTCGCCGCCAACCTGCGCGCCTGGCGCGACGGCCGGCCCGTCGCCCACCTCGTCGATCGCGGCCGCGGTTACTGAGCCAGCAGGCTGCGCGGCGGAGTCCGGCGATGCCGACGCAGGCTGACCGCGCACCGCAATCGTCAGACTGACTGGAGCCTCCCTCCCGGAGGGAGGCTGGAGGGTGCGGTCCGACCAGCTGGAGCCCCCTCTCGGAGGGGGACTAGGGGGAGCCCAAGGTGCAAGCGCAGCCTAGGCATCGGGGCGGCGAAGCCGCCCCGATGTCTAGGCGTGGAGCGCGAGCGCGCGCGGCATGCTGGCGCGTGTGCCGCGCGTCGGCGTGCCGGCTGCGGCGGCGGCTTCGACGGTCATCAGCACCAGGCGGCGCAGCGCGTCCCAGGGTTCGGCCGGCCAGTCGGGGTGGCGCAGGCCCTTGACGATGCCGTCGACGATGCTCGCCGCCTGCACCAGGTGCTGCGTCTGGTGGCCGGCCAGCGCCGGCACCACGCGCTCGTAGAGCTTTTCCTTCGTGCCCCAGACCCGCGCCTCGCGCAGCGCCAGCGGCAGCGGCTTGCCGTCGTCGACCGCGGCACGCACGCGCGCCAGGCCACGCAGGTCCTCGGCCAGCGTCCAGTGCACCAGCACCGGCGCCTCGCCTTCGGCGCGCAGGCCGTCGAGCATGCGCAGCGCACGCGCCACCTGGCCGGCCAGCACCGCCTCGCCGAGCTTGAAGACGTCGTAGCGTGCGACGTCCAGCACCGCCGCCTCGACCTGCTCGAAGCTCAGTTCGCCCGGCGGGTACAGCAGCGCGAGCTTCTGCAGCTCCTGGTGCGCGGCGAGCAGGTTGCCTTCGACGCGGTCGGCGAAGAAGGCCAGCGTCTGCTGCCCGGCGTCGCCGCTGGCCACACGCTGGCCCTGGCGGCCCAGGCGCTGCGCCAGCCAGGCCGGCAGCGCCTTGCGTTCGACCGGCTCGACCTTCAGCGTCACGCCGGCGCCGTCGAGCGCCGCGAACCAGGCCGACTTCTGCTGCTGGAAGTCGAGCTTGGGCAGCGTCACCAGCGTCAGCACGTCGGGCGAGAGCTGCTGGCAGTAGCGCTGCAGCGCTTCCGAGCCGTCCTTGCCGGGTTTGCCGTTGGGGATGCGGATCTCGATCAGCTGGCGGTCGGCGAACAGCGACAGCGCCTGCGCGGCGCCGAGCAGGCCGCTCCAGTCGAAGTGCTGGCCGACGGTGAAGACCTGGCGCTCGACGAAGCCGGCGGCGCGCGCGGCGGCGCGGATCGCATCGCCCGCCTCCTGGGCCAGCAGCGGCTCGTCGCCGTGGATCGTGTAGAGCGTGTCGAGCCCGCGCTGCAGGCGCTGCTCGAGCTGTTCCGGACGCAGTTGCATTTACAGGCGGATCGCCGCCAGGCGTCGCATGACCTGGATGACGATGTCGTTCTCCATGTCGCGCACCAGGTCGGCTTCTTCGAACTGCTTGGCCAGTGCCGCGGCCTCGCTGTAGCTCAGGTCTTCCTCGCGCAGCAGCTCGGTCGGCGCGATCAGCTCGCGGCCGTCGGGGGTGCGCGCGCTGAAGTGCAGGCGCACGCGGATCTCGAACTCGCGCACCTGCGCCGCCGAGGTCGAGGCGACGACGCTCTTCTCGCGCCGGTCCTCGGTGACCTCCAGGATCACCTGGGCGGCCGCCGGCACGTCGACGACGCGCACGCCGGGCTCCAGCGCCCGCCGCAGCGCCGCGCCGACCGTCGACTTCGGCCTGAAGCCGACCAGCGCGATGCGCTCGAAGCTCGGCTGCTGCGGCCGGCGCAGCTGGAAGCCGCAGCCGCCGAGCGCGAGCGCGCCCAGCGCGGCGATCGCGCCCAGCGCGCGGCGGCGGTCAGACGACGACATTGACGAGCCGGCCCGGCACGACGATGACCTTCTTCGCCGGCTTGCCGTCGCTGAACTTGGCGAACTCGGGCGAGGCCAGCGCCACCGCCTCGATCGCCTTGCGTTCGGCGTCGGCGGGGATGCGCACGCTGCCGCGCGTCTTGCCGGCGATCTGCAGCACCAGCTCGATCTCCGAGCGCGCCAGCGCGGCTTCGTCGACCTCGGGCCACGGGGCGTCGATCAGGTCGCCCAGCGCGGCGGTGAAGCCGAGCTCGCCCCACAGCGCGTGCGTGACGTGCGGCGCCGCCGGGTACAGCGCACGCAGCAGGATGCCGACACCTTCGCGCAGCGTCGCGTCGTCGGCGGCCGCCGCGCCGTCTTCGAGCGCGTTCAGCAGCTTCATCGCGCCGGAGACGACGGTGTTGTATTGCAGCCGGTCGTAGTCGGCGCCGATCTGCTTGAGCAGCGTGTGCACCTCGTAGCGCAGCGGGTTGGTGCCCTGCGCCGCGGTGTCGACCGCGGTGATGCGCGGCGCGACCTTGACGCCGAAGCTCCACAGCCGGCGCAGGAAGCGGAACACGCCTTCGGCGCCCGAGTCCGACCACGCGGCGCTCTGGTCCGGCGGGCCGGCGAACATCGTGAAGGTGCGCGCGGTGTCGGCGCCGAACTTCGCGATGATGTCGCGCGGTTCGACGACGTTGTTCTTGCTCTTGGACATCTTCTCGATGCCGCCGAGCTGCACCGGCAGGCCGTCGGCCTTGGCCACGGCGCCCACCGGCTGCCCGCGCTCGTCGAACTGGACCTCGACTTCGCTCGGGTAGAACCAGCGCTTCTTGCCCGACGCGTCCTCGCGGTAGTAGGACTCGTTGAGCAGCATGCCCTGCGTGAACAGCTTCGTGAACGGCTCGCTGAAGCTCACCAGGCCGATGTCGCGCATCGCCTTGGTCCAGAAACGCGCGTACAGCAGGTGCAGCACGGCGTGCTCGATGCCGCCGATGTACTGGTCCATCGGCATCCAGTACTCGTTGCGCGCGTCGACCATCGCGCCGTCGCTGTCCGGGCAGCAGTAGCGCATGTAGTACCAGGACGAGTCGACGAAGGTGTCCATCGTGTCCGTCTCGCGCCGCGCGGCGGCGCCGCAGGTCGGGCAGGCGACGTTCAGGAAGGACTCGCACTTGTTCAGCGGGTTGCCGCTGCCGTCCGGCACCAGGTCCTCGGGCAGCACGACCGGCAGGTCCTTCTCGGGCACCGGCACGTCGCCGCAGTGCGGGCAGTGGATGATCGGGATCGGCGTGCCCCAGTAGCGCTGGCGGCTGATGCCCCAGTCGCGCAGGCGCCAGGTGGTCTTCTTCTCGCCCAGGCCCTTGGCCTGCAGCGCGGCGGCCACGGCGTCGACGGCCGGCTTGTACGGCAGGCCGCTGTAGTTGCCGGAGTTGATCGTCACGCCGCGCGTCTTGTCGGCGTACCAGTCCTGCCAGCGCTCGTAGTCGTAGTGCTCGCCGTCGACGTGCACGACCTGGACGATGCCCAGGCCGTACTTCTTGGCGAACGCGAAGTCGCGCTCGTCGTGTGCCGGCACGCCCATCACCGCGCCGTCGCCGTAGCTCATCAGCACGTAGTTGCCGACCCACACCGGCACCTGCTCGCCGGTCAGCGGGTGGGTGACGAAGAGGCCGGTCGGGCGGCCTTCCTTCTCCTTCAGCGCGAGTTCGGCCTCGGTCGTGCCGCCCTTCTTGCACTGCTCGATGAAGGCCGCCAGCTCGGGGTTGTCGCGCGCGGCGTGCTGCGCCAGCGGGTGCTCGGCGGCGACGGCGCAGAAGGTGACGCCCTTGATCGTGTCGGCGCGCGTCGTGAAGACGTACAAACGCCCGCCCTGGATCAGCTCGCCGTCGGCGCCGCGGATGTCATGGGTGAACGCGAAGCGCACGCCCTCGCTCTTGCCGATCCAGTGCTCCTGCATCAGGCGCACGCGCTCCGGCCAGCCGTCGAGGTAGTGGGCGCTGGTGCTGTCGTTGACGCCGGCCAGCAGCTCGTCGGCGTACTTCGTGATCGCCAGGTAGTAGCCGGGGATCTCGCGCTTCTCGACGATCGCGCCCGAGCGCCAGCCGCGGCCGTCGACGACCTGCTCGTTGGCCAGAACGGTCTGGTCGATCGGGTCCCAGTTGACGACCTGGGTCTTCTTGTAGGCGATGCCCTTCTCGAGCATCTTCAGGAAGAACCACTGGTTCCACTTGTAGTAGCCGGGGTCGCAGGTGGCGACCTCGCGGCTCCAGTCGAAGGCCAGGCCCAGCGGCTGCATCTGGCTCTTCATGTCGGCGATGTTGGCGCGTGTCCACTTGGCCGGCGCGACGCCGTTGTCGATGGCCGCGTTCTCCGCCGGCAGGCCGAAGGCGTCCCAGCCCATCGGCATCAGGACGTTCATGCCCTTCATGCGCAGGTAGCGCGCCATCATGTCGTTGATGGTGTAGTTGCGCACGTGCCCCATGTGCAGCTTGCCGCTGGGGTAGGGCAGCATCGAGCAGGCGTAGAACTTGGGCTTGCTCTGATCCTCGGCGACCTTGAAGGCGCCGGTGGCGTTCCAGTGCGCCTGGGCGGCGGCTTCGACTTCCGCGGGGACGTACTTTTCGTTCATCCCCCGGATTGTAGGGAGCTACCTGGGTGCCTCGGGCTCGGTGACGAAGCCGATGCGTGTCAGGCCCGCCTGCTGGGCGGCGTCGATCAGCTCGGCGACGCGGCCGTAGGGCACGGCGCGGTCGGCGCGCAGCCGCACCTCGGTCTGCGCGTCGGCCGCCGCGGCCTCGCGCAGCGCGCGCTCGACCTCCTCGCGACCGGCCGGCCGGTCGGCGAGGTACAGCGTGCCCTGGGCGTCGAGGCCGAGCGCGACGAAGCGGGCCGGCTCCGACGGCCCGGAGGCCTCGGCCTGCGGCAGGTCCAGCTTGAGGCTGGAGGCCAGCAGCGGCGCGGTGACGATGAAGATCACCAGCAGCACCAGCATGACGTCGATCAGCGGCGTCACGTTGATGTCGCTGATCGGCGGCGGCGGGGTCGAGCGTTCCAGGCGTCCGAAGGCCATCGCCATGCGCCTCAGTCGTGTGCCGCGTCCAGCACCATGCGGCGCAGGTCGTGGGCGAAGCCTTCGAGCTCGGCCTCGCAGGCGGCGACCCGCTTGCCGAGCGCGTTGTAGGCGAGCACCGCGGGCACGGCGACGGCGATGCCGGCGGCGGTCATCACCAGCGCCTCGCCGACCGGGCCGGCGACGCGCTCGATCGTCAGCGTGCCGGCGTCGCCGATGCCGGTGAGCGCGTGGTGGATCGCCCAGACGGTGCCGAACAGGCCGACGAAGGGCGCGGTGCTGCCGATCGAGGCCAGGATCACCTGGCCGAACTGCAGGTGCGCCAGGCCGCGGTGCAGCGCGTCGCGCAGGCGGCGCGTGAGCCGCGCCTCCAGCGCCGCGGCGCCTTCGAGCGTGCCGCCGGCGGCCGGCGCGACGGCGGCGTCGACCAGCGGCAGCAGCACGCCTTCGCGGTCCATCGCCTGCACGCGGGCGCGGCCGTCGGCCACCGAGGCGGCGTCCCAGAAGGCCGGCACCGCACGCCGGATGTCGGCGCCGGCGCGGCGCAGCAGCAGGCTCTTCCAGACGATCAGCAGCCAGGCCGCGACCGACATCGTGAACAGCAGCAGCGCGACGATGCGGCCGACCGCGTCGGCCTCGGCCCAGAAGTGTTCGAGGCCCTGCATCGGCGGCCGGCTACAGGCCGAGCACGTCGGCCATGCCGTACAGCCCGGGGCCGTGCTCGACGAGGAAACGCGCCGCGCGCACGCTGCCGGCGGCGTAGTTGGCGCGGCTGTTGCTGCGGTGGCTGATCTCGATGCGCTCGCCGGTGCCGGCGAACAGCACCGTGTGGTCGCCGACGATGTCGCCGCCGCGGATCGTCGCGAAGCCGATCGTGCCGGGCTGGCGCTCGCCGGTGTGGCCTTCGCGCGCGAAGACGGCGTGTTCGGACAGGTCCTGGCCGAGCGCGCGCGCCACGGCCTCGCCCATCGCCAGCGCGGTGCCGCTCGGGGCGTCGACCTTGTGGCGGTGGTGGGCCTCGACGATCTCGATGTCGTAGCCGTCGGCCAGCGCCTTGGCGGCGGTTTCCAGCAGCTTGAGCACGACGTTGACGCCGACGCTCATGTTCGGCGCGAAGACGATGCCGACCTGCTGCGCGGCGGCGGCGATCTCGGCCTTCTGCTGCGGCGTGAAGCCGGTGGTGCCGATGACCATGCGCACGCCGAGTTCGCGGCACAGCGCCAGGTGCGCCAGCGTGCCTTCGGGGCGGGTGAAGTCGATCAGCACGTCGGCACCGGCGAGGCCCGCGCGCAGGTCGGCGGTGACGGCGACGCCGGTCGTGCGGCCGAGAAAGGCGCCGGCGTCCTGGCCCAGCGCGGGGCTGCCGGGCACGTCGAGCGCGCCGCTCAAGCGGCAGCCTTCGCTGTCCAGCACCGCCTCGACGAGCATGCGGCCCATGCGGCCGGACGCGCCGGCGACCGCGATCGCCACCGGGTTCAAGAGGCCTCCAGCGGCGGGTACTGGCGCGCCGGGCCCTCGGGCTCGGCTTCGGCGGCGCCGTCGTCGCGCTTGGGCGGCCGCGGCAGCGCCAGGCGCTCGGCCTCGGTCAGCTCGAGCTTGGGCACGGCCGGCTTCTCGTCGCGCTGGCGCGTGATCGACTCGACGAACTCGCGTTCGGTCTGCAGGTCGTCCGGGGCCTCGACGCCGCTCATCGCGCCGGAGGCGTCGAAGCGCACGACGACGCTGCGGCGCTGCGGTTCGGTGCCGGGGCGGCGGATCGTGAAGATGTAGTCCCAGCGATCGGCGTGGAACGGGTCGGTGACCAGCGGCGTGCCGAGCACGTTGCGCACCTGGTCGCGCGACATGCCGGGCTTCAGCGCCTGCAGCTGTTCGCGCGTGACGACGTTGCCCTGGACGATGTCGATGCGGTACGGCGTGATGAAGCCGAGGAAACTGTTGCCGGACGACGGCGTCGACGAGCATGCGCCCAGCAACAGAGAGCCGGACAGCAGGGCCAGGAGTCGAAGCATGAGGGGATTCCTGCGCGGCCGCAGAGAACGGCGCGTGAGGCTGGCTATGATGCTCGGCATTCTAGCCGGCGAGTCCGGGCGCCGGCCCTCGAGGATTTCCGACATGTCCAATGCCGAAGAACTGAAGAGCAGCGGCCTGAAGGCCACGCTGCCCCGCATCAAGATCCTGGAGGTCTTCCAGAGCGCCGAGCGCCGCCACATGACGGCCGAGGACGTTTTCAAGGCGCTGCTCAACGAAGGCGCCGACATCGGCCTGGCCACCGTCTACCGCGTGCTGATGCAGTTCGAGCAGGCGGGCCTGCTGTCGCGCAGCAACTTCGAGTCCGGCAAGTCGGTCTTCGAGCTCAACGAGGGCCAGCACCACGACCACCTGGTGTGCATGGACTGCGGCCGCGTCGAGGAGTTCTACGACCCGGAGATCGAGGTCCGCCAGCGCGCCATCGCGTCGCAGCGCGGTTTCGAGCTGCAGGACCACGCGCTGGCGCTGTACGCGCGCTGCACGCGCCCGGACTGCAAGCACCGCCACGGCAAGTGAAGCCGCGCGCGGCCGTCCTCAGGGTTGGCCGCGCTCCATCGCGCGCTGGTGGCGCTCGATGAACTCCTGGTAGGTGTCGATGCCGCGCAGTTGCAGCACCGTGTTGCGCACCGCGGCCTCGACGAGCACCGCGAGGTTGCGCCCGGCGTCGACCGCGATCACCACCTTGCGCACCGGCAGGCCGAGGATCTCCTCGTACAGCGGCTCGTAGGGCAGGCGCTCGAACTCGCGCTCCATCGTCTCCTTGCGCACCAGGTGCACGATGAGGCGCAGGCGCATCTTCCGCCGCACCGCGGTCTCGCCGAAGATCGCCTTGATGTCCAGCAGGCCGATGCCGCGCACCTCGAGCAGGTTCATCAGCAGCTCGGGGCAGCGGCCCTCGAGCGCGGTCTGCGAGGTGCGGTACAGGTCGACGGCGTCGTCGGCGACGAGCCCGTGGCCGCGCGAGATCAGCTCCAGCCCGAGTTCGCTCTTGCCCAGGCCCGATTCGCCGGTGAGCAGCACGCCCAGGCCGAGGATGTCCATGAAGACGCCGTGGCGCGTCGTGCGTTCGGCGAACAGGTGCGCGAGGTAGGCGCGCACGACGTCGATGACGTGGCCGGCCGATTCGCGCGTGATGAACAGCGGGATCTCGGCGCGGTCGCACATCGCCACCAGCCGGTCCGGCGGGACCTGCTCGTCGGCGACGATCAGCACCGGCGGCTCCAGCGTGACGATGCGCGCGATGCGCCGTTCCTGGTCTTCCGGCGCGCTGGCGACGAGATAGGCGATCTCGCGCCGGCCGACGATCTGCACCCGGTACGGGTGGATGTAGTTCAGGTAGCCGACGAGGTCGGCCGCGGAGCGTGCGTCGCGCACCGCGCTGTCGTCGAAGCGGCGCTCGGGGTGCGCGTGGCCGGCGATCCACTCCCAGCGCAGCGCCGCACGATGCGCCTCGAACAGCGCCTCGGCGCTGATCGATGTCGGCTTCATCGCAGGCGAGCCGTCATGCGACGGACTTCAGCGGTTCCCAGTCGTGGATCAGCTTGTGCACCGCGGCCGCGTCGGCCTCGGTCTTGAGCTTCTCGCGCAGTTCGCGGTCGGACAGCATCTCGGCGATCTCGGAGAGGATCTCCAGATGCCGCTGCGTCGCCGCCTCGGGCACGAGCAGGAAGATCAGCAGCGACACCGGCTCGTCGTCCGGGGCGTCGAACGGGATCGGCTGCTGCACCCGCAGCACGGCGGCGAGCGGATTCTTCAGGCCCTTGATGCGGCCGTGCGGGATCGCGACGGCGTGGCCCAGACCGGTGGAGCCCAGGCGTTCGCGAGCGAACAGGTTGTCGGTGACGAGGCCGCGTGCGATCGAATGCTGGTTCTCGAACAGCAGCCCCGCCTGTTCGAAGACACGCTTCTTGCTCGTCGCTTCGACGTTCACCAGCACGTTGCTGGCAGGCAGGATGGCGGCGAGTCGGTTCATGGGGACTTCCCCTCGCGGGCCGCGTTTCTGCTGCGCTGCTGCCGCGTCGTGTTGCTAGACGATGGATGATAGCAATCGGGGTTCCGACCGGCTCGCGAGCGGGCCACCCGATGCAGGGGAACCGAGAATTCTTGCGGCTGCATCACAACAAGTGTTTGCGGCAGATGAAAAACCCTGTGCCCGCGCGCCGCGGCGGTCCATGAAAAACGGCCCCCTCGGGGCCGTCGCAGAGGCCGGGCGCGGCGGCGTCAGCCGGCGTTGGCCTCCAGGCGCTTGGCCGTGGCGTGGTGGTGATCCTGGACCTTGTCCTTGTGGCGCACGACCTGGCGGTCGAGCTTGTCCATCAGCTGGTCGATCGCCGCGTACAGATCCTCGTGGGCCTGCTCGACGAAGATGTCGCGGCCCTTCACGCGCAGCGTCACCTCGGCCTTCTGGCGGCGTTCCTTTTCCTTGAGCTTCTCGACGGTGAGCAGCACCGTGACGTCCACGACCTGGTCGAAGTGGCGCGTGACGCGATCCAGCTTGGTGAGCACGTACTCACGAAGGGCCGGCGTGACTTCGAGGTGGTGGCCGCTGATCGTCAGGTTCATCTAGACCTCCTTTGAGAGGGGTGGGAACGCGCCGTGCCCTGGTGGTGCGAGCGGGCCCGGCTGGGTGAAAAGGCGGGAGTTCGGTAGCGGTGCTGGGAGGGGGCGGAAGGGGCTTTTCGAGGGCCGTCCGGGCCAGTGTGCACCCGTTGCAGAACGATGACAAGCGGGCTCCGGAGCGGTCGTGAGGGCGTTCCGAACGGCGGTTTCAAAGCCCTTGACGGCGCGCAGAAACACACGATCCACAACCCCCGCCGGCCGCTGCCGCGCGGCATGATGGGCAGTTGTCCGGTCAGACGACGGTATCCGCGAAGCCGCGCGCCGGCACCGCGATCGTGAAGCGGCTGCCGCCGCCGTCGGCGTTTTCGGCCTGGATGCTGCCGCCGTGCGCCTCGACGATCTTGCGGCAGATCGCCAGGCCCAGCCCGGTGCCGCCCGAGCCGTCCTTCGTCTTGCTCGACTGCACGAAGGCCTCGAAGATCTTCTCCAGCTCGCCCGGCGGGATGCCCGGGCCGTGGTCGCGCACCGCGACGACGATCTGGTTGCGGGCGTCGACGTCGCCGCGCACCGTGATCGTCTCGCCGTCGGGCGAAAAGCGCACCGCGTTGGCGAGCACGTTGCGCACCACCTGCTGGAAGCGCATCGGGTCGACCTTGGCGACCAGCGGGCCGTCGCTGAGCGCCAGGTCCAGGTGCAGGCGTCGCCGCGCCAGCAGCGGGTCGATCTCGCGTGCGACCTCGCGCACCAGCGGCCGCAGGTCGGTGCGCTCGAGGTGGAAGGTGCCCACCGTGCTCTCGATCTTGGAGACGTCGAGCAGGTCGTTGACCAGCGCCAGCATGCGCTGCCCGGCGGCGTGGATGTCGCCGAACATCGACGCCAGGAGCTCGTGCGCGCGGCCGCGCACCATGCCCAGCTCGGAGAAGCCGATGATCGCCTGCAGCGGCGTGCGCAGCTCGTGGCTGATGTTGGCGATGAACTCGGACTTCGCGCGCGAGGCCTCCTCGGCGATGTCGCGCGCCTCGCGCATCGTGCGGTCGGCCTCGCGGAACTCGGTGATGTCGGTCAGCGCCGCGATCAGCCCGCGCGGGCGGCCGTCGGCGTCGGTCACGGCGGCCTTGGTCACGGCCATCGTGCGCCGCGTGCCGTCGGCCTGCGAGACCTCGGACTCGTAGCTCAGCGAGCCGCCACGCTCCAGCACCTCGCGGTTGTGGCGTTCGTGCACCTCGGCCTCGGCTGGCAGCAGGTAGTCGCTCGCCCGCTTGCCGACCAGGTCCTCGCGCGGCATGCCCGACTGCTGCTCCCAGGCCCGGTTGACCGTCACGTAGGCGGCCTCGCGGTCCATCAGCGCCACCGGCAGCGGCATCGTGTCGAGCATCAGCGCCGACAGCGCGAGCTGCTCCTGCAGCTCGCGCTGCGCCGCGCAGCGCTCGGTGACGTCGACCGCGCTGCCGGCGTGGCCGACGACCCGGCCGCCCTCGATCAGCGGCGACACGGCGAGGTCGAACAGGCGCTGCTCGGTGCCGGCGAAACTCACCTGGGCGGCGCGCGAGCCGCTGGCCGACGGCGCCAGCAGCGCCGCGACCGCCTCGCGCGACGACGGCGCCATCAGGTCGACGAGGGCCTGGCCGATCAGCCGTTCGCCCGGCTGCCCGGTGGCGGCCAGCCAGCGCGCGTTGACGAAGGTGAGCCGGCCCTCGGCGTCGGTGCGGAAGATCAGCTCCTGCACGCTCTTGACGATGACGCTCAGCTCGCGTTCGCGCAGCGCCACCGCGAGCTGCGCGGCGTCGCGCTGGCGCCGGGCGGCCTCGCGTGCGCGCACGCTGCGTTCGGCGACGAAGGTCATCGCCGCGATCAGGGCGGCGGCCGCGGCGGCCCCGGCGGCCAGCCACGCGACCATCCGCCGCCAGGTGGCCAGCGCGACGTCGAGGTCGCGCGTGACGAGCACCGTCAGCTCGGGCTGCGAGGCCAGCGTGCGCGCCGCGGTGACGTGCTGCGGCAGGTCGTCAACCGTGAAGCGGCCGTCTTCGCCGGCGGCGATGCGTTCGCCGGCGGCCGCGACGGCCGCGGGCGTCGCGCTCAGCACCAGCCCGTCGTGTCGCACCAGCATCGCGCTGGTGCCCGGGTCCTCGAGTGCGTGGCGCTGGAAGCGCGCCAGCTCGGCGGGGTCCAGCAGGCCCACCAGCGTCAGCGGCCGGCCGTCGGCGGCGAGCACGCCGCGCAGCACCGGCACCGCCGCCCGAGCCGGCAGCACCGGCGACGCGTCGGCGAGGTAGCCGCCATAGGCCAGCTGCCCGGGCGCCGGCAGCCGGGAGATCCGCGCCAGCTCGATCGTGCGTCCGCGTGCGCCCGGCACGCTGGACGCGAGGACGAGGCCGCGGCTGTCCACCAGCACGGTGGCGGCGACCAGCGGCTGGCCGGCGGCGGTCTGCGCGAACGCGGTGCCCAGTTCGGCATGGCGCTCCACCGGCACGCGGCTCGCCACGTCTGCGGCGGCGGCCAGCACCCGGCCGGCGTCTTCGAACTCGTGCGTCGCGTGCTCTTCGACCATGCGGGCCAGCAGTTCGGCCCGGTCCAGCTGAACGTCCCGCGCTTCGCCGTACTCGTAGGCGGCGATGGCGCCCGTGACGGCCAGCAGCAGCGCGAGCAGCGCCGCGCCGCCGCCGATGACGAGGCGTGCGGTCAGCGGCCGCGGGCGTCGGCGGCGAGGGTTGGCCGCCTGCGTGTTCACGGCGACAACCCGCGGCCGGTTCCGCCAGGCAGCGACGAGCCCGGGCTCATGGCGCGAGGGCTTCGGCCGGGGTCGGGCCGTCGACGAGTTCGCCGAAGCTGGGCTTGCGGCGGTTGATCGTGTCGCGCAGCCGGATCAGCTGCGGCGCATGGTCCAGGAATGCCGCGGCGATGCGCGGGTCGAAGGCGCGTCCGGCCTGCTCCCGAAGCATCTGCAGGGCCTGGGCGTCGGAGAAGGCCTTGCGGTAGCAGCGGTCCATCGTCAGCGCGTCGAAGAAGTCGACGACGGCGACGATACGCCCCGACAGCGGAATCGTGTCGCCTTTCAGCCCCGATGGATAACCCGTGCCGTCCCAGCGCTCGTGGTGCGACAGCGCGACCTCGGCCGCCAGCCGGAACAGCGGAATGCGCGACTGGCCGAGGATCTCCGCGCCGATGCGCGCGTGCTCGTTCATCGTCGCGCGCTCCTGCTCGTCGAGCACGCCGGGCTTCTGCAGCACCTTGTCCGGGATGCCGATCTTGCCGACGTCGTGCATCGGGGCGGCCTTGCGCAGCATCGCGGCCCAGCGGTCGCTGCGCCCGACGGCCAGCGCCAGCGCCTCGCACAGGAAACCCATGCGGATGATGTGCTCGCCGGTGTCGCTGTCGCGGTACTCGGCCGCCAGCGCGAGGCGAAACAGCGTCTCGTGGTGGGCGCGCGTGACCTCCTGGTACATCTCGCCGAAGTCACGCAGGAAACACTCCATCTGTGCATGCGCGGCCTCGTCGAAGCGGTTTGCTGACGCGCTCGAGTCCGGGGGGCTGGGGTGGCCTGTCGCGGCGGCCATGGGCGAAGAATCGTTCATCGGTCGTGATGGATTATCAGCAATGATGTTTTTATCACTTGCTCCCAGGCGTTCCGCGAGCCCGGAAATTCGGCAGAATTACTCGATGGCCGAGACCCCGATGCCCGACGACGTACGAGACACCTTCAGCACGCTGGAAGTCGCGCGCCTGCTCGGAATGGCCGTGCGTTCGGTCCAGATGATGGTCGACCGCGGCGAGCTCGAGGCCTGGAAGACACCCGGCGGACACCGCCGCATCTCGCGCGAATCGGTCGAACGCTGGCGCGAGGGTCGGCGCTCCGGTCCGGCGCGCCCGGCGCCCGTGGCGCGAGCCGTCCCGGCGGCGCGGCGCGTGCTGCTGATCGAAGACTCCGCGCATTACCAGAACCTGGTGTCGCTGCTCGTGCGGCAGCACCTGCCCGGCGTCGAGCTGCACGTCGCCGACGACGGCATCGCCGGCCTCGCGCTGGCCGGCCAGTTGCAGCCCGACGTGCTGATCGTCGACATCCTGCTGCCGGGCATCGACGGCGCGACGCTGATCACCAGCCTGCGCTCGCACTCGCAGTTCAGCCGCAGCCGGCTGGTCGTGGAGACCTCGCTGGACGAGGCCGGCCGCGCGCCCTATGCCTTCGCGCTGGAGGGCGTGCCCGTCGTGCACAAGCCGCAGCTCGTCGCGCAACTGCCCGGCCTGCTGAAGGCGGCACTCGAAGCCACCACGGCGGCCGCATGACGGCGGCGCCCGCCGACGACGTCACGGCGTCGTTGCCGCGGGTGCTGCTCGTCGAGGACGATCCTTCCATCCGCCGTTTCGTCCAGATCGCGCTGGAGGAACTGCCGCTGCATCTGGTCGAGGCGGCGACGCTGGCCGAAGCGCGCGCCGCGCTGTCCCGGGAGCCGGTCAGGCTGGTGATCTGCGACCTGATGCTGCCCGACGGCAACGGCGTGGACCTGCTGCACGAGCTGGCCGCCACCGGCCCCGCGCGGCCGCGGCTCGTCGCCTTCAGCGCCGGCATCTCGGCCGAGCGCCGCCACGAACTCGAGGCCCTGGGTGTCGACGAGGTCCTGTCCAAGCCGGTGCCGCTGGACGAGCTGGAATCCTGCGCCCGCCGGGCGCTGCACGATCCGGCCGCCCCGCCACCGGTGCCCGCCCCGGGCGCCGTGGCGCAGTTCTTCGCCGGCGACGCCGCGCTGTACGAGGCTTATCGCGCCAGCTGCCTGCCGCAGTTCCTGCGCGACGTGCGCCAGGGTGACGCAGCACTGGACGCCGGCGACCTGGCGGCGCTGCGCCGCCTGGCGCACAGCCTGAAGTCGGTGCTGCTGACGCTGGGTTACGCCGCCGACGCCGAACGCGCCGCGGCGCTCGACCGGGCGTCGGCTGCCGGCGACGCGGCGGCCGCGCGCGACGGCTGGGCCCTGCTGCGCGGCGCGTTGCTGGCGATCGTCGAAGCCGGCTGAGACGGCACGGCAGCCGCGCCGGCCGGTCCGGCCCGCCCTCGCCGCGTGTCAGCGTGCGCTGCCCGTCGCCTGCCAGCGCAGGAAGGCGTAGATGTCGGCCGTCTCGGCGGCCTGCTGGGCGCGGGTCGCGCCACCGCCGTGGCCGCCGGCGTAGTCCAGCCGGAGCAGCACCGGCTTGCCGCTGGCCGTGGCCTGCCGCAGCCGGGCGGCCATCTTCAGGCTCTGCCAGACCTCGACGCGGGCATCGTTGACGCCGTGCGTCAGCAGCACCGCCGGATAGCGCACGCCGTCGCGCACCTGGTGGTAGCTGCTCATCGCCAGCAGCGCACGCAGTCCGTCCGCGGTGGCGACGCTGCCGAACTCGGGGATGTTGGGCGGGCCGTTGGGCTCGAGCTCGGCACGCACCATGTCGAGCGCGCCGACCGACAGCACCGCGGCCCCGAACAGGTCGGGCCGCTCGGTGATCGCGCGGCCGACGAGCACGCCGCCGGCGCTGGCGCCCCAGGCCCCCAGCCGCGCCGGCGTCGTGTAGCCCTCGGCGACGAGGTACTCGGCGGTGGCGATGAAGTCCTTCCAGCTGTTGGGTTTGGTCTCGCGCAGGCCGCCGCGGTACCAGTCCTGGCCGAAGGCGCCCGAGCCGCGCGGGTTGGCGACGGCAAAGACGCCGCCGCGGTCCAGCCAGGCCAGCCGGGTGGCCGAGAACCAGGGTTCGTCGGTCATGCCGTAGCTGGCGTAGCCCCAGAGCAGTGCCGGCGCGCGGCCGTCGAGCTTCAGCCCGGCGCGGTGCACGATGGCCAGCGGCACGCGCACGCCGTCGTGGCCGGGCACCAGCACCTCCCGCACGACGTAGCGCCCGGCCGCGGGCGTGCGTCCCGGGCGCAGCAGCCGGGTGTCGGTCACCGTCACCGCGCCGTCGGCGCCGGGGGCCACCGACCACAGGCGCTCGGGCTCGGTCCAGCCTTGCAGCGCGAGCATCACCCCGGGCAGGCCCGGGTCCGCGCCGGCGAACTCGAAGGCGCCGCGCAGCGGCAGCGCGACTTCCGTGGGTGCGGCGCCGCCGTCCAGCGGCAGGCGCAGCAGCGACGAGGCGCTGCCGTCGCGGCGGCGCAGGTACAGCGCGTCGGCGCCGCGCGCCAGCCCCGTCAGCACGCCTTCGCCCTCGGGCACGAGGACACGCGCGCCGGCCGGGTCCGGCGCCGCGACCGAGGTTTCCAGCAAGCGTGAGCGCGGCGCGCCGAGGTGGCTCAGCAGGAACAGCCGCTCGCCGGCGGTCTCCAGCGCCGTGACCCCGGCCTCGCGCCCGAACGCCGGGCGCCAGCGTGCGGTGCCGGCGACGGCGTCGGCCAGCGGCGCCACCCAGACCGCGAGCTCGCGGTCGGTGCCGTGGCTGACCAGCCCCAGCGCCCAGCGCGTTCCGGGCACCGGCAGCACCGACGGCGAGTCCTGGGCCTCGTCGATCGCCACGCCGGGCGACTCGAAGGACAAGGCCACCGGGGCGTGTTCGGGGTCGGCGCCCAGGCGCACGAAGACGGCGCGCGAACCGGCGTACTTGTCGGCCGGCGCGGCGTCGGCGGCCGGGGCGCGCAGCCGGGTGAAGAAGAAGCCGCTCTCGTCGTCGAGCCAGGCGACGTTGCCGTACTGGGCGCGCTCGACCGGGCCGAGCACGCGCCGGCCGCTGCGTGTGTCGACGACGTGCAGCCGGGCGTCCTCGGAGCCGCCTGCGGACAGGCCGAAGGCGACGTAGCGCCCCTGCGGCGAGGCCACGAAGTAGTCGATCGCATGCGGCGTGCCGCGCGGCCGGCCCAGCGCCTGCGGGTCCACCAGCAGGCGCTCGCGCCCGCCCTGGCGCAGGTAGAGGCGGAACTGGTCGTCGCGTGCGCCGCGCTTCTCGTAGAACAGCCGCCCGCCGGGGCGGCGCTGGACCTCGCCGAGCCGCGTGCCGGCGTCGGCCATCAGGTGCGCGACGTCGCTGGCCATCGCGGCGCGGCCGGGGATCTTGTCGAGCGTGCGCCGGGCCTCGCGCGAACGCGCCCGCATCCAGGCCGCGACCGCCGGGTCGCGCACGTTCTCGAGGTGGCGGAACGGGTCGGCCACCTCGATGCCGTGCAACGCCTCGACGACCGGGCGCGGGCTGCCGGCGTCGGGGGCCTTTGCGGGCGAGGCGGGCGCCGCGACGGCGACGAGCAGCGAGGCGGCGGACAGGAGCAGGCGGATCACGGCGCGGCCTTCCAGCGATGCGGGGCGCCCAGGATAACGAGCGGGCCGCGGCACGGCCTGCGGCGGGCCGCGGCGGCCGGCCCCCGGCTTGAAAGCGTGACCGATTACCGCGTGCAAAAGTGATAAAGATGCAAAATGCGATCCCAAGGGACGAACGCTGATCATGCATTCCACGCTGACCGAACTGCTTGAGAACATGAAGTCGGGGCTGCTGTGGGTTCACCGCGACGCCACGGTGCGTTATGCCAACAGTGATGCCGGCCTGCGCACCGGGCTGGCGCCGGGGCACCGGCTCTTCGACCCCGACCTCGCCGCCGCGGTGGCCGCCGCGGTGACGCAGCAGACCGCGCGCAAGCTGGTCTCGGTCGGTGTGGCGCCCGCGCCCGGGCTGCCGCCGCCGGACCTGCAGTGCCGCGTGATCCCGGGGCTGTCGCGCGAGGACGCCTTCGTGCTGATCGCGCCGGAGGCCGCCGACGACGCCGGCTCGGCCTTCGACAACCTGATGCAGGTGATCCGCGCCGACCTGCGCGACCCGCTGGCCGAGACGCGCGGCGCGATGGCCCTCGCCCGCGAGCACGGCGGCGGCCCGGAGCTCGACGCTCTGGTCGACGGCGTGCAGGAGCTGGTGCGTGTGCTCGACAAGCTGGTCGACCTGGCGCAGCTGTGGGGCAGCGGCGCGCTGTTCGCCAACGACCGCATCGAGCTGTGGGCGCTGCTGCAGTCGGTCTGGGCCGAGGTCGAGCCGGTGGCGCTGGCGCGCCAGATCAAGGTGCGTTTTCGCGCCCAGTCCGACGCCGCCAGCCTGGCGACGCTGTACGGCAGCGAGCACTGGCTGCGCCGCGTCTTCCTCGAGTGTCTGGAGTCGGCGCTGCGCAGCTCGCCGTCCGGCGCGGTGCTGGACATCGAGCACCGCCAGATGGGGCCGCGTGCGGTGATCGTGTTCCGCGACTGCGGCATGTTCGCACCGCGCGTGGCCGATGCCGTCGACCTGCCGCGCAATCCGCCGTCCGGCCGCCGCGCGCCGGCCAAGCGCGACGCTCGCGACCAGATCGGCTTCAAGCTCTGCCAGCACATCGTCTCGCTGCACGGCGGCCAGCTGCGCGAGGAGGACGACGACGGCATGCGCAACTTCGTCATCGACCTGCCCACCGGCGCGCCGCACCGCAGCGAGCAGCCGCAGCTGGACATCATGCAGGCCCAGCAGTACGCCCGCGACCTGGCCGAGCTGATGTCGCGTGCCCGCAAGCGCGACGCCGCCGCGCGCTGAGCAGCCTCCCACCCGTTTCACCAGGAGCCGCCATGAAGCGTGTTCTCATCGTCGAAGACCAGGCCGACATCCGCAAGCTGATCCGCATGACGCTGGAGTTCGAGGCCTACGAGATCCACGAGGCCGCCGACGGCGCCTACGGGCTGCGTCTGGCGCTGGCCGTCAAGCCCGACCTCGTGCTGCTCGACGTCATGATGCCCGGCGAGCTCGACGGCCTGCAGGTCTGCCAGCGGCTGAAGAACGACCCGTCGACGCGGGGCATGAAGATCGTGCTGCTGACCGCGCGTGGCCAGGCCCGCGACCGCGAGGCCGGCCAGGCCGCCGGCGCCGACGAGTACCTCGTCAAGCCGTTCAGTCCGCTGCAGCTGATCGACACCATCGAGCGCCTGCTGGAGACCGCCTGATGGCCCCGCGGCCATGGCCCCTGGCGGCCTGGCCGCGGCGGCTGCGGCACCAGTTGCTGGCGCTGCTGGTGCTCAGCACGGCGCTGGCGATGCTGCTGCTGCACCGCGTCTCGGCCTCGCGCCTGGACGAGGTGGCCACGCTGACCAGCCTGCGCTGGGCGGAGTCGATCGCCCAGGGCGTGTCGGCCGCGGCCACCGTGCCGCTGGAGGCCGGTGACGACGCCGAGCTCGAGAGCGTGCTGCGCAGCTTCGCCGGCATGCCGGGTGTCGAGCGGCTGGAGGTCGTCGACTCGCGCGGCGTGCAGCTGCTGTCGCTGCGCCAGTCGGCCGAAGGGCTGGTCGCGCGCGAGACGCCGAGCGCGGCGCCGGCACGCGGCGCGCCGGCCGTGGCCGGCCGTGCCGCGCGCGTCGGTGACGACGCGGTCCAGGTCTGGGCTCCGGTCGGCCCCGGCGGCCGCCTCGGCAGCTTCGGCGTGACCTACTCGCTGCAGGCCGAGCGCGAGCGCCTCGGCGCGCTGTCGTACGAGGCGGTGCTGGCGATCGCGCTGGTCAGCCTGCTGACCATCGTCGTCAGCTACGGCTTCATCCAGCGTGCGCTGGCGCCGCTGCAGCGGCTGGTGCGCTTCTCCACCGAGCTCGGCCGCAACGCCGGCGCCCGTCTCGAGATCGACGGCGGCAGCCGCGAGTTCCGCGAGCTGGCCGAGGCCTTGAACGACACCTCGTCGCGGCTGCGCGACCAGATGGCGGCGATCGGCCGCGCCGAGTCGCGCAACGAGGCCATCCTGCAGGCCGTGCCCGACGTCATCCTCGGCCTCGACGCCGGCGGCCGCGTGTGCGTCGTCAATCCGGGCGTCAGCAGCATCTTCGGCCTGCAGCCCGACGAAGCGCTGGGCCGCCCGGTGTCCGACCTGCTGCCCGGGCTCGACTGCGAGGAGGCCGAGCGGCGCACGCTGGCCGGCCTGTACATGCGCTCCAGCGGCACCTACGTCGCGCGCTTCGAGATCGAGGCGCTGCGCCGCGGCGGCACGCCGTTCCCGGCCGAGGTGTCGCTGTCGCGCACCGAGACCGCCGACGGCCTGCGTTATGCCGCGGTCGTGCGCGACATGACCGAGCAGCGCATGACCTTCTCGATGCTCAACCTGTACAGCCGGGCGCTGGAGTGCACGACCAACGGCGTCGTCATCTGCGACATGTCGCTGCCGGGCTATCCGGTCTTCTACGCCAACCCGGCGTTCGGCCGCATCACCGGCTACGCCGCCGACGAGACGACCGGCCGCAGCTGCGCCTTCCTGCAGGGCGACGACCGCGACCAGCCGCAGCTCGCCGAGCTGACGCGGGCCATCGGCCGCGGCGAGTCGACCCAGGTCGTGCTGCGCAACTACCGCAAGGACGGCACGCTGTTCTTCAACGAGCTGACGGTCTCGCCGGTGCCCAACGCCGAGGGCGCGCCGCAGCACTACGTCGGCGTGCTCAACGACGTCACCGAACGCGAGCGCGCGCGCATGGCGATCGCCGAGCGCAGCGAGCGGCTGAACGCGGTCTTCGACCTGTCGCCCGACGGTTTCGTCGTCTTCGACGGCGTCGACGGCGGCCGCCTCGTCTACGGCAACCCGGCCTTCTTCGCGATGACCGGCTGGGACTCCGGCGTGCTCGACGCCGGGCTCGGCGTCGACGACTTCGACCGCCGCTTCCTCAAGCAGTGCGACGCCTCGACGCCCTACTCCCCGGTGTCGCTGGCGCTGGCCGCCGGCGACCGTGCCGACGGCCCCGACCTGCTGCAGCTGGTGCGCCCCGAGCGGCGCGTGCTCGCGCGCATGGCCCGCCGCGCCGGTGCCGGCCACCACGAGACCATCCTGTTCTTCCGCGACATCACGCGCGAGACCGAGGTCGACCGCATGAAGAGCGAGTTCCTCAGCACCGCGGCGCACGAGCTGCGCACGCCGATGGTCAGCGTCTTCGGCTTCACCGAGCTGCTGCTGCGCCGTCCGGTCTCCGAGGAGCGCCGCCGCGACATGCTGCAGACCATCCACCGCCAGGCCTCGCTGCTGATCAACATGGTCAACGAGCTGCTGGACCTGGCGCGCATCGAGGCTCGCCAGGGCAAGGACCTGAAGCGCGAGCCCTGCCGGCTGGACAGTCTGGTGACGCAGGCCGTCGGGCCGATGCTGATCCAGGGTGGCGCGCACGAGCTGCAGATCGACGTCGCCCATCCCGACTGCGTGCTCGACGTCGACCCGGAGAAGACCAACCGCGCGCTGACCAACGTGCTGTCCAACGCCGTCAAGTACTCGCCCGACGGCGGCACGATCGTGGTGACGACGCAGTCCGGCGAGCTGCACGGCGAGCCGGCGGTCGGCGTGCGCGTGACCGACCACGGCATCGGCATGACGCCCGAGCAGCTGGCGCGCGTCTTCGAGCGCTTCTACCGCGCCGACCCCTCCGGCAACATTCCGGGCACCGGGCTGGGCATGAGCCTGGTCAAGGAGATCGTCGAGCTGCAGGGCGGTCGCGTCGACGTCGCCAGCACCCCTGGACGGGGCACGACGGTGACCTTGTGGCTGCCGCTGTCGCGTGCCGCCGCGGCCCTGCCGTGGAGCCCCGATACCGCGGGCGCGGTGCAATAATCTGGCCTTCCCCGTCCACCGGGACACCTCATGGAACAGCCACCTAGTCGCTGACCGTCGGCTCCGGCGTCGAACCTGGAGCGCGGCGGTCCGTCCAGCCCCTTCAGCCCATCGACCGGCCGCTGCGGACGCAGGTTCCGCCGTGGCACGACGCCGAGACTCGCGATGCTCAACGTCTTCACGCTGGCCAACGGCCGGCTGTTCCAGGAAGAGATCGACAACCCGCAGGCGCTGGCCGGCGTGCAGCCGGTCTGGGTCGATCTCGAAGCCCCCACCGCCGAGGAGAAGGGCTGGGTCCGCGCCCGCTTCGGTCTGGCCATCCCCGAGGACGTCGTCGACGAGGATCTCGAGGAGTCGGCCCGCTTCTACGAGGAAGACAACGGCGAGCTGCACATCCGCTCGGACTTCCTGATCGACGGCGACAACGGCCCCGACGGCCAGGGCTCGCGCAACGTGCGCGTGGCCTTCATCCTCTACGAGAAGGTGCTGTTCTCGGTGCACGCCGAGGACCTGCCGGTGTTCCGCCTGCTGCGCCTGCGTGCGCGCCGCATCCCGGCGCTGATCGAGGACGCCAAGGACGTGCTGCTCAAGCTCTACGACGCCGACGCCGAGTACTCGGCCGACGCGCTCGAGGGCGTCTACGACAACCTGGAGAAGGTCAGCGCGCGCGTGCTGCGCCAGGACGTCGACGACCGCAGCGCCGGCGAGGCGCTGGCCGCGATCGCGCGCGAGGAAGACCTGAACGGCCGCATCCGCCGCAACATGATGGACACGCGGCGCGCGCTCAGCTTCCTGATGCGCAGCCGCATGCTCAACGCCGAGCAGTTCGAGGAGGCGCGCCAGATCCTGCGCGACATCGACTCGCTGGACTCGCACACCGCGTTCCTGTTCGACAAGATCAACTTCCTGATGGACGCCACCGTCGGCTTCATCAACATCAACCAGAACAAGATCATCAAGATCTTCTCGGTGGCCTCGGTCGGGCTGCTGCCGCCGACGCTGATCGCGAGCATCTACGGCATGAACTTCCGCTTCATGCCCGAGCTCGAGTGGCAGTACGGCTATCCGTTCGCGATCGCGGTGATGGTGTCCTCGGTCGCCGCGCCGTTCCTGTACTTCCGCCGAAAAGGCTGGTTGCGTTAGTTCCTGCTCGCTCATTGCGGCGCCGGCGCATCCGCGTCAGCATGCGTGCGCCACCGACCATCGTGTAGTCTCCTGTCGCGGCTGCGCCCTGCGGCCGCGCCTCCACGATTCGGACGCAGGACCCATGAATCGACTCCCGCCCCTGACCGCGAGTGCCCGCCTGCGACATGCCGCCGCGGTGGCCGCGCTGGCGGCCCTGGCGTTCGCCGG
This sequence comes from Rubrivivax sp. JA1055, assembly GCF_020966565.1. Lineage (NCBI taxonomy): Bacteria > Pseudomonadati > Pseudomonadota > Betaproteobacteria > Burkholderiales > Sphaerotilaceae > Rubrivivax > Rubrivivax sp. JA1055. The sequence goes on along the minus strand of NZ_JAJKFP010000005.1, from coordinate 94,971 downwards.
CCCGGCCCGGGCCCAGTTCGCCACCGTGCCCGCGCCCGTGCTGGACCTGCCGCCGGCGGCCTCGTCCGCCGAGCACGAGAAGCAGTACCGCGTCGAGGCTGCGCGGCACGTCTACGCCGCCTATCCGGCACGCATCTACAAGGGCCGGCTGCCGCCGCTGCTGTACTCGGTGATGGTCGTCGAGACCGAGATCGACGCGACGGGCCAGGTCGCCGGCGTGCACGTCGTGCGCAAGCCCGCGGCCGACGAGGTCGCGCCCTGGGTCGTGGCAATGATCAAACGCGCCGCACCCTACCCGGCGCCGGCGCGCCTGGGCGGCGCACGCTTCACCGAGATCTGGCTCGTCGACAAGAGCGGGCGCTTCCAGGTCGACGCGCTGACCGAAGGGCAGCGCTAGACGCGGGCGGCGAAGCCGCCCGCGTCTAGCGCTGCGGTGACCGTTGAGCTCCCCCGAGCCCCCTCCGGGAGGGTGCTCCAGCTCGTTCGACGGCACCCTCCAGCCTCCCTCCGCGAGGGAGGCTCCAGACGGTTTGACGATGGGCTGCGTGCGTTCTTGCGGGCTTTCGAGCGCCGCGCTCGATCAGCTCGACGCGCGGCGCTTGAGCCAGCGCATCGCGGCACCGACGGCGGGCAGCTTTTCGTACAGCTCCTCGGCGGCGTCCCAGTAGTCGCGGTGCAGCACGACGCGCCCGTCGGCGGCAAAACGGACGTGGGTTGCGCCGCGGATCGTCTGCTCGCCTTTCACGAGGCGTCTCATGCGGTAGTGCATGTCCCAGGTCAGGAAACACTGGTCGCCTGAAGCCACCGCCTCGTGCACGACGAAACGCGGCGCCTCCAGCGAGCGGAACATGTGCTCGAAGATCGCGGCGATCGCCGGCACGCCGCGCACCTCGTTGAACGGGTCCTTGAACACGGCGTCGGGCGCGTAGACCTCGCCCAGCCGCGCCAGCGCGGCCGGCGACAGCGTCTCGAAGGCTTCCACCAGGCGCTGCACACGCGGGTCGGGATGCGGGCTCTTCATCGTCACAGGCCGGTGGAGCGCCGCACCGCGGCGAAATAGGGGCCGTAGCCGACGTGGCGCAGCGCCTTCAGCCACAACGTGAAGCGGCGCGGGAAGTGGATCTCGAAGTCGCCGCGCGCCCAGCCGCGCAGGATGGCCTCGGCGGCTTCTTCGGGCGTCAGCAGGGCCGGCATGCGAAACCCGTTGTTCGCCGTCAGCGGCGTCTCGACGAAGCCCGGGTTGACGATGGACACGCCGACGCCGGCCGGGTGCAGGTCCAGGTACAGCGTCTCGGCGAGGTTGATCAGCGCCGCCTTCGTCGGCCCGTAGGCCAGCGACTGCGGCAGGCCGCGGTAGCCGGCGACGCTGCCGACCAGGCTCAGGTGCGCGCTCTGGCCGGCGGCGGCGCGCGCGCGCATCGCCGGCAGCAGCGCGTCGAGCCAGTGCAGCGCGCCGGCGTAGTTCACCTGCACGTGGCGCAGCGCGACGTCCAGGTCGAAGGCGGTGGCGCGCATCGGCGTGTAGGTGCCGGCGCAGTACAGGGCCAGGTCGGGGGTGCCCGAGCCGGCGATCACCTCCCGGGCTGCGGCCTGCACCGCGGCGCGGTCGGTCACGTCCAGTGGCAGCGCGACGCTGCCCGGATGCGCGGCGACGAAACGCGCCAGCGCGTCGGCGTCGCGCGCCGAGACGGTGACACGCGCACCCAGCGCGTGCAGCCGCGAGGCCGTCGCGCGGCCGATGCCGGTGGAGGCGCCGACCAGCCAGGCGCTGCGGCCCTGCCAGTCGCGCAGCGGAGGGTTCAGGGGCATGGTGTTCAGCGCTTGTGGAAGGCGAGCGTGACCTCGCCCAGGCGGACGCCGAACTTGCTCATCTCGGCCTTGTTCAGCATCACCTTGTCGTCCATCTGGAACATCCAGTCGTCGAACTGGACCTCGTAGACGCTGCCGTCGACCGGCAGCCGCAGCGTGTAGCGCCAGTTCAGCGCGTTGCCGGCGGCCGTGCCCTGGGCGACACCGACGACGTCGTCGGCGCGGCCTTCGTAGCGGCCGTTGCCCAGCGACTTCAGCTTCCAGACGCGGCGCTCGGTCTTGCCGTCGCTGTAGGTGAAGTGCTCGTCGAGCACGCCGTCGTCGCCGCTCCAGGTGCCGGTCATCTGCACCGTGAAGCGGCGCACGACCTTGCCCGAGCGGTCGCTGAAGATGCCGTGGGCCGTCATCTCGCCGTCGAAGAAGGTCTTCAGGTCGAGCTTCGGGGTCTCGGCGGCGTAGTCGGCCGGTGTCGGGCCGGCGCAGCCGGCCAGTACCGCGGCGGTGGCCAGGCCGAGCAGCAGGCGTCGCTTCATCGTGGGTTCTCCTCGTCGAGTCGGTGCCGCCAACGCCACAGCAGTGCGGCGGCGGCGGTCTTCAGCACACAGGGCAGCAGGCAGTAGGCGGCGGTGAGCGCCGCCAGCGCCTCGGGTTCGCGGGCGCCGGGCGCATAGCCCAGCAGCCCGAGCAGCGGCAGCGCCAGCCCGGCGGCCAGCGCCAGGTTGAGCTTGGTGGCCAGGTTCCACCAGCCGAAGTACGCGCCTTCGCCGCCGCCGTGGCCGGCGCGGCGCACGATGCCGGCCAGCAGCGCGCCGGGCAGCGCCAGGTCGGCGCCGAGCGCGACGCCGCTGGCGACGCAGACCGCGACGAATCCGGCGGTGTCGCCCGGCCCCAGCGTCGCCGCCCAGACGAAGGCGGCGACGGCCAGCGCCATGCCGGCCAGCCAGGCGCCGGCCAGCCCGAGGCGCGCCACGAGCCGCACCCACAGCGGCATCGCCAGCGCGCCGGCGGCGAAGTAGGCGGCCAGGAACACCGGCTCCCAGGCCGGGGCCTGCAGCCGGTCGCGCACGAAGAACAGCACCAGCGTCGCCGGCACCGCGCTGGCGATGCCGTTGACGAGAAAGACGGCGAGCAGGCGGCGGAAGGCCGGCGTCGCCAGCGGCGCTCGCCAGTCGACCCGGGCCGCGGCCGGCGTCGCCTCGGCGCGCGGCGCGCCGGCCAGCAGCACGAGGCCGATCACCAGCGTGACGGCGAACACGGCGCTGGTCGCCGCCAGCCCGGCGGTCGACGGCAGCACGCTGGCCACCAGCACGCCGGCCAGCGCCAGGCCTTCGCGCCAGGACACGATGCGCGCGCGCACCGCGGCGTCGCCGCCCAGGCGCGCGCCCCAGGCCTGGTGCAGCACGGCGAGCAGGCTGTAGGCCAGGTAGGCGGCGACGAGCAGCGCCGCGCACCAAGCCAGCAGTGCCGTGCCGGCCGTCACCGGCGGGAAGAACAGGCCGTGGAAGGCCGCGGCCAGCAGCAGCGCTGCCGCCGCGGCGACGGCCAGCAGCCGAGCCGGCGAGCCGGTGAACAAACGGTCGACGAGGCGGCCGAGCGCCGGGTCGATGACGGCGTCGAGCAGCCGCACCGCCAGCAGCAGCGCGCCCAGCGTCGCCAGCGGCACGCCATATTCGGCGGCGTAGTGTGGCGGCAGCAGCACGTACAGCGGCAGCGCGACGAAGGCCAGCGGCAGCCCCAGCGCGCCGTAGCGCAGGCCGTCGGCCAAGCCGCCGCGCCAGCGGGCCGCCGGGGTTGCGGGCCCGCGTGCGTCCAGGCCCGCCGTGTTCATGCCGTCTGCCCGAACAGGCGCGCGCGCAGCGTCGGCTGCGAGGTCTGCGGCGCCAGCCAGATGCCGAAGAAGCGGCGGCCGAACTCGGTGTCGTCGACCTCGCCCAGGCGCCGGCCGTTGGCGTAGAAGCGTGTGCCGCCGTCGGCGCGGCGCACGCCGACCAGGCGGTCACCCGGCTTCACGTCGGGGAACAGTGCCGCCATCGTCTGGCGCCAGCGTTGCGCCTGTGCCTCGGGCAGTTCGCCCTGGCGACGCATTTCGTCCAGCGAGCGGGAGGCGATGTCCGCGCCGTCGAAGGCGCGGGTGTAGCGGATCTCCAGCGCCAGCGGCGCGTCGGCCCAGCGCTCGGGCGTGAAGCCCTCTCCGACCCACAGCCGGGCGTCGTAGACGGCGAAGCCCAGCACGCGCAGGCGGCCTTCGCCCTGCAGTGCCAGCGGCGCGTAGGCGGCGAGCTCGGGTGGCGGCGGCGTCCGGGCCGCGGCCGCGTACGCCGGGACCAGCGCGGCGGCGAGCAGGGCGCGGCGGGTGCGGTCCATTCAGGCACGGCGCAGCGTGAACTGCACGACGTTGGTGTTGCCGGTGGCGAAGGCCGCCTCGCAGTACGCGAGGTAGAACTCCCAGATGCGCACGAAACGCGTGTCGAAGCCCTGGGCGCGCACCGTGTTCTCGTTCGCGAGGAAGGCGACGCGCCAGCGGCGCAGCGTCTCGGCGTAGTCGGCACCGAAGGCGAGTTCGCCGACGACCTCCAGCCCGGCCTTGCGGGCTTCGGCGCGGAACGCCGACGCGCTGGGCAGCAGGCCGCCGGGGAAGACGTACTGCTGGATGAAGTCGGTGGAGCGCAGGTAGCGCGCGAACAGGTCGTCGCGGATCGTGATCGACTGGATGCAGGCGCGGCCGCCGGGCTTGAGCCGGTCGCGCACGGTGCGGAAGTAGCTGCCCCAGTACTCGCGGCCGACGGCCTCGAACATCTCGATCGAGACGACGGCGTCGAAGGGGCCGTCCTGGATGTCGCGGTAGTCCTGCAGCCGCAGGTCGGCCTGCGTGCCCAGGCCCAGGCGCGCCAGGCGTTCGCGGGCGTAGGCCAGCTGCTCGGTCGACAGCGTGACGCCGGTGACGCGGGCGCCGAACTCGTTGGTCGCCGCCTCGGCCACCGCGCCCCAGCCGCAGCCGATCTCGAGCACGCGGTCGCCGGCGCGCACGCCGCACTCGCGCAGCGCGCGCCGCACCTTGGCGCGCTGGGCCTCGGGCATCGGCTTGTCCGTGTCGCCGTCGAACCAGGCGCTGGAGTAGTTCATCGTCTCGTCGAGCCAGAGACGGTAGAACGGGTTGCCCAGGTCGTAGTGGGCGTGGATGTTCTTGCGGCTGCCGCGGCGCGAGTTGCGGTTCAGCAGGTGCTTGAAGCGGTGCAGCAGCGAGCCCCACCAGCGGCCGTAGATCGCCTCCTCGACCGCGTCGCGGTTGGCGATGAACAGCTGCAGCAGCGCGACCACGTCGGGCGAGGTCCACTGGCCGTCGATGTAGGCCTCGGCGAAGCCGATGTCGCCGCTCTTCAGCGTCGCCGAGCAGACGCCCCAGTCGATCATGCGCATCGACGCGCGGGGCTCGCCGTCGCGGCCGGTGCCGAAGTGGGCCAGGCTGCCGTCGGGCAGCTGCACGTCCAGCGTGCCGACGGCCAGCCGGCGCAGCAGGCGGAAGACGGTGCGTGCGGCCGCGGGGGCGGACTCGGGCAGGGCGAAGGCGTCGGCGGTCGTCGTCGTCATGGCGGTTCCTGGGTCAGCGGGTGGTGAAGGCCCGGGGCGGTTCGGGCTTGCTGAAGAACGGCACGCGCTTGAGCCACAGCTGCAGCGCCTGCCAGTGGATGCGCACGATGACGCCCAGGGACATCATCGGCATGCCGAAGAAGGCCGCGCGCGCGGCGGCCGTGGTCAGCGGGGCCAGGCGTCCGCTGACGCTGGTCAGCAGCAGCGGGCCTTCGTCGTCGTCGTGGTCCACGCGCGCCACCGTGCGCTCGGCGGTGCGCAGGAAGCGGAAACGGTAGCGGCCTTCGACGCGGCAGAACGGCGACACGTGAAAGACCTTGCGCGCGACGAGCTCTCGGCCCCAGCGCAGGTTCTCGCCGGCGAGCAGGTAGCAGTGGCGCTCGCCGAAGGTGTTGTTGACCTCGGCGACGATCGCCGCCAGCGAGCCGTCGCGGCGCTCGCAGTACCAGAAGCTGACCGGCTTGAAGACGTAGCCCAGCACACGCGGGTAGGTGTGCAGCCAGATCTCGCCGTCGGCGTCGGCGATGCCTTCGGCGGCCAGCAGCTCCTCCAGCCAGGCCAGCGAGTCGGCGCGGCCGTCGCCGTGGTCGGCGTCGTGGAAGGCGACGAGGCCGAAGCGGTTGCGCCGCACCGCGGCCTCGGGCTGCGCCCGCAGCCGCCGCATCGGCAGCAGCATGAAGTAGGTCGGGTACTCGAACGTGTGCCCGGCCGGCTTCAGCCGCCGGTGGCGCACGACGCCGGTGCCCAGCAAGGCCTGCGGGGTGGTGCCGTCCATCACGCCGCCTCGTGCAGCGCCGGGCGGCCGGCCTGCCAGTGCGAACGCAGCGAGCGCACCGCGTCCAGCGCCGAGGCCAGCCCGTCCTCGTGGAAGCCGTAGCGGGTCCAGGCGCCGCAGAACCAGGTGCGGGCGCGGCCCTGCAGCGCCGGCACGCGGCGCTGGGCCTCGATCGCGCCGAGGTCGAACACCGGGTGCGTGTACTCGATCTCGCGGAACACGGTGCCCGGTGCGGGCTCGGTGACGGGATTCAGCGAGACGACGACCGGCGTCGTCCACGGCAGCGGCTGCAGCCGGTTGAGCAGGTAGTGCAGGCAGACGGCCGCCTGCTCGCGGCCGCGGTCGGGCGAGCGCACGTAGTTCCACGACGCCCAGGCCAGCTTGCGCTTGGGCAGCACCGAAGCGTCGCTGTGCACGACGGCGCGGTTGGGCTGGTAGCGGATCGCACCGAGCACAGCGCGCTCGTCGTCGCTGGCGTCGGCCAGCAGCGCCAGCGCCTGGTCGCTGTGGCAGGCGAGCACGAGCTCGTCGAACCGTTCGGTGCCGGCCGGCGAGGTGACGCTCACGCCGTCGGCGTCGCGGCGGATCTCGAACACCGGGCAGGAGACACGCGCGTCGGCGATGCGCGGCAGCATCTTCCGGACGTAGTTGCGGGCGCCGCCCTTGACCGTGTGCCACTGCGGCCGGTCGTTCACCTGGATGAGCCCGTGGTTGTGGCAGAAGCGGATCATCGTCGCCACCGGGAAGCGCAGCATCTGGTCGGTCGGGCAGGACCAGATGCAGCCGATCATCGGCAGGAAGTACCAGTCGCGGAAATCGTTGCCGAAGGCGTGGCGGTCCAGGAACTCGCCGATCGGCTCGGCCAGCGCGTCCTCGGCGGCGGCTTCGGCGATCGCCGTCGCCAGGCGGTTGAAGCGCACGATCTCGGCCAGCATCTTCAGGAAGCGCGGGCGCAGCAGGTTGCGGCGCTGCGCGAAGACCGTGTTCAGGTCCGAGCCGCTCCACTCCAGGTCGTGCTCGCGCGCCTGCACCGAGAACGACATGTCCGACGGCGCCGTCTCGACGCCGAGTTCGGCGAACAGGCGCAGCAGGTTCGGGTAGGTGCGGTGGTTGAACACCAGGAAGCCGGTGTCCACGCCGTGCGTGACGCCGTCGATCGTCAGGTCGATCGTGTTGGTGTGGCCCCCGAAGTAGTCGCCCGCCTCGAACAGCGTGACGCGGGCATCGGCGGACAGCTCGTAGGCAGCGGCGAGGCCGGAGATTCCGGAGCCGACGACGGCGACGCGGCGCATCAGCGGCTCCCCGCCGCGCCATGCGCGTTCAGCGGGCCGTGGCCCCGCAGGGCCGGCGCACCGCGCGAGGCGGTGCGCCGGGAAAGAAAAGCCGTCGTGCGGCGGCGCTGAGCGAACGAGGGAGGGAGGGAGGAGGAGGAGAAACGCTCAGGCTTGGCAGACAGGGAACCCGTGAGTCCGCACGACGTGAGAACCGTGGCCGCGGTGGCGACCTGCTTGCCCGCTGTGACCGGGACCGTCGCGCAAAGTTCCGCGGCCAATGGCCACGCGGGGGAGGCGAACCTGGGGATCGGCTGCGGCTTCGGTGTCATGTGAACCTCTCGGTATGAGTATGACTATACAGTCATCTTTCAGGTCTTGCAGTTCATGCCACGTTGTTGACGAGGCTGTGTCCTGTTCAAAACCTGGGCTTGGGCCTATATTAGGCCAACTTTTGAAATCAAGCATGGCTTTGTCCAGGACAACCACAAGGCGAGACGGATGAGCGATCGCACCACGGCTGAAGCGCTGACGCTGTCGATCGCCGCTGTCGAGCGCGACACCGGGCTCAGCAAAGACACCTTGCGGGTCTGGGAGCGGCGCTACGGCTTCCCGTCGCCGTCGCGTGACGCGCAGGGCGAGCGGGCCTACCCGCTCGAGCAGGTCGAGAAGCTCCGCCTCATCAAGCGCCTGCTCGACGCCGGGCACCGGCCGGGCCGCATCGTGCCGATGCCGGCCGCCGAGCTCAACGAGCTCACCGCGTCGACCGTCGACCAGCCCCAGCGCCGCGCCGAGAACCCGGTGGCGGCGGCCGATCTCGACCGCGCGCTCGAACTGCTGCGCCGCCACGACCCCGCCGCGCTGCGTCGCGAGCTCGGCCGCATGCTGGTGCGCCACGGCATCTCGCGCTTCGTCGTCGACGTCGTCGCGCCGCTGAACACCGCCGTCGGCGACGCCTGGCTGCGCGGGCAGGTCGAGGTCTACGAGGAGCACCTGTACACCGAGACCGTGCAGAGCCTGCTGCGCCAGGCCATCGCCTCGGTGCCCGAGCCGCTGGACGGCGGTGCGCCGTCGGTGCTGCTGACCACCTTCCCCGGCGAGCCGCACGGCCTGGGCCTGCTGATGTGCGAGACGCTGATGGCGATGGACGGCTGCCGCTGCGTCGCGCTGGGCACGCAGACGCCGCTGTGGGACATCGTGCTGGCCGCGCGCAGCTACCGCGCCGACGTCGTCGCGCTGAGCTTCTCCGGCTGCATGAGCCCCAACCAGGTCGTCGACGGCCTGGCCGAGCTGCGCGAGAAGCTGCCGGCCGGCACCGGGCTGTGGGTCGGCGGCAGCGCGCCGGTGCTGTTCCGCCGCCGCATCGACGGCGTCACCGCCCTCGACTCGCTGGAGCGCATCGGCGTCGAGCTGCAGCGCTGGCGCGAAGCGCGGGGCTGAAGCCGGAACAACCCGCCGCGCACGCGGGAGGCCGTCGCTGCCTAGACTGCAGCGTCGCGACACCTTTGCCCCGTCATGCTGTATCCCGAACTCTTCAAGCAGCTCGAAGCCGTGCGCTGGAACCTCGACACGGACATCCCGTGGGAGCGTTTCGACGCCGCCCTGCTCAGCGACGAGCAGGCGCAGACGATCAAGATGAACGCCATCACCGAGTGGGCGGCGCTGCCGGCCACCGAGATGTTCCTGCGCGACAACCGCGGCGACAGCGACTTCTCGGCCTTCATCAGCGTCTGGTTCTTCGAGGAGCAGAAGCACTCGCTGGTGCTGATGGAGTACCTGCGGCGCTTCCGCCCCGAGCTCGTGCCGACCGAGGACGAGCTGCACGCGGTGCGTTTCGAGTTCGACCCGGCGCCGGCGCTGGAGACGCTGATGCTGCACTTCTGCGGCGAGATCCGTCTCAACCACTGGTATCGCCGCGCCGCCGAGTGGCACACCGAGCCGGTGATCCGGGCGATCTACGAGACCCTGGCACGCGACGAGGCGCGCCACGGCGGCGCCTACCTGCGCTACATGAAGCGCGCCCTCGTGCGCTTCGGCGACGAGGCGCGCACCGCCTTCGCCAAGGTCGGCGTGCTGATGGCCAGCGCGCGCCGCACCGCGCAGGCCCTGCACCCGACCAACCTGCACGTCAACGCCAGCCTGTTCCCGAACGACACCGTGCAGAGCCGCCTGCCCGACCCGGCCTGGCTGGAGGCCTGGCTGGACCGCCAGATCCGCTTCGACGCCGAGTGGGAGGGCCGCGTCGTCGAACGCATCCTGCACAACCTCGGCCTGCTGTTCGGGCGCAGCTTCGCCAACGTCCAGGACCTGAACCGCTACCGCAAGGAACTGGGCCGCGGCGCCCAGCCGGCCTGAACCCCGGCGCAGCGCCGCCGCCGCGCGCGATCAGCCGCGGTTGACCAGCGCGATGCCGGTGCAGACGGCGGCCAGCGCCACCAGCAGCTGCGCCGTCGCCGGCTCGCCGAGCAGCAGCACGCCGGCGAGCAGCCCGAACACCGGCGTCAGCAGCGTGAACGCCGACAGCCGCGTCGCCGGGTAGTGGCGCAGCAGCCAGAACCAGACGAGGTAGCTGGCGAAGGTCACGACGACGATCTGGAAGGCCAGCGGCGCCAGCGAGGCCGGCCCCGGCATCGCCGCCAGCGTCTCGCCGCCGGCCCACGACGCCGCGGCCAGCGCGACGGCCGACACCGCCAGCTGCCACAGCAGCGTCTTCTCCGGCGCCGCGCTCGCCAGCCGGCTGCCGCGCAGCGTCAGCGTCGTCAGCCCCCAGATCACCGCCGCGGCGACGCCGAGCGCATCGCCCAGCCACTGGCGCTCGCCGGCGGTCGGCGCCTGCAGCCCTTCGGCGAAGGCCCAGACGACGCCGGCGAAAGCCGCCGCCAGCCCGGCCAGCTGCGCCGGCCGCAGGCGCTCGTCGCGCACGACGAAGGGCATGCCCAGCGCGACGACAAAGGGCGCGAGGTAGATGAAGACCACCATGCGCGAGGCGGCGGTGTGCTGCAGGCCGACGAAGATGCAGCCGAACTCGAGCGCGAACAGCAGCCCCATCGCCAGCCCGGCGCGCGCTGTGCCGTCGGCCTCGAACAGCCGGATGCCGCGCCAGCGCGCCCAGGCCGCGACCAGCAGCGCGGCGCCGGCCGAACGCAGCGCGGCCTGCATCAGCGGCGGGATCTCGGCCAGCGCGACCTTGGTCGCCACCTGGTTCAGGCCCCAGAGCGCGCAGCAGACGACGACGAGCACGATGGCGCGCGCGTCCAGCCGCGCGCGGCGGTCGGTCGGGGACATCGGGCGCGTCAGCCTTCGCCGAAGACCGCGCGCCACAGCGCCAGCACGGCGTCGCGCTGCGGCGCCAGACGCTCGGGCTCGAACTGCGTCGGCTGCTCGTCCAGGCGCGCGGTGTGCTGCGCGCGGCGCAGCTCGCGGTAGGCGTCGGCGGCGGCGCGGCCGACGCCGGCCGGCAGCAGGCCGCCGTCCTCGGCCATCACCAGCAGCGCGATGTTGCCGAGGTTGCCGATCAGCTCCGGGTGCGTGCGCGAGTGCGCCAGCACCAGGTACTGGACGACGAACTCGACGTCCATCATGCCGCCCGGCGAGTGCTTGACGTCGTAGCGCCCGGCACGCACCGGGTGCGCGTCGCGCACCTTGCGGCGCATCGCGCCGATCTCCTCGCGCAGTGCCTGCGGGTCGCGTTCGGCGACCAGCACCGCACGCCGCGTGGCGTCGAAGGCCGTGGCCAGCGCCGGGCCGCCGGCGGCGCAGCGTGCGCGCGTGATCGCCTGGTGCTCCCAGGTCCACGCGGTGTTGCTGCCGCGGCCGACCTGGTAGCGGTCGAACGAGGCGATCGAGGTCACCAGCAGCCCCGAGTTGCCGTTGGGGCGCAGCGCGGTGTCGATGTCGAACAGCTCGCCGGCCGCGGTGCGCAGCGTCAGCCAGGTGATCAGCTTGCGCACGAAGGCGCCGTAGATCTCCTGCGCGCGCGCCGGGTCGGCTTCGTCGGCGTCGTCGAAGAGGAAGACGACGTCCAGGTCGCTGCCGTAACCCAGCTCCTTGCCGCCGAGCTTGCCGTAGGCGATGACGGCCAGCGCCGGCTGTTCGCGGTGGGCCTGGCGGAAGCGGCTCCAGGCCCAGCGCACGGTGATCGCGAGCATCGTGTCGGCGAGTGCCGACAGGTCGTCGGCGACCTGCTCGACCGTCAGCTCGCCTTCGACGTCACGCACCAGCGTGCGGAAGACCTCGGCGTGGTGCGCCTGGCGCAGCATGTCCAGCAGCCGCTCCTCGTCGCATTCGCCGGCGCGCTCCCAGGCGGCGCGGCGTTCTTCCAGTTCCGCGGCGAAGCTCTCGCGGTCGAAACGCTGGTGCTGCAGGCGCGCGTCGGCCAGTTCGTCGATGACGCCCGGGTGGCGCATCAGGTACTGCATCGGCCAGCGCGCCAGCCCCAGCAGGCGCAGCAGCCGGCGCTGGACCTCGGGGCGCTCGGCGAGCAGCGCGAGATAACTCTCGCGGCGCAGCAGCGGCTCGACCCAGTCGACGAAACGCAGCGCCGCCTGCTCGGTGCAGCCGCCGTCGGCGATGCCGCGCGCCGCGGCCTGCATCAGCCGGCCCAGGCGCAGCCGGCTCTCGTCGCGCAGCGCCTGCACGCGCGGCTGCGTCGCCCAGTGGCGCAGGCGCTCGGCCAGCGCCGGCGGCATCTTCTCGAGCAGCTGTTCGCTGTCGATCGGCAGCGGCCCGGTGCCGCACTGGCGGCAGCCGTTGCGGCCCTGGCCGTTGCCGCCCGCCGCACCTTCCATCAGCAAGGCGTCGAACTCGGCGGCGACCGTCTCGCGGGCCTCGCAGAGGCGGTCGAGCATCGTGCCGGTGTCGCCGCCGGCCAGGCTGGCGGCGATCCAGGCCAGGTCCTCGTCGCCGGTGGGCAGCAGATGGGTCTGCTGGTCGTCGAGGTACTGGATGCGGTGCTCGATGCGCCGCAGCAGCGCATAGGCGTCGGCCAGGCGCTGCGCGGTCTCGGCCGACATCAGCCCGCGTGCCGCCAGCTTGCCCAGCGCGCGCAGCGTGCTGCGCGTGCGGATCTCGGGGAACTGGCCGCCGCGCACGACCTGCATCAGCTGGACGATGAACTCGATCTCGCGGATGCCGCCGCGCGACAGCTTGACGTCGTTGGCGCGCTCGGGGCGGCCGGCGGCGCGGCGCTGGGCCTCGTCGCGGATCTTGCGGTGCAGCTGGCGCAGGCCCTCGAAGACGCCGTAGTCCAGGTAGCGGCGGTAGACGAAAGGCGTGACCAGCGAACGCAGCGCCAGCGCACGCTGCGTGCCGACCGCCGCACGCGGCGCGACGATGCGGCTCTTCAGCCACGCGAAACGCTCCCACTCGCGGCCCTGGACCTGGAAGTACTCCTCCAGCATGCCCAGGCTCACGACCGGCGGCCCCGAGTTGCCGTTGGGCCGCAGCGCCAGGTCGACGCGGAAGACGAAGCCGTCCTCGGTGGTCTCGCCGACCAGCGCATACAGGCGTTTGGCGACGAAGGCGAAGTACTCGTGGAACGAGACCGGGCGCGGCCCCGTGGTCTGGCCTTCGTCCTCGTAGACGTAGATCAGGTCGATGTCCGACGAGACGTTGAGCTCGCGTGCGCCGAGCTTGCCCATGCCGATGACCCACAGGTCCACCGGGCGGCCGTCGGCGTCGATTGCCGCGCCGTAGCGTTCGTCGGCGTCGAGCCGGGCCTGCGCCAGCGCGAGTTCCAGCGCGGCCTCGGCCAGCCAGGTCATCGTCGTGGTGACGGTCTCCAGCGGCGCGCCATCCTCGACGTCGAGCACCGCCAGGCGTTCGAGCACCAGCTGGCGCGCGACGCGCAGCGCCGCCGGCAGCTCGCGGCCGCGTTCGCGCAGCGTGGCGACGAGCGCGACGATGGTCTCGAAACCGGGCGCTCCCGGCGGCAGCAACGCACGCTCGGCTTCGTAGCGGCGCCGGATGCGCTGCACGAATCGGCTGTGCGCCGCTGACACTGCGGCGCTCTGGACGGCTGACATGGACGACCCTCCGAAGGTCTTTGCTCTTGTCGAGGGCGCCGATTCTGCGCTGAAGCCCCGTGGCGTGCAGGCGGCAGGGCTGAGTCCGGGCCCCGTGGGGCCGCCCTGACGCAGAATGGCCTGCATGAAGGTCGCCGCCGTCCAGATGGTCAGCACGCCCGATCTCGGGCGCAATCTCGAAGCCGCCGCCCGCCTCGTCGGCGAAGCCGCGGCCGCCGGCGCGGGGCTCGTCGCGCTGCCCGAGTACTTCTGCCTGATCGGCCTGCGCGACACCGACAAGCTGCCGTTTGCCGAACCCGAGGGCGACGGCGCGATCCAGCGTTTCCTCGCCGACATCGCGCGCCGCCACGGCGTCTGGCTGGTCGGCGGCACGCTGCCGCTGCGTGCGCCTGACGGCCAGCGTGTCTACAACCGCTGCTGCGTCTACGGGCCCGACGGCGTCGAAGCCGCGCATTACGACAAGATCCACCTCTTCGCCTTCGACAACGGCCGCGAGCGTTATACCGAGGCGACGACGCTGGCCGCCGGCGACACGCCGATCGCGCTGCAGTGCGGGCCGCTGCGTGTCGGCCTGTCGGTCTGCTACGACCTGCGGTTCCCCGAGCTGTACCGCGCGCTGATGGCGCCGCCCTGCGACCTGCTGTGCGTGCCGGCGGCCTTCACCTACACGACGGGCCGCGCGCACTGGGAGCTGCTGCTGCGCGCCCGCGCCGTCGAGAACCAGTGTTACGTGCTCGCGCCGGCGCAAGGCGGCCAGCACGAGAGCGGTCGCCGCACCTGGGGTCACAGCCTCGTCGCCGACCCCTGGGGCGAGGTGCTGGCGGTGCGGCCGGAAGGTGAAGGCGTGGTGCTCGCCGAGGTCTCGCCGCAGCGCCTGGCCGAGGTGCGCACGCAGTTGCCGGCGCTGGCGCACCGGCGGCTGTAGTCAGCGCGATCCGAACATCATCCTGCGTGCCAGCCAATGGCGCGCCGGCGCGACCTGCTGCAGCGCTGCCAGCCCCAGGCCACGCGCCAGGCCCAGCCCGGGCAGCTGCCAGGTGAAGCTGCGTGCCAGGAAGTCGGTCGTCGCGATCGTCGCCCAGCGGTCGGGCGACCGTGCCCATTCGACACGCGCCAAGGCGCTGTCGACATCGGCCGCGTGCCGCAGCGCGGCGACGAGTTCGTGCGCGTCGCGCAGGCCCAGGTTCAGGCCCTGGCCGGCGACCGGGTGCAGCGTCTGCGCGGCGTTGCCGATGCGCACCGAGCGGCCGTCGACCAGCGTGCGTTCGGCGTTCAGGCCGAGCGCGAAGTCTTTCAGCGGCGTGATCTCGCGTGGCCGGCCGGCGGCGGCCGGCAGGCGCTCGGCCAGCAGCGCCAGACGCTGGCGCGCATCGAGTGGGCGCACCGGGTCGGCGTCGCTGGGCACGCACCAGACCAGCGCGGCGCGGCCATCGGCGCGCGGCAGCAGCGCCAGCGGCCCCTCGCGTGTGAAGCGTTCGAAGGCCACGCCCGGCGGCAGCCCGTCCAGCGCCAGTGTGCCGACCCAGGCCGTCTGGCGGTAGTCGTGCACGACGGCCTTGCGCACCTGGCCGGCGAAGACGCCGCCTTCGGCGACGACCGCGAGGTCGAAACACTCGGCGATGTCGGCGTCGAGCTCGACGCCGCCGGCCATCGGCTTGACCGCCTGCACCGCGGTGCCCAGGCGCAGCCGCAGCCGGCGCGGCTCGGCGGCCACCGCCGCTTCCCAGCCGCGCTGCAGCGGCGCGACGACCTCGCCATACGTCGCCACCGCACCGAGCAGCGGCACGCCGAGCTCGGCGGCGCGGATGCGCACCTCGGCGTCGCCGAAGGACGGCGGCTGCTGCGAGACCTGCACCTCGGCGATCGCCTGCGGCGGCGCCCAGTCGACCAGGCGCTGCAGGAACTGCACGCTGCCCAGCGACAGCGCCAGCGTGCGCGGGTCGGCGGCGACGTCGTGCGTCGCCGGCCGGGCGTCGAAGACGGTGATGCGGGCGGCAGGCAGCACGCGCGCGGCGTGCAAGGCCAGCGCCAGCCCGACCGGGCCGGCGCCGACGACGGCGATGTGGACCTCGTGCATGGTCCGATTCTCGCCGGCCGGCTCGGGCCCGCTCAGGTCGAGGTCACCCAGTCGCGGCGTTCCGGATGGTCCAGGTGCGGCAGGTGGTTGAAGGCGACGAGCATCAGCCGCTTCGGCGTGATCGCGACCTCGGTCAGCGCGCTGTTGCGGAGGCGCAGGTTGAGGTCGATCGTCACCTCGTTCGGCGTGCGCAGCAGGTGGCCCAGCGCGGTGCAGATCGGGCCGCCGCTGGCGACCAGCAGCACGTTGCCGTCCTGGATGCGCTGCACCTCGTCGAGCACGCCGACGATGCCGGCGCGCCAGTCGGCGTAGGCCGGCATGCCCTGGGGCGCGATCTCGCCGGCCATCCAGCGCGCCAGCGCCGAGCGCAGCAGCTGGAAGTACTGGCGGTAGGACTCGGGCGTGTCGGCCGCCGGCAGCGGCTCGGGGTGCGCGGCCTTCAGCAGCGCCAGGCTGTCGTATTCGTCGAGCTGCGGCCGCAGCGCCGCCGGCGGCACCGCGCCGTGGCCGTCGGCGATCGCCTCGTAGGACGCGCGCTGGCGCTTCAGCGAACCGTGGAAGGCGGCGTCGAACGTGATGCCGCGTTCGCGGAACCAGATGCCGAGCTGGCGGCACTGGCGCTGGCCCAGTTCGCTGAGCACGTCGTAGTCGTCGGCGCCGAACGAGGCCTGGCCGTGGCGCACGAGGTAAAGCGTTCCCATCGCGCCGATTGTGGCCGCCCGGCGCGGGCGCTGCTGTCGCCGCAGCGACCCACTAGCATCGGCCGCATTCCTCTCATCCGTCAGGGTCACACATGCAATACCGCCGTCTGGGCCGCTCCGGCCTGCGCGTCAGCGCGCTCTCGCTGGGCTCCTGGGTCACGTACCACAACCAGGTCGACGTCGACGCCGCCGTCGAGATGATGGCCGCCGCCTACGACGCCGGCGTCAACTTCTTCGACAACGCCGAGGCCTATGCCGGCGGCCAGAGCGAGCTCGTGATGGGCCAGGCGCTGCGCCGCCTGGGCTGGCCGCGGCTGAACTACGTCGTCACCAGCAAGTACTTCTGGGGCCTGGACCGCAGCGGCGAGGCCGTCAACCGCAAGGACACGCTGAACCGCAAGTACCTGATGCAGGCCGTCGACGGCTCGCTGCAGCGCTTCGGCCTGGACTTCATCGACGTCATCTACTGCCACCGCCCGGACCCGAACACGCCGATCGAGGAGACCGCGCGCGCGATGAACGACCTCATCGTGCAGGGCAAGGCGCTGTACTGGGGCACCAGCGAATGGAGCGCCGCCGACATCCGCGCCGCCTGGGAGCTGGCCGATCGCCACGGCTGGCACAAGCCGGTGGTCGAGCAGCCGCAGTACCACCTGTTCCACCGCCGCCGCGTCGAGCAGGAGTACGCCCGCCTCTACGAAGACCTGGGCCTGGGCCTGACGACCTGGAGCCCGCTGGCCTCGGGCCTGCTGACCGGCAAGTACCGCGGCGGCGTGCCTGCCGGCAGCCGCGGCGCGATGGAGAACATGGCCTTCCTGCGCGACGGCCTGACCGACGCGGCCAAGAACGAGGCCGTCGCCAAGCTCGAGCCGATCGCCGCCGAGCTCGGCGGCACGCTGGCGCAGCTGGCGATCGCCTGGGTGGCACACAACCCGCGGGTCAGCAGCGTCATCACCGGCGCCTCGCGTGTCGAGCAGCTGAAGGCCAACCTCGGCGCGATGGCGCTGGTCGAGCGCCTGACGCCGGAAGTCCTGTCCCGCATCAACGGGGTTACCCAGGGTCTAGCGGACTGACGTTTGTCATGCATCTGTCGCGGGCGCCCGGGAGCATCCGGGGTTTCGCGGCAGGCCCCCGCCTGCCCAGCACCCCAGCAGGAGCCAGGCATGAAGGGCAAGCAGCATCCGCGCAACGACGTCTCCCTCAATCCGTCGACCTCGCGTGACATCCACGCCGTCGTCGACGCCGTCGACCCGACGCGCCGGCGTTTCGTCGGCGGTGGCCTGGGCGCCGCGGCGCTGGCCTCGGCCGGCGGGCTGACGCTCGGCGGCCTGGTCGACAGCGTCGAGGCGCGCCCGCTGGGCCGCGCCGCCGCAGCGGACGGCGGCCTGCCGGGCATCGGCTTCACCAGCGTGCCGCCGAGCCTGGCGCCGGTGGCCGACCGCGTCACCGTGCCGGCGGGTTACACCGCGCGCGCCTTCGTCGCCTGGGGCGACCCGATCATGCCGGGCGGCCCGGCCTTCGCCGGCGATGCGCGCGAGAGCGCCGCCGAGCAGGCGCTGCAGTTCGGCATGCACAACGACGGCATGCACTTCTTCCCTTTCCCGCGCCGCGACGGCCGCGAGAACCCCGAGCACGGCCTGCTGTGCGTGAACAACGAATACACGCACGAGGAGGTGCTGCACCCCGACGGGCTGGTCGGCGCCGGCTACACGCTGGCCAAGACGCGCAAGTCGCAGGCCGCACACGGCGTGTCCATCGTCGAGGCGGCGCGTGTGCGCGGCCAGTGGCGTGTCGTCAGGCGCTCTCCGTTCGGCCGCCGCATCACCGCCAACACCTTCATGCGCATCTCCGGCCCGGCGGCCGGCCACGCGCTGCTGAAGACGCGCGAGTTCACGATCACCGACGCCGCGACCACGCCCACCGGCGGCACGACCGACGGCACGGTGGCCTACGGCACGATCAACAACTGCGCCCACGGCTGGACGCCCTGGGGCACCTACCTGACCTGCGAGGAGAACTGGAACGGCAACTTCGGCGCCACCGGCGCGCTGGACACCACGACCGCCACCGAAACGGCCAAGCTCAACCGCCGCTACGGCCTGAGCACCTCGGGCAACGGCTACCGCTGGCACACCACCGATCCGCGTTTCGACCTCAGCAGCAACCCGAACGAGCCGCACCTGTTCGGCTGGGTCGTCGAGATCGACCCCTTCCGCCCCGACAGCACGCCGGTCAAGCGCACGATGCTCGGCCGCTTCAAGCACGAGAGCGTGCAGCACGTCGTCGACGACGATCACCGCATCGCCTTCTACATGGGCGACGACGAGCGCAACGAGTACATCTACAAGTTCGTCGCCAAGCGCCGCTACAACCCGGCGCTGCGCGCGGCCAACCGCAACCTGCTCGACGAGGGCACGCTGTACGTCGCGCGTTTCGACAGCGACCTGACCGGCGTCTGGATCGCGCTGGCGCCCGACACCGTCGGCGTTGACGGCGTCAAGCTGCGCGACAACCCGAACTTCGCCGGCGCCGACGACGCCGAGGTCCAGGCCAAGATCCTGATCAAGACGCGCATGGCCGCCGACGCCGTCGGCGCGACGATGATGGACCGCCCGGAGTGGACCGGCGCACGCCCGCGCATCGGCGGCTTCGAGGAGATCGAGGTCTACTGCACGCTGACCAACAACAACCGCCGCGGCACGAGCAGCGCCTCGGCCAACGCCGCCGACGGCAGCACCGCCGCCGGCTCGGCGCGCCCGCCGGTGGACGCGGCCAACCCGCGCGAGGACAACGTCTACGGCCACATCATCCGCTGGCGCGAAGCCGGCAGGAGCGTCGCCGCGACGCGTTTCGCCTGGGACCTGTTCGTGCAGGCCGGCGACAGCGCGACGACGAAGACCGCCAAGCCGAGCAACGACTACCGCGGCAACATCGCCGACGACCCGAACGGCAGCGCCGACTACGGCGCGCCCGACGGCCTGTGGTTCGACCCCTTCGGCCGCCTCTGGGTGCAGACCGACCAGGCCGGCAACGCCCAGGGCGACTGGGTGCACATCGGCGCCAACTGCATGGTCTGCGCCGACCCGGCCACCGGGGCCACGCGCCGCTTCCTGACCGCGCCGCCGAACGCCGAGGTCACCGGCGTGACGATGACGCCCGACGGCCGCACGATGTTCGTCGGCGTCCAGCACCCGGGCGAGGACTCGAGCGCGGCCAACCCGACGCAGTACTCGAACTGGCCGCAGTCGCAGTGGTCGGTCGAGTCCGACGGCGTGACGCCGCTGCCGGGCGGGCGCCCGCGTTCGACGGTCGTCGTCATCACCAAAGACGACGGCGGGATCATCGGGACCTGAGGCCGCTGTCGGCGCTGCTCAGTCCAGCGCCGCGAGCTGCTGGGGCGTGCCGACGTTGTGCCACTCGCCGCGCCAGGGCTCGCCCGACAGGCGGCCCGCCGCGGCAGCGGCGAACAGGTGCGGGCCGAGTGGCGCACGCGTGCCGGCTTGCAGCCCGGCGACGATCGCCGGGCGCAGCAGCGCCAGGTTGGCGTAGGTCCAGGCGCGTTCGCCATCGCGCGACAGGCGGCCGCCGGGGCCGAGCGCGAAGTCGCCGCGGGTGTTGAAGTCCGGGTTGGGCACCAGCCACAGGTGGCCCAGGTCGCCGCTGTCCTCGAAGCGGCGGCGCTCGGCGTCGTCGAAGCCGAAGTCTGGCGCGACGATGTCGCCCGAGACGACCCAGAAGGCCTCGTCGCCGTTCGGCGCCAGCCAGGGCAGCGCGGTGGCGATGCCGCCGGCCGTTTCCAGCGCACCGCCCCAGGCCGCCCCCTCGGCCGACCAGCGGATCACGAGGCCCCAGCGCGAGCCGTCGCCCAGCGCGGCCGGGAACTGCTCCTCCAGCCAGGCGGTGTTGATGACGACCTCGCGCACGCCGGCCTTGGCCAGCGCGAGCAGATGCCACTCGATCATCGGCCGCCCGCGCACCGGCAGCAGCGGCTTCGGTGTGGTGTCGGTCAGCGGTCGCATGCGCTCGCCGCGGCCGGCGGCGAGGATCAGGGCTCGGGCGCTCATCGGCCGGCAGTGTAGGGGCGCCCTAGAATCGAAGGCTTTCTTCACCCACGGCGGCGCCCTCGCGGTTGCCGGCGCAGCATGGCCAAGACCTCCTCCCCTGACACCGCGCTGATGGCCAACGCGGTGCGAGCGCTCGCGATGGACGCGGTGCAGCAAGCCAACTCCGGCCACCCCGGCGCCCCGATGGGCATGGCCGAGATGGCCGTCGCGCTCTGGGGCCGCCACCTCAAGCACAACCCGGCCGACCCGAAGTGGGCCGAGCGCGACCGCTTCGTGCTGAGCAACGGCCACGGCTCGATGCTGATCTACGCGCTGCTGCACCTCACGGGCTACGACCTGCCGGTCGAGGAGCTGCGCAACTTCCGCCAGCTGCACAGCAAGACGCCGGGCCACCCCGAGGTCGACGTCACGCCGGGTGTCGAGACGACCACCGGCCCGCTGGGCCAGGGCATCACCAACGCCGTCGGCATGGCGCTGGCCGAGAAGCTGCTGGCCCAGCAGTTCAACCGCCCGGGCCACGAGATCGTCGACCACCGCACCTACGTCTTCCTCGGCGACGGCTGCCTGATGGAAGGCATCAGCCACGAGGCCTGCGCGCTGGCTGGGGCCTGGAAGCTGAACAAGCTGGTCGCGCTGTACGACGACAACGGCATCTCGATCGACGGCCAGGTCGCGCCCTGGTACGTCGACGACGTCGCCAAGCGTTTCGACGCCTACGGCTGGAACGTCGTCGGCCCGGTCGACGGCCATGACGTCGCCGCCGTCGACGCGGCGCTGGCCCAGGCCCGCACCTCGGCCACCAAGCCGACGCTGGTGATCTGCAAGACGACGATCGGCAAGGGCTCGCCGAACCGCGCCGGCACCTCCAAGGCGCACGGCGAGCCGCTGGGCGCCGCCGAGATCGCGCTGGTGCGCGAAGGCCTGGGCTGGGCCCACGAGCCCTTCGTCGTGCCCAAGACCGCCTACGCCGCCTGGGACGCCCGCAAGGCCGGCGCCGCCGCGCAGGCCGCCTGGAACAAGGCCTTCGCCGCCTACCGCGCCGCCTTCCCCGAGCTGGCCGCCGAGTACGAGCGCCGCATGAAGGGCGAGCTGCCCGCCGGTTTCGCGCGCATCGCCGCCGACGCCGCGATCGCCGCCCACGACAAGGCCGAGACGGTCGCCACGCGCAAGGCCAGCCAGCTCGCGCTGGAGGTCTTCACGAAGGCCCTGCCCGAGCTGCTCGGCGGCTCGGCCGACCTGACCGGCTCCAACCTGACCAACACCAGCTCGACGCCGGCGCTGCGTTTCGGCGACGACGGCGCGGCCAACGGCGGCCGCCACATCAACTACGGCGTGCGCGAGTTCGGCATGGCGGCGGTGATGAACGGCGTCGCGCTGCACGGCGGTTTCATCCCCTACGGCGGCACCTTCCTCACGTTCAGCGACTACAGCCGCAACGCGATCCGCATGGCCGCGCTGATGAAGCAGCGTGTCGTGCACGTCTTCACCCACGACTCGATCGGTCTCGGCGAAGACGGCCCGACGCACCAGAGCGTCGAGCACGCCGCGTCGCTGCGCCTGATCCCGAACCTGGACGTCTGGCGTCCGGCCGACACCGCCGAGACGACGGTGGCCTGGACGGTGGCGATCGGCAACACCGACCGCCCGACGGCGCTGCTGCTGTCGCGCCAGAACCTGCCGTACGCGCCGAAGGCGACGCTGGAGGACATCGGCAAGGGCGCCTACGTGCTCGCCGAGCCCAGCGAGGTGGGCCTGAAGAAGGCGCCGCAGGCGGTGATCATCGCCACCGGCAGCGAGGTCCAGCTGGCGCTGCACGCCCAGGCCCAGCTGGCCGCCGCCGGCATCGCCGTGCGTGTCGTCAGCATGCCCAGCACGACGACCTTCGACCGCCAGAGCGTCGAGTACAAGCTCTCGGTGCTGCCGGCCAAGCTGCCGCGCATCGCCGTCGAGGCCGGCGTCACCGACGGCTGGTGGAAGTACGGCTGCGCGGCCGTCGTCGGCCTCGACCGCTACGGCGAGAGCGCGCCGGCCGGCGTGCTGTTCAAGCTCTTCGGCTTCACGCCGGAGAACGTCGCCGCGGTCGTGCGCAAGGTGCTCGACCGCTGACCGCCGTGGGCTGCGCCACTCGCGTTTGCCCTCCACCGCCCGCGGGCCGGCGCGTGACCCCTCGCGCCGCCTGCGGCAAGATCGCTCCCTAATGGCGCCGGCCGGGCCGCGAGGCCCGGTCGCCCAGGCGCCGAAGCCCGTTCACCTTCACCGTTCAGGAGAGACGACATGACCATCAAGATCGGCATCAACGGCTTCGGCCGCATCGGTCGCATGGTGTTCCGCGCCGCGATCAAGCACTTCGACGACATCGAGGTCGTCGCGATCAACGACCTGCTGGAACCCGACTACCTGGCCTACATGCTGCAGTACGACAGCGTGCACGGCCGCTTCAAGGGCGACATCGCCGTCGACGGCAACACGCTGATCGTCAACGGCAAGAAGATCCGCCTCACCGCGATCAAGGACCCGGCCGAGCTGAAGTGGGGCGAAGTCGGCGCCGACATCGTCGTCGAGTCGACCGGCCTGTTCCTGACCAAGGAAACCGCCGAGAAGCACCTGGCCGCCGGCGCCAAGAAGGTCATCATGAGCGCGCCGTCCAAGGACGACACGCCGATGTTCGTCTACGGCGTCAACCACGAGACCTACGCTGGCCAGGCCATCGTCTCCAACGCCAGCTGCACGACCAACTGCCTGGCGCCGGTCGCCAAGGTGCTCAACGACACCTTCGGCATCAAGCGCGGCCTGATGACCACGGTGCACGCCGCCACCGCGACGCAGAAGACCGTCGACGGCCCGAGCAACAAGGACTGGCGCGGCGGCCGCGGCATCCTCGAGAACATCATCCCCAGCTCCACCGGCGCCGCCAAGGCCGTCGGCAAGGTCATCCCCGAGCTGAACAAGAAGCTCACCGGCATGTCCTTCCGCGTGCCGACCTCCGACGTCTCGGTCGTCGACCTGACCGTCGAGCTGAACAAGGACGCCTCGTACGAGGAGATCTGCGCGGCGATGAAGGCCGCCAGCGAGGGCCCGATGAAGGGCGTGCTCGGCTACACCACCGACAAGGTCGTCGCCACCGACTTCCGCGGCGAGAGCTGCACCTCGGTGTTCGACGCCGACGCCGGCATCGCGCTGGACAAGACCTTCGTGAAGGTCGTGGCCTGGTACGACAACGAGTGGGGCTACTCCTGCAAGGTGCTGGAGATGGTGCGCGTGATCGCCTGAGCCCCCGGCCGCCTGGCGGCCGCCCCCCGAGGGGGCTCCGAACCCGACCGGGAGACCCGGATCGGGTTCGGCCCGCGCCGGGTGACGCCGCTCCCCCTGACCGCCTGCGGCGGTCTGTCCCCGAGGGGAGTTCGGCGGCTTGGCGATGACGACGGCCCCCACGCGGGGCCGTTTTTCATGGGCGGCGCGTTCAGCGCGGGCAGCGGTGGAAGCGGGTGCCGCCGGGCAGCGCGGTCTCGCCCAGGCGGGCCTGCAGCGTGGCGTCGGCGCGCGGCACACGCAGCCAGTGCTGCGGCGGCGGGGGCGGCAGCGCGACGGCGCGCGCGGTCTTCACGCCCTTGGCCGAGGCGGCGGCCAGCGCCCGTTCGGCGTCTTCGCGCGAACCGTGGCGCGACAGCACGAGACCGGGTGCGAGCTCGGCCGGCGCGTCCAGCGCTTCGTGGGCCACACGCAGCTTCTGCAGCGCGTCGCTGCGGGCGCGCCGCTGCGCGGCGTCGTTGAAGCGGCCCATGTAGACCAGCCAGACCGGCGGCGGCTGCAGCTCGCGGCGTTTCCAGAGGTCGCCGGGCAGGCCGGCGGCGATCAGCGCCTGCTCGGCGCTGCCGACGTCGGCGTCGTTGAACGGGCCGGCCTCGACGCAGGCGACGCTGGCTGCTGCCGCGCTGGCGGCCTGCGGGCTGACGATGCGCAGCGTGTCGGCGTTGAGCTGGGCGGCCAGCCGCGCCGGCTCGCGCTGGCCGTGCTGCGGCGGCGGCACCGCCGGGTCGAGCCAGCCCCGGGCCCAGGCGAAGAACAGCAGGTTGGCGCCGATCAGCAGGGCGGCCAGGGCTCTCAGCATGCGTCGTCCCGCAGGCGCACGCTGACCTCGCCGCTGACCAGCGTGTGCAGCGTGCCGGCGCGCACGCGCAGCGCGCCGCGTTCGTCGACGCCTTCGGCCACGCCGTGCAGAGGTTCGGCCCCGGTGGTCGTCACCGGCAGGCCGGCCAGCAGGTCGCGGCGCTCGAAACCGGCCTGGAAGGCGGCGAAGCCTTCGGCCTCGAAACGCTGCAGCGCACGCACCAGCGGCGCGGCCACCGCGGCCAGCGCACGCGGCGCGCTGGTGTCGCCGTCGAGCTCCTGCAGGCAGGCGTAGCCGTGTGTCAGGCCCTCGGCCGGCTGCGGCAGCACGTTCAGGCCGACGCCGACGATGCACATGCGGCGCTGGTTGACCGGCACGGTCTCGATGAGGATGCCGCCGAGCTTGCGGCCGCGGCCCGGGCCGTCGAGGATCCACAGGTCGTTGGGCCACTTCAGCCCGATGCGCGGCGGCGCGATGTCCAGTGCCTCGGCGAGCGCGACGCCCACCGCGAGCGACAGCCCCGACCAGTCGCGCGGCGCCAGCGGCAGTGCCAGCGAGAAGGTCAGCGACGCGCCCGCAGAGCCCTGCCAGTCGCGACCGAGGCGGCCGCGGCCGCCGGTCTGGTGTTCGGCCACCAGCAGGCAGGGTTCGGTGTCGCCGGCGCGGCGGCCGTAGGGGGCACGCGGCACGTCGCCGACGTCGCGCAGCTCGCCCGGCCGCGAGACCGGCGCGTCGCGCTGGCCGGCCTGGGCGCGGGCGCGTTCGATCAGGCGTGTGTTCGTCGAGTCGGTGCGCGCGACGACCTCGACGCTGACCCCGGGCAGCAGCGGCTGCAGCTGCTGCCAGATGTCCTCGGCGCCCCAGCGCAGCGGCGCGCCGCTGCTGGTGTGGAAAGGCGAGGGAACCGGGGCGTCCATCGGGTCAGCGGCGTTTGGGTGCGAGCATCGTGCCGCGGCAGTTCGGGCTGCCGCAATGGCAGGCGTATTCCTTCTTCAGCCTGGCGGTGTAACGCTCGTCGATCACCAGGCCGTAGTCGTAGAACAGCTCCTCGCCGGGCTGGATGTCGCGCAGCGCGTCGATGAAGACGCGGCCATCGTCGAGCTGCTGGGCCTCGCAGTTCGGGTCGCAGGCGTGGTTGATCCAGCGCGAGGCGTTGCCGCCGACGTTGGCGTCGATGACGTGCTCGTCGTCGACGTGGAAGTAGAAGGTGTGGTTGGGCTGCGCCGGGTCGTGCGGGTGGCGGCGCAGCGCCTCGGGCCAGTCGATCAGCTCGCCCTTGTATTCGATCAGCCGGGTGCCCGCTGCGATGGCCTGCAGCGCGAAGACACCCTTGCCGTGCACCCCGCTGCGCCGCACCTGGATGCGCCGCGAATCGCTCTTTGGCGCCGCCGGTTGCACGGTCTTATTCATTGGGTACATTGAAATTACAGGGGCGCGCGCGTGTGTGCGTGCGCGCGAAAGACGGCGGATTGTAGGCACGGCTTGCGTCGCCGTGAGCCAAGGCAGACATGACCAAGACTCTCATCATTGCGGAGAAGCCCAGCGTCGCGCAGGACATCGCGCGAGCGCTGACGCCGGTGGCCGGCAAGTTCGAAAAACACGCCGACCATTTCGAGAACGACCGGTACGTCGTGACCTCGGCGGTCGGCCACCTCGTGGAGATCAAGGCCCCCGAGGCCTACGACGTCAAACGCGGCAAGTGGAGCTTCGCCCACCTGCCGGTGGTGCCGCCGCATTTCGAGCTGGCGCCGATCGACAAGTCCAAGTCGCGGCTGTCGGCGGTGGTCAAGCTCGTCAAGCGCAAGGACGTCACCGAGCTCGTCAACGCCTGTGACGCGGGGCGCGAGGGCGAGCTGATCTTCCGCCTGATCGTCCAGTACGCCGCGGCCGGCAAGCCCTTCAGCAAGCCGATCCGCCGCCTGTGGCTGCAGAGCATGACGCCGCAGGCCATCCGCGACGGCTTCGACAAGCTGCGCAGCGACGAGCAGATGCAGGGCCTGGCCGACGCCGCGCGCAGCCGTTCCGAGGCCGACTGGCTGGTCGGCATCAACGGCACGCGCGCGATGACGGCCTTCAACTCGCGCGACGGCGGCTTCTTCCTGACCACCGTCGGCCGGGTGCAGACGCCGACGCTGTCGATCGTCGTCGAGCGCGAGGAGAAGATCCGCAAGCACGTCGCACGCGACTACTGGGAAGTTCGTGCCGCCTTCGACGCCCAGGCCGGGCAGTACGAGGGCAAGTGGTTCGACCCGAAGTGGAAGAAGAACCCCGACGACGCCGAGGCGCGCGCCGACCGCCTGTGGAACGAGGCCGACGCGCAGGCCATCGCCGCCGCCGTGCGCGGCCAGCCGGCCACCGTCACCGAGGAAGCCAAGCCCAGCTCGCAGAGCAGCCCGCTGCTGTACGACCTGACGACGCTGCAGCGCGAGGCCAACTCGCGCTTCGGCTTCTCGGCCAAGACCACGCTGTCGATCGCCCAGGCGCTGTACGAGAAGCACAAGGTGCTGACCTACCCGCGGACCGACTCGCGCGCGCTGCCCGAGGACTACGTCGGCGTCGTCAAGCAGACCTTCGCGATGCTTGCCGATGAAGAGCTGCCGGGGCCGCTGGCGGCGCTGTCGCAGCATGCGCGCAAGGGCCTGGACGCCGGCTACGTGAAGCCGACCAAGCGGGTCTTCGACAACACCAAGGTCTCGGACCACTTCGCCATCATCCCGACGCTGCAGGCCCCGAAGAGCCTGACCGAGATCGAGGCCAAGCTCTACGACCTGGTCGTCAAGCGTTTCATCGCCGTGTTCTATCCGGCGGCCGAGTACATGGTCACGACGCGCATCAGCAAGGTCGCGGTGGCCGAGGCGACGCACCACTTCCAGACCAACGGCAAGGTGCTGGTCAATCCGGGCTGGCTGGCGGTCTACGGCAAGGAAGCCCAGGACGAGGACGCCAACCTCGTGCCGGTGACGCAGGGCGAGACCGTGCGCACCGAGGGCGTGGACGTCAAGCAGCTGAAGACCAAGCCGCCGGCGCGCTACACCGAGGCGACGCTGCTGTCGGCGATGGAAGGTGCGGGCAAGCTGATCGACGACGACGAGCTGCGCCAGGCGATGGCCGAGAAGGGCCTGGGCACGCCGGCCACGCGCGCCGCGATCATCGAAGGCCTGATCCTCGAGAAGTACATGCTGCGCGAGGGCCGCGAGCTGCAGCCCACCGCCAAGGCCTTCCAGCTGATGACGCTGCTGCGCGGCCTGGCGATCGAGGACCTGACCAAGCCCGAGCTGACCGGCAACTGGGAGTACCAGCTGTCGCAGATGGAGCACGGCAAGCTGAGCCGCGAGCGTTTCATGGCCGAGATCGCCAAGATGGCCGAGCGCATCGTCAAGAAGGCCAAGGAATACGACCGCGACACGATCCCGGGCGACTACGCGACCTTGTCAACGCCGTGCCCGAACTGCGGCGGCGTGGTCAAGGAGAACTACCGCCGCTTCGCCTGCACCGGCGCCGCCGGCTCGCCCGAAGGCAGTGGCTGCGGCTTCAGCATCACCAAGCTGCCGGCCGGCCGCACCTTCGAGGTCGCCGAGGCCGATGCGCTGCTGCGCGACAAGCGCCTGGGCCCGCTGGACGGCTTCCGCTCCAAGGCCGGCTGGCCGTTCAGCGCCGAGCTGCGCATCGTGCACGACGAGGAGATCGGCAACTGGAAGCTGGAGTTCGACTTCGGCGACGACGACAAGCCCGCCGAAGGTGAAGGCGAGCCGGTCGACTTCAGCGGCCAGCAGAGCCTGGGCCCGTGCCCGAAGTGCCGCAGCCACGTCTACGAGCACGGCAGCAGCTACGTCTGCGAGCACGCCGTCGGCGCGCACACGACCTGCGACTTCAAGAGCGGCGCCGTGATCCTGCAGCAGCCCGTCACGCATGAAGAGATGACGCGGCTGCTGACCACCGGCCGCACCAAGCTGCTCGAGGACTTCGTCTCGAACAAGACCAAGCGCAAGTTCAAGGCCTTCCTCGTCTACGACGCCAAGGAAGGCAAGGTCGGCTTCGAGTTCGAGCCGCGTGCCGCGCGGCCGCCGGCGAAGAAGGCGCCGGCACGCAAGACCGCGGCGTGAACGGCGCGCCGCCGTGCCTGAGTGCGGCCGGCGCGGCGGCCAGCCGGCTGCGTGTGGCGGTCGTGCCCAACGCGCGCCGCACCGGCGCCGACGGGCTGCACGACGGCGCGCTGCGCGTGCGACTGAACGCACCTCCGGTCGACGGCAAGGCCAACGACACGCTGCTCGCCTGGCTGGCCGACGAGCTGGACCTGCCCAAGCGCGCGGTGCGGCTGACGCAGGGCCAGACCGGCCGCCGCAAGACGATCGAACTCGACGCGGCACCCGAGGCCGTGGCGGCCTGGCTGGCGCGCGTGCTCGGCGCCTGAATCAGCGCGCCAGCGCCGCCAGCTGCCAGAACGCGAAGCCGGCGAGCAGCGCCGCCGACGCCAGGTTCACCCGGTGCTGCCAGCGCGCGTCGAAACGCGTGCGCAGCCGGCCCACCGCGCCGGCCAGGATGAACCACCACAGCGCCGAACCGGCCGCGACGCCGGCCACCATCACCCACGGCGAGGCGACCGCGCTGCGCCCGGCCAGCGCGCCGAAGACGGCGATGAAGGACAGGATGGTCGTCGGGTTGGCCAGCGTCAGCACGAAGGTGCCGGCGAACAGGCGCGCCAGTGGCGCCCGTTCGCCCGGCCCGCCGTCGCGCCGCGCCGGCGGCTGGCGCGCGATGCGCCAGGCCATCCACAGCAGCAGCGCCGAGCCGCCACCGGCCAGCAGCGTGCGCTGCTCGACGAGGAAGGTGATCAGCGCCGTGACGCCGAAGGCGCCGATGGCGCCATAGATCGCGTCGGCGACCGCCGCGCCCAGCCCGGTGGCGATGCCGGCGGCCGAGCCGTACTGCAGCGTGCGCTGGATCGCCAGCAGGCCGATCTGGCCCACCGGCGCGGCGATCGACAGGCCGATCGCGGCGGATTGCAGAAAGAGGGTGAGTTGCGGGTCCACGGCTTCATTGTGCGAAGCGATTTGCGGTGGCTCCAGCGGATTCTTGAGGTCGATATGCTGTCTGGCGATGGAATTTCAGGTCAAACTGCCGTATGACTGAAAACACGATCGACGACAAGGCCTGGAAGCTGCTGCTCGCGCTGCAGCGCGATGGCCGCGCGCCGCTGAAGGTGCTGGCCGAAGCCGCCGGGCTGTCGATCCCGGCCACCGCCGAGCGGCTGAAGCGGCTGCAGGACGCCGGTGTCGTGCGCGGTGTCGTCGCCGACGTCGACGCCGCGCGTGCCGGCTACACGGTGCGCGCGATCGTCGGCCTCACCGTCGCCGGCCAGCCGGCGAAGAAGGCCTTTCTCGAGCAGATCGGCCGTGCCGCCGAGGTGCTGGAGTGCCACCACGT
This sequence comes from Rubrivivax sp. JA1055, assembly GCF_020966565.1. Lineage (NCBI taxonomy): Bacteria > Pseudomonadati > Pseudomonadota > Betaproteobacteria > Burkholderiales > Sphaerotilaceae > Rubrivivax > Rubrivivax sp. JA1055. The sequence continues at coordinate 65,131 of NZ_JAJKFP010000005.1, read as the reverse complement.
CGCCGGCGCCGATTCCTACCTGCTGACCGTCGTCGCCGCCGACCTGCCGGCGCTGGAGGCCTTCCTCGGCTCGATCAACGCCTGGGGCGAGACACGCACCCAGATCGTGTTCTCGACGCCGATCCCGCGCCGCGGCCTCGTGCCGCCGGGCACGCTGCGCGGCTGATTTCGATCTGGGGTCAGGTCTCTGCGGCCAGGGGGTCAGGTCTCACGAGACCTGACCCCGCCTGCTCCTCGAGACCTGACCCCTGCGAGACCTGACCCCGCCCCGAGGTGCCGCCGGCGCATTGCGGGACAATCCTGCGCCATGAACCCGACCGACGACATCGCCGCCTACATGGACCGCGTCGGCGCTGCCGCGCGTGTGGCCGCCACCGCGATGGCGCGTGCCGGCTCCGCGGCCAAGGACGACGCGCTGCGCCGCCTGGCCGCCGCGCTGCGCGCCAACCTCGGCCCGCTGCAGCAGGCCAACGAACTCGACCTCGCCGCCGCGCGCGCCGCCGGGCTGGCCGAGCCGATGGTCGACCGGCTCAAGCTCACGGCCAAGGTCGTCGAGACGGTCGCCGAAGGCTGCGAGCAGATCGCCGCGATGCCCGACCCGATCGGCGAGATCAGCGAGCTGCGTCGCCGCCCGACCGGCATCTCGGTGGGCCGCATGCGCGTGCCGCTGGGTGTCTTCGGCATGATCTACGAGAGCCGCCCGAACGTGACGATCGAGGCCGCGTCGCTGGCGATCAAGAGCGGCAACGCCTGCATCCTGCGCGGCGGCTCGGAGGCGCTGCACTCCAACCTCGCGCTGTGGAAGCTGGTCCAGGGCGCGCTCGTCGAGGCCGGCCTGCCGGCCGACGCGGTGCAACTCGTCGAGACCACCGACCGCGCCGCGGTCGGCCGGCTGATCACGATGCCGCAGCACGTCGACGTCGTCATCCCGCGCGGCGGCAAGGGCCTGATCGAACGCATCGCCGCCGAGGCGCGTGTGCCGGTCATCAAGCACCTGGACGGCAACTGCCACGTCTACGTCGACGCCGAGGTCGACCTGGAGCAGGCGGTCACCGTCACCGACAACGCCAAGACGCAGAAGGTCAGCCCCTGCAACGCGACCGAGTCGCTGCTGGTGCATGCGGCGCAGGCCGCGGCCTTCCTGCCGCGCATCGGCGCCGTCTTCGCCGCCAAGGGTGTCGAGATGCGCTGCTGCCCGGCGGCCAAGGCGATGCTCGCCGCCGTGCCCGGCGCGCGCGTCGTCGACGCCACCGAGGCCGACTGGGACACCGAGTACCTGGCGCTGGTCATCAGCATCAAGGTCGTCGCCAGCCTCGACGAGGCCATCGCCCACGTCAACCGCCACGGCTCGCACCACACCGACACGATCCTGACGACGAACCACCCGAACGCGATGCGTTTCCTGCGCGAGGTCGACTCGGCCAGCGTGATGGTCAACGCCAGCACGCGTTTCGCCGACGGTTTCGAGTACGGGCTGGGTGCCGAGATCGGCATCTCGACCGACAAGTTCCACGCCCGCGGCCCGGTCGGCCTGGAGGGCCTGACCTCGCTGAAGTGGATCGTGCTCGGCCAGGGCGAGATCCGGCGCTGACGCCGTGTCCTCCGGGCAGATCCTCGTGCTGGCCCTGGCGGCCGTGCTCGTGTTCTGGATGGTCGGTGCCTACAACCGGCTGATGGCGCTGCGCACGGCGATCGCCGCGGCCTGGCAGCAAGTCGCCGAGGCGCTGGCGCGCCGCGGCGAGGCGGCGCAGGCCCTGGCCCAGGCGCTGCGCGAGCCGATGGCCGGCGAAGCCAAGGCGCTGGACGCGCTGCTCGCCGCCGAGGCCCAGGTGCGCGAGGCCGCCGACGCGCTGGGCGCACGCCCGGTGCGGCTGGAAGCGGCGCTGGTGCTGGTCAAGGGCGAGGCGGCGATGGGCGCCGCGGCCAGCCGCGTGCTGGCGCTGCTGGAGCAGCACCCGCTGCTGAAGGTCGAGCCGGCGATCGCCGAGCAGGCCGCGGTGCTGGCCGACGGCGGCTCGCGGCTGGCCTTCGCGCGCCAGCGTTTCAACGAAACCGGCGCCGCCTACGACGAGGCGATCGCCGAGTTCCCGACGCGGCTCTTGATCCGGCTGTACCGCTTCGGCCCCGCCGGGCGGCTCTGACTCAGGACTGGCCGACGATGGCCGCGGTGGCCACGAGTTCGTCGAACAGCGCCTTGCTGACCTGGCCCGAGACGGCGTAGGGGTCCAGCGTCGCGGTCTCCGAGTACTTCAGCAGCAGCGCCGGGTTCAGCCGCGCCACGCTGACCTGGCCCATCGACCAGCCGGCGAAACGGCGTTCGGCGATCTCCTCGTAGACCAGGATCTCGACCTCGGTGTGGCGCGGGTCGCCGACGATGCGCGCGTACAGGCGGTTGACGGCGCTGCGGCCGCCTTCGAGCACCTGCACGAAGATCCCGTCGGAGTAGCAGAGCACCCCGGTGATGCCGAGCGCCGGGTTCTGCGCGCGCGAGGCGCGCAGGATGGCCTGCAGCTCCTCGGGGTCCAGCGCCGGCACGGCGCGGCTGACGTACATGAGGCGGACGAGCATCGCGGCCCTTTCAGTCTTGCTTGCGCGGCAGCAGCGAGAGGAATTCGCGCCGCAGGTTCGGGTCCTTCAGGAAGGCGCCGCGCATCACGCTGTTGACCATCGCGCTGTCGGTGTCCTTGACGCCGCGCCAGTGCATGCAGAAATGGTCGGCTTCCATGACGATGGCCAGGCCGTCGGGGCGCACACGCTCCTGCAGCTCGTTGGCGAGCATCGTCACCGCCTCTTCCTGGATCTGCGGGCGGCTCATGATCCAGTCGGTGATGCGGGCGTACTTGGACAGCCCGATCAGGTTGCTGTGCTCGTTGGGCAGCAGGCCGATCCAGACCTTGCCGAAGATCGGGCACAGGTGGTGGCTGCAGGCGCTGCGCACGGTGATCGGGCCGACGATCATCAGCTCGTTCAGGCGCTCGGCGTTCGGGAACTCGGTCACCGCCGGCATCGGGTGGAAGCGGCCGCGGAAGACCTCGTCGATGTACATCTTGGCCACCCGCTTGGCCGTCTCCTGCGTGTTGTGGTCGCTCTCGGTGTCGATGACCAGCGCGCGCAGCAGCTCCTCCAGCTTGGCCTGGACTTCCTTCTTCAGCTCGGGCAGTTCGCCCTCGCGCACGAAGTCGGCGATGTTGTCGTTGGCGTGGAAGCGCTTGTCGGCGCAGACCAGGCGGTAGCGGATGCGCTCGGACACCGGCATCGAGGCCAGTTCCTCCTCGCTGCGCAGCAGGCGCGGCGGCGTGGACTCCGGGAGCGGGACGGTCTTGGCCATGGGGATGGGCGGGCCGGTCGGCCGGGGGCGAAGGGAGCCGGTATTGTGCGGCGCGCTTCGTCGGCGTGCAGGCTCCGCTTAGACTGCCCTGGTGACCACTCCGACTTCGTCCGTGCCGCTGTCGCGGCTGCTCGATCTGACCGCCGACGCCGTGCACGCGGTGCGCCAGGGCCGCTCGCTGACCGACGTGCTGGCGCGTGTGCCGCCCGACGCCCGCCCAGGCGTGCAGGCGCTCAGCTTCCACGTCATGCGCTGGCTCGGCAGCGCCGGCGAGGCGCGCGCGCTGATGGCACCGAAGTCGCCGCCGCCGCACGTCGAGTCGCTGCTGCTGACGGCGCTGGCGCTGCTCTGGCCGACCGGCGAGCCCTCGCCCTATGCCGACCACACGCTGGTCGACCAGGCGGTGCACGCCGCCCACCAGCGCACGCCGGTGGCCGCCGGCTTCATCAATGCCGTGCTGCGCCGCTTCGTGCGCGAGCGCGACAAGCTCGCCGCGGCGGCGCGCCACCAGCCGCTGGGCGCGTTCAACCACCCGCTGTGGTGGATCGAACGCGTGCGCCACGACTGGCCGACGCAGTGGCAGGCGCTGCTGCAGGCCTCGAACGTGCATCCGCCGTTCACGCTGCGTGTCAACCGCCGCCGCGGCAGCGGCGAGGCCTACGTGCAGCGCCTGGCGGCCCAGGGCCGAGCCGCGACGCTGGTCGACGACGCGGCGCTGGGCGGCCAGGCCGTCGTGCTGGCCGAGCCCTGTCCGGTGACGCAGCTGCCCGGTTTTGCCGAAGGCGAGGTCTCGGTGCAGGACGCGGCGGCGCAGCGTGCGGCGCCGCTGCTCGTCGGCGACGGGCTGCCGGCCGGCGCGCGTGTGCTCGACGCCTGCGCCGCCCCGGGCGGCAAGACCGGGCACCTGCTCGAGCTGGCCGATCTCGACGTGCTGGCGCTGGACAGCGACCCGGTGCGCCTGGCGCGTGTGCAGGAGAACCTGAACCGGCTGCAGCTGCAGGCCACGCTGCACGCCGGCGACGCCCGCGACACCGCACGCTGGTGGGACGGCCGGCCCTTCGACGCCATCCTGCTCGATGCGCCCTGCAGCGCCGCAGGCATCGTGCGCCGCCACCCCGACGTGCGCTGGCTGCGCCGCCCCGACGACATCACCGCGCTGGCGCGGCTGCAGGGCGAGATCCTCGACGCGCTGTGGCCGCTGCTCGCGCCTGGCGGCCGCCTGGTCTACGCCACCTGCTCGCTGTTCCGCAGCGAGGGGGCCGAACAGATCGACGCGTTTTTGCAACGCCACGCCGACAGCGGCGCGAGCCTGGATCCGCTGTCGCCCGGGCACCTGCTGCCGCTGGCCGACAATCCCTCGCAGCCGTCGGCGCGCCAGGCGCTGCACGACGGCTTCTACTACGCCCTCGTCCACAAGGCCTGACGCCCGAGCACCACCCGTCATGCGATCGCCGCCGGTCCGCCGAAGACTGCTGCTGGGCCTGGGGCTGTGGGCCGTGCTCGGCTGGCTCGGCCTGGGGGCCGCGCCGGCACGGGCCCAGGGCGTCGAGCTGATCCAGCTGCAGTCCGGCCGCAGCGACGGCGCGCTGACGCTGGAGTTCGCCGCCCGCGTGACGCTGCCCAAGGCCGTCGAGGACGCGATGGCACGCGGCGTGCCGGTCTACTTCGTCGCCCAGGCCACGCTGCGGCGCGACCGCTGGTACTGGCGCGACGAGCGTGTGGCGCGGGTCTCGCGCAGCTGGCGCGTCGTCTACCAGCCGCTCACCTCCAGCTGGCGTGTCGGCCTGGGCGGCCTGAACCAGACCTACGCGACGCTGGCCGAGGCGATGGCCGCGGTCACGCGCAGCGCCGGCTGGCGCATCGCCGAGCTGTCGCAGCTCGAGCCGGGCAAGGACTACTACATCGAGTTCAGCTGGCGGCTCGACACCAGCCAGCTGCCCAGCCCGATGCAGATCGGCCTGGGCGGCCAGGCCGACTGGGCGATCGGCGCGGAGCGCGAGTTGCCGGTCGAGCTGCCATGAACCGTCCGGCGCGCTGGATCTGGATCGTCGCGCTGGTCGCGGGCATCGGCGCGGCGCTGGTGCTGGCCTTCGTGCTGTCGCTGTCGACGGCCGGCGGCGGCTTCTACGAGCGCCACTTCGTCTGGCTGTTCTGGGTCAACGCGGCGGTTGCGGCGCTGCTGGTGCTGGTCATCGGCGTGGCGGCGGTGCGCCTGGTGCTGCGCCTCAAGCGCGGCAAGTTCGGCAGCCGGCTGCTGATCAAGCTGGCCGGCATCTTCGCCCTCGTCGGCGTGCTGCCGGGCCTGGTGATCTATGCCGTGTCCTACCAGTTCGTCTCGCGCAGCATCGACGCCTGGTTCGACGTCAAGGTCGCCGGCGCACTGGACGCCGGGCTGGCGCTGGGCAAGACGACGCTGGACGCGCTGCAGGCCGACGTCGCCGGCAAGGCGCGCCTGGCCGCCGAGCGGCTGGGCGACTCGCGCCAGCCGTCGCCGCTGGTGCTCGAACGCCTGCGCGAGCAGACCGGGGTGCGCGAGATCGCGCTGCTCAACCACAGCGGCCAGATCCTTGCCACGGCCGGTGTCGCGCCGGGCTCGTCGCCGCCGGAGCGGCCGCCGACGACGCTGCTGCGCCAGGCGCGCTCGCTGGGCGTGGCCAGCCAGATCGAGGGCCTGGACGACGAGGCCCTGAGCGCCAGCGACGGCGCCGGCGGGGCGCCGCGCCTGCGTGCGCTGGCGCTGCTGCCCGACGCCAGCATCCGCCTGTCGCCCGGCGACGACCGCTTCCTGATGGTGGTGCAGCCGCTGCCACGCAAGCTGGCGGTCGACGCCTTGGCGGTGCAGGCCGCACACGGCGAGTACCAGCAGCGCGCGCTGGCGCGCGACAGCCTGTCGCGCATGTACATCGGCACGCTGACGCTGGCGCTGATCCTCGCCGTCTTCGGCGCCGTGCTGCTGGCCATCCTGCTGGGCAACCAGCTCGCGCGGCCGCTGCTGCTGCTGGCCGACGGCATGCGCCAGGTGGCCGCCGGCGACTTGAAGCCCAAGCCGGTGTTCGCCTCGGGCGACGAGCTCGGCGGGCTGACGCGCTCGTTCGCCGACATGACGGCGCAGCTGGCCGACGCGCGCGAGCAGGTGCAGCGCGGCGTCGACCAGCTCGAAGGCGCGCGCACCCGGCTGCAGACCATCCTGGACACGCTGACCGCCGGCGTCATCGTCTTCGACCGCGAAGGCTGCATCGACACCGTCAACCCGGGCGCGACGCGCATCCTCGGCCTGTCGGTGGCCGCCTGGCGCGGCCGCCACCTGGGCGAGCTGCCCGAACTCGAGGGTTTCGCACGCAGCGTCGAGCAGCGTTACGAGCAGCTCGCCGACCGCAGCGAACTCGGCGGCGACCACTGGCAGGACGCGTTCGAGCTCGCGCGCCCCGAAGGCGTGACCCTGACGCTGCTGGTGCGCGGCGCACCGCTGCCCGGCGAGCAGCGGCTGATGGTCTTCGACGACATCACCGAGGTCGTCTCGGCGCAGCGTTCGCAGGCCTGGGCCGAGGTCGCGCGGCGGCTGGCGCACGAGATCAAGAACCCGCTGACGCCGATCCAGCTGTCGGCCGAGCGGCTGCAGCACCGGCTGGAGAGCAAGCTCGAGGGCAGCGACCAGGCGCTGCTGCTGCGCTCGGTGGCGACCATCGTCGCCCAGGTCGACGCGATGCAGCGCCTGGTCAACGAGTTCCGCGACTACGCCCGGCTGCCGGCCGCGCAGATGAAGCCGCTGGACCTGAACGCCCTGGCCAACGAGGTGCTGGCGCTGTACGGCCAGGCGCACGATCGCGGCCAGCTCGTCGTGCGTCTGACCGAGCCGCTGCCGCGCATCCTGGGCGACGCGACGCAGATCCGCCAGGTCATCCACAACCTGGTGCAGAACGCGCTGGACGCGGTGTCCGAGCGTGCCGACGGCCGCGTCGAGATCGGCACCGCGCGCTCGTTGGGCGACAACGGCGAGCTGCGTGCGGTGCGGCTGTTCGTGCAGGACAACGGCCCCGGGTTCCCGGACAAGGTGCTCAAGCGCGCCTTCGAGCCCTACGTCACGACCAAGGCCAAGGGCACCGGTCTCGGGCTGGCGGTCGTCAAGAAGATCGCCGACGAACATCACGCGCGGCTGCGGGCCGTCAACATGCACTTGGACGAAGCCCCGGAATCCCCGGTGACCGGGGCCCGAGTTTCGCTATCATTTTCCTTACTCGCACCTGCGCCGAACCCCGAGACCGACGGCGGTCCGGCCACCGCTTCCGGTGACGCAACACAGGTGCTTTGACCTCAGCGCATGGCAACGATTCTGGTAGTGGACGATGAGCTGGGCATTCGCGCCCTGCTCTCGGAGATCCTCAGCGACGAAGGCCACACGGTCGAGCTGGCGGAAAACGCGGCTCAGGCACGCCAGGTGCGCGAGGCCTTGCGCCCCGACCTCGTGCTGCTGGACATCTGGATGCCCGACGTCGACGGCATCTCGCTGCTCAAGGAGTGGGGCACGAGTGGTCTGCTGACGATGCCGGTCATCATGATGAGCGGCCACGGCACGATCGACACCGCGGTCGAGGCCACCAAACACGGGGCCGTCGCCTTCCTCGAGAAGCCGATCACGCTGCAGAAGCTGCTGCGCGCCGTCGAGCAGGCGCTGGTGCGCCCGGGCCAGCGCCTGGCCGCGGCCGGCGTCGCGCCGGGCGGTGCCCGCGAGCCGCTTCCGGCGTCGAGGCCGTTCCTCAACGGCAGCCCGGCCCTGGTGTCCACCGGTGTCGCGGCTGCGCCGGTGCCGGCGGTGCCCCCGGGGCCGCGCCCCGAGCAGAGCTTCGATCTCGACCGCCCGCTGCGCGAGGCGCGCGACGCGTTCGAGAAGAGCTACTTCGAGTTCCACCTCGCCAAGGAAGGCGGCTCGATGACGCGCGTGGCCGAGAAGACCGGCCTCGAGCGCACCCACCTGTATCGCAAGCTCAAGCAGCTGGGTGTCGATCTCACGCGCAACAAGCGTGGCGTTTCCTGAAACCTGTGCTATAGTCGCGGGCTCTTGGCCTGGTAGCTCAGTTGGTAGAGCAGCGGATTGAAAATCCGCGTGTCGGTGGTTCGATTCCGCCCCAGGCCACCAAGCGGGATTAGCTCAGTTGGTAGAGCGATACCTTGCCAAGGTATAGGTCGAGAGTTCGAGCCTCTTATCCCGCTCCAAGATTCGAGGGCCCGGTTTCGTAAGAAGCCGGGCCCTTTGTCTTTTCCGCGACCCGCTTCAGCTCTCGGCCGTGAAGAAGCTCTGGCGGCCCAGGTCGCAGCGCGCCACGGCGCTGCCGTAGGCCTGGCTCAGCGAAGCGCTGCTCAGCACCTCGTCCGGATGGCCGGCGGCCAGCACGCGGCCGCCTGCCAGCAGCGTCACGTGGTCGCAGTAGCGTGCCGCCAGGTGCAGGTCGTGCAGCACCACCAGGACGGCGGCGTCGGCGGCGCAGGCGCGCAGCAGGCGCATCAGCTGGTGCTGGTGCGGCAGGTCCAGGTGCGCGGCCGGCTCGTCGGCCAGCAGCAGCGGCGGGCGGTGCGCGATCGCGCGCGCCAGCGCGGCGCGCGCCGCCTCGCCGCCGGACAGCGTGTGCAGCCGGCGCCGCATCAGCGGCCCGAGTTCGCAGGCCTCGATCAGCGCCGCGTCCGGCGGCGCCTGCGCCAGCTGCAGCAACTCCTCGACCGTCAGGTCCCAGTGGCTGTGCGTCTGCTGCGGCAGGTAGCCGATGGCCTGGGCCAGCGCGCGCGGCTTCCAGGCGGCCAGCGGGCGGCCGAGCAGGCGCACCTCGCCGGCGTGTGCCGGGCGCAGGCCGATCAAGGCCTGCAGCAGCGTGCTCTTGCCGGCGCCGTTGGCGCCGACCAGCGCGAACAGGCCGCGCGCCGGCCACGACGCGGTGATGCCGAGCAGCAGCGTGCGCGCGCCGGCTCGCACTTCCAGCCCGTGCGTCGCCAGGGCCGGCGATGTCGTCGTGTCCATCGTCACTCCCGCCGTCTCAGCAGCAGGCCCAGGAAGAATGGCCCGCCGACCAGTGCCGTCAGCAGCCCGGCCGGGATCTCGCTGGGTGCCAGCGCCGCGCGGGCGATCAGGTCCACCAGCACCATCGCCGTGCCCCCGGCGAGCACGCAGGCCGGCACCAGCCGGCCGTGCAGCGGCCCCAGCCACCAGCGCAGCAGATGCGGCACCACGAGGCCGACGAAGCCGATCAGCCCGCCCCAGCAGACCGCCAGCGCCGTGGCCAGCGCCGCCAGCAGTACCGCCTGCGCGACCAGCCGCGGCACGCGCACGCCCATGCCGTGTGCCGCCTGTTCGCCCAGGCCGAGCGCGTCCAGCCCGAAAGCCAGCCGCCGGGCGCCGGCGGCCAGCAGCACCAGCAGCGGCACGAAGGCCGCGCACTGCGCTGCGGTCGGCGTCTGCACACCGCCCAACTGCCAGGAGATCAGCGCGCGCAGATTGGTCGACTCGTCGCCGAAGAGCATCAGCAGCAGCCCGCGCAGCGCCGACAGAATGGCCGCCAGCGCGACGCCGGCCAGCAGCAGCCGTGCCGGCTGCCAGCGGCCGACGGCCAGCACCAGCCAGCTCGCGCCCCAGGCGCCGGCGAACGCCAGCAGCGGCAGCGACCAGCCCGGCGGCAGCCACTGCGGCAGCAGCAGCGCGACGGCCGCGCCCACCGCGGCGCCCGAGGCGCTGCCCAGCAGATAGGGCTCGGCCAGCGGGTTGCGGAACACGCCCTGGAACAGCAGCCCGGCCAGCGCCAGGCAGGCGCCGACGAAAAACGCCGCCGCGACACGCGGCGCGCGCCAGACCCAGACCAGGTCGTGCATCAGCCCGTCGCCGCCCAGCCACTGCGCCGGCGCCACCCAGGCCGCGCCGCCGCTGAGCGCCAGCACCAGCGCCACCAGCAGCGCCGCGGCCAGCAGCGGCATCGCCTGCCGCGCCCTCATGCCGCCGCTCCGAAAGCCTGCGGATGCAGCGCACGCGCGTAGGCCAGCACGGCCTCGGCCTGACGCGGCCCGGGGATCAGGAAGTGGCTGCGCGGCAGCACGACGACGCGCCCTTCGCGCACCGCGCGCAGCCGCGACCAACCGGGCCGCGCCGCGATCTCCTCGGCTGGCTTCGGCACCGCCTGCAGCGAGACGATGACCTCCGGGTCACGCAGCAGCACCGCCTCGGCGCTGACCTGCTGCGCGCCGGCCAGGTCGGTAAAGACGTTGCGCCCGCCGGCGCAGGCCAGCGCGTCGTCGGCGTAGTGCCCGCGGCCGACGGTCTGGTAGGCGCCGCGTGCGGCGGCCGCGGTCTCCAGGTACACGCTCGGCTGCGGCCGGCCCTGCCAGGCCTGGCGGATGGCCGCCAGCGAGTCGTCGAAACGCGTCAGCAGCGCCGCCGCGGCGGCTTCGCTGCCGGTGGCGCGGCCGACGAGGTCGATGTTGCGCCGCACCGCCGCCAGGTCCGGGTGCGCCAGCACCAGCACCGCGACGCCGGCGCGTTCGAAGGGTTCGACGAGGCCCAGCGCGCTGCCGTGCGACGGCGTCAGCACGATCAGGTCGGGCTTCAGCGCCGCCAGCGCCTCGGGCGAATAACCCAGCGCGCCGCCGACCGACGGTTTGGCCAGCGCTGCCTCGGGATATCGCACGCGCCCACCGATCGCCGCGACGCGCGCTTCCAGTCCCAGCGCGAAGACGATCTCGATGTTGCTCGGGAAGATCGCGACGATGCGCTGTGGCGGCGCCGCCAGCCGCAGGGTTCGCCCCAGCGCGTCGGTGACGCTGCGCGGCCAGGTGCCTGCGGCTGCCGCCTCGCGCCCGGCGCAGCACAACGCCGCGCCGGCCAGCAGCGCACGCCGCGCGGGCGACGAGGGCCCGCTCACCACTGCGCCTTCAGCCGCAGGAACAGGCTGCGCGGTGTGCCGAAGCAGCCTGCTTCCTGCGACGAGAAGTCGTCGGCGATGTACTCGACGTCGGCGAGGTTGTCGACGCCGGCCTGCACCGACAGCCGCGGCGTCGCCTGCCAGGTGACGGCCGTCGCCAGCAGCGTGTACGACGGCAGGATCTGCGAGTGCTCGATGTTGTCGCGCAGCGGACGGCGGCCGACGTGGTTGGCGCTGCCCGTCCACTGCCAGTCGCCTTGCGACCAGGCGAGGCCGGCGCCGGCGATGAGGCGCGCCGACATGCGCATGCGGTTGCCGGCGTAGTTCGGCCCCGGGTTGCCGGCGCTGTCATAGGTCGGGAAGTCGCGCAGCCGCGCGTCCTGCCAGGTGTAGTGGGCGTAACCCGACCAGGCCGCCGACAGCCGCGCGCGCAGCAGCGTCTCCAGCCCGCGCACGCGCGAGCTGGCATTGGTGAAGATGAAGCTGTCGGGCCCGGTGCGAAACGATCGCTGGCCGTCGGTCTTGTCGGCCTGGAACAGCGCCACCTGGTAGCTCCAGCGGTCGTCGAGCGCGCGGCCCTTGGCGCCGATCTCGACGCTGCGCGTGACTTCCGGGCGCAGCAGCGCCGGCACGACGACACCCGAGCGCGTGTTCAGCGCCACGGCCTGCGGCCGGAAGCCTTCGGCCCAGTTGGCGAACAGCGCGTTCTCGCTCGCCGCCGAGGCCGCGTAGCGCCAGTCGGCGCCCAGCCGCGGGCTGGTGCGGCTGGCCTCCTGGCGCGCCTGCACGGCGGTGCCGCTGCGCTGCAGCGTCTGCTCGAAGCGGTCGTGGCGCAGGCCGGCGCTGAGGCTCAGCGCGCCGATGTCGATGCGGTCCTGCAGGTACAGGCTGCGCACGCGCTGGTCGAAGCGCGAGTCGGTCACCGGGCCGCGGATGCCGCGCGGATCGCTGCCGACGTTGCTGACCGGCGTGTCGTAGTCGGGGCCGCGATAGGTCGGTGCGCCGCTGAACGACGGCGAGGCCTGGTCCTGCCAGCCGGACTCGAGGTTCAGCCCGAGCTGCAGCGCGTGCCGTGTCACACCGAGTTCGGCCTTGGCGTTCAGCGTGAACTCGTGGAACAGCCCGCGGTCCTGGGTGTCGGTCTCCGACCAGCCCTTGGTGACGGCGGCCGGCGGCGGCACGATGGTGATGCCGCCCTGGAACAGGCGGTCGTAGCGCGCCATGCTGCTCAGGTGCTCGAAGCTGATCGCCGGCGTCAGCCGCACGCGGTTGCGCCAGGCCAGGCTCAGGTACTCGCCGTCGACGTGCGCGCCGGGGATGCCGTAGTTGTCCTCCGGGGCTATGCCGAACATCGGATGGCCGTCCTTCAGCGGCACGATCGAGCCGCGTTTGGCGTTCACCTGGCTGGAAAAGAGCTGCACGCTGCTGGCCCAGTCGCGGGTCATCGCCAGCTCGCCGCCGACGCTGGCCGTGGCCTGGTCGCGCGGCGTGCCGTCCTGGAAGCCGTCGACGCGGCTGTAGGCGGCGCCCACCGACAGATGGCCGCGTTCGCCGTCCCAGCGCTGGCGCAGGCCGAGGTCGCGGCGGCCGAAGCTGCCCAGCGTCGCGCGCGCGCTGCCGCCTTCGGCCTCGGGTTCGATGAACATCTGCACGACGCCGCCGATCGCGTTGCGGCCGTACAGCGCCGAAGCCGGGCCCTTGATGAACTCGATGCGCTCCAGCAGGTCGGGCGCGACCAGCGTCAGGTCGGCGTTGCCCTGCAGCAGGCGCAGCGGCACGCCGTCGATCAGCACCAGCACGTCCTGGGTGTCGCGCAGGCCGCGGGTCTCGAACCGCGTGAAGTAGTTGCCCTGGGTGCCGTGCTGCAGCCCGGGCACCGCGCGCAGCGCGTCTTCCAGCGTGCGCGCGCCGACGGCGTCCATCTCGTCGCGGCCGACGGCGTAGGTGCTGAACGGCAGATCCAGCGGGTCTTCGGCGACGCGTGTCGCGGTGACGACGCGGCGCTCGGCGGTGATCTGCACCGTCTCGACGGCCTCGCTCTGGGCCTGGGCGGCGGCCGGCAGCAGCAGCGCCAGCACGGCAGGGCGCCAGTGGCGCGACGGTGATCTTTCCTGTGGCTTCATCTTCATCGTCTCTTCTTCTGGAGGGAGGGAAACAGGGTCAGTCGCGGTGCCAGAGCAGCACCGCGCTGCGTTTGGCGCAGCCCAGGCGCAGGCCGCGGCGGCCGGGCCGCGCCGAGGCGGCGACCTGGGCCAGCACCTGCGGCCGGCGTTCGTCGCCGGGCAGCAGACGCAGGCGCTCGAAGACGTGCGCCTGGGCCGCGGCCAGCGACTCGAAACACACCTCGTAGCGCCAGTCGGCGAAGTGCAGCGCCTGCGGCGCGCGTGTGGGGCCCAGTGCGGCGAGCACACGTTCGACGACCGGGCGCGTGTCGGCGCCGTGCAGTTCGGGCGTCAGCACGCCGGCCAGGCAGAAAGTCGCCGGCCCGGCCTGCGCCGGCACGACCCAGGCCATGCAGCGGCGCCAGCGTGTGGCCATCGCGTCGTGGAAGGCGGCGGGTTCACGCTGCGCCGGCGGCAGGTGCGCGGCCAGCAGCGTGTCGGCGGCGACGGCGGGCTCGAGCTGCGTCCAGTCGACGGGCGACAGCTCCAGACGGATGCCGCGCACGGCCAGCGCCGGTCGCCGCGCGAGCAGCCGGCGCTGCATCTCGGGCTGCGGTTCGACGGCGTGCCAGCGCGCGCCGGGCGCGAGCATGCGGCGGCTGAGCACGCCGCTGCCGGCACCGATGTCGAGCAGATCGGGCAGCGAGCGCGGCAGCAGCGGCAGCACGGCGCGGGCGTAACCCGAGCGCACGATGGTGTGCGCGTAGAACGCGGCTTCGGCCTCGCCCCAGGCGCAGGGCGTGGCGGCGTCGGGCCGGAGTTCCGGCGCGTTGGAAGACATGGGAATACCGGCGTACGCGCCCTGGCCGCTTCCCCGCAGCCTGGCGCCTTACGGCCTGCCGCTCGCGCGGCACGCCACCTCGTTGGCCGGTATCCGGGCTGGCGGAGACGACCCGTGTGTCCTTCCCAGGAGACGACTCCCAGTGGCTTCGACACGAGCTGGGGCCGGTGAGGCCCCGTCCGCTTACCGTTGCGGGGGCAGCTCAGGTTGGGGGCACGAGGCCCCTCCCTGATTCCCGTTGAACTGCATCCACCGGAGGGTGGGCGCGAGCACCAACGGCCGGCATCATAACCAGCGCCGCCGGCGGCCCCGCCGCGAGACCTGACCTGTATCATGCGCCGCGTTGGTGCTCGCCGAGGCTTTCCGCCGAGGCAGTTCAACGGGAATCAGGAAGGGCGAGGCCGTCACGGCGCGAGCCCCAACCTGAGCTGCCCCCGCAACGGTAAGCGGACGGAAAGACGGCTTCGTGCCGGCTCTTCCGGCCCGTGACACGGCCACTGGGACGGCGGCGCGCCAGCGTCGCCACCGGGAAGGCGTCACGGACAGGTCCGCCAGCCCGGATACCGGCCAACGAGGTGGCGTGCCCGCGCGAGCGGCGCGCCGTGTAGCGCCAGCCGCGGGGAAGCGGCCGGGCGCGCCGAACCCGTCTCACGTTTTCCGAGCCGTCCCTTCCCAGCGCGTGCCGTGTCGCCGCGCCCGAGCCGTCGTGCGGCGGCGGGCCGCCGTCGTCGCGCCGTCTCGACCCAGGAGCACCCGATGCACATCGAACCCGGCGTCCTCGCCCAGACCAAGATCCTCGCCGCCAACGTCGCCGCCGGCGGCGTGCTGCTGGCGCACCTGCCGGCACTCGCCAAGCGCCCGGCGCTGTGGCTGCGCACGCTGCTCGCGGCGGTCTTCTTCTCGCTGTTCATGCAGTCCTTCCACATGGCCGTCGGCCCGTCGGAGCTGCACTTCATCGGCGCGATGCCGATCTACCTGCTGCTGGGTTACCTGCCGACGCTGTTCGGCTTCGCGCTCGGCCTCGCGCTGCAAGGCTTGCTGTTCGAGCCGCAGGACCTGCTGCACCTGGCGGTGAACACGCTGTCGCTGGTCGTGCCGCTGACCGCCGTGCACTTCGGCATCGGCCGCCGCCTGTCGGCCGCGCAGGTCAGCGAGGCGCGTGTCGCCACCGTGCTGCGTCTGGACGCCGCCTACTACGCCGGCGTCACGGCGATGGTCGGCTTCTGGCTGGCCATCGGCCAGGAAGCGACGCCGCTGGCCGACTGGGCGCGTTTCGCTTCGTCCTACCTCGTGCTGGTGGCGCTGGAGCCGGTGTTCACGCT
The DNA here is from genome assembly GCF_020966565.1 of Rubrivivax sp. JA1055. Lineage (NCBI taxonomy): Bacteria > Pseudomonadati > Pseudomonadota > Betaproteobacteria > Burkholderiales > Sphaerotilaceae > Rubrivivax > Rubrivivax sp. JA1055. Next base: position 49,643 of record NZ_JAJKFP010000005.1, on the reverse strand, counting down.
GCTGATCGTGCGCGCCGTGCGCCGCTGGCGCGAAGCCGGCTGGGCGCGCGCCTGCCTGGACGAGCGGCTCACCGCCGCCGCCTGACGGACGGCACCATGCAGATCGAAACGCCCCCGTTCGATCGCGACAAACCGCGCCCTCAGGGCGAACGCCGGGGGCTGGTGATCGTGCACACCGGGCCGGGCAAGGGCAAGAGCACCGCCGCCTTCGGCCTGGCGCTGCGCGCCCACGGCCGCGGCAAGGCGGTGAAGGTCTACCAGTTCATGAAAGTGCCCTCGGCGCGTTTCGGCGAGCACCGGCTGTTCGAGCAGCTGGGCATCCCGATCGAAGGCCTGGGCGACGGCTTCAGCTGGAAGAGCCGCGACCTGGGCCACTCCGCCGAGCTGGCGCGTGCCGGCTGGCACCGTGTGCGCGACACGGTGCTGTCGGGCGAGCACTTTCTCGTCGTGCTCGACGAGGTGATGGCGCCGCTGCGCTACGGCTGGATCCCGCTGGACGAGTTGCTGGCCTGCCTGCGCGCGCGCCCGCCGCAGGTCCACGTGCTGCTGACCGGGCGCGGCGCGCCGCCGGAGCTCATCGAAGCCGCCGACACCGTCACCGAGATGACCAAACTGAAACACCACTACGACGCCGGCGTGCCTGCACAGCGCGGCATCGAGGACTGAACCCATGCACAAGATCCCCGCGACCATCGTCACCGGCTTCCTCGGCGCCGGCAAGACGACGCTGCTGCGCCACCTGCTGACGAACGCCGGCGGCCGCCGCATCGCCGTCATCGTCAACGAGTTCGGCGAACTCGGCATCGACGGCGAACTGCTGCGCGGCTGCGGCATCGGCTGCGACGAAGAAGGCCGCGACGACGGCAACCTCGTCGAACTGGCCAACGGCTGCCTGTGCTGCACGGTGCAGGAGGAGTTCGCGCCGGTGATGGAGCGCCTGGCCGAGCGCCGCGAGCGCATCGACCACCTCGTCATCGAGACCTCGGGCCTGGCGCTGCCCAAGCCGCTGGTGCAGGCCTTCCAGTGGCCGACGCTGCGCCACGCCTTCACGGTCGACGCCGTCGTCACCGTCGTCGACGCGCCGGCGGTGGCCGAGGGCCGTTTCGCCGACGACCCGCAGGCCGTCGACCTGCAGCGCCGCGCCGACGACAACCTCGACCACGAGTCGCCGCTGGCCGAACTGTTCGAGGACCAGCTCGCCACCGCCGACCTCGTCGTGCTGAACAAGACCGACGCGCTCGACGCCGCGACGCTGGCGGCCGTCGAGGCCCAGGTGCGCGCCGGTGCGCCGGCGGCCGTCAAGCTGCTCGCCGCGCAGCACGGCCGCCTCGCGCCTGACGTGCTGCTGGGCCTGGGCCGCGCCGTCGAGGACACGATCGACGGCCGCCACACGCACCACGACGAAGAAGAGGACCATGACCACGACGAGTTCGACTCGGTCTCGCTGGCTGTCGAGGTGACGGACCGCGAGCGCCTGCTGCAGGCGCTGGCCGCGCTCGTCGCGCGCCACGAGATCTACCGCGCCAAGGGTTTCGTCGCGCTGCCGGGCGCGGCGATGCGCCTCGTCGTGCAAGGCGTCGGCGCGCGCCTGGGCAGCCACTTCGACCGTGCCTGGCGCGCGGGCGAGGCACGTGTCTCGCGCCTGGTGCTGATCGGCGCCGGGCTCGACGCGGCCGTGCTGCAGGCCGAGCTGCAGCAGGCGCTGGCCGCCGGCTGATGCACCTGCTGTCGACACGCGCCGCCGGCCTCGTCGACGACGAGGGCCGCGGCGTCGTGCGCCTGGCGCAGACGCCGGGCGAGATCGTCGTGCTCAGCGCCGCCGACAGCACGCTGGCGCTGCTGGCCGACACCGCCGCGGCGCTGCCGGCCGGCTTTCCGAGCGTCCGCCTGGCCAACCTGATGGCGCTGCGCCAGCCAGCCTCGGTGGACCTCTACGTCGACGAGGTGCTGCAGCACGCGCGTGCGGTCGTCGTCGACCACCTCGGCAACGCAGCCGACTGGGCCTACCTCGTCGAGCAGGCCGGGCGCACCGCGCGTCGGCGCGGCCAGTGGCTGGCGCTGTTCTCGGGCGACTTCGGCGAAGACCCGCAGCTGCTGGCGCGCTCCACCGCCGCGGCCGACGACTGCCGCCTGCTCTGGCGCTGCCTGCGCGACGGCGGGCCGGCGCAGGCCGAGGCCTTCTTCGCGCTGATCGCGCACGCCGCCTTCGGCCGCGGCGAACGCCCGGCGCCGCCCGAGCCGCTGCCCTGCGCGCTCCCTTATGTGCCGCGCGACGCCGCCGCCTGGCCGGCGCGCCCGGCCGGCGCGCCGGTGGCGCTGCTGGTCTTCTACCGGGCGCATCTGCAGTCCGGCAACACGGCGGTCTTCGACGCCCAGCTCGCGGCGCTGGCCGCGGCCGGGCTGGAGCCGCTGGCGCTGGCCGTCGACACGCTGAAGAACGCCGAGAGCCTGGCGCTGCTGCGCGCGCTGGCGGCGCGCCACGCGGTCGACGTCGTGCTCAACGCGACGGCGTTTGCGCTCGGCGGCGCCGGCGCCGGTTTCGAGCCGCTGGCCGGCGACGCGCCGGTGCTGCAGCTGCTGCTGGCCGGCAGCACCCGCGAACGCTGGGCCGAAGACCCGCACGGCCTGGCGCCGCGCGACCTGGCGATGCAGGTCGTGCTGCCCGAGGTCGACGGCCGCATCGCGACGCGTGCGATCAGCTTCAAGGGCGTGGCCTGGCGCTGCGAGCGCACCGAGATCGACGTCGTGCGCTACCAGCCCGAACCCGGGCGCATGGCGTTCGTCGCCGAGCTGGCGTGGCGCTGGTGCCGGCTGCGCCACGTGCCGCCGGCCGACCAGCGCCTGGCGCTGGTGCTGGCCAACTACCCGAACGACGACGCCCGCCTGGCCAACGGCGTCGGCCTGGACACGCCGGCCTCGACGCGGCTGATCCTGCGGGCGCTGCACGAGGCGGGTTACGGCGTCGGCGCCTTGCCGCCCGACAGCGAGGCGCTGATGCAGACGCTGGCCGCCGGCGTCACCAACGACATCGAGGCTAACGACGCGCGCCCGGCGGCGCAGAGCCTGGCGCTGGCCGACTACCGTGCCGAGTTCGAGCGCCTGCCGGCCGTCTGCCGCGACGCCGTGCTCGCGCTCTGGGGCGCGCCCGAGGCCGACCCGATGCAACGCGCCGGGCGCTTCATGATCCCGGGGCTGCGCCTGGGGCGCGTCTTCGTCGGCATCCAGCCGGCGCGTTCGCGCGGGCCCGACCTGCTGGCGCGTTATCACGACGCCGACCTCGTGCCGCCGCACGCCTACCTGGCGTTCTATTTCTGGCTGCGCCGCCACTGGGCGGCCGACGCCGTCGTGCACGTCGGCAAACACGGCAACCTGGAGTGGCTGCCGGGCAAGAGCGTCGCGCTCGGCGAAGCCTGCTGGCCCGACCTGCTGCTCGGCCCGATGCCGCACCTGTACCCGTTCATCGTCAACGACCCCGGCGAAGGCTGCCAGGCCAAGCGCCGCACGCAGGCGGTCATCGTCGACCACCTGATGCCGCCGCTGACGCGTGCCGAGTCCTACGGCGCGCTGCTCGACATCGAACGCACGATGGACGAGTACTACGAGGCGCTGGCGCTGGACCCGCCGCGCGCGCGCCGGCTGCGCCAGGTGCTGCTGGGCCAGGTGATCGGCGCCGGGCTGCACCGCGAACTGGGCTTCGACGCGCCCGAGGACGACGGCCAGCGCGAGGCGCTGCTGCGCCGCCTCGACGCCTTTCTCTGCGAGCTGAAGGAAGCGCAGATCCGCGACGGCCTGCACGTCTTCGGCCGCTCGCCCGCAGGCCGGGCGCGGCGCGACACGCTGCGGCGCTGGCGCGTTTCGAGCGCGGCGCGACGCCGGGCGACGCCAGCCTGCTGCGCACGCTGGCCGCCGACCTGGCGCTGGACTTCGACCCGCTGGCGCCCGACTGGGCCCGGCCCTGGACCGGCGCGCGCCCGGCGCTGCTGCTGTCGCTGGCCGACACACCCTGGCGCCACGCCGGCCACACACGCGAACGCCTGGAGCTGCTGGCCGAACGCCTGCTCGAAGCCCACGCGCTGCAGCCTGACGCGCCGGCCGCCGACGCCGCCGCCTGGCCGCAGACGGCGCCGGTGCTGGCCACGCTGCGCGACGTGCTGGCGCCGCGGCTGGACGCCTGCGGCGCCGAGGAGATGCGCCAGCTGCTGCGCGGCCTGGCCGGCCGCGTCGTGCCGCCCGGCCCCAGCGGCGCGCCGTCGCGCGGGCGCGCCGACACCTTGCCGACCGGGCGCAACTTCTACGCCGTCGACACACGGGCCGTGCCCACCGTCGCCGCCTGGACCACCGGGCGCGCCGCCGCCGAGCGCCTGGTCGAACGCCATCTGCAGGATCACGGCGCGCTGCCGGCCACGGTCGGCCTGTCGGTCTGGGGCACGAGCACGATGCGCTCGGGCGGCGAAGACCTGGCCCAGGCTCTGGCGCTGCTCGGCGCGCGGCCCAAGTGGGCCGCCGGCAGCGGCCGTGTGCTCGACGTCGAGCTGCTGCCGGTGGCGGTGCTCGGCCGGCCGCGCATCGACGTCACGCTGCGCGTCTCGGGTTTCTTCCGCGACGCCTTCCCGAACCTGATCGAGCTCTTCGACGCCGCGGTGCGCGCCGTCGCCGCGGTGCCGGCCGAAGACGAGAGCGACGACGAGAACCCGGTGCGCGCGCGCGTGCAGCGCGAGGCGCTGGCCGCGCGCCAGGCTGGGCTGGACGAGGAGGCCGCGCTGCGCCAGGCCAGCGGGCGTGTCTTCGGCCCGCGCCCCGGCGGCTACGGCGCCGGGCTGCAGGAGCTGATCGCCGGCCGGCGCTGGCAGGGCCGGGGCGACCTGGCCGAGGCCTATCTGCGCGCCGGCGCCTACGCCTACGGCGGCGGCCGCGACGGCGAGGCGGCGCGTGCCACGCTCGAGACCCGGCTGCGCGGCCTGGACCTGGTGGCGCACAACCAGGACAACCACGAGCACGACCTGCTCGACTCCGACGACTACTACCAGTTCCAGGGCGGCATGGCGGCCGCCGTCGAGGCGCTGCGCGGCCACGCGCCGGCGCTTTACCACGGCGACCTGAGCGTGCCCGGCGCGCCGCGGGTGCGGTCGCTGCGCGAGGAGATCGCGCGTGTGCTGCGCGCCCGCGCCGTGAACCCGAAGTGGCTCGAAGGCATCCGCCGCCACGGCTACAAGGGTGCGTTCGAGATCGCGGCGACGGTGGACTTCCTGTTCGCGTTTTCGGCCACCACCGGGCTGGTCGAGGACCACCAGTACGCCTTGGTCGCCGACGCCTATCTGCACGACGAGACGACACGCGAGTTCCTGCTGCGCCACAACCCCGAGGCGCTGCGCGCCGTCGGCGAGCGCCTGCTGGAAGCGATGCAGCGTGGCCTGTGGCGCGAGCCCGGGGCCGAACGCGAGCGCATCGCCGCGCACCTGCTGGCGCTGGAGCAGCGCCTGGAAGACAACGCATGACCGCCCCATCCGAACTCCCCGCCTACCCGTTCAGCGCCCTCGTCGGCCAGCCGCGGCTGCAGCAGGCGCTGCTGCTGGCCGCCGTCGACGAAAGCCTGGGCGGCGTGCTGATCAGCGGCCCGCGCGGCACCGCCAAGTCGACCGCGGCACGCGCGCTGGCGGCGCTGCTGCCCGGCGCGCCCTTCGTCACGCTGCCGCTGGCGGCCAGCCTGGAGCAGCTGGTCGGCACGCTGGACGTCGAGGACGCGCTGCGCGACGGCCGCTTGCGTTTCAAACCCGGCCTGCTGGCGCGTGCCCACGGCGGCGTGCTCTACGTCGACGAGGTCAACCTGCTGCCCGACGCGCTGGTCGACGCGCTGCTCGACGCCGCCGCCAGCGGCGTGCACACGGTCGAGCGCGACGGCATCTCCGAGCGCCACGCCTCGCGTTTCGTGCTCGTCGGCACGATGAACCCCGAGGAAGGCGAGCTGCGGCCGCAGTTGCTGGACCGCTTCGGCCTGTCGGTGACGATCGCCAACCCGGCCGACGTCGGCGCGCGCCAGGCGATCCTGCGCGCCCGTCTGGCCTTCGACCGCGACCCGCAGCGTGTGCAGGCCCAACACGCCGTGCACGACGCCGCGCTGGCGCGTGCGATCGCCACCGCGCGCGCGCGGCTGGATGCGGTCGAGCTCGGCGACGCCGCGCTGGCGCGCGCCGCCGACCTGGCGCACGCCGCCGGCGTCGACGGCCTGCGCGCCGACCTCGTGATGCTGCGTGCCGCACGTGCGCTGGCGGCGCTGGACGGCCGCGACGCCGTGCGTGTCCAGGATGTCGACGCCGTCGCCGACGACGCGCTGGTGCACCGCCGCCGCACGCCGGCACCGCCGCCGGCCGCGCGCCCGGAACCGCCGCCACAGCCGCCTGCGCCGGACAACGCCGGCGACGGCGACTGGGGCGCGCTGCCGCCGCAGCCGGCGGGTTTCGAGCCGGCCTCGCTGCCCGGCGCCTGGCGCCCAAAAGCCTAGGCCGCCGCGGCCCGGGCCGGCACGCCGGCCTGCCGCGGTGGCCGCTTCCCGCGCCCGGCGGCCGCCTGGCCGGCGCCGCGGCCACGAGCGGCGGTGCACCCGACTGGGTGCGCACGCTGGTCGCCAAAGGCCCGCAGCCGCTGGCCCCCGCGCATCTGCGCCGGCGTGCCGCCGCCGCGCCGCCGCCGCGCTGCCACCTGGTGCTGCTCGACACCTCGGGCTCGATGCGCCGCGGCGGCCGGCTGGCGCGCGCCAAAGGTGTCGCCGCCTGGCTGGTCGCGCAGGCTGCACGCCACGGCGACGATCTCGGCCTGCTGGCCTTCGGCGGCGCCGGGCTGCAGTGGCTGATCGCGCCCGGCCCGGCGCGGCGCGCCGCCGCCGTGCGCCTGCCGCCGCTGGGCGGCGGTGGCGACACGCCGCTGGCGCAGGCGCTGGCCGCCGCCGAGCCGGTGCTGCAGCGCCATCCCGGCGCCTGGCTCTGGCTGCTGAGCGACGGCCGCTGCCCGGGCGAGCCGCCGGCGCCGCGTGCCGCGGCCCAGGTCGTCGTCGTCGACCACGACGACGGCCCGGTGGCGATCGGCCGCTGCGCCGCCTGGGCCGAACGCTGGGGCGCGCGCTGCGTGCCGGCCCACCAGATCCAAGGAGAACGACGATGAGCGCCACCACCGAACTGCTGGTCTGCCACACCTGCCGCCCGCCGGGCGCGCCGCGTGACGGTGTCGCCGCCGGCCAGCAACTGCTGGATGCCGTGCAGGCGCTGGCCGCCCAGACACCGGATGCGCCGCGTGTGCGCGCCGTCGCCTGCCTGTCGGCCTGCGGCCGCGGCTGCAGTGCCGCGCTGCAGGCGCCGGGCAAGACCAGCTACGTCTTCGGCGACCTGCAGGCCGACGCGGCCAGCGCCGCCGACCTGCTGGCCGCCGCGGCGCGCCACCAGGCGCTGCCCGACGGGCAGATCCCGTGGCGCGAGCGTCCGGAGTCGCTGCGCCGGGGCACGCTGGCGCGGCTGCCGCCGCCGGCCTGAGCTGCAGGCCGCGGGCCGGCGCCGCGTGATCCGGGATCGATGCCGGCCCGGCTCAAGAAGAAAGGGGCACCGAGGTGCCCCTTTGCCTTCTGCTGCGCCGTTCAGCTCTTGCGGCGGCGCGCCGAGAAGCCCGCGGCGCCCAGCGCCGCCAGCGCCAGCGCCAGCGTCGTCGGCTCCGGCACGTCGTTGGGGTCGACGACGTCGAGGTTGGCGTCGAACCAGATGTACTTGTTGTTCAGCGCCCGGAACAGGCCGGCCTGCGTCGAGCCCTGCAGCACCTCGGCGTTGCCCTGGCCGTCGCCGAAGCCCACCGCCGCGACCTGGCTGGTGTCGGTGACTTCCCAGAGCATCTGCTCGTAGAAGAAGCCGATCTTGCCTTCGCCGACGGGGACCGCGAACGCGTCCGAGCGCAGCACGAGCTGGAACGAGTTCAGCAGGTCGTCTCTGCCGGCGAAGCGGCCGACGTTGTCCCAGGTGACCACCAGCTCGTTGGCCGAGAGCTTGTAGTGCACGACGCCGGAGTTCTCGCCGCGCGTGTCGACGTCGCCGAAGTACGGCGAGATCACCGGCGCGTTGGCCCCGGTCGGCCCGCTCGGGACGTAGGCCGAGATGCCGCCGCCGAAGCTGACGTTGCCGTTGTTGTTGATGTACAGGCTGTTGTACGTCGTGCCGAAGAAGCTGAAGTCGAAGCCCAGGTTCAGCTGCATGAAGCCGTCGTCGTTGCGGCCGTCGGCCTGGCCGACGTTGGCCGCGCTGCCGCCGCCGGTGGTGACGATGTTGGCGCCGAGGGCATCGGTGTAGTAGCCGCCCGGGGTGTAGACGCCCGGCGAGGCGTTCAGCGCCGACTGCGGGATCGTGACGGTCGCGGCACCGGCGGACGCCATCGCCAGACCTGCCGCTGCCGCGAGCGCCAGGGTTCGGAGACTCGTGTTCATCTTGACCTTTCTCAGGTGTGGTGTGGTCCAGATCCGGCTCGTGCCGGGCAACCCGGGCGTCTGCAAAGTGCGGGCCAGTGTCACAACCCTTTGTCAGTCAATGAGTTATGAGCGGGCGTGTGGCCAACGCGGAACTTCTGTAAGGCCGGCCGACAGCCCGCGTGGGCGCTCCGATCGCGGGCGGAATGCCAGCGAATTCACTCTTTTCCCCGCGGTCGGTGCCGGGCAGCCTCAAGAAGATCGGGGGCGATGCCGAACTTGAACGCAGTTTCCGTCGCGCGCTGGCGCGGCTCGACCCGCATTGCAGGAGCCCGCGTTGAATCCCTTCTCGTCATTCCGCTCGAAGATCGTCGGCCTGATCGTGCTCGCCGTCGCCGGCATGGGCCTGCTGTCGGCGCTGTCGTTCTGGCAGCTGCGCAACCAGTTGATCGAGGGGCGGCGGGGCGAGCTGGTGGCGGCGGTGCAGTCGGCCTACACCATCGTCGACGCCTACCGGGCCAAGGCCGAGGCCGGCAAGATGAGCGTCGACGAAGCCCAGAAGGCGGCCGTCGACGCGCTGCGCGACTCGCGTTTCGGCCCCGACGGCAAGGACTACTTCTACATCTGGACGCTGGACTCGGTGAACGTACTCGTGCCGAGCAAGCCGGAATGGGCCGGCCAGCGCATGGACGGCAAGGTGCTCGACGCCAACGGCGTCGACGTCATCGGCGCGATGATCGCCAGCCTCAAGGCCAGCCCCGACGGCAGGACCTTCGTCGAGGTGATGTTCCCCAAGCCCGGCGAGACCGTGCCGCAGGCCAAGCTGCAGTACGTGCAGCGTGTGCCGGGCTGGGACTGGATGGTCGGCTCGGGGCTGTACATGGACGGCATCGCGGCGCAGGTGCGTGCCGCGGCGCTGAAGGCGCTGGCGCTGGCCGGCTCGCTGATCCTGCTGCTCGGTGCCGCGGGCTTCTGGATCGCGCGTGTCGTGCTGCGCCAGATCGGCGGCGAGCCCGAACAGGCGATGGCGGCGATGAAGGCCGTCGCCGCCGGCGACCTGACGGTGGCCGTGCACGCCGCCCATCCGGACAGCCTGCTGGCCGAGCTCGACGCCACCGTCAAGTCGCTGCGCTCGACGATCGCCAGCGTGCGCGGTTCGATCGACAGCATCTCCACGGCCTCCTCGCAGATCGCCGTCGGCAGCGCCGACCTGTCGGCGCGCACCGAGCAGACCGCGTCCAACCTGCAGCAGACGGCCTCGGCGATGGAGGAGCTGACCGGCACGGTGCAGAGCACCGCCCAGTCGGCGCGTCAGGCGCATGACCTGTCCGAGCAGGCGGCGTCGTCGGCGGTCAGCGGCAGCCAGGCCGTCGGCAAGGTCGTCGAGACGATGGGCGCGATCAACGACAGCTCGCGCCGCATCACCGAGATCATCAACGTCATCGACGGCATCGCCTTCCAGACCAACATCCTGGCGCTGAACGCCGCCGTCGAGGCGGCGCGCGCCGGCGAGCAGGGGCGCGGTTTCGCGGTCGTGGCCGGCGAGGTGCGCACGCTGGCGCAGCGCAGCGCCCAGGCGGCCAAGGAGATCAAGTCGCTGATCCAGGAGTCGGTCGAACGGGTCGACGCCGGCAGCGCGCTGGTGACCAGCGCCGGCGACGCGATGGCCGCGCTGGAGCAGAGCGTGGCGCGCGTGTCGACGACGATCTCCGAGATCACCGGCGCCGCGCACGAGCAGTCCACCGGCATCGGCGAGGTCAACAAGGCGGTCGCCGAACTCGACCGCGCGACGCAGCAGAATGCCGCGCTCGTCGAGGAGTCCGGCGCCGCCGCCGAGAGCCTGAAGGAACAGGCGCGCCGCCTGCGCGAGGCGGTCGAGGTCTTCCGGATCTGAGCGGGCGCCCGGCCGTCAGCGCTTGACGGCCAGCGCCTGACCGGCGACGACCAGGGTCACACGCGCACAGCTCGCGGCCACCGCCTGGTGCAACTGGCCCAAGGCGTCGAGCCAGCGCCGTGTCGCGGCGTCGGCCGGCACCGGGCCCAGGCCGGTCTCGTTGCTGACCAGCACCACCGGGCCGGGCGCGGTGTTCAGCGCCGTGCACAGCTCGCGGCAGGCGGCGTCGAAACCGGCGTCGTCCAGCGCCGGCGCGTCCAGGCCGACGATCGCCGGCCACAGCGCATTCGTCAGCCACAGCGTCAGGCAGTCGACGACCAGCAGCCGCTGCGGCGCCGACTGCGCGGCGATCACCGCCGCCAGCGCCAGCGGCTCCTCGATGCAGCCGGCGCGCGCCAGCGTCGCGGCGCGGTCGGCGCGGTGGCGCTCGATGCGCCTGCGCATCTCGTCGTCGCTGACGGTGGCGGTGGCGACGACGACGGCCTCGTGGCCCGGCGTGGCCAGCCAGTCTGCGGCCAGTTGCTCGGCGCGGCGCGTCTTGCCGCTGCGCTGGCCGCCGAGGATCAGTTCGTGTCCGGGATGCAAGGTTCTGGCGTCGGGCAAGGGCCGGCGATCATACGAGCCCCTTGTCAGGCAAGGCGGCGCGGTGCTGGTTAGCATGACGTTCCACGACGGAGCCCGCGCGATGCAGCCCAAGGACACGACGACCAACGAAGCCTTCAAGGGCTTCACGAACAGCGACTGCCCGTTCTACCCCTGCCACCCGGGCGTCAAGCGCGAGTTCAACTGCCTGTTCTGCTACTGCCCGCTGAGCGCGCTGGAGTGCCCCGGCAACTACCAGGTCTTCGTCAGCGCCAACGGCGTGACGCGCAAGGACTGCTCGGCCTGCACGCTGCCGCACGACGGCTACCGCCAGTCCTGGAACTTCATCCAGAAGTGGCTGGAGCGCCCGGTGCACTGGCGCGGCCTGCCGCAGACGCGGCGCTACCCGCAGCAGCCCGAAGACGCGCTGCCCGACGAGACGACCGGCGCCTGATTCAGCGCGCCAGCGCCAGCAGCGCGTCCAGATCGAGGTCGGCTTCGAGCTGGGCCGCGTAGGCGTCGAGCAGGGCCTCGACACGGGCGTCGTAGTCGACGCCGCCGGTGACGCCCAAGGCCGCCAGCCAGCGCCGGCGCCAGCCGTCGGCGGCGAACAGGCCGTGCAGATAGCTGCCGGCGACCCGGCCGTCGGCCGACTGTGCGCCTTCGGCGCGGCCGTCCAGCCGCAGCCAGGGGCGTGACAGCGCCGCGCCCTCGCTGCGGCCCATGTGCATCTCGTAGCCGCGCACGCGCTCGCCGCTGGCGGTGTCCAGCGCGTCGACGTCGAGCAGGCGCTTGGCCGGCGTGATCGTCGTCTCCAGGTCCAGCAGCCCCAGCCCGGGCGTCGAGCCGGGTTCGCCTTCCAGGCCCTCGGGGTCGTGCACCACGTGGCCCAGCATCTGCAAGCCGGCGCACAGGCCGACGACGTGGCCGCCGTGGCGCACGTGGGCGTGCAGGTCGTGCGTCCAGCCCTGGGCGTGCACGAAGGCGAGGTCGGCGCGTGTCGACTTGGAGCCGGCGATGACGACGACCTGCGCCTCGCGCGGAATCGGCTCGCCCGGCTGCACCCAGCGCAGCGTGACGCCGGGCTCGGCGGCCAGCGGGTCCAGGTCGTCGGCGTTGGCCAGGCGCGGCGTGCGCAGCACGGCGACGACGAGGCCGCCGCCGCCGCGGCGGCGGGCCGCGGCGTCCAGCGCCAGCGAATCTTCCTGCGGCAGCCGCGCGGCACCGTCGAACCAGCGCACCAGGCCGCGCACCGGCCAGCCGGTGGCGGCCTCGATCTGCGCCGCGGCCGGTGCGAACACCGCCGGGTCGCCGCGGAACTTGTTGACCAGCACGCCGGCCACCCGCGCACGTTCGCTCGCCGACCACAGCGTGTGGTGCCCGATCGCTGCAGCCGTGACGCCGCCGCGCGACTCGTCGCCCAGCAGCAGCACCGGCAGGTCGGCGGCTTCGGCCAGGCCCATGTTGCTGATGTCCTGCGGCCTGAGATAAGCCTCGGCGCCGCAGCCGGCGCCTTCGATCAGCACCAGATCGGCCTGCTGCGACAGCCGCTCCAGGCTGTCGAGCACCGCCGGCAGCAGCCGCGGTTTCAGCGCCTGGTAACCCGCCGCCGGCCAGCGCCCGAGCACGCGCCCGCGCAGCACGACCTGGGCGTCGACGTCGCTGTCGGGTTTGAGCAGCACCGGGTTCTGGTGCACCGACCGCGGCACGCCGGCGGCGCGCGCCTGCAGCGCCTGGGCGCGGCCGATCTCGCCGCTGCCGCCGCCTTCGGCCTCGCCGGCGACGGCGGCGTTGTTGCTCATGTTCTGCGCCTTGAACGGCTGCACCACCAGGCCGCGGCGTGCATAGGCGCGCGCCAGCCCGGCGACGAGCAGGCTTTTTCCCACGTCCGAGCCGGTGCCCTGCACCATCAGCCGTCGCGCGCGCCGCGGCGCGGCCGGCGCCGGGTCGAACGGCAGCGCGTCGTTCATCGCGCCAGCGCCAGCAGCGCGTCCAGATCCAGCGCGCGTTCGACGTGATCGGCCAGCGCGTTGAGCGTCGCCTCGACCTGGGCCTCGTAGTCCAGCGCCGAGCGCTGGGCGCCGATGCGTTCGAGGAAGTGGCGCCGGAAAGCGTCGGCGGCGAACAGGCCGTGCACGTAGCTGCCCATCACGCGGCCATCGGCCGAGACCGCGCCTTCGGGCGTGGTGCTGCCGGCGCCGTCGTCCAGCTGCAGCCAGGGCCGCGCCAGGCCGTCGCCGGCGGTGCGGCCCATGTGCATCTCGTAGCCGCGCACGCGGCAGCCGCTGGCGCGGTCTTGGCGGTCGACCTCGACGAGGCGCTTGTCGGGCGTGATGACGGTCTCGACGTCGAGCAGGCCCAGGCCGGGCGTCTCGCCGGGCGCGCCTTCGAGGCCGTCGGGGTCGCGCACGACGCGGCCCAGCATCTGGAAGCCGGCGCACAGGCCGACGACCCGCCCGCCGCGGCGCACGTGGGCCAGGATGTCGGTGGCCCAGCCTTCGCGGTGCAGCGTCTCGAGGTCGGCGCGCGTGGTCTTGGAGCCGGGCAGCAGCACGAGGTCGGTGTCGGCCGGCAGCGCCTCGCCGGGCAGCAGCCAGTGCAGCGCGACGCCGGGCTCGGCGGCCAGCGGGTCGAGGTCGTCGAAGTTGGCGGTGCGGCCGAGCTGCGGAACGACGATCTTCACGCCGGCGCTGCCGCCGGGCAGCGCACGCTCCAGCGCCAGCGCGTCCTCGGCCGGCAGGCGTGTCGCGGCGTCGAACCACTCGACCACGCCCAGCAGCGGCCAGCCGGTGTGCTCGCTCATCACCCGGCAGGCCGGTTCGTAGAGCGAGAAGTGGCCGCGGAACTTGTTGACGACGTAGCCGACGATGCGCGCGCGTTCGGCCGGCGTGTGCAGCACGTGGGTGCCGACGACGGCGGCGATGGCGCCACCGCGGTCGTTGTCGGTGACCAGCACCACCGGCAGGTCGGCGTCCTCGGCCAGGCGCATGTTGGTGATGTCGCAGTGGCGCAGGTAGACCTCGGTGCCGGCGCCGGCGCCTTCGACGATCACGAGATCCGCCTCGGCGGCGACGCGGCGGTAGCTGTCCATCACCGCCGGCATCAGCAGCGGCTTGAGGTTGTGATAGTGGCGCGCCGGCCAGTTGCCCAGCGCACGCCCGCGCAGCACGACCTGCGAGCCGACGCCGAACTGGGGCTTCAGCAGCACCGGGTTGTGGTGGATCGACGGCGGCACGCCGCAGGCGCGCGCCTGCAGCGCCTGGGCGCGGCCGATCTCGCCGCGCGGCAGGCTGCCGTCGGCGTTGGGCGGCAGGTCGGAGTCGGCGCTCACCGCGGCGTTGTTGCTCATGTTCTGCGCCTTGAACGGGCGCACGGCGAGGCCGCGGCGCGCGTAGGCGCGGCACAGGCCGGCGACGAGCAGGCTCTTGCCGACGTCGGACGCGGAGCCCTGCAGCATCAGCGCGCGGCCGCGCCGCGGCACGGCGGCGTCGAGCATCGGAACCTGGAGATCGGGCAGCGGCGGCGGGAGGTCGGGGGCGGGCGTCACTTCGGCGGTCGGCGAGGCGCCACGGCGGCGCCGGGCGATTATCCCGGCGACCCGCCGGCGTGCGGCGCGGTCGCCCGACCTGCTAGATTCGACCGTTTCCCCGCTCGCCGGGGACCGACTCCCCTCTGTCGCCGCATGTTCAAGAACGCCCTCGTCTACCGCATCGAACACTGGGACGCGCCCGATCTCGCCGAGATCGAGGACCGTCTGGCCGGCGCCCGCTTCCTGCCCTGCGGCGCCACCGACCCCGAGTCCTCGGGCTTCGTCGAGCCGCGCGGCGAGAACCACGGCGCGCTGGCCGAGAGCGTCGGCGGCCAGATCATCCTGAAGCTGCGCGCCGAGACCAAGGCCGTGCCCGGCGGCGTCGTCAAGGACGAGCTCGAACGCCGGCTCGACGCCGTCGAGCAGGAGACCGGCCGCCGCCCCAAGGGCAAGCGCGCCAAGGAGCTGAAGGAGGAGATCGTGCGCGAGCTGCTGCCGCGCGCCTTCCCCAAGCGCTCGGCGACGATGGTCTGGATCGCGCCGAAGGCCGGCCTCGTCGTGCTCGGCGTCACCGGCGCGAAGAAGGCCGACGCCATCGTCACCCGCCTCGTCGAGCTGATGGGCGGGGCTTTCGCCTCGGGCTGGCGCAGACCCAGCTCGCGCCGGCCACCGCGATGGCCGCCTGGCTGGCCGACAAGGAAGCGCCGGCCGGCTTCACGATCGACCGCGACTGTGAACTGAAGCAGCCCGACAGCGAGAAGGCCGCGGTGCGCTACGCCCGCCACACGCTGGAGCTCGACGAGATCGGCGAGCACATCCGCGCCGGCAAGCTGCCGACGCAGCTGGCGATGACCTGGCAGGGCCGGGTGTCCTTCGTGCTCGCGGAATCGATGGCCATCAAGCGCATCAAGCTGCTCGACGGCGTGCTCGAGCAGGCCGAGGCCCAGGCGCAGCGTGAAGGCCGCGACTTCGACGGCGACGTCGCGCTGGTCACCGGCGAGCTGTCGCAACTGATCGCCGACCTGGCCGAGGCGCTGGGCGGCTGGCAGGAGCGCGGCGACGCCGCGCCGGCGCCGCTGCCGGTGCCTGCCGTGGCGCCCGGTGCCCCGGCCGCCGCGACGGCCAGCACGGACGCGCCCTGGGATTGAGCGCCGGCACGATGTTCGGCGCCCCGGTCGCGACGCTGCTGCTGCTCGTCATCGTCGTCGCCAGCGCGGTGGCGCTGAAGTGGCGCGAGGACTGGCTCGAACGCGGCCTGTTCCGCCCGTTCTGGGTGACACGCCGCGGCCAGTGGGGCACGGTCGTCAGCTCGGCCTTCCTGCACGCCGACTGGCCGCACCTGCTGTTCAACACGTTCACCTTCTGGGCGTTCGCGTTCATGCTGGAGCGGCGCATCGGCAGCGGCGCGTTCGCCACGCTGTACGCGGTGGGCATCGCGGCCAGCGCCTTCGGCACCTGGCTGCAGCACCGGCGCGAGCCGGCCTACCGCACGCTCGGCGCCTCGGGCGCCGTGCTGGCGGTGCTGTTCGCCTCGATCCTGTACTTCCCGAGCGGGTCGCTCTACGTCTTCCCGTTGCCGGTGCCGCTGCCCGCGCCGCTGTTCGCGCTGGGCTATCTGGCGTACACGATCTGGGCTTCGCGCCAGGACTTCGGCCGCGTCAACCACGACGCGCACCTGGGCGGCGCGGTCGCCGGGCTGGCCTTCGTCGCGATCACCGACCCGGCGGCACTCGCCGCGGCGGTGTCGACCTGGCTGTCCTGATCAGCGCTCGTACAGCCCCAGCGTGATCGCCTGGGCCGGCACGTTGCGGCCGCGGTCCTCGATCTCGTGCAGGCGGCGCTCGAGGTCGGCGTCGTCTTCGGCCGCCTCCAGGTAGTGTTCGTCGCGTTCGTGCTGCGATTCCAGGTCGGGCAGCAGGGCTTTCAGGATCTCGACAACGCTCATGGCTCCACAGGCCCGCTTTTGGCCGGCCCGCTCCGATGGTCTGGCGGCCAGTTTGACCTCGCTCAGGCCATGCCGGATTGTGATAAATCAGAGCCTCTTCCCGGGCGCAGCGCCGGGACCGTGAGCGTGTCACGCAGCGTGGCATTCTTCGTTCAAGTCCGGCTGGCGGCTGCCGAAATGGTGTCGATACCGCCCGTCGTGCCCGCCACGGCACGGCGCAACCGGCTTTGTCACCCACCGATGTCGCAAACGATCGCCGTCCATGACCTGCGGGTCGGCATGTACGTCCACCTCGATCTGGGGTGGATGTCGCATCCGTTCCCGCTGTCGAGCTTCCGCATCAGCTCGCCCGAGCAGATCGCGACGATCCGCTCGCTCGGCCTGCAGCGGCTGCGCTGGGTGCCCGAGCGCAGCGTGCTGGAGGGCGAGGAGGCGCCGGCCCCCGTGGCCGCCGAGGAGCGTGCCGAGGCGCCGTTCGAGACGCCCGAGCAGCGCGAGGCGCGCCGCCGCCGCGAGGCGCTGGCCGCGCAGCGCGCCGCCGCCCAGCAGTGCGAGCGCCAGTACCTCGAGGCCGGCCGCGCCTGGCGCGACGCGATGGACGCGGTGCCGCAGCGCCCGGAGCAGGCACGCACCGCGACCGAGTCGCTGACCGGCGCGCTGCTCGACAAGATGCTGATCGACGGCGAGATGTGCATCCGCCTGCTGAGCACCGGCGCGGGTGACCGCGCGACGGCGCATGCGCTCAACGTCGCGGTGATCTCGCTGCTGCTCGGCCGCTGCTTCGGCCTGCAGCGCGACGAGATGCTGGATCTGGGCGTCGGCGCGCTGATGCACGACGTCGGCAAGATCGACATCCCCGACCGCCTGCACCACCTCGACGACGGCTTCACCAGCGTCGAGCTCAACGCCTACCGCGACCACGTCGCGCGCGGCGTCGCCCAGGGCCGGCGCATGGCGCTGACCCCGGCGGCGCTGCTGGTGCTGGCCCAGCACCACGAGAACGCCGACGGCTCGGGTTTCCCGATGCGCCTGAGCGTCGAGCGCATGGCCACCGGCGCGCGCATCGTGTCGCTGGTCAACCGCTACGACAACCTGTGCAACCCGGCGCTGCTGGCGCGCGCGCTGACGCCGCACGAGGCCTTGTCGATCCTGTTCGCCCAGTCGCGCACCAAGTACGACCCGGCGATCCTCAACGCCTTCATCAAGATGATGGGCGTGTATCCGGCCGGCTCGGTGGTGCAGCTGACCGACGAGCGCTACGCGATGGTCGTCAGCGTCAACTCCTCGCGCCCGCTGCGGCCGCGGCTGCTGGTGCACGACGCGCGCATCGCCCGCGACGAGGCGCTGTTCCTGGACCTGGAGACCGAGCCCGAGATCGGCATCCGCCGCAGCCTGAGCCCGGCCAAGCTGCCCCGCGAGGCGCTGGAGTACCTCGCGCCGCGTCACCGCCTGACCTACTTCTTCGAGCCCGCGCCGACCGTCTCCGAGGTCGAGGCGCTCGACGCGGAGATCGGGGCGTGAACCTGATCGCTGCCTGGACGCCGCTTCTCGACAGCCTGCCGCTGGCCGGCTGCATCGTCGAGCTCGCCGGGCAGACCGTCGTCGCCGCCAACCCCGAGGCCGGACGGCTGCTGCAGGCCGGGCGCGGCGAACTCGTCGGCCGCCGCGTGACGCACTGGCTGGCGACGCCGGAAGACCTCGCGTACTGGGCCGACATCGCCACCGGGCGCTTCGCGTCGCTGCGCTCCGACAGCCTGCTGTGCACGGCCGGCGGCGGCATGCTGCACGTCGAGCGCCACGTGCAGCCGCTGCCCGGCGGTGCCGCCGGCGTGCCGACGCACGCGCTGGTCACGCTGCGCGACCGCAGCGGCGAGCAGCGCGCCGAAGACGAACGCGAAGCCGTCGTCGCCGAGCTGCAGGCCACGCTGGAGTCCACTGGCGACGGCATCCTGGTCACCGACCTGGACGGCCGCGTGCGTGCCTTCAACCGCCGCTTCGCGCAGATCTGGGGCGTGCCCGACGAGATGCTGGAAGCGCGCGACAGCGCCGGCATCCACGACTGGATGCGCCGCCGTGCGCTCGACGCCGACGGCTACGAGCGCCGGCTGGCCGCGCTGCTGGCCGCACCGCTGCTGTCGTCGACCGAGCGGCTCGAGCTCGTCGAGGGCCAGACCGTGCAGCGCGTGACGCGTCCGCTGTGGGGCCGCGCCGGGCCGCAGGGGCGTGTCTACTCGTTCTCCGACCTCACCGAGCTGGTCAAGGTGCGTGCGCTGTCGGAGGCGCTGTCCTCGCACGACGCGCTGACCCGGCTGCCCAACCGCGCGCTGCTGGCCGAGAAGGTGAGCGACGCGGCCGCGCGCTGGCGCCGCGAGCAGCAGTCGTTCGCGCTGCTGGTCGTCGACCTGGACCATTTCCGCCGCGTCAACGACAGCTTCGGCCAGCAGGTGGCCAACCGCGTGCTCTGCGAGGTCGGCGAGCGCATCGGCGCGGTGCTGCGTTCGCAGGACGTGCTGGCGCGCATCGGCGGCGACAACTTCGCCGTGCTGCTGCAGGACGCCGACCGCGCCAGCGCCCAGAAGGCGGTGCTGCGTGTGCTCAACATCGTCAACGGCCAGCCCTTCGAGGCCGAGGGCACGCCGTTCTCGCTGACCTGCAGCATCGGCATCGCGCTGTGCCCGCAGGACGGCCACGCGCTGGACGACCTGGTGCGCCAGGCCGAGGCCGCGGTGCGCAGCGCCAAGGCGGCCGGCCGTGCCGGCTACCGGTTCGCCGAGCCGGTGCCCGGCGGCGAGGCCCATTCACACGTGCGCCTGGTGCACGCGATGCGCGAGGCGTTGAAGGAGGGCCACTTCCGCCTGCACTACCAGCCGCAGATCCGCTTCCGCGACGGCGCCGTCTGCGGCGCCGAGGCGCTGCTGCGCTGGCGCGACCCGCAGCTGGGCGAGATCGCGCCGGCGGCCTTCATCCCGGTGGCCGAGGACAGCGGCTTCATCGTCACGCTGGGCAACTGGGTGCTGTCGCAGGCGGTGCGCCAGGCGGCGCTGTGGCACGAGGCCGGGCGTTCGCTGACGGTGGCGATCAACGTCTCGGCGCTGCAGTTCCGCCAGCCGGACTTCGTCTCGCAGGTGGCCGACGTGCTGGCCGTCAGCGGCCTGCCGGCGCACCTGCTGGAGCTGGAGCTGACCGAGTCCATCCTCGTCGACAAGGCCGACGAGGCGCTGGAGCGGCTGCAGGCGCTGGAGCGCCTGGGCGTGCAGCTGTCGCTGGACGACTTCGGCACCGGCTACTCCTGCCTGGGCTCGCTCAAGCGCGTGCCGATCGGGCGGCTGAAGATCGACCGCAGCTTCGTCGCCGGCCTGCCCGACGACGACACCGACGTCGGCCTGGTGCGGGCGATCACGCAGCTGGCCCAGGCGCTGGGCAAGCGGGTCATCGCCGAGGGCGTGGAGAACGAGGCCCAGCGCCGTTTCCTCGCCGAGCTCGGCTGCGACGCCTTCCAGGGCTTTCTCTACGCCCCGGCGATGGACGCCACGGCTTTCGATCGCCACCTTCCGCCGCCGCGCCCGCGGCCGATGCCGACGGCTGGCGGCCGCCATATCCGTCTCGTGCGCTGAGCGGCCGTCCGGCCGTCCGTTCGGCCCGGCGCGGAGCACAATCGGTGCCTCCGTTCAACCGCCAGCCTCGGTACCGCGTCGGATGATCTACAAGTTCAAGAGCCAGGCCACCGGCTACCTGATCATGCTCGGGCCGCACGGCGACCGCGTGCTGCGCCTGCTCGGCCGCGAGCCGGCGGCCCAGGGCATCATCGAGCCGGCGGCGATGCCGGCCGCGATCGCCGCGCTCGAGGCGGCCGCCGCCGAGGACGACGAGGCCCGGCGTGAAGCCGGCGCCGGCGACGAGCTGGAGGCCGCGCGCATCGCGCGCCAGGTCTCGCTGCGCAGCCGCGTCTGGCCGATGATCCAGATGCTGTGGCGCGCGCACGAGGCCGACGAGCCGGTCGTCTGGGGCGTCTGAACCGGCTGGCGTGGTGCGGTGCACCGCAACCAAGAGGAAAGAGCAATGAAACTGTGGAGCGACAGCTGGACCAACGGTGACCGCATTCCGGCGCGTTACGCCGCCGGACGCCTGGACGAGGCGGGCCAGGTCGGCTTCGGCGAGAACCTCAACCCGCACCTGGCCTGGAGCGACCTGCCCGCGCAGGCGCGTTCGCTGGTGCTGATCTGCCACGACTTCGACGTGCCCAGCCGCGGCGACGACGTCAACCAGCCCGACCGCGAGATCCCCGCCGACCTCGATCGTGTGGACTTCTTCCACTGGGTGCTCGTCGACCTGCCGCCGCGGCCGGCGGTGATCGCCGAAGGCGAGTACAGCCGGGGTTTCACCGCCCGCGGCAAACCCGGGCCCGGCCTGCCCAACGGCGCGCGCCAGGGGCTCAACGACTACACCGGCTGGTTCGCCGGCGACGCCCGGTTCGACGGCCGCTACTACGGCTACGACGGCCCGTTCCCGCCGTTCAACGACTCGCTGGTGCACCACTACGTCTTCACGCTGTACGCCGTGACGCTCGAGCGCCTGCCGGTCGACGGCGACTTCACCGGCCCCCAGGTGCGCCGCGCGCTGGCCGGCCACACCTGCGGCGAGGCCACGTTCTCGGGCACCTACACGCTGAACCGGCGCCTGCTGCCGTGACGGCGGGCGGCACCGCCGCCGGGCCCGGCGCATGAACGAGGCGACCCGCCTCGTCGTGCTGCGCCACGGCGAGACCGACTGGAACGTCGGCCAGCGCATCCAGGGCCAGCTCGACATCGGCCTGAACGGTGTCGGCCGCTGGCAGGCCGGCCGCGCGGCCGCGGCGCTGCTCGACGAGGGCCT
Source organism: Rubrivivax sp. JA1055 (assembly GCF_020966565.1). Lineage (NCBI taxonomy): Bacteria > Pseudomonadati > Pseudomonadota > Betaproteobacteria > Burkholderiales > Sphaerotilaceae > Rubrivivax > Rubrivivax sp. JA1055. The sequence goes on along the minus strand of NZ_JAJKFP010000005.1, from coordinate 28,387 downwards.
GCAGGCGATCTACAGCAGCGATCTGGCGCGTGCGGCCGACACCGCGGCGGCGATCGGCCGCGCCACCGGCCTGCCGGTGCACCCGGAGCCCGGCCTGCGCGAGCGCGGCTTCGGCCGCTTCGAGGGCCTCACCTTCGCCGAGATCCAGCAGCGCTGGCCCGAGGATGCGCTGCGCTGGCGCCGGCGCGACCCGGACTGGGGCGCCGAAGGCGGCGAGCGCCTGGCCGATTTCTACGGCCGGGCCGTCGCGGCGGCGCTGGCGATCGCCGCCCGCCATCCGGGGCAGACCGTGGCCCTGGTGGCACACGGCGGCGTGCTCGACTGCCTGTACCGCGCCGCCACGCGCATCGCGCTGGACGCGCCGCGCACCTGGATGCTGGGCAATGCCAGCATCAACCGGCTGCTGCACGCCGACGGCGCGCTGGTGCTGGTGGGCTGGAACGACGCCGGCCACCTCGAGGGTGGCCGGGACGACGTCAGCGCCTGAGCGCAGGCCCTGGCGGGCTCACTGGCGGCGGATCTCCCGCCACGAGTTCTTGGCTGCCGGGATCGGCGGGTTGGAGCCGATCAGCTTGTTCTGCGACTGGCCGTCGCCGGTCTGGATCAGGCCGCGCATGTCGCCGGTGTCGGTGAGCACCGCACGCACGCCCGACGACGTCGCCACCGACGAGATCTGCGTCGAGACGAAGGCCGCGTGTTCGTAGACCTTGCCGGTCTTGAAGTCCAGCACGTACATCCACGACGAGGCGCTGCAGTCGGTGGCGCCGATGACGTTGGTCGTGAACGCGATCGCGCCGTAGGCGATTGCCGGCTCGGTGTTGGCCTGCTCGCCGGCCGGCAGGTCGAGGTACCAGCCGCGCTGGGTGGTCCAGTCGAGGTCGTCGCCGGAGATGGTGCCGTTGGTGCCGCTGCGCGTGTAGGTGCGCTGGACCAGCGTGCTGCGCGGCGCGGTGATCGTCGCGCCGTCGGCGATCGCGTAGAAGGTCTGGACCGCGGGGCGGCCGAAGTCGTCGACGTCCAGCAGGCGCCCGGTGCCGACGAGCACCACGCGCTGGGTGCCGATGCGCGCGAGCTCGGGCGCCGCCGTCACCGGCTGCGCGTCGCCGTTCGAGCGCAGCAGCGTGGCGACCTTGTGCACCGCGCCGTCGGCGTTCGGCTCCAGCGACAGGTCGAAGCGCCAGACGTTGCCCAGCAGGTCGCCGCCGTAGACGTAGCGCACGGTGTTGTCCTGCTCGAGATAGCCCGACACGTGGGCCAGGCCGGCCTCGGCGTCCGCGCTCCCGGCGGTCGTGACGTACTCCTTGAGCACGCTGCCGTCGGCAGGGTCGAGCACGAACAGGCGGCCGTAGCCGTCGGCGGTGGCGTTGTAGCCCGAGGTCACCAGCACGCGGTAGGTGTCGTCGGCGACCTTGACGATCACCGGCTTGCCCAGTGTCTGGCCGACCTTGCTCGCGTAGCTGGAGGTGCTGGCGCCGGGGAAGCGCCACTTCACCCAGCTCGCGGCGTTGCTCTCGGTGTTGGTGCGCGGCGTGCTGACGTCCAGCGCGTAGTAGGCGCGGCCGGCGGCGCCCATGCCGGCGACGAGCAGCTTCGACGCGCTGCCGGTCTTGCCGATCACCGGCGTGCCGTCCAGGTGGGTGCCGAAGTTGTAGCCGCGCTGCGAGGCCGCGCCGATCGTCGACAGCGCCGCATGCGGCACGAAGGCCCACAGCTCCTGGCCGCGGTCGGTGCCGCTGGCGATGTCGATGGCGTGCAGCATGCCTTCGCTGGAGGCCAGGTAGGCGACGCTGTCGGGGTTGCTGATCACCGGCTCGGCGTTGATCACGGCGCCGATCAGGCTGGTGCGCCGGCGGTAGGTCGTGCCTTCGAGCGAGCGGTCCCCGCGCAGGTAGTTGAACAGCGCCGCGCCGTCGCCGTAGCTGCTGCTCGGGTCGACGAGGCTGCCGACATTGGTGCTGGTGAAGGCGACGCCGCCGCTGCCGCCGTCGGTCGCGATCTGGCGCGTCGTGTAGTTGCGCGCCGCCAGCAGCATGGCGGCCGACCAGGTCGCCGTGGCGCTGATGTCGCCGGTGGAGCTGTCGATCGCGTTGGCCGTCAGGTCGCCGGACCAGCCCGAGGGGTTGTAGGTGCCGAGGTAGGCGAAACCGTCGCCGCGCGTCAGGTTGACGGTGCTGACCGCGACCGCGCTCTGCGCGCCGACCTGGAAGATGATGTCGTCCAGGATGGCCTTGATGCTGGTGGCGGTCTCGGTCGGGCTCGACGCCAGGAACATCTTGCCGCGGCCGTTGATCGTCGCGTGCCACTGGTCGTCGATCATCGACGGGTTGTCGGCCGTCGGCGTCGTCCAGGTCGGGGCGGTCACGAAGGGGTCTTCGGTGTTCGGCCACAGCGAGCCGCGCACGCCCAGCGAGATCGCGTAGGTGTTGATGTGCAGGTCGGGGTTGCGGTCGGCGTTGGCCTCGGTCGAGGTGCTGGCCGGCACGCGGCCGGCGGTGAGGTCGGTGCGCAGCCGCTTGGTGTACTGGTAAAGCGCCAGGTCGGCCAGCGAGCCGGTGGGGATCGTCGTGTACGGCGCCGAGCCGCCGTAGGTGCTCGAGTCGTAGGTCGGCACCGAGATGCTGGTCGTGTTCGAGAAGCCGTCGGTGACGACGAAGGTGTTGTTGCGCTGGCAGGCGTACTGGATGATGCTGGTGTTGGTGTTGTACTCACCGCCGATGTACTTCACCGTCGCGTGCGTCGGCGTGCCCTCGGCCGACATCGCGTTGCCGTAGAACTGGCCCATCACGCGCATCGCGTTGCTGCTGGCCGAGGTGCCGTCGGTGTCGTACATCGTCACCGTGTTGTTGGCGTTGAACGGCACGACGCCCAGCCGCAGCCCGGTCAGGCTCTCGAGCACCTGGCCCATCGAGCCGCCGAGCATCAGCTTGCGCTTGCGGTAGTAGCTGAACCAGTTGGCGAAGTTCTGCATCTCCGCGTCATAGGTCCGCCCGGACGGGAAGGTGTTGCCGCTCTTGATCTCGTACTTCTTCAGCTTGGTCGTGCCGTCGGGACCGGTGATGCAGCTCGTGCCGTCGACGGTGCAGTCCTCCGCGTGCCAGAAGGTCGCCGGGTAGTACGGGATCGCCGCCCAGCAGGTCGACCCCGACGGCACCGTCAGCTCGGCGGTCAGCGTGCGCCAGGTCGAGCCGCTGCAGACGTCGCGGTTGCTTCGCTCGGCCGGGACGTACGCGCCCACCGGGACCTTCATGCCGGCCTGCATGTAGAACATGTAGCCGTTGTTGCTGAACTTCGAGTTGCCGCTGTCCCACTGCGTGTTCAGCGCCAGCTTCGGTCCCGTCGAGTACAGCGGATGCGACAGCGCCGCCGACGCGCTGGCGTTCGAGAAGCTCTTCGTCGCCCCCGAGACGTAGGCCGGCGCCCAGGGCTTGTAGGTCGTGTTGCTGTCGTAGTAGATCGGGTTGAAGTGCTTGGAGCGCAGCCAGGCGAACTGCGGCGTCGGCGGCACGGCCTGGCCGTAGCTGCTGTTGTAGGCGTAGATCTGCCCGCCGGTGGCCGTGCCGACCGGCATCAGGTAGGCGTACGGCACGTAGGAGTTGTTGGTGCTCACCGGCTTGCCGGTGCTCGAGTTCCAGCCGGTGCTGCCGTTCCACCAGAACAGGCCCGAGCTGGTGTCGAGCAGCACCTCCCAGTCCATCGAGCCCGAGTCGTCCATCGCGAAGATGACGTTGGGCTTGGCCAGCACCGAGGTCTTCAGCGGCAGGTCGGCGATGTTCGTCGCCGACGAGGCGGGCCCGGTGAGCAACGCGGCCAGTGCGAACGAGCACGCGCCGATCTGGAATGCGGTCTTCATGGCTCAGCTGCCTTCCCTGGTGACAAGGGCCTGGACGAAGGTCTCGGTGCCCTTCTGGTTCGTCACGCGCACGGTGATGCGGAACTGCTTGGAATGCGGCGGGTCCGGCGGTTCGGGGCCGGCCTTCTGGCTCTTGGGTTGCGGGATCTGCTTGACCAGGCACTGGCGCAACGGAAAGGTCACGTTGGCCACCGTGCAGGCGCGCTCCGCGACGTACTGCACCGTCATCGTGCCCACCGTGATCGCCGGGATCGCGGCGTTGGACCAGTCGACCGTGCTCGGCAGGCCGTTGCCGTCCTTGGCCAGCTCGACCGGCGAGTACCACGAGCCCGCCGCGCTGTTCTCGTTGGTCAGCGCGTTGACGGCGGCAAAGGCGGTGTTGACGCCGACCTCGCTGGCCTGCAGCGCCGCTTCGCGGTAGGCGACGTTGCCGCCGGACAGCGTGCCCACCTCGACCATGCGCGCCAGCGCCAGGCCGCCGAGCAGCATCACGGTCAGCAGGATCAGCACCAGCAGCATCGTCACGCCGCGTTCGGCCCGCCGCTTCAGGGTTCGCAGCCTCATCGTCGTCACCACACCAGGTTGCGCAGCGGCACGACCACCAGCTCGCTGCGGTAGCGGTAGCAGCGCCAGTCGTCGGGCGCGGCGACGTCGGGCTCGACCTCGACGGCCGCGTCCAGCGGGTCGCGGGGCTTCTCGGTGCTGGCCTGGCAGGTGCCGGAGGCGTCGGGGCGTTCGCGCTGCAGCGAGCGTGTCACCAGGCCGATGCGCAGCGCCCGGATGCGGTTGACGTTGTCGCCGGAGACGTTGCCCCAGGGGGTGCCGGTGGCGTCCTGCCAGCTCAGGTCGTTGAGCACGCCGTCGGTGGACACGCCGTACTGGACGCGGAAGGACATCACGTTGCGCAGCAGCGTCGCCGAGGTGCCGGTCAGCGGCTCGGTGCGCACCAGCGTCGTGCCGTTCACGGCAAAGCGGCTCCAGCGCAGCGTGCCGAGCAGCACGACGCGGTCCTTGTCCTCCTCGTCGAAGCTCGGCGTGTTGGAGAACGTGCCCTGGTTGTAGACGCCGGTGGCGCCGAAGTTGATCGTCTGCGGCGTGTCGTCGGTGGCGGCGACGGAGCTCGTCACGGTGCGCACCAGGCAGGGCTGCGACGAGCCGGACGCGGTGCCCGGCACCAGCATCACCAGCTGGCCGTTGGCCACCGGCAGGCGCGACATCGTCTGCGCGCTGGAGGCGTCGGCACTGCCCGACAGCAGCACGTCGGCGCCGCCGTCGATGCTCGTCGCGTAGACGACGTCGAGGCTGTTGTTGGCCCCCGAGGTGCCGATGCGCACCGGCACGAACGACGCGGCGTCGGAGCGCACCGTGCCGCCCAGCGTCAGGTTCATGCGGTGGCAGGAGAACAGCGAGCGGTTCTGGTCGTCGCGCGTGCCGAAGAAGCCCAGGCCGGCCGACGAGGCCTCGTTCTTGATCGCCGAGATCGCCGTCGCCGCGCCGACGCTCACGCCGCCGACGCTGATGCCCTGGCGCTGCGCGGCGCCGAACATCTTGGCGCTGCCGGCGGCGGCCAGGCTGATGATCAGCGCGATGACCATGCCGACCAGCACCTCGATGATCGACAAGCCGCGCTGGGCACGGCGGGCGTGCTCAGACATAGGTGCTGGCCTCCATCCGGCGGGTGCTCTCGCCGTCGCCGTCCTCGGTCTGGGCGCCGTCTTCGCGCTGGCCCTTGGCGGTCCAGGTGATGACGAGCGTCATCCGGCGCGTGCCGGCGTTGTAGCTGACCGAGACCGTGCCGTCGGGCAGCGCCTGGCCGACGCGGGTCTCGAAGTCCTCGGCGTAGTCGCTGGCCGAATCGCTGCCGCAGGTGCCGCTGGCCGGCAGCGTGTAGCAGGCGGCGTTGGCCGCGTCGATCATCGCCGTGCCCAGCAGCTCGCTGCCGAGCTGCACCGCGCGCACGCGCTGGTCCGCCTCGGTGCCATAGCTCAGCGAGCGCGCCTGCAGCCGCGTCAGCCCGAGCAGGCCGACCGACAGGATGACCAGCGCGATCAGCGCGTCGAACAGGCCGAAGCCGGCCAGCCGCCGGCGTGCGCGTGTGCGGGGGGCCATCAGCAGGTTCCGGTGCGGTCGCCGCATAGTCTTATCGCTCCACCGCCTTCGACCCGCAGCCCGGGGCAGCGCAGGTCCGACGAACAGGTCTGGCCCGGCATCGACAGGTTGACCGAGGCATCGGCGCCGAGCATGCCGCTGCTGCCGAAGTCGAGGGTCGCCGCCGCGCTGGCCGTGACGCCGCCGCCCAGCTCGATGGTGCGCAGCGTCGTGTCGGCGCCGCTGCTGCGGTCGATGACCTCGATCGTGCCGCCGTCGATGGACAGCCGTACCGTGCCGTTGCGCTTGAGCGCCTCGCTCTGCGCGAACAGCGCCTGGGTGTAGAGCACGTTGCCGGCCTCGCGCAGGCGCGAGTTGGCCACCATGTCGCCGAACTGCGGTGCCGCCGCGAACAGCAGCAGCACCCCGATGGCCAGTGCGACCATCAGCTCGATCAGCGTCAGGCCGCGCTGCCTCAGGTGTCGCATACCGTGCCCTTGGTGCTCCAGCAGTTCAGGGAGTTGCTCTTGTAGGTCGTCGTGCGCGCGCCGCTTTCGTCGATCGTGAAGACGTAGTCCGACACCGGGCCGCTGCCGGTGGCCGTGGCGGTGAAGCCCTGGCCGCCGTCGGTCAGCTCGCAGCTGACGGCGAAGTTCGCGATGTTGGTCGGGTTCGCGATGGCGCAGTCGTCGGTGCCGTAGTTGCCGACGTCCTGGTAGCGCTGCTCCATGCGCGTGGCGAAGGCCGACAGCGCGTCGAGCCCGGCGGGCACCTTGGCGCGCCGGATGTAGCTGTTGTAGGACGGCAGCGCGACCGCCGTCAGGATGGCGAGCACCGCCAGCGCGATCATCAGTTCGATCAGCGTGAAGCCGGCAGGCGCGGGGCGGAAACGTGGCGTCATCGGGGTCTCGGGCGGGTCGACTGCGTCGGGCGGGAGGCACGGACCGGCCCGTGCCCGGGCCATCCGCTCCGACGGGTCTTCGGCCACGTCGGACGCGGGTTGAGAAAGTATGCCGGGGAGGTGGTGACCGGCTGTAAGACCGAGCGGTGCGGTGTGACAGCCTTCACGCAGCCGGCCCGGCCGGCCTGTTCAGCCGGTGCCGAACAGGTCGCCGCCGGCCCGCTGGGGCGGCGACAGGCCCAGGTGGCGGTAGGCCGCGAGCGTGGCGACACGGCCGCGCGGCGTGCGCTGCAGGTAGCCCTGCTGGATCAGGTAGGGCTCGATGACGTCCTCGATCGTGCCTGCCTCCTCGCCGATCGCCGCGGCGACGTTGTCCAGCCCGACCGGGCCGCCGTCGAAGCGGTGGATCACCGCCTCCAGCAGCTTGCGGTCCATGACGTCGAAACCCAGCGGGTCGACGTCCAGCAGCGCCAGCGCCTTGTCGGCGATCGGCGCGTCGATGCGGCCGTCGCCCTTGACCTGGGCGTAGTCGCGCACCCGGCGCAGCAGCCGGTTGGCGATGCGCGGCGTGCCGCGCGAGCGCCGCGCGACTTCGAGCGCGCCGGCCGGGTCGACCTCGACGCCGAGCAGCCCGGCCGAACGCGTGACGATGCGCGTCAGCTCGTCGGCGTTGTAGAACTCCAGCCGCGCGACGATGCCGAAGCGGTCGCGCAGCGGGTTGGTCAGCATGCCGGCGCGGGTCGTCGCGCCGACCAGCGTGAAGGGCTGCAGGTCGAGCTTGATCGAGCGTGCCGCCGGGCCGTCGCCGATCATGATGTCGATCTGGTAGTCCTCCAGCGCCGGGTAGAGGATCTCCTCGACGACCGGCGACAGGCGGTGGATCTCGTCGATGAACAGCACGTCGTTCTTCTCGAGATTGGTCAGGATCGCCGCCAGGTCGCGCGGCTTCTCCAGCACCGGGCCCGAGGTCTGGCGCAGGTTGACGCACAGTTCCGCGGCGACGATGTGCGCCAGCGTCGTCTTGCCCAGCCCCGGCGGGCCGAACAGCAGCACGTGGTCCAGCGCCTCGGCGCGGCCGCGGGCGGCGTGGATGAAGATCTCCAGCTGCTCGCGTGCACGTGCCTGGCCGACGTACTCGTCCAGCAGCTTGGGGCGCAGCGCACGCTCGATCGCCTCCTCGTTGGGCGACGCGGGGGCGGCGCTGACCACGCGCGGGGCCGGGAGTGAGCCGAAGTCGTCGGTCTTGATCGCCATGGGGCCGGATTATGGCGAGCTAGACTGCCTGCCCCGGCGCCCGTGTCGGCCGCCGGCGACGACCCAAGGAGTGTTTCGCGATGAACCGTAGCACCGCTGCCGTGATCGGCGCGCTGTTGAGCCTGGCCGCCGCGGCCGCCTCGGCCCAGACCACCGTCAAGGACGCCTGGATCCGCGGCACCGTGGCCCAGCAGAAGGCGACCGGCCTGTTCGCCCAGATCAGCTCGGCCCAGGGCGGCCGCCTGGTCGGCGCCTCGTCGCCGGTGGCCGGCGTCGTCGAGGTGCACGAGATGGCGATGGACGGCAACGTGATGAAGATGCGCGCGCTGGCCAACGGCCTGGCGCTGCCGGCCGGCCAGACCGTCGAGCTCAAGCCCGGTGGCTACCACGTGATGCTGATGGACCTGAAGCAGGCGCTGGACGTGGGTTCCACGGTGCCGGTGACGCTGATCTTCGAAGGCGCCGACCAGAAGCGCGAGAGCGTCGAGCTGCAGGTGCCGGTGAAGGCGATGAACGCCGCGATGCCGGCGATGAAGCACAGCGGTCACTGAGTCCGGCGAGCGAGGTCCGCTGATCCCCGCGCGACCCAGCTTCCCGCCACGGGCCGGCTCCGCCGGTCCGTTGGCGGACGGCCCCCTCGGGGGGTAGCGAGCGAAAGCGAGCTCGGGGGCTAACGGTTCAGTGCCTTGAGCGCCACCTTGATGCCTTCGCTGACGCCGACGTCCTTCGGCAGCGCCTTGGCCGCGGCCTGGGCCTCGCGCTCGTTGTAGCCCAGCGCCATCAGTGCCTGCACGATGTCGGCGTGGGCATCGCCGGCGCCGCCGGCGGCCGACGGCAGGCCCAGGTCGGGGGCGAGCTTGCCCTTCAGCTCCAGCAGCACGCGCTCGGCGGTCTTCTTGCCGATGCCGGGCACCTTGACGAGGCGGGCGCCGTCCTGCGCCGCGACGGCCTGCGACAGCTCGGCCACCGACAGCCCCGACAGCAGCGCCAGCGCCATGCGCGGGCCGACGCCGCTGATCTTGACCAGCAGCCGGAAGGTCGCGCGTTCGCTCGCGGTGAGGAAGCCGAAGAGCTGCTGCGCGTCCTCGCGCACGACGAACTCGGTCAGCAGCACGACACGCTCGCCGAGCGCGGGCAGGTGATAGAACGTGCTCATCGGCACGTCGACTTCGTAGCCGACGCCGCCGACGTCGACGAGCAGCTGCGGGGGGGTCTTTTCGGCCAGCGTGCCGGAGAGTCGTCCGATCATGGCCGCGATTGTCGCCGCGCCGGGCCGCGAGCCCGGCGGGGGATCAGCGGAACAGGCCCAGGCGCTGCGCTTCCAGCGCCGCCTCGGCGCGCGAGCTCACGTTGAGCTTGCGGTAGATCTGCTTGACGTAGTCGGCGATCGTGTGGCGCGACAGGCCCAGCTGCACGCCGATCTCGGGCAGCGTGTAGCCCTTGGCCACGCGCAGCAGCACCTCGCTCTCGCGGTCGGTCAGCTGCACGTGCGGCAGCAGCGAGGTCTGCGGCTTCGCCTTCTGCGTGAAGTGGGCCATCATGCGCCGCGCGATCGACGGCGACAGCGGCGGTTCGCCCTGGCTGATGCGCTGCAGCTGCTCGACGATCAGCTCGCGCGGCTGCTCCTTCAGGATGTAGCCGAAGGCGCCGGCCTGCAGCGCCGGGAACAGGTGCTCGTCGTCGTCGTGGATCGTGACGACGACCGACTGCGCGTCGGGCTGCACGTCGCGCAGCTTGGTGACGACGTCGACGCCGCTGCCGTCGGGCAGGCCGAGGTCGATCAGCGCCAGCTCGAACTTGACGGCCGCGGCCAGCGAGATCGCGTCCTGGACGCGGGCACTCTCCGAGATCTGCGCGGACGGAAACACCTGGAGCACCAGCTTGCGCATCCAGGCGCGGATTTCGGGGAGGTCTTCGAGCAGCAGGACGTTCTTCATGGGGCTGGGGCTCGTGGGGGCCGAAAACTGATCCTAACAGCAGCCGGTGCCGCGGCGCCGCACTAGGCGGCGCCCTCCAGCGCCCGGTCCAGCGGGATCGTGAGCCGTATCACGGTCCCGCGGCCGGGAGCGGATTCCACCAGGCACTGCCCCTGCAGCTGCTTGGCGCGGTTCTTCATCGTCGCCATGCCGTGGCCACGGTCCAGCCGGCCGTCGTTCTCGATCTTGATGCCGTCGCCGTCGTCCTGGACAACGACCTTGAAGTCGCCGTCGGCCACGGTGCAGGTCACCGAGGCGTGCGAGCCGCCGCTGTGCTTGATGATGTTGCTCGTCGCCTCGCGCAGGATGCGCGTGGTCTGCACGAAGGCGCGTGCCGACAGCATCTGCGTCAGGTCCTCGGGGGCGTCCCACTCGGCCTGGATGCCGGCCTGCGCGAGCCGGTTGACGACCTCGGCGCGCCAGTCGCCGAGCGCGTCGGCCAGGCGCACCGCACGGCCGGTGAGGCCGCGCACCGACAGCCGCATCTCCTCCAGCGCCTCGCGCGCCAGCGTCGAGATGCGCTGGTCGTCGCTGGTGTGCACGATGGTCAGCAGCTTGGCGCCCAGGTCGTCGTGCAGGTCGGCGGCGATGCGCTTGCGTTCGCGCTCGGTGATCTGCTCGACACGCAGCTCGGCGAGCTGGCGGAAGTTGCGCTCGATCTCGGCGGTGGCCTCGCGCACGCGCTCCTCCAGGTGGGCGCGGCCGAGTTCGGCCTCCTGCAGCGCACGCCCGTGCTGCTGCACCAGGCGCAGGCCGACGACGACGAACATCAGCGGCGCCACCAGCCGCGCGGCCTGCGCCGGCAGCGGGCTGCCGCCGATCTGCTGCGAGACGAACTCCACCAGCGCGGCCAGCGCCAGCGTGCCCAGCGTCGCCGCCATCACCCACGACGAGCGCGAGTGCGCGCGCCATTGCGCGCGCAGGTAGAGCAGGGCCGCGGCGCCCACCTGCAGGCCGAGCAGCAGCGACCACAGCATCGTCAGCGTGTGCAGATGCGCCGCGCCGGCGAGCACCAGCGAGGCCGGCATCGCCACGCACTGCAGCGGCAGCAGGCGGTCGGCGAGGCGGCTGCGGTGCCGGGCGTAGCGCAGCAGGAACTGCACCGCCGCCAGCGTGATGAAGGCCAGCAGCGAGCACAGCAGGAACTCCGCCACCGCCGGGTCCACCGGCACCGTGCGCAGCCACAGCCGGGCCTCCAGCGCCGACCACAGCACCGACAGTGCGCCGAAGTAGGCCAGGTGCGACTCGCGCCGGTTGATCGTGCCGAGCACGAACATGAAGCTGCCCATCAGCAGCAGCGTCGCCGACAGCGCCTGCGGCAGCGCCACGGCGAAGGTGTGCTGGCGCGCCTGGCGGTGCAGCAGCCGCGATTGCGGCCCCAGCTCCAGCGCCGACAGCCCGCCGGCGCGCCAGCGCGAGCCCACGCGCGCCAGCGGCTGGCCGGTGACCTTGATGTCCAGCGTGTTCAGCTCCGGCGCGATCAGCGCCGAGGGCAGCGTCACCAGCTGCGGCTGGCCGCAGTTGTTGGTCGCCGGCTCGCGCATGCGCCCGCCGCTGAAGACGAGCTGGCCGTTGAGGTGGACCTCGAGGTTGGTGCAGGCGCGCTCGATGTACAGCGCGCTCAGCTCGTCGTCGCCGGGCCGCTGCAGCGCGCGGAATCCGACGCGGTACCAGACCGGCCCGGCCTCGTTGGGGCGCGTGCGCGACCAGTCGTCGGGCAGCGTGACCGGGCGCGCGTCGGCGTCGCCGGGGAATCCTGGCGTGTCGCCGGGGGCCACCAGCGCCGAGGTGATGCGCAGCGTCTGCGCCGCCGCCGGCAGCGCCGCCAGCGCGAACATCAACAGGAGCAGCAGCGACGACAGGCGGCGGAGCAGGGCGGCGGGCGACGACATGTCGACCGATTCTGAGGCATGCCGCCGGCCCGGCGGCGCTGCGACAATGGCGCTTCCTGCCGTCCCCCCGCATCCTCGTCGCTTGATCCGCCGCCACACGCTCGCCCCGGCCGACCACCGTCGGCTCGCCCATCTCTGCGGCCCGCTCGACGCGCACCTGCGCGCCATCGAGGCCGGCCTCGGCGTGACGCTCGCGCGCCGCGACGACAGCTTCCGCATCGACGGCGCACGCGCCGCGGTCGAACGCACCGTCGCGCTGCTCGACCGGCTGTACGCGCTGGCCGAAGCGCCGATCGGCGAACGCCGGCTGCAGCTCGCGCTGGCCGAAGCCGGCGCGATGCCGCCGCCTGCGCCCGGCACGCCGGCTGACGGCGGCGCCGAGCGCATCGTGCTGCACACGCGCCATGCCGACCTCGTCGGGCGCACGCCCAACCAGGTGCAGTACCTGCGCCAGATCCTGTCGCACGACATCACCTTCGGCATCGGCCCGGCCGGCACCGGCAAGACCTTTCTCGCCGTGGCCTGCGCCGTCGACGCGCTCGAGCGCCACGGCGTGCAGCGCATCGTGCTGACACGCCCGGCGGTCGAGGCCGGCGAGCGCCTGGGTTTCCTGCCCGGCGACCTGGCGCAGAAGGTCGACCCGTATCTGCGCCCGCTGTACGACGCGCTCTACGACCTGATGGGCTTCGACCGCGTCGCCAAGGCCTTCGAGCGCGGGCTGATCGAGATCGCGCCGCTGGCCTTCATGCGCGGGCGCACGCTCAACCACGCGTTCGTGATCCTCGACGAGGCGCAGAACACGACGCGCGAGCAGATGAAGATGTTCCTCACGCGCATCGGCTTCGGCAGCAAGTGCGTCGTCACCGGCGACGTCAGCCAGGTCGACCTGCCCAAGGGCATGGCCAGCGGCCTCGTCGAGGCGCGGCACATCCTCAAGCGTGTGCCGGGCATCGCGTTCACCGATTTCACCGCCGCCGACGTCGTGCGCCACCCGCTGGTGGCGCGCATCGTCGAGGCCTACGACGCCGCCCGGGAGCCGCGTGAAGCCTGAACTCCAACTGTCGCTGCAGTTCGCCGACGCCCGCCACCGCGGCGCGCTGGCGCGTCACCGTGTCGCGCGCTTCGTGCGCACGGCGCTCGAATCCAACGGCCGCATCGCGGTGCGCATCGTCGATGAGGACGAGGGCCGCACGCTCAACCGCGAGTACCGCGGCAAGGACTACGCGACCAACGTGCTGACCTTCGACTACGAACACGAGCCCGAGGTCGTCGCCGACCTGGTCCTCTGTGCGCCGGTCGTCGAGCGCGAAGCCGCCGAGCAGGGCGTCACGCTGGAGGCGCACTACGCCCACCTGCTGGTGCACGGCACGCTGCACGCCCAGGGCTGGGACCACGAGGACGACGGCGAGGCCGAGGCGATGGAAGCGCGCGAGACCGAGCTGCTCGCCGCGCTGGGTTTCGCCGACCCCTACGCGCGCGGCTGATCAGCCGGCCTTCGGCCGCATCAGCACCGAGGCGATCGCCGCGACGATCAGCAGCATCGCCGCGAAGTCCTGCCAGTGCAGCGTCTCGCCGAGCGCCAGCGCGCCGGAGAAGGTGCCCAGCACCGGGATCATCATCACGCTGATCGAGCTGGCCACCGGCGGCAGCGTGCGCGCCAGGTAGAACCAGGCCGCCTGCGCGAAGCAGAACACGCCGACGGCGTTGTAGGCGATGGCCCAGGCCACCGGCGCCGACGGCAGGGTCCAGCTGTGCGACTCGAAGGCCAGCGCCAGCACGCTCATCACGGCGGTCGTCACGACCGTCATCCAGAACGCCACCGCGAGCAGCGGCACCGGGATCGTGCTGCGCCGCAGGCGATGCGTGCCGTAGGCCCAGGTCGCCGCGGCCAGCAGCATCGCCGCGGCCGCCCAGGGCGCGCCGGCCAGGCGGCCGGCCTCGTGCGCCAGCAGCAGCACGACACCCAGCCCGGCGGCGGCGACGCCGGCGAGCTGGCGCCAGCCCAGCCGGTCGCCGAACAGCCAGCGGCCCCACAGCGCCGCGAACACCGGCATCGAGTAACCGAGGATCGCCGCGCGCCCCGAGCTCAGCGACGGGATCGCGAGGATCACGACGACGTGCCAGACCAGCATGTTGGACACCGTCAGCCGCAGCAGCTCGCCCCAGTGCTCGCGCGGCAGCGCCAGCGGCACGCGCAGCGCCAGCAGCGCCAGCAGCGCCAGGCCGAACAGCGGCAGCCCGGCGAGCATCGACACGGCGCGGAAGGACAGCGGCGGGAAGCCGCTGACGCCGAGTTTCATCACCGGCCAGTTCAGGCCCCAGATCAGGGTCAGCAGCAGCAGGACCGCCAGCTGGCGGCGTGTCGGGCGGCTCATCGGAGAACGGGATTCAGCGGCGCTGTTCGCCGAGGTAGCGCTTGCGCCAGAAGAACACCGCCAGCCCGACGCCGACGGCCAGCATCAGCCAGATCGCGACCCAGATGCCGTTGCTCGAGTGCACCAGCGGCAGCATGTCGAAGTTCATGCCGAAGAAGCCGGTGATCAGGTTCAGCGGCAGGAAGACGGCGGTCAGCACCGTCAGCGTGCGCATGATGTCGTTGGTGCGGTGCGCCACCGCCGAGAAGTGCATCTGCACCGCGGTCTCGGCCGAGTGCTCGAGCCGGCGCACGTGCGAGAGCACACGTTCGACGTGTTCGAGCACGTCGCGCGAGCGCACGCGCAGCAGCTCGCGCTCGCGTTGCGCGGCGGCTTCGGCGGGTTCGGGCCATTCGTCGAGCGCGTCGACCCACTCCTGCACCGCGCTGCGCTGGTCATCGCAGGTGTCCTCCAGCGTGTGCAGCGCGGTACGCGACTGCAGCAGCACGCTCCAGTCGCCGAAGCGGCTCTTCGGGTCGAGCAGGCGCTGCTGCAGGTAGCCGAGCTGGCGCGTCAGCAGCCGGCGCAGGTCGAGGTAGCTGTCGACCATGTGGTTGACCATGCGCAGCATCAGGTCCGCCGGGCTGGCCGGCAGGCGCGTGCCGGCGCCGGCCAGGCGCGTGGCGAAGTGCTCGCGCACGGCGCAGTCGGTCGGGTGCACGGTGATCAGCACGCGGTCGAAGACGACGAAGCCGACCGGGCTGGTGTCGATCGCGCGCAGCGCGCGTTCGGCGCTGGCCATCGTGCCGTGTTCGTCGTCGACGAACAGGTCCTCGCTGCCGGCGGCGGCGGCCAGCCGCCGGAAGACCAGCAGGTCGTACCAGGAGGTGTAGTCGTAGTGGCTCGGCAGCTGGTGGTTCAGCAGGTCCGAGACGTGCAGGTCGACCAGCGCCCCGAGGCCCCAGCGCTGCAGCGCCGCCTGGAGATCGGCCTGGCCGAGCTCGAAGACGCGGCGTGCGCTGCCGATCCAGAGGAAGCCCTCGGCCGGCAGCGCCTGCGGCAGCGCGTCGAGTTCGCGGAAGCCCGGCGCGCCGACGTGGAAGACCCGCATGCGGGCGGGATCAGCGCTGGCGCAGCAGCCGCGCGGCGTCGAGCGCGAAGTAGGTCAGGATGCCGTCGGCGCCGGCACGCTTGAAGGCGAGCAGCGCTTCCATCATCACGGCGTCGTGGTCCAGCCAGCCGTTGGCGGCGGCGGCCTTGATCATCGCGTACTCGCCGCTGACCTGGTAGGCGAAGGTCGGCATGCCGAACTCGTCCTTCACGCGGCGCACGATGTCCAGATACGGCAGGCCGGGCTTGACCATCACCATGTCGGCGCCCTCGGCGATGTCCAGCGCCACTTCGCGCAGGGCCTCGTCGGAGTTGCCCGGGTCCATCTGATAGACCTTCTTGTCGCTCTTGCCCAGCGTGCCGCGCGTGCCGACGGCGTCGCGGAACGGGCCGTAGAAGGCGCTCGCGTACTTGGCGCTGTAGGCCATGATGCGCGTGTGGATGTGGCCGCCGGCTTCCAGCGCGTTGCGGATCGCGCCGATGCGGCCGTCCATCATGTCGCTGGGTGCGACGATGTCGACGCCGGCCGCGGCGTGCGTCAGCGCCTGGGCGGTCAGCACCTCGACGGTGGCGTCGTTGATGATGTAGCCGGTCTCGTCGAGCAGGCCGTCCTGGCCGTGGCTGGTGTACGGGTCCAGCGCGACGTCGGTCATCACGCCGAGCTCGGGGAAGCGCTCCTTCAGCGCGCGCACGGTGCGCGGGATCAGGCCGTCGGGGTTGGTCGCTTCGCGGCCGTCGGGCGTCTTCAGCGACGCGTCGATGTTCGGGAACAGCGCCAGCACCGGGATGCCGAGTTCGACGCACTGCTCGGCGACGCCGAACAGCATGTCCTGGCTCATGCGCTGCACGCCGGGCATGCTCGGCACGTCCTGGACCTGACCCGTGCCCTCGAGCACGAACACCGGGTAGATGAAGTCTTCCGGCGCCAGCCGGTTTTCGCGCACGAGGGCGCGGGTGAAGGCATCGCGGCGCAGCCGGCGCGGCCGGCTCGCGGGGAACGGGGGAAGGGTACGCACGAGCTGTCCTGGGGGTTCTGGAGCGTGTCACACGCCTGCGAAGGCCCGACGGATTTCGGTTGGCTCTTCGCCGGTCACTCTGCTAAAGTGACCGATGAATGATAGCCGCACGCGCGGTGGTCATTCCCTGCTTTTCCTCCCTGAGCAGGTGCCTTACCGTGATGACAGCGATAAGGCTTGCTGGCCCCGGCTCCGCGCCGGGGCCTCCTTTTTTCAGCCTCGTGGCGCCCGCCATAATGGCCCGATGAGCTACCTCTGGGTCAAGGCCTTCCACATCATCTTCGTGGCGAGCTGGTTCGCCGGGCTGTTCTACCTGCCGCGTCTGTTCGTCAACCTGGCGATGGTGCCGCCGGACAGCCACGCCGAGCGCGAGCGCCTGCTGCTGATGGCGCGCAAGCTGTACCGCTTCATGATGATCCTGATGGTCCCGGCCTTCGTGCTGGGGCTGCTGCTGTGGCTGCACTTCGGCATCGGCGCCGGTGCCGGCTGGCTGCACGCCAAGCTGACGCTGGTGGCGGGCATCCTCGTCTACCAGGAGTTCTGCCGCCGCGTGCTGAAGGACTTCGAGAACTCGGCCAACAAACGTTCGCACAAGTGGTTCCGCGTCTTCAACGAAGTCACGGTGATCCTGTTCATGGCGATCGTCGTGCTGGTCGTCGTCAAGCCCTTCTAGCGGGCGCTTCGCACGCGTGACGAGCGACCGTCACCGCAGCTCGGCCACGCCGCTGGCGGCGGCGTTCGCGGCGCTGATCGTCTACGCCAGCCTGTTCCCGTTCGAGGGCTGGCGCTGGCCGCCGGGGCAGGAGCTGACGGCGCTGCTGGCGCTGCCCTGGCCGCGCTGGGTGACGCCGTTCGACGACTGGTCCAACTTCGTCGGCTACGTGCCGCTGGGCGCCCTCGTGCTGATCGCCGCACGGCGCAGCGGTTGGGCGCCGCTGCCGTCGCTGGCGCTGGGCCTGGTGCTGCCGGCGGCGCTGTCCTACGGCGCGGAGGTCACGCAGCAGTTCCTGCCGACGCGCCACCCGTCGCTGAAGGATTTCGCGCTCAATTCGGCCGGCGGCGCCGTCGGCGCGCTGGCCGGTGCGGCGCTGCATGCCGCCGGGCTGATCGACCGCTGGCACGGGCTGCGCCAGCGCTGGTTCGTGCCGCGCAGCGCCGGGGCGCTGGCGTTGCTGGCGCTGTGGCCGCTGGGGCTGCTGTTCCCGGCGCCGGTGCCGCTGGGCCTGGGCCAGTTCGGCGAACGCCTGCGCGGCTATGCGCTCGACTGGCTCGACGAAGTGCCCTGGGCCGACCCGGTCTACGAGATGCTGGCCGCGGTGCCGACGCCCGGCGAGCGCCTGTGGCCGCCGGCCGAAGGCGCGGTCACGGCGCTGGGCCTGCTGGCGCCCTGTCTGGTGGCCTATTCGGTCGTTGCGCCGGGCTGGCGGCGCGTGGTGCTGGCCGCCGGCGCGCTGGCGCTGGCCGCGGCGACGATGACGCTGTCGACGCTGCTGAACTTCGGCCCGCAGCACGCGCTGGCCTGGCTGACGCCGATGGTGGGCCCGGCCTTGCTGGCCGCGGCCTGCAGCGCGCTGCTGCTCGCGCCGGTGGGGCGCCGCGTCGCCTGCGGCCTGGGGCTGGTGGTGCTCACGGTGCTGGTGACGCTGGTCGCGCAGGCGCCTGCCGACCCGTATTTCGCCGACAGCCTGCAGAGCTGGGAGCAGGGGCGTTTCGTGCGTTTCCACGGGCTGGCGCAGTGGATCGGCTGGCTCTGGCCGTATGCCGCGGGCGGCTGGCTGCTGGGCCGTCTGGCCAGCCGCGACTGAGTCCCCGCGCGCCGGCCGTGCCGGGGGCGGTGCCTACAATCCCGCCATGAGCTATTTCCGGCATCACATCTTCTTCTGCCTCAACGAGCGGCCCGCCGGAGAGTCGAGCTGCGCCCGTCACGGCGCGCAGGAGGCGTTCGATCACTGCAAGGCGCGTGTCAAGGCCGAAGGCCTGGCCGGCGCCGGCGGCGTGCGCGTCAACAAGGCCGGCTGCCTGGACCGCTGCGCCGGCGGCCCGGTGGCCGTGGTCTACCCCGAAGGCACCTGGTACACCTACGTCGACCGCGAGGACATCGACGAGATCGTCGAGTCGCACCTGAAAAACGGGCGGCCCGTCGAGCGCCTGATGCTGCCCCCCGACGTCGGCCGATGAACTCGGCCACCGAGCGCCGGGCGATCCCCGGCCCGGCCGGCGCGCTGGACGTCGCGATCGACGCTCCCGCAGCCGGCCTGCGCGGCGTGGCCGTGCTCTGCCACCCGCATCCGCTGCACGGCGGCACGATGGACAACAAGGTCGTGCAGACGCTGGCGCGGGCGTTCGTCCAGCTGGGCTATCGCGCGGTGCGCTTCAACTTCCGAGGCGTCGGCGGCTCCGGCGGTGAATGGGATGCCGGCGTCGGCGAGCTCGACGACGCGCTGGCCGTCGCCACCGCCTTCCGTGACCCGTCGCTGCCGCTGGCCGTCGGCGGCTTCTCCTTCGGCGGCGCGATCGCCACGCAGCTGGCTGCGCGCCTGGCCGACGCCGGCACGCCGGTCGAGCGCCAGGTGCTGGTCGCGCCGGCGGTGCGGAACTTTCGCGCCGCGCCGGTGCCTCAGGACAGCGTCGTGATCCACGGCGAGGCCGACGAGGTCGTGCCGCTGGCGGCGGTGCTCGACTGGGCGCGTCCCCAGTCGTTGCCGCTGACGGTGGTGCCTGGCGCCGGCCACTTCTTCCACGGGCAGCTCACGCTGCTCAAGCAGATCGTCGTCGGTGCCTGGCACCGCTGACCCACCCCATTCCTTCCCGATGAAACGACTCCTGTCCCTGGCGCTGGCCTTCTTCGTGGCTGGCGCCCACGCCCAGGCCCCGGTGCCGCCCGAGGTCGCCGCGCGCCAGTACATCCTGATCGACGTCAGCGCCAACCAGGTGCTCGCCGAGCGCGACGCCGACACGCCGGCCGACCCGGCCTCGCTGACCAAGCTGATGAGCGCCTACCTGGTGTTCAACGCCGTGCGCGACGGCAAGCTGGCGCTGGACCAGCGTGTGCCGGTGTCCACCCGCGCCTGGGACGAGCGCAAGTACGGCGGCTCGCTGATGTTCATCGACACCCGGATGCAGCCGCGTGTCGACGAGCTGCTGCGCGGCATGATCGTGCAGAGCGGCAACGACGCGACGGTCGCGCTGGCCGAAGCGGTCGGCGGCACGGTCGAGAACTTCGTCGCGATGATGAACAAGCAGGCCCAGGCCTGGGGGCTGAAGAACACCCAGTTCCGCAACCCCTCGGGGCTGACCGAGGCCGGCCACAAGACGACGCCGCGCGAGATCGCCTACATCGCCACTCGCATCATCCAGGACCACCCGCAGTTCTATCCGATCTATTCGGAGCGGGCCTTCGCGTTCAACAACATCCGCCAGGACAACCGCAACCTGCTGCTGGGCCGCGACCCGAGCGTCGACGGCATGAAGACCGGCTACACCGAAGCCGCCGGCTACTGCCTCGTGGCCAGCGCCCAGCGCGACATGCCCAACGGCAAGCGCCGGCTGCTGTCGGTGGTGATGGGCACGGCCTCGATGCAGGCCCGCGCCAACGAGAGCCAGAAGCTGCTGAACTGGGGCTACGCGGCCTGGGACGCGATCCGGCTGTTCGACGCCGGCAAGGCGGTGGCCACGGTGCCGGTCTGGAAGGGCAACAAGTCCGAAGCCCGCCTGGGCGCGCCGGGCGCGATCTTCGTCGCCGTGCCGCGCGGCGAAGGCGACAAGCTGAAGACCTCGATCCAGCGCACCGACCCGCTGGTCGCGCCGCTGCAGCAGGGCCAGCGTGTCGGCACGCTGAAGGTGACGACCGCCGGCGGCACGCCGGTGGCCGAGATCCCGCTGCAGGTGCTCGAGCCGGTGGGCCTGGCCGGCATCTTCGGCCGCGCCTGGGATGCCGTGCGGCTCTGGATCAAGTAATCTGGGGCCTTCACGCGGCGTCCACACCGAGACCGTCATGGCGATCGCCCTGCCCGACACGCTCTGCTACCTGAACGGCCACTACACCCCGCTCGCCGAGGCGAAGATCCCGGTCCTGGACCGCGGCTTCATCTTCGGCGACGGGATCTACGAGGTCGTGCCGGTCTACGGCCGGCGGCTGTTCCGCTTCGACGAGCACCTGGCGCGGCTGGAGCGCAGCCTGGCGAAGATCCGCATCCCGAACCCGCACACGCGCGACGAGTGGCTGGAGCGCTGCCGCTGCCTGGTGCAGACGCTGGCCGAGACGCGCGGCGTCGATGACCAGGTGGTCTACATCCAGGTCACGCGCGGCGTCGCCCCGCGTGACCACGTGATGCCCGACGGCCTGGAGCCGACGGTCTTCATGATGGTCAACCCGCTGAAGCACGCGACGGCCGAGCAGCGCCACCACGGCGTGGCCTGCATCACCGCGCGCGACTTCCGCTGGGAGCGCGGGGACATCAAGAGCACCAGCCTGCTGGGCAACGTGCTCGCGCGCCAGATGTCGGCCGACCACGGCGCCGTCGAGACCATCATGCTGCGCGACGGTTTCCTCACCGAGGCCTCGGCGAGCAACGTCTGGATCGTGCAGGAAGGCGCGCTGATCGGCGCGCCCAAGAGCGAGTTCGTGCTCGAGGGCATCCGCTTCGAGCTGCTGCGCGAGCTGTGCGAGGACTGCGACATCCCCTACAGCCTGCGCCCGGTGTCCGAGGCCGAGCTGCTGTCGGCCGACGAGGTGCTGCTGAGCTCGGCCACCAAGGAAGTGCTGCCGGTCACGCGCCTGGACGGCGTGCCGGTCGGCCACGGCGCGCTGCGCGGCAAGCCGGGCCCGGTCTACGCCCGCCTGTACGAGGCTTACCAGCAGGCCAAGCGCCTGCAGTCGATCTGAAGTCAAGATGGCCGACATCCCGCCCGAACAAAGCCTCATCGAGTACCCGAGCGCCTTCCCGATCAAGGTGATGGGCGCGCACGTCGAGGGCTTCGAGGAAGCCATCGTCGCGGTGGCGCTGCGTTTCGACCCCGAGTTCGACCGCCTGCGTGTCGAGCGCCGCCCGAGCAAGGGCGGCAACTACATGGGGCTGACGATCACCGTCACGGCGACGAGCCGCGAGCAGCTCGACGAGCTCTACCGCACGCTGAGCACGCACCCGATGGTCAAGGTCGTGCTCTGACGGCGATGCGGCTGTTGCTGCAGGGCCGGCGCGACTATGCCGAGACCGAGGCCGCGATGCGCGGCTTCACCGAGGCGCGCACGGCCGGCACCGAAGACGAGATCTGGCTCGTCGAGCACCCGCCGGTCTTCACGCAGGGCATCGCCGGGCGCGAGGCCCACGTGCTGGCGGCCGGCGAGATCCCGGTCGTGCGCACCAACCGCGGCGGCCAGGTGACGTACCACGGCCCCGGCCAGGTCGTCGCCTACCCGCTCGTCGACCTGCGGCGCGCCGGCTACTTCGTCAAGGAATACGTCTTCCGCCTCGAGGAGGCGGTGCTCGACGTGCTCGGCGCCGTCGGCGTCACCGGCCACCGCGTGCGCGGCGCGCCGGGCATCTACGTGCGCCTGGACGACCCCTTCGGTCACGCCCGCCTGGTGCCTCGCGACGACGATCCGTTCGCCGGCCTGGGCAAGATCGCCGCGCTCGGCATCAAGGTCAGCGGCCACTGCACGTACCACGGCGCGGCGCTGAACGTCGCGATGGACCTGCAGCCTTTCGAGCGCATCGACCCCTGCGGCTACAAGGGGCTGAAGACGGTGGACCTGCGCTCGCTGGGCATCGAGGTCGGCTGGGAGGACGCGGCGCGCGCCTTCGGCCAGGCGCTGGCGCGGCGGCTCGCGCCGGCCTGAGCCCGGCGCCGACCCTGACGGCCGGGCGGCGAAAGGCCGCGGCGGATAATCTTCGGGCTCCCACGCCCGCCCGCTCCGCGCCATGACCGATCCCCAGACCCCGGCCTACGACCCGACCGCCAAGCAGAAGTCGCAGGCCAAGACCTCGCGCATCCCGATCAAGGTGGTGCCGGCCGAGGTGCTGAAGAAGCCGGAGTGGATCCGCGTGAAGGCCGGCTCGGCGTCCTCGCGCTTCTACGAGATCAAGAACGTGCTGCGCGAGCAGAAGCTGCACACGGTCTGCGAGGAAGCCTCGTGCCCGAACATCGGCGAGTGCTTCGGCAAGGGCACGGCGACCTTCATGATCATGGGCGACAAGTGCACGCGGCGCTGCCCGTTCTGCGACGTCGGCCACGGCCGCCCGGACCCGCTGGACGCCGAGGAGCCGAAGAAGCTGGCCCAGACCGTCGCCGCGCTGAAGCTGAAGTACGTCGTCGTCACCAGCGTCGACCGCGACGACCTGCGCGACGGCGGCGCCCAGCACTTCGTCGACTGCATCACCGCGATCCGCGAGGCGTCGCCGGCGACGCGCATCGAGGTCCTGGTGCCCGACTTCCGCGGCCGCCTGGACAAGGCGCTGGCGATCCTGAAGACCGCGCCGCCGGACGTCATGAACCACAACCTGGAGACCGTGCCGCGCCTGTACAAGGAGTCGCGGCCGGGCGCCGACTACGCCTTCAGCCTGAACCTGCTCAAGCGCTTCAAGGAAGAAGTGCCGGCCGTGCCGACGAAGAGCGGGCTGATGGTCGGCCTGGGCGAGACCGACGAGGAGATCCTCGAGGTGATGCGCGACATGCGCGCCCACGGCATCGAGATGCTGACCATCGGCCAGTACCTCGCGCCCAGCGGCCACCACCTGCCGGTGCGTCGCTACGTGCACCCGGACACCTTCAAGATGTTCGAGCGCGAGGCCGCGGCGATGGGCTTCAGCCACGCCGCCGTCGGCGCGATGGTGCGCTCGAGCTACCACGCCGACCAGCAGGCGCACGCGGCGGGCGTCACCGAAGGCTGATCGGTTGCCAGCGTGCGCGCCCGCGCGCACGATCGCGTCTCCCGTCTTGATGGAGTTGCGATGGATCGCAGGCAATTCGCGTGGACCTTGGCCGCCGCGTCGAGCGTCTGGCCGCTCGCCGGCCGCGCCGCCGCGCTGACCGAGACCGATGCCGCCGCCGGCGTGCGTGCGGCGCTGGAACGTGGCGCCGTCGCCGCCGTCGGCTTGCTGGGGCGCACCGACGGCTTTCTCGGCAACCCGAAGGTGCGCATTCCACTGCCGGGCGCACTGGAGGATGCCGCCGGGCTGCTGCGCGCCACCGGCCAGGGCAAACGCGTCGACGAGTTGGTGACGGCGATGAACCGCGCCGCCGAGGCGGCGGTGCCCGAGGCGCGCACGCTGCTCGTCAGCGCCGCCAAGTCGATCAGCGTCGAGGACGCGCTGGACATCGTGCGCGGCGGCGACACCTCGGTGACCGACTTCTTCGCACGCAAGACGCGCGAGCCGCTGGGCGTGAAGTTCCTGCCCATCGTCACCAAGGCGACCGAGAAGGTGAAGCTGGCGGACCGCTACAACGCGGTCGCCGGCAAGGCTTCGCGTTTCGGCCTGATCCAGCAGGAGGACGCCAACGTCCAGCAGTACGTCACCGCCAAGGCGCTCGACGGCCTGTACCTGATGATCGGCGAGGAGGAGAAGAAGATCCGCGCCGACCCGGTCGGTACCGGCAGCGCGATCCTGCGCAAGGTCTTCTCGCTCTAGCCGGCCGCGTCAGACCACGCCGCGGGCGTGCAGGTCGGCGATCTCGGCCTCGGTCAGGCCGATCTCGCGCAGCACCTCGTCGGTGTGTTCGCCCAGCAGCGGCGGCGCGCGGCGCAGCGTCGGCGGTGTCGCCGACAGCTTCATCGGGCTGGCGACGAGATCGATCGTGCCGAGCAGCGGGTGCTCCGCCTGCGTCACCATGCCGCGCGCACGCACCTGCTCGTCGGCGAAGACGTCGCCCAGGTCGTTGATCGGCCCGCAGGGCACGCCGGCGGCGTCGAGGGCGGCCAGCCAGTCGGCGCGCGCGCGCTGCCGCATCAGCGGCTCCAGCATTGGAATCAGCACCTGACGGTGGCGCACGCGCGCGGCGTTCGTCGCGAAGCGTTCGTCGGTGGCCAGCTCGGCGCAGCCGGCGATCTCGCAGAAGCGCCTGAACTGGCTGTCGTTGCCCACCGCCAGGATCAGGTGGCCGTCGGCGACCTCGAACACCTGGTAGGGCACGATGTTGGCGTGGGCGTTGCCGACGCGCCGCGGCGGCGTCTTCGTCGCCAGGTAGTTGGCGCCGAGGTTGGCGAGCATCGCGACCTGCGTGTCCAGCAGCGCCATGTCGATCGCCTGGCCTTCGCCGGTGGCGTCGCGGTGACGCAGCGCGGCGAGGATGGCGACCGTCGCGTACATGCCGGTGAACAGATCGGCGACCGCCACGCCGACCTTCTGCGGCCCGGCGCCGGGCAGGCCGTCGCGCTCGCCGGTCACGCTCATCAGCCCGCCCAGGCCCTGGATCGCGTAGTCGTAGCCGGCGCGATCCTGGTACGGCCCGCTCTGGCCGTAGCCGGTGATCGAGCAGTAGACGAGGCGCGGGCGCGTCGCGCGCATCGCCTGGGCGTCCAGGCCGTAACGCGCCATGTCGCCGACCTTGAAGTTCTCGATCATCACGTCGGCGGTGTCGGCCAGCCGGCGCACCAGTGCCTGACCGTCGGGGTGCGCGATGTCGATCGTCACCGAACGTTTGTTGCGGTTGGTGCCGACGAAGTACGCGGCCTCGGCGCTGTCGTGGCCGGCGGCGTCCTTCAGGAACGGCGGGCCCCAGCCGCGTGTGTCGTCGCCGCCGGGGTGGCGTGCCGAGCGCGGGCGTTCCACCTTGACGACGTCGGCACCGAGGTCGGCCAGTGTCTGCGTGCACCAGGGGCCGGCGAGCACGCGCGAGAGATCGAGCACGCGCAGCCCCGCGAGCGCGCCCGGTTTCAGCTGTTCCATGGCGCCGATTCTGGGCCCGCGCCGTGCGCCCAGGCCCTGATGCGAGTACGGTGCGCAAGACGGAGCGAAAGCTGCCGATAATCCGCGCTCCTGCTGCCATGGCCGCCCTGCTCGTCATCGCCCACGCCCCGCTCGCGTCTTCGCTGCGCGCGGTGGCCGCGCATGTCTATCCGGACTGCGGCCGCGGCCTGGCGGCGCTGGACGTCGAGCCCGGCATGCAACCCGAGCAGGTGGTCGAGCGCGCGCGTGCGCTGCTGGCCGAACTCGGCGCCCAGGAGGCGCTGATCCTGGTCGACGTCTTCGGCGCGACGCCCTGCAACGCGGCGCTCGAACTGGCCGACGGCGTCTCCGCACGTGTCGTCGCCGGGGTCAACGTGCCGATGCTGTGGCGCACCCTGTGCTACGCCCACCTTCCGCTGGATGAACTGGTCGCGCGCGCCGTGGCCGGTGGTACGCAAGGTGTCATGCAGATCGGCGGCGCGCGCCGGCAGAATCAGGCCGTCTCCCCGGGCCCTCATGATCAAGACCCGCATCACCATCAGCAATAAGCTCGGCCTTCACGCCCGCGCCTCGGCCAAGCTGACCAAGCTGGCGGGCACCTTCCGCAGCGAAGTCTTCATGAGCCGCAACGGCCGGCGGGTCAACGCCAAGAGCATCATGGGAGTGATGATGCTGGCCGCCGGAATGGGCACCGAGGTCGAGATCGAGACCGACGGCGAGGACGAGCAGGCCGCGATGGAAGCGCTGCGCGGCCTGATCGACGCCAAGTTCGGCGAAGGCCAGTGACGCGCCGACGGGAGCCGAACGCATGAGCATCCAGGTCTTCGGCACTCCCGTCTCGCGCGGCGTCGCGATCGGCCGCGCGGTGCTGGTGGCTTCCAGCCGCGTCGACGTCGCGCACTATTTCGTCGCGGCCGAACGAGTCGAGCAGGAGATCGACCGGCTGCGCCAGGCGCGCGACATCGTGTCCGCGGAGCTGACGGCGCTCAAGCGCGACCTGCCGCAGGATGCGCCGGCCGAGCTGTCGGCGCTGCTCGACGTGCACCAGATGCTGCTGCACGACGAGACCATGACCTCGGCGACCCGGCAGTGGATCGTCGAGCGCCACTACAACGCCGAGTGGGCGCTGTCGGCGCAGCTTGAGGTGCTCGCGCGCCAGTTCGACGAGATGGACGACGAGTACCTGCGTGAACGCAAGGCCGACGTCGAGCAGCTGGCCGAGAGGTTGTTGCGCTGCCTTGCCCGCAGCAAGCCGGGCCACAGCCCCTCTGCGGAGCCGGACGTGATGCGCATGCGCGACTTCGGCGGCGAGGACCCGCTGGTGCTGGTCGCCAACGACGTCGCACCGGCCGACATGATCCAGTTCAAGCGCAGCGTCTTCACCGGCTTCGTCACCGATGTCGGCGGGCGCACCTCGCACACCGCCATCGTCGCGCGCAGCCTGGACATCCCGGCCGTCGTCGGTGCGCGCGAAGCGAGCCGCCTGATCCGGCAGGACGACTGGCTGGTCATCGACGGCGACGCCGGTGTCGTCATCGTCAACCCGTCGCCGATCGTGCTGGAGGAGTACCGCTTCCGCCAGCGCCAGAGCGAACTCGAACGCGCCCGCCTGAACCGCCTGCGCCACACGCCGGCGGTGACGCTGGACGGGCAGCCGGTCGAACTGCTGGCCAATATCGAGATGCCGGGCGATTCGGCCGGGGCGCTGGAGGCCGGTGCGGTCGGCGTCGGCCTGTTCCGCAGCGAGTTCCTGTTCATGAACCGGGGTGGCGACCTGCCCGGCGAAGACGAGCAGTTCCAGGCCTACCGCGACGCCGTGGTGTCGATGCAGGGCTTGCCGGTGACGATCCGCACCGTCGACATCGGTGCCGACAAGCCGCTGGATCGCATGAGCCTGCAGGAGCTGCGACACGAGCATGCGCTGAACCCGGCGCTGGGCCTGCGCGCGATCCGCTGGAGCCTGGCCGAGCCGGACATGTTCCGCCAGCAGCTGCGCGCCATCCTGCGCGCGAGTGCCTTCGGCAAGGTGCGCATCCTGGTGCCGATGGTCGCGCATGTCGGCGAGATCCGGATGACGCTGGAGGCGCTCGAGCGTGCCCGACAGCAACTCGACGACGCAGGCTGTGCTCACGGCGAAGTCGAGATCGGCGCGATGATCGAGGTGCCTGCTGCGGCGCTGATGATCGGCCGCTTCCTCGATCACTTCGACTTCGTCTCGATCGGCACCAACGACCTGATCCAGTACACGCTGGCGATCGACCGGTCCGATGATGCCGTCTCCCATCTCTTCGATCCCTGGCATCCTGCGGTGTTGCGCCTGATCGCGGACACCATTGCCAAGGCCAACGCTCGAGGCAAGGGTGTCAGTGTCTGCGGCGAGATGGCCGGCGACGCGGCGTTCACCGACTTGCTGCTGGCCATGGGGCTGCGCAGCTTCTCCATGCACCCGGCGCGCATCGCGTCGATCAAGCAGCGAGTGCTGCGTGCCGACACCCGCCGCCTGGCCGCGGCGGTCGAGGCGGTGCTGAGCGCCGAGGATCCGGCGCTGGAGGCGGCGCGCCTGTTCTCGGGCGGGCTCGCCCACTGACAAGGCCGGCAGCGGGCGGAGCTTCCGGCACTCGTCCGGATCGGCCGGTCCCTGGGTGCGCGGGCTGAGGTGTGCCGGTGTGCGGGCAGGCAGCAGCGAGGTGGTCGACGGTGTCCTGCAAACTTTTTTCGTTGAACCGCTTGCAATCGGTTTTGGAGCCGTGCTACAGTCACAAGCTCCGCTGATCGACGGTGGTGCTTCGAAAGAGGCAGTTCCGGAAAAACTCTGAAAAGGGTTTCAGCGAAAAGCAGAAAAGCCGAGTGCTTGACAGGGTTTAAAAAGAATGTCAGAATCTCGGTCTTCGCTGAACAAACAGCGACGCAGCGAAAGCAGCGAAGTTCTTTAACAACATACAGCCGATAAGCGTGGGCGTTTGAAGGCGAGTGCCAAGAAGTCGCAAGACTTCAAGGTCCTAGTGACTTTAAACGCTCATGGAAATAGAAGTGAAGTTCACTTCGATTCCTATTGAGCAAA
>NZ_JAJKFP010000004.1:0-17187 GCF_020966565.1 Rubrivivax sp. JA1055 | reverse complement strand
GGTCGACGTGCCCGATCGTGCCCACGTTCACGTGCGGCTTCGTGCGTTCGAACTTACCCTTTGCCATTCTTCGTATCTCCAGAGAAAGAGCAGAACCCGTGACCGTTTAAGGTCTCGCGCCACACGCCGGCCACGGGCAGCCGGCGCCTCGAGGGCGCGAGACCGCGGGGCAGCCGCCCCGCGCCTGAGCTATCAGTTCTTGCCGCGAGCGGTGACGATCGCGTCGGCGACGTTCTTCGGAGCTTCGCTGTAGTGCTTGAACTCCATCGTGTACGTCGCACGGCCCTGCGACATCGAACGCAGCGTCGTCGAGTAGCCGAACATCTCCGACAGCGGCACCTCTGCCTTGATGATCTTGCCGCCGCCAGGCATGTCGTCCATGCCCTGCACCATGCCGCGACGGGACGACAGGTCGCCCATCACCGAGCCGGCGTAGTCTTCCGGCGTCTCGACTTCCACGGCCATCATCGGCTCGAGGATGACCGGGCTGGCCTTGCGGCAGGCTTCCTTGAAGCCGATCGACGCGGCCATCTTGAAGGCGTTTTCCGACGAGTCGACCTCGTGGTACGAGCCGAAGGTCAGCGTGACCTTGACGTCGACCACCGGGTAGCCGGCCAGCACGCCGTTGGGCAGCGTGTCTTCGACACCCTTCTGCACCGCCGGGATGTACTCGCGCGGCACGACGCCGCCCTTGATCGCGTCGACGAACTCGAAGCCCTTGCCCGGCTCGTTCGGCTCGACCGTGAAGACGACGTGACCGTACTGACCCTTGCCGCCCGACTGGCGAACGAACTTGCCCTCGACGTCGGTCGCGGTCTTGCGGATCGTCTCGCGGTACGCGACCTGCGGCTTGCCGACGTTGGCCTCGACGCCGAACTCGCGCTTCATGCGGTCGACGATGATCTCCAGGTGCAGTTCGCCCATGCCGGAGATGATGGTCTGGCCGGACTCCTCGTCGGTGCGCATGCGGAACGACGGATCCTCGGCCGCCAGGCGACCCAGCGCGATGCCCATCTTTTCCTGGTCGCTCTTGGTCTTGGGCTCGACGGCCTGCGAGATCACGGGCTCGGGGAAGACCATCTTCTCGAGCGTGATCACGCTTTCCGGATCGCACAGCGTTTCGCCGGTCGTGACGTCCTTCAGGCCCACGCAGGCGGCGATGTCGCCGGCCAGGATTTCCTTGATTTCTTCACGCTGGTTGGCGTGCATCTGCAGGATTCGGCCGATGCGCTCCTTCTTGCCGCGGATCGGGTTGTAGACCGAGTCGCCGCTCTTCAGGATGCCCGAGTAGACGCGCACGAAGGTCAGCTGGCCGACGTACGGGTCGGTCATCAGCTTGAACGCCAGCGCCGAGAACTTCTCGTTGTCGTCGGCCTTGCGCGAAGCGGGCTGCTCGTCCTCGTCCGTGCCGGTGACCGGGGGGATGTCCACCGGGGAGGGCAGGAACTCGATGACGGCGTCGAGCATGCGCTGCACGCCCTTGTTCTTGAACGCGGTGCCGCAGAGCATCGGCTGGATCTCGGTGGCGATCGTGCGCAGGCGCAGGCCGTGCTTGATCTCCTCTTCCGAGAGCTCGCCTTCCTCGAGGTACTTGTTCATCAAGTCCTCGGAGGCTTCGGCGGCGGCCTCGATCATGTTGTCGCGCCACTTCTGGCAGTCGGCAGCCAGCTCGGCCGGGATGTCCTCGTAGTTGAACTTCATCCCCTGGGACGCGTCGTCCCAGATGATGGCCTTCATCTTGAAGAGGTCCACGACACCCTTGAAGTTCTCTTCGGCGCCGATCGGCACGACGATGGGCACCGGGTTGGCCTTCAGGCGCGTCTTCATCTGGTCATAGACCTTGAAGAAGTTGGCGCCGGTGCGGTCCATCTTGTTGACGAACGCGAGGCGCGGCACCTTGTACTTGTTGGCCTGGCGCCAGACGGTCTCGGACTGCGGCTGCACGCCGCCGACCGCGCAGTACACCATGCACGCGCCGTCGAGCACGCGCATCGAGCGCTCGACTTCGATCGTGAAGTCGACGTGCCCCGGGGTGTCGATGATGTTGAAACGGTGTTCCGGGAAGGACAGGTCCATGCCCTTCCAGAAGCAGGTGGTGGCCGCGGAGGTGATCGTGATCCCGCGCTCCTGCTCCTGCTCCATCCAGTCCATCGTCGCGGCGCCGTCGTGCACCTCGCCGATCTTGTGGTTCACACCCGTGTAGAACAGGATGCGCTCGGTCGTGGTGGTCTTGCCGGCATCGATGTGCGCCGAAATACCGATGTTGCGGTAGCGCTCGATGGGGGTCTTGCGGGCCATGATCAAATCTCCAAATGCAGGGCCGCCTGGGGGCTGCGCTCAGCCCGCCAAGGCGGCCGTCAGGCGGGGGGTCAGAAGCGGAAGTGCGAGAACGCCTTGTTCGCTTCGGCCATGCGGTGGACTTCGTCGCGCTTCTTCATCGCGCCGCCACGGCCTTCGGCCGCTTCCAGCAGTTCGTTGGCCAGACGCGCGGCCATCGACTTCTCACCGCGCTTGCGCGCCGATTCCTTCAGCCAGCGCATGGCCAGGGCCTGCCGGCGGACGGGGCGAACTTCCACGGGAACTTGGTAGTTCGCACCGCCGACGCGGCGGGACTTCACTTCGACCATCGGCTTGATGTTGTTCAGCGCGACGAGGAAGACTTCCAGCGGATCCTTGCCGGCCTTCTTCTCGACCTGGTCGAGGGCGCCGTAGATGATGCGCTCGGCGACGGCCTTCTTGCCCGATTCCATGATGACGTTCATGAACTTGGACAGGTCGACGGAGCCGAACTTCGGATCCGGCAGGATTTCGCGCTTGGGGACTTCGCGACGACGTGGCATGGGACTCTTCCTTTTTCGATTCAGTTGGCGCCGGCTCTTCGCCCGCACCGCGAAGGGTCATCGAGGCCCTTCACTTACTCGACCCGCGTAGCGGCGGGCCTTCCGCTTGGCCACCCCTCGGGGCGGCACCGCCTGATCAGGCCTTCTTCGGACGCTTGGCGCCGTACTTCGAGCGCGACTGCTTGCGATCCTTGACGCCTTGCAGGTCGAGCGAGCCGCGCACGATGTGGTAGCGCACGCCCGGCAGATCCTTCACACGGCCGCCGCGCACGAGCACGACGCTGTGTTCCTGCAGGTTGTGGCCTTCACCGCCGATGTACGAGATGACCTCGAAACCGTTGGTCAGGCGCACCTTGGCGACCTTACGAAGCGCCGAGTTCGGCTTCTTCGGGGTGGTGGTGTAAACGCGAGTGCAGACGCCACGACGTTGCGGGCAGTTCTGCATCGCAGGGGACTTGCTCTTCGTCACTTCGGCCTGGCGGCCTTGGCGAACGAGCTGGTTGATGGTGGGCATAGGTAACTTGTTCCCGTTTGAAGCTACACGTTCTTTTCGGGAAACCGCCCCGCCACAAAGGCGTCGCGCCAAAGCCCGGGCGCCCCATGGGACCCCGGGCTGACGCCGCTGCCCGATGCGCTTCAGCCTTGCGGGCTGCAGCTCGGGCAAGAGGCAAAGTCTGCCGAAAAGCCTTCCATTATAGTCAGCGGTTTCGGTCAGGGGCAAGCAAGCACCATGGATGAAGTCGCGCAGGGTGCGGCAGCCGTCGTTCTGGACACGAACGTGGTGCTCGACTGGCTGGTCTTCGACGACCCCGCGACCCGGCCGCTGGCCGCCGCTCTCGAGGCCGGCCGGCTGCGCTGGATCGCCACCGGGCCGATGCTCGACGAGCTGCTGCACGTCCTGCAGCGCCCGGAACTCGATCGCTGGCGCCCGGCCTGCGATGCCGCGCGCGAGCACGTCGCCGCCGCCGGCTGCCGCGTCGAGATGCCGCCCGCACGCGGGCGGGCGCCGATCTGCCGCGACCCGGCCGACCAGATGTTCATCGACCTGGCGCTCGCCTGGGGTGCACCGTGGCTGCTGACGCGCGACAAGGCGCTGCTGCAGCTCGCGCGCGCGGCGCGCGGCGCCGGCACCACGGTGTGCACGCCGGCGCGCTGGACGCCGCCGTCCTGAGCACGAGGCCGCCCGCCATCACCCGATCCTTGGCGAACGGACAAAGAAAAAGGGCAGCCGAAGCTGCCCTTTGACGCTGGAGGCGCCGCCGATCACTCGGCCGCGTTGTCCCCCGCCTCGCTGGCCGCATCGACGCCGGCCAGTTGCACCGCGGCCAGTTCCTCGGCCTCCTGCAGCGCGATCGCACGACGCTCGCTCTCGTCCATCGCCTCCTTGGCGCGACGCGCGGCGTGGAACGCCATGCCGGTGCCCGCCGGGATCAGGCGGCCGACGATGACGTTCTCCTTCAGGCCGCGCAGTTCGTCGCGCTTGCCCATGATCGCCGCCTCGGTCAGCACGCGGGTGGTCTCCTGGAAGGAGGCCGCGGAGATGAACGAGTCGGTCGACAGGCTGGCCTTCGTGATACCGAGCAACACGTCGGCGTGCGTCGCCGGGATCTTGCCCTCGGCGCGCATGCGGTCGTTGGTGTCCAGCAGCGCCGAACGCTCGACCTGCTCGCCGGCGATGTAGCCGGTGTCGCCCGGGTTGACGATCTGCACGCGACGCAGCATCTGGCGAACGATCACCTCGATGTGCTTGTCGTTGATCTTCACGCCCTGCAGACGGTAGACGTCCTGGACCTCGTCGACGATGTAGCGCGCCAGCTCCTCGATGCCCAGCAGGCGCAGGATGTCCTGCGGATCCGCCGCGCCGTCGACGATCAGCTCGCCCCGGTTCACGACCTGGCCTTCGTGCACCAGGATGTTCTTTTCCTTGGGCACCAGCTCTTCGTAGACCTTGCCGTCCGGATCGGTGATCTGCAGGCGAACCTTGCCCTTGGTCTCCTTGCCGAACGACACCGTGCCGGTGATCTCGGCCAGCGTGCCGACGTCCTTCGGCGAGCGGGCTTCGAACAGCTCGGCCACACGCGGCAGACCGCCGGTGATGTCGCGGGTCTTCTGGCCTTCCATCGGGATGCGCGCCAGCACCTCGCCCGGCATCAGGTCCTGACCGTCGCGCACCTGGATCAGCGCGCCGACCGGGAAGCCGATCGTCACCGCGTGGTCGGTGCCCGGGATCTTGACCTCGACGCCCTGCGCGTCCAGCAGCTTGACCTGCGGGCGCACGACCTTGGCCGCGCCGCGGCGCTTCGGGTCGATGACGACCAGCGTCGACAGACCGGTGACCTCGTCGACCTGCTTGGCGACGGTGACGCCTTCCTCGACGTTCTCGAAGCGCGCCTTGCCGGCGAATTCGGTGATGATCGGGCGGGTCAGCGGGTCCCAGTTGGCCAGCACGGTGCCGGCCTTGACCTGCTGGTCGGGCTTGACGTTGAGCGTCGCGCCGTACGGCAGCTTGTGACGCTCGCGCTCGCGGCCGTGCGGGTCGGCGATGATGATCTCGCCCGAACGCGCGATGACGACGAGCTCGCCCTTGCCGTTCGTGACGTAGCGCATCGTGCTGTTGAAGCCGATGATGCCGTCGGACTTGGCCTCGACGCTCGACGCGACCGCCGCGCGCGACGCCGCACCGCCGATGTGGAAGGTCCGCATCGTCAGCTGCGTGCCCGGCTCGCCGATCGACTGGGCGGCGATGACACCGACCGCCTCGCCGACGTTGACCAGGCCGCCGCGGCCCAGGTCGCGGCCGTAGCACTTGGCGCACAGGCCGAAGCGCGTGCCGCAGGTCAGCGGCGTGCGCACCTTGACCTCGTCGACGCCGGCGGCCTCGAGCTTGTCGAGCGCGTCCTCGTCGAGCATCTCGCCGGCGCCCATCAGCGTTTCCTGCGTCTCGAGGTGCAGGACCTCGGTCGCGGTGACGCGGCCGAGCACGCGGTCGCGCAGCGACTCGATGACTTCACCGCCCTCGACCAGGGCACGCATGGCCAGGCCGTTCTGGGTGCCGCAATCGTCCTCGGTGACGACCAGATCCTGGGTCACGTCGACCAGACGGCGCGTCAGGTAACCCGAGTTCGCGGTCTTCAGCGCCGTGTCCGCCAGGCCCTTGCGGGCACCGTGGGTGGAGATGAAGTACTGCAGAACGTTCAGGCCTTCGCGGAAGTTCGCCGTGATCGGCGTCTCGATGATCGAGCCGTCCGGCTTGGCCATCAGGCCGCGCATGCCGGCGAGCTGGCGGATCTGCGCCGCGGAGCCCCGCGCCCCGGAGTCGGCCATCATGTAGATGGAGTTGAACGACTCCTGGTCGACTTCCTTGCCGTTGCGGTCGATGGTCTTCTGCTTGGACAGCTGCGACATCATGACCTTGCCGACCTCGTCGCCGGTCTTGCCCCAGATGTCGACCACCTTGTTGTAGCGCTCGCCGGCGGTCACGAGACCCGAGACGTACTGCTGCTCGATCTCCTTGACCTCCTTCTCGGCACGGGCGATGAGCTCGTGCTTCTGCGGCGGCACCAGCATGTCGTCGATGGCGATCGAGATGCCGGCGCGCGTCGCGAGGCGGAAGCCGCTTTGCAGCAGCTTGTCGGCGAAGACCACCGTCTCCTTCAGGCCGCACTTGCGGAAGCTGACGTTGATGAGACGCGAGATCTCCTTCTTCTTCAGCGCCTTGTTCAGGTTCGAGAACGGCAGGCCCTTGGGCAGGATCTGCGACAGCAGCGCACGGCCGACGGTGGTCTCGACGAGCTTGGTCTCGGGCACGAACTCGCCCGTGACCTTGTCCTTGAGCCACTCGGTCAGGCGGACGTTGATCTTGGCGGTGATCTCGACGACGCCGTTGTCCAGCGCGCGCTGCAGCTCCATCAGGTCGGCGAAGACCATGCCTTCGCCCTTGCCGTTGATGCGCTCGCGGGTGGCGTAGTACAGGCCCAGCACCACGTCCTGCGACGGCACGATCGACGGTTCGCCGTTGGCCGGGAACAGCACGTTGTTGGAGGCCAGCATCAGCGTGCGGGCTTCCATCTGCGCTTCGATCGACAGCGGCACGTGCACGGCCATCTGGTCACCGTCGAAGTCGGCGTTGAACGCCGAGCAGACCAGCGGGTGCAGCTGGATCGCCTTGCCTTCGATGAGCACCGGCTCGAACGCCTGGATGCCCAGGCGGTGCAGCGTCGGCGCGCGGTTCAGCAGGACCGGGTGCTCCTTGATGACCTCTTCCAGGATGTCCCACACCACCGGCGTGCCGGCTTCGACTTCCTTCTTGGCGGCCTTGATCGTCGTGGCGATGCCCATCGCCTCGAGGCGGCTGAAGATGAACGGCTTGAACAGCTCGATCGCCATCAGCTTGGGCAGGCCGCACTGGTGCAGCTTGAGCGTCGGGCCGACGACGATGACCGAACGGCCGGAGTAGTCGACGCGCTTGCCCAGCAGGTTCTGGCGGAAGCGGCCGCTCTTGCCCTTGATCATGTCGGCCAGCGACTTCAGCGCGCGCTTGTTCGCGCCGGTCATCGCCTTGCCGCGGCGGCCGTTGTCCAGCAGCGAATCGACCGCTTCCTGGAGCATCCGCTTTTCGTTGCGGACGATGATCTCAGGCGCCTTCAGCTCGAGCAGACGGGCCAGGCGGTTGTTGCGGTTGATGACGCGGCGGTACAGGTCGTTCAGGTCCGACGTCGCGAAGCGGCCGCCGTCCAGCGGCACCAGCGGGCGCAGGTCCGGCGGCAGCACCGGCAGGACCTCGAGGATCATCCAGTGCGGCTTGATGCCCGACTTCTTGAAGGCCTCCATCACCTTCAGGCGCTTGGAGTTCTTCTTGATCTTCAGCTCCGACCCGGTCATGTCGTTGCGGAGCTTGTCGATCTCGACGTCGAGGTCCATCTCCTCGAGCAGCTTCTTGATGCCCTCGGCACCCATCAGCGCGACGAACTCGTCACCGTACTCGACGCGCTTGGCCTCGTAGTCGTCCTCGCTCATGATCGAGAACTTCTTCAGCGGCGTCATGCCCGGGTCGACGACGACGTAGGCTTCGAAGTACAGCACGCGCTCGATGTCGCGCAGCGTCATGTCGAGCACCAGGCCCAGACGCGACGGCAGCGACTTCAGGAACCAGATGTGCGCGCAGGGCGCGGCCAGGTCGATGTGACCCATGCGCTCGCGGCGCACCTTGGTCTGCGTGACTTCGACGCCGCACTTCTCGCAGATCACGCCGCGGTGCTTCAGGCGCTTGTACTTGCCGCACAGGCACTCGTAGTCCTTGATCGGGCCGAAGATCTTGGCGCAGAACAGGCCGTCACGTTCGGGCTTGAACGTGCGGTAGTTGATCGTCTCGGGCTTCTTCACTTCGCCGAACGACCACGAGCGGATCTTCTCGGGGCTGGCGAGCCCGATCTTGATCGCGTCGAAGTGTTCGTCGGGCGTGAATTGCTTGAAAAGGTCGAGTAGTCCCTTCATGGGGTTCTCCTAGATCCTGGTATCGATGTGAACGGTTCGGGTCGAGCGGACGCCGCGAGGCCGGCCCGGCCGGCCCGCGGACGTCGCCCCCTGGGGGGAGGCGACCGAAGGTCGCTTCGAGGGGGTCAATCCCTCTCCAGCTCGATGTCGATACCGAGCGAACGGATTTCCTTGACCAGCACGTTGAACGATTCCGGCATGCCGGCCTCGATCGAGTGCTCACCCTTGACGATGTTCTCGTAGACCTTGGTCCGGCCGTTCACGTCGTCGGACTTCACCGTCAGCATCTCCTGCAGGATGTAGCTGGCGCCGTAGGCCTCGAGCGCCCAGACTTCCATCTCACCGAAGCGCTGGCCACCGAACTGCGCCTTGCCGCCCAGCGGCTGCTGCGTGACCAGGCTGTACGGGCCGGTCGAGCGGGCGTGCATCTTGTCGTCGACCAGGTGGTGCAGCTTCAGCACGTGCATGTAGCCGACCGTGACCGGGCGCTCGAAGGCTTCGCCGGTGCGGCCGTCGTGCAGCGTGGCCTGGGTGCGCGTGGCGGTGAGGCCCTTGCGCGCCGCCAGCTCGTCCGGGTAGGCGAGCTTGAGCATGCCGCGGATCTCCTCCTCGTGCGCGCCGTCGAACACCGGCGTCGCGAACGGCACGCCGTGCTGCAGATTCTTCGCCATCTCGACGATCTCCTCGTCGCTCAGGTCCTGCAGCGACTCGGTCTTGCCGCCGGACTTGTTGTAGAGCTCGTCGAGGAACTCGCGCAGTTCGGCGGCACGCGCCTGCTGCTGCAGCATGTCGCCGATGCGCTGGCCGATGCCCTTGCCGGCCCAGCCCAGGTGCACTTCGAGGACCTGGCCGACGTTCATCCGCGAGGGCACGCCCAGCGGGTTCAGCACGATGTCGCACGGCGTGCCGTCGGCCATGTAGGGCATGTCCTCGACCGCGACGATCTTGGACACGACACCCTTGTTGCCGTGGCGGCCGGCCATCTTGTCGCCGGGCTGCAGGCGGCGCTTGACGGCGAGGTAGACCTTCACCATCTTCAGCACGCCGGCGGGCAGCTCGTCACCCTGCGTCAGCTTCTTGCGCTTCTCTTCGAAGGCCAGATCGAAGCTGTGGCGGGTCTGCTCGAGCGAGTTCTTGATCGACTCGAGCTGGTTGGCGACCTCGTCCTCGGCCGGGCGGATGTCGAACCAGTGGTACTTCTCGACCGTCGCCAGGTAGTCCCGGGTGATGGTCGTGCCCTTGGCGATCTTCTGCGGGCCGCCGTTGGCGACCTTGCCGGCCAGCAGCTTCTCGATCCGGTCGAACGCGTCGGCCTCGACGATGCGCAGCTGGTCGTTCAGGTCCAGGCGGAAGCGCTTCAGCTCGTCGTCGATGATCTGCTGGGCGCGCTTGTCGCGCTGGATGCCTTCGCGGGTGAAGACCTGCACGTCGATGACGGTGCCGCTGGTGCCCTGGTCGACACGCAGCGAGGTGTCCTTCACGTCGGACGCCTTCTCGCCGAAGATCGCGCGCAGCAGCTTCTCTTCCGGCGTCAGCGTCGTCTCGCCCTTGGGCGTGACCTTGCCGACCAGCACGTCGCCCGGGTTGACCTCGGCGCCGATGTAGACGATGCCCGACTCGTCCAGGCGAGCCAGCTGCTGCTCGGACAGGTTCGGGATGTCGCGCGTGATTTCCTCGGAGCCCAGCTTGGTGTCGCGGGCCATCACGACCAGTTCCTCGATGTGGATCGAGGTGTAGCGGTCGTCGGCGACGACACGCTCGCTGATCAGGATCGAGTCCTCGAAGTTGTAGCCGTTCCAGGGCATGAACGCGACCAGCATGTTCTGGCCGAGCGCGAGCTCGCCCAGGTCGGTCGAGGCACCGTCGGCGACGACGTCGCCGGCGCCGACATGGTCGCCGCGGCGCACGATCGGGCGCTGGTGGATGTTCGTGTTCTGGTTCGAACGCTGGTACTTGATCAGGTTGTAGATGTCGACGCCGACTTCACCGGCCACCGTCTCGTCGTCGTTGACGCGGATGACGATGCGGTTGGTGTCGACGTAGTCCACGATGCCGCCGCGGCGGGCGGTGACCACGGTGCCCGAGTCGACCGCGGCGACGCGCTCGACACCGGTGCCGACCAGCGCCTTCTCCGGACGCAGCGTCGGCACGGCCTGGCGCTGCATGTTGGCGCCCATCAGTGCGCGGTTCGCGTCATCGTGCTCGAGGAACGGCACGAGCGAGGCCGCGACCGAGACGATCTGCGTCGGCGCCACGTCCATGTACTGCACGCGCTCCGGCGACAGCAGCACCGATTCGCCGTTCTCGCGCGCCGAGACCAGCTCGTCGATCAGGCGGCCTTCGCCGTCCAGCGTCGCGTTGGCCTGGGCGATGACGTACTTGCCTTCCTCGATGGCCGACAGGTAGTCGATCTGGTCGGTGACCTTGCCGTCGACGACGCGGCGGTACGGCGTCTCCAGGAAGCCGTACTCGTTGAGCTGCGCGTACAGCGCCAGCGAGTTGATCAGGCCGATGTTCGGGCCTTCCGGCGTTTCGATCGGGCAGACGCGGCCGTAGTGGGTCGGGTGCACGTCGCGGACTTCGAAGCCGGCGCGCTCGCGGGTCAGACCGCCCGGGCCCAGGGCCGAGACACGGCGCTTGTGCGTGATCTCGGACAGCGGGTTGGTCTGGTCCATGAACTGCGAGAGCTGGCTCGCCCCGAAGAACTCCTTGAGCGCCGCGCTGATCGGCTTGGAGTTGATCAGGTCATGCGGCATCAGGGCTTCGGTCTCGGCCTGGCCGAGGCGTTCCTTGACGGCCTTCTCGATGCGCGCGAGGCCCGAGCGGTACTGGTTCTCGGCCAGTTCGCCGACGCAGCGAACGCGGCGGTTGCCCAGGTGGTCGATGTCGTCGACTTCGCCGTTGCCGTTGCGCAGGTCGACGAGGATCTTGACGACGTCGAGGATGTCCTCGTTGGACAGCGTCATCTTGCCGTCCGGCACGTCGCGGCCCACGCGGGCGTTGAACTTCATGCGGCCGACGCGCGACAGGTCGTAGGTGTCCTCGCTGTAGAACAGGCGGTGGAACAGCGCCTCGACGGCGTCCTCGGTCGGCGGCTCGCCGGGGCGCATCATGCGGTAGATCGCCACGCGCGCGGCGAGCTGGTCGGCGGTCTCGTCAGAGGCCAGCGTCTGGCTGATGTACGCGCCCTGGTTGAGCTCGTTCGTGTACAGGCACTGGATGTCCTTGATGCCGGCCGAGCGCAGCTTCTTCAGCAGCGACTCGGTGACCTCGTCGTTGGCCTTGGCGACGATTTCACCGGTGGCCGGGTCGACCATGTTGCGCGCGATGACGCGGCCGACGAGGAAGTCCTCGGGCACGCTGACGAACGTGGTGCCGCTCTGCTCGAGCTGGCGCACGTGGCGCGCGGTGATGCGCTTGTCCTTCTCGACGATGACGGCGCCGTTCTTGTCGGTCAGGTCGAAGCGCGCGATCTCGCCCTTCAGGCGCTCCGGCACGAACTCCATCTGCGCGCCCGAGTCCATCAGGCGGAAGTTGTCGAAGACGAAGAAGTGGCTGAGGATCTGCTCGGGGTTCAGGCCGATGGCCTTGAGCAGGATCGTCACCGGCATCTTGCGGCGGCGGTCGACGCGGAAGTAGAGGATGTCCTTCGGGTCGAACTCGAAGTCCAGCCAGGAGCCGCGGTAGGGGATGATGCGGGCGCTGAACAGCAGCTTGCCCGAGCTGTGCGTCTTGCCCTTGTCGTGCTCGAAGAACACGCCCGGCGAACGGTGCAGCTGGCTGACGATGACACGCTCGGTGCCGTTGACGATGAAGGAGCCGTAGTCGGTCATCAGGGGCACTTCGCCCATGTAGACCTCCTGCTCCTTGATCTCCTTGACGACCTTGGCCGGATGCGACTCACGGTCGTAGATGATCATCTGCAGCTTCGCGCGCACGGCGGCAGCGAAGGTCAGGCCCCGCTGCTGGCACTCGCGCACGTCGAACGGCGGCTTCGCGATGTTGTACTCGAGGAACTTCATCTCCACGAAGCCGTTGTGGGAGACGATCGGGAAGGCCGAAAGGAAGGCGGCCTGCAGGCCCTCGGGCTTGCGCTGCTGAGGCGGAACGTCCTTTTGCAGGAAGGCGACGTAGGAGTCGCTCTGCATCGTCAGCAGATAGGGGACCTTGAGCACGCTCTCGCGCTTGCCGAAGCTCTTGCGGATGCGCTTGCGCTCGGTGAACGTGTAGGGGGTTGCTTGCGCCATTGAACTCTCCGTGTCGACCATGCCGCCCTGGCCTTGGGCGGCATTTCGTCGGCGACTGGCTGCCCGGACATTGCGCACCGAGCCGAGGCGTGTGAGTCCTCGGGGGCGGCGCCGGTGGCGGCCCCAGGGCGGGGCGGCGTGTCGGCGGCGGCGGCGTGTCCGAGGCTTGGTGGCAGGCCACTACCTGCCGCTGGCGGACAACCCCGGCGTTGCACCGGAGTCCGACCAAACCCGTTCCCTGCAGTCGGATCAGAGAACACTTGCAAGCGCCCGTGCCGGGCTCTTGCAGGTGTTCCCGGGCACGGGGCCCGGAACACCGATCCGAAACGACCGGAGGCCGGCAAAAGCCGACCCCGCGGTCTGTCCGAATTACTTCAGCTCGGCCTTGGCGCCGGCTTCGACCAGCTTCTTGACGGCGGCTTCGGCATCGGCCTTGGCGATGGCTTCCTTGACGTTCTTCGGAGCGCCGTCGACCAGGTCCTTGGCTTCCTTCAGGCCCAGGCCCGTCAGTTCGCGCACGGCCTTGATGACCGAGACCTTGTTCGCGCCGGCTTCGAGCAGCACGACGTTGAATTCGGTCTTCTCTTCGGCCGGGGCGGCAGCGGCGCCGGCACCGCCGGCGGCCGGGGCGGCCATGGCGGCGGCGGACACGCCGAACTTCTCCTCGATGGCCTTGACCAGGTCATTGAGTTCCATGACGGTCATGCTGTCCATCGCAGCCAGGAAAGCGTCTTTGTCGAATGCCATTTCAGGTTCCTCGAAATCAGTAAAAGTTCAATGAATCGGATGCGTCAGGCCGCCGGGGCCTCGGCGGGCGCCTCGGCGCCGCCCTTCTTCTCGGCGACGGCGGCGATCACGCCGGCCATGCGCTGGATCGGCGACTTCAGCAGGCCCGCCACTTGGGCGATCAGCACTTCGCGGCTCGGGATCGAGGCCAGGGCCTTGATACCGTTGGCGTCGAGCGCCTTGCCGGCGTACGCGCCGCCCTTGAGGACGAGCTTGTCGTTGCCCTTGGCGAAGTCAGCGATGACTTTCGCGGCGGCGACGGCATCCT
Source organism: Rubrivivax sp. JA1055 (assembly GCF_020966565.1). Lineage (NCBI taxonomy): Bacteria > Pseudomonadati > Pseudomonadota > Betaproteobacteria > Burkholderiales > Sphaerotilaceae > Rubrivivax > Rubrivivax sp. JA1055. The sequence goes on along the minus strand of NZ_JAJKFP010000004.1, from coordinate 3,553 downwards.
CGGAAAAGCCGTAGATCAGCGGACCGACCATCGCGTCCGAGGCCACTTCGAACGGCGTGCCGGCGACGGCGCGACGGGCCAGCGTGTTCTTCAGCACGTGAAGGTAAACGCCGTTGTCGCGCGCCTGACGGCGCAGCTTGTCGAGGTGAGCCACGGTGAGGCCGCGATACTCGGCCAGCGCGAGCGTCTGCGAGCGTGCGGCTTGCGCCGACACGCCGTCGACGACGGCTGCCTTCTCGTTGCGATTGAGACTCAAGGTCTGTTCCTCACACATCATGTGCCGGGTCTTGCGACCACGGCACGCCTGGAATCAGCGACCTTCTGTTTCGGGAACCCCCGGCAACTTCCCGGGGAAACCTTCAGCAGCGGGACCGCCATCTGCGCTGGCCGTCGTCAGCCTTTGCGGGCTGCCGCGCGATTAAGAAGCCCGGAGGCTTCACCAGCGGTCTTGGATGACCTGCCCGACCTCGCGGCCGGACAGCCCACCAAATCGAGAAGCCGCACGCCAGACTGGAGCGTGCGGCCTCGTGTCATGTTCAGGCCTGGGCGGCGATCGACTGGGTGTCGACGCGAACGCCGATGCCCATCGTCGAGGACACGGCGACCTTGCGCAGGTACACGCCCTTGCTCGACGCCGGCTTGGCCTTGTTCAGGGCATCGATCAGCGCGCGCAGGTTGTCGGTCAGGCGCTCCGACTCGAACGAACGGCGGCCGATCGTCGCGTGGATGATGCCGGCCTTGTCGACGCGGAACTGGACCTGGCCGGCCTTGGCATTGCGCACGGCCTGGGCGACGTCCGGGGTCACGGTGCCGACCTTCGGGTTCGGCATCAGGCCGCGCGGGCCGAGGATCTGACCCAGCGTACCGACGATGCGCATCGTGTCCGGCGAGGCGATCACGACGTCGAAGTTCAGGTTGCCGGCCTTGATCTCGGCGGCCAGGTCGTCCATGCCGACGATGTCGGCACCGGCGGCCTTGGCTTCCTCGGCCTTGGCGCCCTGGGCGAAGACGGCGACACGCTTGGTCTTGCCGGTGCCCGCAGGCATCACGACCGCGCCGCGAACGACCTGGTCGGACTTCTTGGCGTCGACGCCGAGCTGCACGGCCACGTCGATCGACTCGTCGAACTTGGCGGTGGCGCACTCCTTGACCAGCGCCAGCGCGTCGGTCAGCGGGTACAGCTTGGTGCTTTCGACCTTGCCCTGCAGGGCCTTGGCTTTCTTGGTGAGCTTGGCCATGGCGTCAGACCCCTTCAACAATGAGACCCATCGAGCGGGCCGAACCGGCGATGGTCTTCACCGCGGCGTCCATGTCGGCGGCGGTGAGGTCCTTCATCTTGGTCTTGGCGATTTCCTCGAGCTGGGCGCGCGTGACCTTGCCGACCTTCTCCAGGTGGGCGCGGCCGGAACCCTTCTCGATCTTGGCCGCCTTCTTCAGCAGCACGGTCGCCGGGGGCGACTTCAGGATGAAGGTGAAGGACTTGTCAGCGTAGGCCGTGATCACGACCGGCAGCTTCAGGCCCGGTTCGTAGCTCTGCGTCTGGGCGTTGAACGCCTTGCAGAACTCCATGATGTTCAGGCCGCGCTGACCGAGCGCGGGGCCGATCGGGGGCGAGGGGTTGGCCTTGCCGGCCGGGACTTGCAGCTTGATGAAGCCGACGATCTTCTTTGCCATGATGGCTCCTAACCGAGTTCTAGCGCTGGGGGTGCCAGCTCCTCGTCATACAACCCTGCTTGCTGCAGGCACCCGGGGTTGCAGGCGGGCGCCCTGGAATCTTGGCGCGGCGAGCCGCACCGAAGGCCGGTCAGACCTTCTCGACCTGGGAGAAGTCGAGTTCGACGCCGGTGGCACGACCGAAGATCGTGACCGACACCTTGACCTTGCTCTTCTCGTAGTTGACTTCCTCGACGGCGCCGTTGAAGTCGGTGAAGGGGCCTTCCTTGACGCGGACCATCTCGCCGACCGTCCACTCGACCTTGGGCCGGGGCTTGTCGACGCCTTCCTGCATCTGGTTGACGATCTTCATCACCTCGGCTTCGGAGATCGGGGCCGGGCGGTTGCGCGCGCCGCCGACGAAGCCGGTGACCTTGCTCGTGTGCTTGACCAGGTGCCAGGTGTCGTCGGCCATTTCCATCTCGACGAGCACGTAGCCCGGGAAGAAACGGCGCTCGGTGACGGCCTTCTTGCCGTTCTTGAGCTCGACGACCTCTTCGGTCGGGACCAGGATGCGGCCGAACTTGTCCTGCATGCCGGCGCGGTCGATGCGCTCGCGCAGGTTGCGTTCGACGGCCTTCTCCATGCCCGAATAGGCATGCACGACGTACCAGCGCTTGTTGCTGGGCGCGACGGCAGTCTCGGGGGTGGGGGTGGCTTGCGGTTCCGTCATCGTGTTCGCCTCAGCGCTTCCAGCCCAGGATCAGGTCGTACAACACCCACTCCAGCGTCTTGTCGGTCAGGAACATGAAGAGCGCCATCGTGACGACGAAGGCGAGCACGTAGAGCGTCATCTGGCCCGCTTCCTTGCGGGTCGGCCAGACGACCTTCTTCACTTCCTTGACCGACTCGCGGCCGAAGCCGATCAGCTGGCGGCCCGTTTCGGCGGTGAAGAAGACCCCCACGGCCCCGGCCACGAGGACCAGCAGCGCGATCACGCGCTGCCACAGGTCGCGCTGACCGAGCACGTAGAACACGACGACACCAGCCACGAGCAGGATCGCCGCGACGGCCAGCTTGGCTTTGTCGGCGCCCGTGGAGACGGTTTCGACTTGGGGTTGGGTGGACATGGGCTAGAGGTTACTTTGCCGCCATCAGCAGCAAAGCCCGCCGGGCTTTTCAGCGCCCGCGGGCTGGTGTCTTGGGCACCCGAGGAGTCGGGTGGCAGGGGCAGAGGGGATCGAACCCCCGACCTTCGGTTTTGGAGACCGACGCTCTGCCAGTTGAGCTATGCCCCTGCGTAAAACCTTGACAGATTACTCGATGATCTTCGCGACGACGCCGGCGCCGACGGTGCGACCACCTTCACGGATGGCGAAGCGCAGGCCTTCTTCCATCGCGATCGGGGCGATCAGCTTCACCGTGATCGACACGTTGTCGCCCGGCATCACCATTTCCTTGTCCTTCGGCAGCTCCACCGCGCCCGTCACGTCCGTCGTGCGGAAGTAGAACTGCGGGCGGTAGTTGTTGAAGAACGGCGTGTGACGGCCGCCTTCTTCCTTGCTCAGAACGTAGATCTCGGCCGTGAAGTGCGTGTGCGGCTTCACCGAACCCGGCTTGCACAGCACCTGGCCGCGCTCGACTTCTTCACGCTTCGTGCCACGCAGCAGGATGCCGACGTTGTCACCAGCCTGGCCTTGATCCAGCAGCTTGCGGAACATTTCCACGCCCGTGCAGGTCGTCTTGACGGTCGGACGGATGCCGACGATCTCGATTTCCTCGCCGACCTTGATCACGCCGCGTTCGACACGGCCCGTCACCACGGTGCCGCGACCCGAGATCGAGAACACGTCTTCCACCGGCATCAGGAACGTGCCGTCCACCGCGCGCTCCGGCGTCG